>NZ_CWHU01000001.1 GCF_001182725.1 Anaerococcus jeddahensis
TACTGAAAGCATCTAAGTACGAAGCAACCCTCAAGATAAGATTTCTCAGAGTAGGTAAAGAAAATACCTTAGATAGGTCCAAGGTGTAAGTGCAGTAATGTATTAAGCTAATGGATACTAAACTTTAAATCTTGACTGGAAATATTTATAGCTATTAATTAGCCCGTCCGGCTCGTCGAGGACCCGTGCGGAGCACTCGCAGCGAAGCGAGAATAAAAAAATTAGGTTAAAAGAAGTTCGTCGGCTTGCTGACAAAGTTGCAAGCAACTTTGAAACGCCGCGACGTCTGACCTACCAACAATTTGTTACACAAATTGGGTTAGGATCATAATATGGTGACAATGGCAGAAGGGATACACCTGTTCCCATACCGAACACAGAAGTTAAGCCTTCTAACGCCGATGGTACTCGGAGGGAGACCTCCCGGGAGACTAGGAAGTTGCCAAACAAATAAGATCAGCTTAGGCTGGTCTTTTTTGATGTAAATTTTTAAGTCTTACAATTAATATCTCAATATATATTTTCTATATTTAAAACAAGAATTATGGTTTAATTTCAATTTAAATTTATTTTCATATTATAAAAATTTTGCAAGATTTAATTTGATGTAAAATTTTATAATAAATTAATACATTAGTGGTCATTATTGAACTTCCCAATTTCTTATTTATTGGTTTTGATTAAAAATTTTTTTGATTGATTTTAAGACTGTAAATTTGAATTTGTAAATATTTTTATTTAATTTAAAATGCGATGAAATATAAATTATTTCATCGCATTTTTCTTTTATTTGTATTTGTAGAATCCTTCGCCACTTTCTATTCCTTTTAGGCCTTTGGCTGCTCTTTCTTCTAGTTTTTTTACTGCTTTTCCTATTGGACTTGTTGGATCTTTTGCTAGTGGATTTGTTTTTGTTATGTTTAAAACTGTTGTAATTCCTACTATATCTATTATTTCGAATGGGCCTTTTGGTGAACCTGTTCCGATTTTCCAGTCCATATCTATATCTTCTGGTTCTGCTATATCATCTCCATATAGCACTAGTCCTGCATTTATTAGTGGTACTAATATTGAGTTTAGAATATAGCCTGGTTGTTCTTTTTTGATTACTGCTGGATACATTCCTATTTCTTTTGCAAATTCTATTACTGTTTTGAAGGCTTCATCGCTTGTTTTGTCGTGTTTCATTACTTCTGCTAAATTTTGTCTCCAGATATTATTTGCAAAGTGTAAGTTTAGGAATTTTTCTTCTCTTCCTGTGTATTCTCTAAAGGTTGATGGCAATAGGGTTGATGAGTTTGATACTAGGATTGCTTCTTCTTTTAGGTATGGGGCAATTTTTTCATAGAAGGCTTTTTTCTCGTCCACTACTTCTGCTATCGCCTCTATTACTAGATCTGCATCACCGAATGCTTCTTCTAGATCTGTTGTGTATTTCATTTCTTTGTAAACTTTTTCGTTTACTTTTTTTAGCTCTTCTATTTTTTCTTCTGTTATTTCTGATTTATCATTGAAAAATGATCTTGGGTAGTTTGGATTTTCTTGTCCAATATAGGATGGACAAGCCATTAATTCTTTGGTAAATATTTCGTGTAGGTAATCAATTCTTGGTTTTACTCTTTCTATTGATCCTTCGCTTCTTCCCCAAATTGTTACGTCAAACCCGTGAAAGGCTGTAACGTAGGCTATTTGTGCTCCGAGGACTCCTCCTCCTGCTATTGTTACTTTTTTTATTTTCATATTATTCTCCTTTTTTTCTTTTTCTTTTTCTTTTATATTTTTACCCATTTCTTTGTTTTTAAATTCTATTGATTGGTATTTTGTAATAAAATTTTTTTATATCGTTTTTGTAATTTTTCTAATTTTATTTGCGAATTTTTTTTGATATTATAACTTTATTCTTTTTGAATTTTAAAAAGTAGAGAATTTGCAAGTTATTTTTATATTTATATTTTATTTTAATTTTCTAATACTTTATTGTACCATAAGTTTTTCTTATATGCCTTATAATTTATATGTATTTTACAAGTTTTTTTATATGTAATATTATTATTATGAAAACGTAATCATTTTTTAAAAAAAGGGGTGAATATTGTGAAAAAGAATGAAAAAATTTCTGGTAAGGCGTTGATTCCATTTTTGGTTTTTATCGTTATTTACCTTGCCACAGGAATTGTACTTCACGTTAGAGGAGTAGAAATGGCATTTTATCAATTGCCTGCACCTATTGCAGCTTTTGTTGGTATTATTAGTGCATTTTTATTGTTTGGTGGAAGTATTGATGAGAAATTTGACAATTTAGTTGAAGGTTGTGGCGACTCAAACATTATTATTATGTGTTTGATTTACATATTGGCAGGCGCTTTTTCCGCTGTTGCTTCTGCTTCTGGCGGTGTTGATTCTGTAGTTGGTTTGGGACTTTCTTTTGTTCCTGCTAAATTTTTAACTGCAGGTGTATTTTTGATAGCTTGTTTTATTTCTATTGCTACTGGTTCTTCTGTTGGTACTATTACTGCTCTTGGACCTATAGCTGTTGGTCTTGCTAAATCTGGTGGTATCAATATGGCTTTGATGCTTGGTGCCTTGGTTGGTGGATCAATGTTTGGTGATAACTTATCTGTTATCTCTGATACAACTATCGCTGCTACTAGAACTCAAAATTGTGAGATGAAAGATAAGTTTAGGATGAACTTAAAAATGGCTCTTCCTGCTGGTATTATTACTTTTATTTTGCTACTTATTTTGGGTGCTCCAGAATCTCAACCTGCTCAAAAAGACTTATCTTACGATATTATTAAGATTATTCCTTATATTTTCGTATTGGTTGTAGCTTTGATGGGAGTTAATGTATTTTTAGTTTTGACTGGTGGTATTGTTTTATCAGGTATTGTTCTTCTTATGAACAATGGATTTGATTTACTTGCTCTTTCTCAAACTATGTGGGAAGGATTTACTGGAATGTTTGAAATTTTCTTACTTTCTATGTTAATTGGTGGTCTTTCTAATATGGTTACCAAAGAGGGCGGTATTAATTGGATTATTGCAAAAATTAGAAAATTTGCTAAGGGAGAAAAATCTGGTGAGCTTGGTATAGCTGCACTCGTTTCTCTTGCTGACGTAGCAATTGCTAACAATACTGTTGCAATTATTATCTCAGGTCCAATTGCTAAGAAAATGTGCAATGAATATAAGATTGACCCAAGAAGGTCTGCATCTTTGCTTGATACATTTTCTTGTGTATTCCAAGGAATAGTGCCTTATGCTGCTCAAGTTTTGATAGCTGCAAGCTTTACTAAAGGCGCAGTTGCACCATTCCAAATTATACCATTTTTCTGGTACCAATTTATCTTGGGAGTAGTTTCAATAATTTCAATTTATGTACCATTTACTAAGGCTAAAGATAATTGGAACTTTGAATATGATATGGCAGAATCAAAAGTCTCTGATCATATTAAAAATTTGGAAGGCAATGAACAAGTTCACGCTTAGTTAGGGATAGATATTCCCTACAAAGCTTTGAAAGATTTTTGGAAGATTTGTAAACATAACCTATATCCATGGATAAATTTTCTGGATTTTCAAGCTTAACGGTTTTGATATTCGGAAATCCACTATTTGGATGAAGGCAACCCGTACCAACATTAAAAGAATTTGTATTGGATATAAGGCCTAAAGTTGTACCCCTATCTTGGGTGTAGATAACTTGCTTGTGATTAGGAAGGTTTACAAATTCTTCCGGTAAAATCTGTGTGTCATTTTGCTCATAAATAATCATAGGAAATTTATAAAGATCATCAATTTTAATCAATTCTTGATTTGCCAAAGGATGGTCTTTGTTAATGAAAACATGAGGAATGACCTTGGCGATAGTAACGTATGATAAAGATTTTTCTTTAAATAATTTTAAAATGGCTTGCCTATAAGGATCATTTATGTAGATAAAGGCAAGGTCAGAATAATCGTTTTCAACGTGGTTAATGGCATTGAGGGATGTAGTTTCTTTTAGATAAAATTTGAAAGAATCATCCTTGTACTTGTCGATTAATTTCATAAAAGCTGATACAGCGAAATTAAAATGTTGACTTGAGACTCTAAGCTCAGAAACATCCTTGTTTTTTGTAGCATATTGTCTTTGAATTTCCTTGTATTTAGTCATTAAATCTTGGCATTTTATGAGATACTCAAGCCCCTTGGCAGTGGTTTGAGTTCCACCTTGATTTCTCTCAAAAATTTTAAAGCCCAGCTCTTTTTCAAGATCGTTTATGGCCATAGAAATGGCAGGCTGGGATGTGTAGAGGTTTTTGGCAGCTTTGGAAATAGAACCTGTTTTAGAAACTTCTATAGCGTAATTAATTTTGTTTAAATTCATAATATCTCCTTAGTGTCTTTGGATATATTATATTAAATATTTTGTAAAAATGAAAGAATAGTAAGAAAGGATTAAAAAATGACAGAAAACAAAAAAAGATCATTTGCAACAGAAACAATACACGCAGGCGCAATAAAGGATACATATGGTTCATTGGGACTACCAATATACCAAACATCAACATTTATCTT
>NZ_CWHU01000002.1 GCF_001182725.1 Anaerococcus jeddahensis
CACTAGCAGATGCAGAAAAAGCACTAAATGGTGAATCATCTCAAGCAGTAGATAAGAAACCACTAGAAGCCGAAGCAGCTAAGAAAGACGCTACAAAAGCATCAGACAAGTACAAGAATGCAGACAAAGATAAAAAGGATGCATATGATAAAGCACTAGCAGATGCAGAAAAAGTACTAAAAGATCCAAATGCAAGCCAAGAAGAAGTTGACAAGGCAAAGAAAGCTCTAGAAGATGCAGAAAAAGCATTAAACGGCAAAGCAAGTGAAGAAGAAACAGATGCTCAAAAGAACCCAGCTGTAATTCCTTCAAAGACAATTGTTGGTGATAAAAATAAATTGACTGACAAGGAAAAAGCAGAAGTTATTGAAAAAGTTAAAAAAGCAAATCCAAAAGCTATTAAAGTAGCAGTAGCTGATAATGGAACAGCAACTTTAACTTATCCAGATGGATCAACAAATACAATTGAAGGTTCAAAACTTGTTGATAAAAAATCTGGTGAAGGTGAAAGAAAAGCTGGAAAAGTTTATGTAAACAAGAAAGCTAATGGAAACTCTAATAATGTTCAAACAGGAGTAGGATCACTAGCAGGAACATTAGCAACATTAACAACAGCTATTGGCGGATTGTTCGCTTCTAAGAAAAAGAAAAGAAAATAATTTTTGAAAAATTGATTGACTGAGGGCTTTGCCCTTGGTTGGTCTATAGTCTTAAAGGTTTATTTGATTTTTCTTAAATTTAAACAGGTTCTCAAACGAGGGTCAGTTTTTTTTGATATAATATGGAGTTTTTTATATTTGTAAATAAGATTTATTTTAAATTTGAAATAGAATTAATAATAATTTAGAATTATTCATTTTTTAGGATAAAAAAATATAAATATAAAAAAGCGATAAATATTTCTCAAGTTGCTATTGATTTATAATCAAAATCAAATAAAATAAAATTAAGAATTGATATTATTTGATTTAAATATATCAATCTTTACAAGATTGTATAAGCATATGTTCTATAAGTTATTTTATATGCGAATTAAAATCCAGGAGGAAAAAACATATGAAAAAAAATGATATTTTAAAAAGAATCATTGAAGAAAAAAAGTTAAATGGTTCTAAAAAGAAACCAAAATATGCAACAAGAAAACTATCAGTAGGATTAGTTTCTTGCATGCTTGGTTATGCTCTACTTTTCTCACCTTCATCAGCTCAAGCTGCAGGAGAAACAGGTGAAGAAATAGTAGCAGAAGACAAGATTGAACCATCTGTTGAACCATCTAATGATAATCAATCATCAGATGAACAAGCATCAGAAGCTCCAACAGTATCTGATACTGCAAATGAGAGTACAGAAAACACTGCAGATGAAAACAAAGAAGTAGCAGCACCAGCTGAAGAAGCGCAAGCTGACCAAACAGTTGAAGCTGAAACTTCAGATAAAGAACTAGAAAAAGATGCAAATAATCTTGAAATTAGTGATGAAGTAGAACGAGGAAGATTAGGAGCACCAAATGATACTGAAGCTAGAGCTCCTAAAGACATCAGTAACGAAGTAACAGATGTCAATATTTCTATTAAAGGTTTGGACAATAAAGATGCAACTATGATCAAACCAATAGCTGAAGACCCAGACATTCATGGAAAGACCTTTGAAGGTCAACTATATGACACACAAGCAGTAGCTCATGTAGATTTCCGTGTGCCTGATACTGCAGTTGCTGGCGACACAATTGAAATTAAATTATCACCAAATGTAAATCCAAATGGTATCGTATCTGATTTTAATCCTGAAGCATTAGATGCCAAGATTGGTTCAGAAGTCGTTGGAAAGGCAAGCTACGATAAAGAAAACAGCTTGATGAGATATACCCTAACAGACCTTGTTAAAAACTATGGTAATGTTAAAATAGTATCAGAATTTCCATTATTCATAGACAAAGAGAAGGTAACAGATCCAGTAAGCGATCAAAAAGTTTCCGTATCTGTAGGCAGTAAAACACAAGAAAAAATCTATACTGTAGATTATAATATGTCAGATGTTGGACAAAAGGATAAATTTGTATCTAATGGTTACTCTGATATAACTCATGTCAGTCTAGTAGATGAAACATATGACCATATTATTTACGTGAACCCATTTAGTAAAGAACAAAAGGGCACACTTGTCCAAATAAAAAACCTTCCTGGTGAAAATGGGGTTGTAAATGACGGAGTTGTTTTTGACCAAGATGTTTTGGATAGTGTTGAAGTATACGTAGTAAAAGACTTATCTAAGCTACCAATGAGTTTTGCATGGAACGAAGAAACAAAAGAAAATCTTATCAAACTACCAGAGATTGAACCTGACACAAACAAAACGGTTTATACTAAACAAATTGTTGATGGCACAATTATTGTAGATATTAACAACAACCAAGATGTTATGCTAAGTAAGGCCAAAAGAGGACCAGTTGATAAAAATGCAACAATTGTTATTAAATATAAAGGTAAGTTTAAGAGTGATGCTACTAAAGATGCAGCGACTCGTGTAATCTTTGATAACACTCCATATGATGGAGCTGGCAAAAGAGTTACATCAAAAGAAGATTATTTCTTCTGGGATAATATAATCTATACAACAAGTTCAAAAGCATATGGTGAAGGTAATAAAGAGTTTGGACGTTTCGAAGATATCCATATTTATCAAACTATAAATTCTGATGGAACTATAACAACAGATGATTATGTATACGGAAGCAAGCAACAAGATGTTCCTTCTAAATATTATACAACCAAACAAATACCAAGAGAGGGATATGAACTTGTAAAAGTTACCTCTCCAGATGGCGCAAGCTTTAGTAAAGAAGGAGAAGAAACATCTGCAAACTTTGTAGCAGGAAAAACTCTACACGTTAAATATGTTTACGAAAAAAGACCAGTAGAAAAGAAAGGCTCCTTCCAAGAACACCATATTTATCAAACAAAGAAGCTTGATGGATCAATTGTAGAAGATTCAAGAGATGATAAAGAAGTAAAAGAAGGAACTGAAAAAGAAAATTATAAAACTTCTAAAATTGATAAAGAAGGTTACAAGTTGATTAAAGTTACATCAGAAAATGGTGGACAATTCAATGAAGACGGAAGTGAAAAAGAAGCTCCTTACATTGCTGATACAAAACAAGAAGTAACTTATATTTATCAAAAAGAAGAACAAAAACCAGTAGAAAAGAAAGGCTCCTTCCAAGAACACCATATTTATCAAACAAAGAAGCTTGATGGATCAATTGTAGAAGATTCAAGAGATGATAAAGAAGTAAAAGAAGGAACTGAAAAAGAAAATTATAAAACTTCTAAAATTGATAAAGAAGGTTACAAGTTGATTAAAGTTACATCAGAAAATGGTGGACAATTCAATGAAGACGGAAGTGAAAAAGAAGCTCCTTACATTGCTGATACAAAACAAGAAGTAACTTATATTTATCAAAAAGAAGAACAAAAACCAGTAGAAAAGAAAGGCTCCTTCCAAGAACACCATATTTATCAAACAAAGAAGCTTGATGGATCAATTGTAGAAGATTCAAGAGATGATAAAGAAGTAAAAGAAGGAACTGAAAAAGAAAATTATAAAACTTCTAAAATTGATAAAGAAGGTTACAAGTTGATTAAAGTTACATCAGAAAATGGTGGACAATTCAATGAAGACGGAAGTGAAAAAGAAGCTCCTTACATTGCTGATACAAAACAAGAAGTAACTTATATTTATCAAAAAGAAGAACAAAAACCAGTAGAAAAGAAAGGCTCCTTCCAAGAACACCATATTTATCAAACAAAGAAGCTTGATGGATCAATTGTAGAAGATTCAAGAGATGATAAAGAAGTAAAAGAAGGAACTGAAAAAGAAAATTATAAAACTTCTAAAATTGATAAAGAAGGTTACAAGTTGATTAAAGTTACATCAGAAAATGGTGGACAATTCAATGAAGACGGAAGTGAAAAAGAAGCAGCTTACATTGCTGATACAAAACAAGAAGTAACTTATATTTATCAAAAAGAAGAACAAAAACCAGTAGAAAAGAAAGGCTCCTTCCAAGAACATCACATTTACCAAACAAAGAAACTAGACGGAACAATCGTAAAAGACGATGAAGTAAATAAAGATGTAACAGAAGGAACAGAAAAAGAAAACTACAAAACATCAAAAGAAGATAGAGACGGTTACAAACTAATTGAAGTAAAATCAGTAAACGGTGGTCAATTCAACAAAGACGGAAGCGAAAAAGAAGCAGCTTACATTGCTGATACAAAACAAGAAGTAACATATATCTATCAAAAAGAAGAAGCAAAACCTTGGACACCAGTAGAAGAAACAGGAAAATTCCAAGAACACCACATCTACATCACAAAAGATAAAGATGGAAAAGAAATAAAACGTGAAGTAGTAGACGGAAAAGTTACTGGTGGAAATAAGGATATGACTTATACAACTGGAAAAGTTGAGAAAGATAAGTTTAAACTTGTTAGAATTGAAAAACTTGTTGAAAATCCAACTTATGATAAAGATGGAAATGAAACTACTGGAAATTATAAACCAGGTGTAAAACAAGAAATCACATACGTTTACGAAAAAACAGAGACACCATGGACACCATTGGAACCATCTAAACCAGTTGAAGAAAAAGGCTCATTCCAAGAACACCACATCTATATCACAAAAGATAAAGACGGAAAAGAAATCAAACGTGAAGTAGTAGACGGTGATGTAACTGGTGGAACAAAAGATATGACTTATACAACTGGAAAAGTTGAAAAAGATAAGTTCAAATTTGTTAGCGTTGAAAATCTTGTTGAAGATCCAACTTATGATAAAGATGGAAATGAAACTAAAGGAAATTATAAACCAGGTGTAAAACAAGAAATAACTTATGTTTATGAAAAAACAGTAACTCCATGGACAGAGTTAGAAAAACCAAGAAAACAAGAAAAACCAGAAAATTCAGATAAAACTGAAGAATCCGGAAAAACTGAAAAAACAAAAACTGAAACTGGTAAAAAAGAAGATATTTATCAAGTAAAATATGTAAAACCAGAATCTGGAAATGTAGAAACAGGAGTAGGTTCAGTATCTGGAATAGTTGCTACTTTGTCTGCTTCACTTGGTGGATTGTTTGTAAGCAAAAAAAGAAAAAATAAATAATTATTAACATCTATTAAATAGCTTTCATATTTATATAAGTTAATAAAAATTTCATAGGACAATAGACAAGCCCTCTCGAGGGCTTGTTTTAGTGTGTTTAGTAATTGGAAATGATTTATTTTTAAGGAATTTATAGAAGATAGTCAGCTGAGAAGACAAGGAGATCTCTCGACTATGCTCGAGATGGGTGATTATTGTATTTATTTTTAATCTGAAGTTTAAATTATAATTTTAGAAATTTTAAAAACTATTATTATAAATAAACTTAATCGAAGGAATCACCATCCCGACCGAAGTGGAGGGATCTCATTGATTTATTTTATTTATGGATGAAGTTAATCAAGAGATCTCTCGACTAGGCTCGAGATGGGTGAGTGTTGGATTTATATTTGAGCTAAAGTTAAATTTTTATTAAAAAATAGTTTAGTTGATTGAATAAAATTTTAATATTCAGTCAAATAGAAAGTTCAACCCCATCTCGACCGACTGCAAGGAGTGGAGAGATCTCATGGATTTTGGCTTATTTATGGATAAAGTTAATCAAGAGATCTCTCGACTGAGCTCGAGATGGGTGAGTACTGCATTTGTTTTGAGCTAAAGTTTAAATTGTTATAATTATTTGAGAAATTTTAAAAACTATTATTATATATAAACTCAAACAAAGAATTTCCCATCCCGACCGAAGTGGAGGGATCTCATTGATTTATTTTATTTATGGATGAAGTTAATCAAGAGATCTCTCGGCTAAGCTCGAGATGGGTAAATATTGTATTCATTTTTAGGCTAAAGTTTAAATTATAATTTGAGAAATTTTAAAAACTATTATTATATATAGACTCAAACAAAGAATTTCCCATCTTGACCGACTGGAAGGAGTGGAGAGATCTCATGGATTATATTTTTTGATTTTTAAATTTTAATTCACAAATAATATTGGGTATATTTTTATTAGGAGGAATTTATGGATAAAGTTTTAGTTTTTTTGGCAGATGGTTTTGAGGAGATTGAGGCCCTTACTATTGTTGATTATCTTAGACGTGTAAATATTCCTGTTGATACTGTTTCTATAAAGACAGATTATTTTGTAAATGGTTCTCATCAAATTATTGTTAAGGCTGATAAGCTTATTGATCAAATTAGTTTGGATGATTATTGTGCTCTTTATATTCCTGGTGGAACTATGGGGGCAGAAAATCTTAGGGATGATGATAGGGTTATTGAAATTTTGAAAAATTTTGATGAGGATAAGAAAACAATTGCTGCAATTTGTGCAGGACCTATTGTTCTTGATAGGGCTGGTATTCTTTGTGATAAGTCTTGTGTATCTCATCCTAGTGTTAAAGATGAGCTTTTTAATATTGGCGAATATAAAGAAAATGACCTTGTTGTTTGTGATGGTAATATTTTGACTTCAAGGGGAGCTGGTGCTAGTATTTATTTGGCTTTAAAATTGATTGAGAAAATTAATGGTGCTGATTTTAAAGAGAAATTGAAACCTGGAATTCAACAAGATTTTGTTGAGAAATATTTCGATTTTAATTTTTAATTTTTGGGAATAAATCATTAGGTTTTATTAATGATTTATTCTTTTTTTGTTGATTTCTTTTTGTTTAAAAAATGGTATATCTATGTTAAAATATAAGAATACTGATAGTATTTTATTTTGATAAAAGCTTTTTTAGCTTTTAAATTTTAATTGGAGGTATTATGAAAAAAATTGGTAAGGTTTTATTGGCCTTTTTGTTAGTTATTGGTATTGGCTTTACGGGTTTTACTCTTGGTAAAAATTCGTCTAAGGACACTCCTTTAATTTCTAAAGAAAATCAAAAACACATGGCTCAAATGGAAGCTATGAAGGAATTGATTGATGAAAATTTTCTTTTTGATTATGATGAAAAACAGTTGTATGATGGATCTTTGAAGGGAATGTTTGAAAATTTGGGTGATCCTTATACTGCTTATTATACTAAAGATGAATTTGATAAACTCATGGAAGATGTTAATGGAAAATATGCTGGTATTGGTGTGGCTGTTCAAGCTAGCAAAGAAGGCTATATCAAGGCGATTTCTGTTTTTGATGAATCTCCTGCAAAAAAAGCTGGTATTAAGGTTGGAGATTTTATAACCAAGGTTGACGATGTGTCTTATTCTGCTGAGCAATTGGAGGAGGCTGTGTCAAAAATCAGGGGTAATGTTGGCGAGAAGGTCAAAATTACTGTTCTTAGAAAAAATGATGAAGGCAAGGCTGAGGAAAAAGATATTACAGTTGAAAGAGCTGATGTCAAGGTTGATACTGTTGAGAGCAAAATTGTTGAAAAAGATGGCAAAAAAATTGCTTATATCAAGGTGAAACAATTTGAGGATGTTACTAAGGAAGAATTTGCCAAGGAATTAAAGGCTGTTAAAGATGCAGGCGCTGAAGGTATTGTTATGGATCTTAGAAATAATCCTGGTGGAAATCTTGATGTTTGTCTTGCAATTGCTGATACATTTTTGGATGAAGGTGTGATTGTTTCAACTGTTGATAAGAAAGGTAAAAAAATAGTTGAAAAAAGTGATAAGGAAATGGACAAGACTCCTATGACTGTTCTTATTAATGAAAATTCTGCCTCAGCATCTGAAATTTTAGCTGGAGCTTTTAAGGATAGAAAGAGGGCGAAAATTGTAGGAACAACTTCTTTTGGTAAGGGTATTGTTCAAAAACTTTTTCCACTTGATGATGGCTCTGGGGTAAAAATTACTATTAGCGAATATTTTACACCAAATAAAACAAAAATTCACAAAATTGGTGTAAAACCTGATATAGAAGTTGAAAATAAAAATGAAGACAAGGCTTTGGATATTGAAAAACTTGATGAAGATGATCAATTCAACAAGGCGTTAGAAACATTATTAGAAGAAATTAAGGGGTGATATTATGAATAGCTACAACAGCGAGCTTAGGATTGAAGAGCTAAATGAACTTTTGGCAAAAAAAGATATTCCAGCTCTAAAGGATTCTTTGAGAAGAACAAATCCGGTAGATATAGAAGAATTTATGTCTGAGCTTGACAGCGAGCAAAGTTTGATTGTCTATAGACTACTTAGAAAAGACGATGCCGCAGAAGTTTTTGCGGAATTAAAACGTGATGGAAAGCACAGACTTCTGACATCAATCACAGATCCTGAACTTGATGCTATAGTTACAGCCCTAAGTTTTGACGATGTAATTGATACACTTGAAGAGATGCCTGCAACTGTTGTAAAAAGAATTTTGAGAAATTCTGATGCAGAAATGAGAAAAAGAGTAAATCAATTTTTGCAATTTCCAGAAGATTCAGCTGGAAGTTTGATGACAACAGAATTTGTAGAAGTAAATCCAGAAATGACCTGCCAAGAAGTTTTAGATAGGATAAAAAAAGTTGGTTCAACAAAAGAAACAATTTACACTTGCTATGTTACAGATGTAAAAAAATCATTATTGGGATATGTTTCACTAAGAATAATTGTGACAAGTTCATCTGAAACAAAAGTAAAAAATTTAATGTACGAAGATGTAATTAGTGTTGAAGCATATGAAGACCAAGAAGAAGTAGCAAGAACATTTAGAAGATACGGTTTTACAGCTCTTCCAGTTGTTGATAGCGAAAGAAGATTAATTGGGATAATAACAGTTGACGATATCATGGAAGTAATGGAACAAGAAACAACAGAAGACTTCCAAAGAATGGCAGGTACAACACCAGATGAAGAAGAATATTCAAACACATCAGCCCTAAAACTTGCAAAAAATAGGTTGCCATGGCTAATGTTTTTGATGATATCAGCTTCATTTACATCAACAATTTTAAAATCAAGTCAAAGAGTGATAGAATCAATAATTGCCCTAAATATGTTCATACCAATGCTAACCGACTCAGGCGGAAACGCAGGAAGCCAGTCATCAACCCTTGTAATCCGTGGAATGGCGACAGGAGATGTTGAACTTGAAGATTGGTACAAGGTAGTATTAAAAGAATTTGAAGTTGGAGTAATAGTTGGAATTGTCATGTCCCTATTAGCATTTTTTAAATGTTTATTATTTGACAAGGTAGCCTTGGAAGTTGCAGGCATTGTAGCAATAACAATTTTTGTAATAATAATTATAGCAAAAGTTGTAGGAGCCCTACTTCCAATGGGAGCAAAAAAATTAGGATTTGACCCAGCAATAATGGCAAGCCCACTAATTACAACCATAGTAGATTCAATAGGACTAATTTGTTATTTTGAAGTTGCAAAAATAATAATGGGAATATAAAAGAAAGCTTACTTTAATTAGTAGGCTTTTTTATTTGGGGAATTTTTGGAAATAAAAATAAGAAAAACAAAATCAATGAGATTTCATGGATTTGGTAAATTTACGGATAAAGCTAATTAAAGAGATCTCTCGACTACTAAAACCAGTTTTCTTCGAAAACTTTTCCGTGCTCTCGCACTAATTTTTAGGGATAATTATGCCAAATCACGGCATAATTATCGGCTCGAGATGGGTAATTATTTGATTTATTTTTGATTTAAATTTAAGTTTTTTAAAAAATTTTTACTTTCTTATACATCCCATCGAATAAAAAATTTTTTAATTCAATTTTAAATAATTTTTTTATTACTTTGAAAAATCACAAAAATAATTTTAAGGTCAAAAAAATACCAGATGATAAGCTTTCATACTTATTATCTGGTATTTTTATTATTATTCTTCGCCTTCTAATTCTTCTTTTACTTCTTCATGGACAGCATCTTTTATTTCTTTGTTGTCTATTATTGATTTTTCTGCTAGTCTGTTTAGTTTATCTTTCTCCATTTTTCCAAATTCTAAATCATCGTCGAGTTTTCTTCTTGTAAGAACTGAAATTGCAAATCTTCTTCTGATTTCTCTTTTTATTTCTTCTCTTTCTCTAAACCAAGCTATTACTAGAATTATTGTAAGGACTAATCCCAAATATCCAAGGATTGGGTATAAAATTGACATTAATTTTTTAAAGCCTAAAAATGAAAGTCCAAAGCCCATTAGAGTAAATATTATTAGGTTTCTTCGAAATTTATTTTCTGTGTCGGAAAATCTTCTTGCTGCTGAATAAAATAGGGAAATGGATGAGTTAAAAATCATTCCAAATATTATTAAGGACATTATAAGCCCTAATGCTGGTCTTACATTTTGCAAAACAACTTGCATTGGTATGTCGGCATCTTTTATTTGTGGCAAATTAAAAAATAGGGTAAAGCCAACAAGTCCTGTAAGAATTGCGACCATAAGTCCTCCGAGCATTCCTCCAAGTCCTGCTTCTGCTGAATCTGTTTTACTTCCTCCAAGCACAAAGGCCATAGAAATTCCACTAATCATGCACAAACCAAAATAATTTAGGGTAGAAAGGGCTATGTTTGGCAATGGAGATGCTACAGTTTTTCCAATTTGATCAAGACTTTGCCAATCTGGTTTTATTGTTACAAAGGTAAAAATTCCTCCTATAATTGCAAAAATTATTATTAAAGGTGTAAAGGCTCCAATTACTTTTGTAACTTTATCAAAGTCCAACATTCCAATTACAATTATAAGGATTGTACAAATTAATGATCCAACCCATGGTTTAAAGCCAAATTGTTGGTTTAAGTTTGAACCTGCTCCGGCTATCATTACAAAGCCCATCAAAAAACAATTTATTATTAGGGCGTAGTCCATAAATTTTGTCAAATATTTATTTGAAACTTCTTCAAGTACGTCGATGTGGCTTTCTGCTAAATAATGTGATCCTAGTTGAAGGATTATTCCTCCAACCAAAATGTGTAAGATTCCAATGGCAGCCAGGCCAAAAAGTCCTGCTTTTCCAAAGGAAATAAAATATTGCATAAGCTCTTGACCGCTTGCAAGTCCGGCTCCTGTTAAAACGCCAACATAGGCAAGCATTATGCTTATAGTTTTTTTGTTCATTATTTCTCCTTTCATAAAATTTTAAAATTAAATAGGGGCTGTTGGCAAATGAATTTTCATTGTCTTACAACAGTCCCTTTTTATTTAAGAAAATTGATTAATTACAACTTTTGGTATTATTTTTTCTATTTCTTCTCTTGTTGGAAGGTCTAGAACTTCTGCTGTGGCTGTTGCAGCTGCTACGGCAACTTTGTAGGCTTCGATTGTATCACTTGATCTTACCAAAGTTCCTATAAACCCACCAATCATTGCATCACGACAGGCTACAGAATTTACTACTTCATTTATGTGAATTTCTTCAGAAATATATGAGTGGCCGTCTTTATTAAAAAACATAGATCCTTTTTTTCCATAGGAAACTATGGCATTTTGTGCTCCCATTTCTATAATTTTTTTGCCGTACTTATCCATATCTTCTATTGTTTCAATTTTTGTTCCAAAAATTTCCATTAAATCTTCTACATTTGGTTTTACAAGAATTGGACCTTCTTTAATTACTGTTGGTAAATACTTTGCTGGAATATCTGCTATAAAATGTGACCCATTTGCTTTAGCTATTGAAACCATTCTTGAATAAATATCTTCGTCAACTTTTTCTTCCATTTGTGGGACCGATCCTCCCATAACTATGGTATCACCTTCGCCAACTCTTGATAAATAATATAAAAGCTCATCAACTTCGTAGTGGCTTACATTTGGTCCTTTGGAATTTATTGTTGTTTCTTCATTATCCAATAATAATTTTATATTTGTTCTGCTTTCTTCTTCAATATTTACAAAATCTGTCATGATATTTTCTTTATCAAGCCATTCTTCGATAAATTTTCCTTGGTGGCCGCCTATAAATCCAGTTGCAACTGTTGGGATTTTTAATTGGGATAAAACTCTTGAAACGTTTAGAGCCTTTCCACCCGGAAGGGTGAATTCATTAGTAACATGGTTTTTTTCTCCAATATTTAGGTTTTTCACTTCTAAAATTACATCCACAGATGGATTTAAGGTAACTGTGTAAATCATAATTCCTCCAAATTTTTTCTAATCTTTCTATCTTTTCTATCTTTTCTATCTTTTCTTATATTACTTTACACTCTTATATCATAAATTGCTTCTATAATTTCTTCCATGTGAACTCCTCTTGAGCCCTTTACAAAAACAAGGCTTGATTTGGTTATGAGAAGTTTTAATTTATCGATTAGGTCATTTTTATTTTCAAAATAAAAACTCCTATCTTCTGGGAAATTTTCTAGGCTTGCTTTGTACATTTCTTTACAAAGTGGGCCATAAAATAAGCAATAATTTATTTTTTTTGGATCTATATCAAGTCCTGACTGATAATGGAGATTTTTTTCTCCATCACCAAGCTCTAACATATCTCCTAAAACGACAATTTTATTTGCATATCCATCCAAATATCCAGCAAGCTCAAGACCTTGTTTTAAAGATTGAGGATTTGATTTGTAGGCATCATCGAGAATATCAAAACCATTTCTTTCAATTAATTCGTTTCGGTTTGAATTGTTTGTTGCTATGGAAAGTCCGTCGTTAATTTCTTTGTAGGAAAGGTCAAATAATTTTCCAATTAAAACTGCCAAGGCACCGTTTAAAACTTGATGGGATCCCAAAAGTGGAACTGTATAATCTTCATTATCGTAAGTAAATTTTGTATAGGTGCTTGAAAATTCTTTTGGAATAACTTTAAAGTCAACTTCATCGCCTGTTCCAAAACTAATAGTTTTTTGTTTTATTTCATAAGATGGGAGAACTTTTTTTAATATTTCATCATCACCGTTATAAATAAAAATTCCATCATCTTTTAGGCCTTCAAGAATTTCAAGTTTTGCTTTTGCAATTCCTTCTCTTGATTTTAATTTTAAAAGATGGGCATCGCCGATATTTGTAATCATTGCCATATCAGGTTTTGCTATATGAGTTAATTCTGAAATTTCCCCAAAATCTTCAGTTCCCATTTCGACTACACCGATTTGTGTATCTTTTGAAAATTCCAAAAGTGTTAGGGGAAGGCCTATATTGTTATTGTGATTTCCTTGAGTTTTTTGAACCTTGAATTTTTCTGATAAAACCGAATGAATTAAGTTTTTAGAAGTTGTTTTTCCATTTGAACCGGTGATTGCAATAATTTTTATATCAAGTTCATCCCTGTAGGCTTTTGCCAAATCTTGTAGGGCTTTTTTTGTATCAGAAGCTTTTACATAGGGAATTGAAACTGATTTTGGAATCTTATAATTTTTATCAATCAAAAATGCAGGGGCTCCAGAATTTTGGCATTCTTCAATAAATATTCTTCCATCAAATTTTTCTCCAACTATTGGGATGTAGAGATTATCTTTTTGAATTGTACGAGAATCTATAGAAACTCCCTTGATTTTTGTGTCATTAAATTTATCATCAGAAATTTCTCCACCTAGCATTTTTGCAATTTCTTCTAATCTTTTTTCAATCATTTAAATCTCCTTTTTTGAAAAGTTTTGAACCCTTCATCGATTAGCATATCTAGGATATTTTGAAAATCTAGACCAAAACTAATCTTACAAAGTCTTGCAAAAAATGAAGTAGGTGTAAAACCTGGGAAGGTATTTATTTCATTTATATAAAATTCATCATCTTTTAAAAATACATCAACTCTTGCAAAACCTTGGCATCCACAAGCTTTGTAGCATTTTTTTGCAAATTCTTTCAAATCTTTTTCAAGTTTTTCATCCATTGGATAAGGAAGCATTTCTTTTGTGCCCTTATCAAAATATTTTGCATCATAGTCAAGGAAAGTATGATCTGTGACATAAGCTCCTGGCTTTGAAGCTTTAAGGTCGTTGTCACCAATTATGGCAATTTCTACTTCTTGACCGATAATTGCCTCTTCAATTAGGATTTTTTCATCATATTTTAAAGCTTCTTTTCCAAATTTTAAAATATCCTCAATATTTTCTGCCTTATTTACTCCAACTGATGATCCATTTGCTGAAGGTTTTACTATCATTGGAAATTTTATATATTCTTCACATTTTTTTGCGAAATTTTCATCAAAAGATTCTTCCTTTGCGTAAAGATATCTTGCTTGTTTTAATTTATTTTTTTCAAAAATATCATTTGCAGTAACCTTATCCATACAAACAGAAGAGGACAAAAGCCCATTTCCAATATATGCCACATCAATTGCATCCAAAAATCCTTGGATTGTTCCATCTTCTCCGTAGGTTCCGTGAACGCATGGAATAATTATTGTTTTGTCCTTGTCCTTATCTTTTAATTCTAAAAGAAAATCAGAAATTGATTCTAAAATATTTTCCTTGCAAGTTTTTACAAGGTTAAATTCGTCTTTTGTATCTATAAAATCAAAAGCTTTTGAAAATCTTCCTTTTTTGTCAATATATACAATTTTTAAATTATATTTTTCTTTGTCTAAATTTTTTGAAATATTAAGGGCACTTCTTAGGGCAATATCATGCTCACTTGAAGGACCACCGCATAATAAATAAGTATTAATCATTTCTTTCTCCATCTAATTTTATATAAAAATTTTACTACATATTGGAAATTAGGGCAAATAAAAGGACGATTAATTGATTTAAAATCAATATTTATTATTTTATTTTAAAATTTTTCATTTTTATTTTTGTAATTGAAAGTATAATGGATAAAGAAAATATTAGGAGGATTTATGGAATATAAAGATTTACAACCAAAAGAAGTTTTTCATTGGTTTAAAGAAATATCAAATATACCAAGAGAAAGCGGAAACGAAAAAGAAATTTCAGATTTTTTGGTAAATTTTGCAAAAGAAAGAAATTTAGAATATTGGCAAGATGATGCTTTAAATGTATATATAAAGAAAAAAGCAAGCAAGGATTTTGAAAATTATCCAGAAGTTTTACTCCAAGGACATATGGATATGGTTTGTGTAAAAGAAAACGGATCAGACCACGATTTTTCAAAAGATCCAATTGAACTTGTCATTGATGGGGATTGGCTTACAGCAAATAAGACAACTCTTGGGGCAGATGATGGAATAGCAGTTGCCTATGCTCTTGCAATTTTGGATGATGAAAAAATTTCACACAGACCAATTTCTGTTTTAATTACAACAGGAGAAGAAACTTCCATGGTTGGAGTAAATAATTTAGATACAAAAAAATTGGGAAATCCAAAATATTTATTAAATATTGACAGCGAAGAAGAAGGAATTTTAACTATTGGCTGTGCTGGTGGAATGGATATTAAATATTCATTTGAAAAAGAATACGAAAAAAAAGATGGAGAATTTATTTCAATAGAACTTAAAAATTTCCAAGGCGGCCATTCTGGAATGGAAATTGATAAGTACAGATTAAATGCAATCAAGGGACTTGTAAGAATAATAAATGAATTAGATTCATATAAAATAGGAAAAATTTCAGGTGGAGTAAAAAGAAATGCAATTCCATCAGAGGCATTTGCAATAATAGAAGTAAAAAATGCAAAAGATGCTATAAAAAATCTTTCAAAAGTAAAAGATGAAATAATCCACGAATACAAAAACTCTGACCCAAAAGGCGAGATTATAATAAAAGAATGTCAGTTTGATGGAGAAGTTTTAACAAAAGACTTGTCAGAAAAAATTGTAAAAGCAAACTTAATTGTGGCAGATGGTCCCGTTAAAAAATATGATGGAAATCTTGTAACAAGT
The DNA here is from genome assembly GCF_001182725.1 of Anaerococcus jeddahensis. Classification (GTDB taxonomy): domain Bacteria; phylum Bacillota; class Clostridia; order Tissierellales; family Peptoniphilaceae; genus Anaerococcus; species Anaerococcus jeddahensis. The sequence continues at coordinate 15,795 of NZ_CWHU01000002.1, forward strand.
TCAAATCTTGGATTAATTGAAGAAGATGAAGAAAAAATTACCTTTACAATTCTTGCAAGAAGCGAAGTTACATCAGCAAAAAGATTTAGACGCGATGTAATTAAAAACCAAGTAGAACTTTTTGGAGCAAAAGTAGAAACTCTAAACGAATATCCAGGTTGGGAAAGAGAAGATAGCGAACTTTTGGAGATAATGAAAAATGTTTGGGAAAAATTAAATGGAGAAAAACCACAAGTTTTAACAACTCACGGTGGACTTGAATGTGGACTTTTAAAACAAGATATGAAAGAAACTCAAATGGTTTCATTTGGTCCTGAAATCCAAGGAGCTCATTCACCAGAAGAAAGAGTAAATATTAAATCAACAGAAAATAATTATAAATTCTTGGTAGAAATTTTAAAAGAATTAAAATAAAAAAAGAGGCTTCGGCCTCTTAGAGAGTAGACAAAGTCAGTTTAATAATTCATTAATAAATCAAAAACAAAATTACGCTATAACCCATCTCGACTAAGTGAGTGAAACGAACGCATGGAGAGATTTCACGAGATTTCTCGACTCACTACGTTCGCTCGAAATGAAAAAAAAATTTAGTTTGTCAACAGACTGAGAGGCTTCGGCCTCTTTATATTTTTGCTTATAAGAAATATAAAATATCCTTGTATAAATTTCGTTAAATGCTATAATATTTAAAGAAAAGGAAATCATTTTCTATAAAATTAATATTTTTTAAACTTTTTTTCAAAAAATTCAAGTATTGTATTTTAATAGGAAAACGTGTATAATCAAATTAAGATATAAGAAAAATAGTTAAAAAAATAACATCAATAAATTTTTATTTATCAATATTTAATGGAGGAGATATGTACGAGGAAAAAGTCACACTTGTGAATGAAATCGGTTTACATGCAAGACCTGCTTCCATATTTATAAGAGAAGCTGTAAAGCATGCGTGCGATATAAATGTAGAAAAAGAAGGCAGAGTTTATAATGCAAAATCAATAATGTCAGTTTTATCTATGAGCGCTGGCAAAGGCGAAGAAATAACAATTAAAGCCCAAGGAGATGGCGAGGAAGAAGCTGTGAAAAGCCTTGTTGATTTGGTTGAAAATAAGCTAAGTAATTATTAATAATTACATATGGTTTTAGAAAAAATAAAATATTTATGGGAGAGCACTTTTTTTAAAGTGTTTTTTCTTTGGAAAATTTTAAAAATTTAAAATAATAATGGTTTTTAAATAAAAAATATTTTGAAATTTTTCATATTTAAATGTTAAAATTTCAAGTTTTGACAATCCGTACTAAAGCAGTATACTTTAAATGTATATAAATTTATTTTCTCAAAAATAAAAAAAGAGGTAAGCGATGAAAGAATTATTAAAAGTTGAAAATTTACATGTTTCAGTTGGAGATACTGAAATATTAAAAGGTATAAATTTAAAAGTTAACGCTGGAGAAGTTCATGTAATAATGGGATCAAATGGTTCAGGAAAATCTACATTCATGAATGCTGTAATGGCAAATCCAGTTTATGATGTGACAGAAGGAAAAATATTTTTTGAAGGTGAAGATATAACAGATCTTACAACTGAAAAAAGAGCAAAGGCAGGAATTTTTATGTCCTTCCAATCACCTGATGCAATTAATGGTGTAAAACTTAGAGATTTTCTAAAACAAGCAAAAGAAGAAGTTACAGGAAAAAAACCATCAATTTTAGGTTTTAATAAAGAACTTACAAAAGAAATGGATGATTTAAAATTATCTGAAGAATATGCAAACAGATATGTTAATGTTGGATTTTCTGGTGGAGAAAGAAAAAAATCTGAAATTTTACAATTAAAAATCTTAAATCCAAAACTTGCTATGCTTGATGAAACTGATTCAGGTCTTGACGTTGATGCGGTAAGAATTGTAAGTGAAGGAATAAAAAATTATTTAAATGAAGATAATGCAGTTATAGTTGTAACTCACCACAATGAATTATTGGAAAATATTGATGTAGATTATGTTCATGTTTTAAAAGATGGAGTAATCAAAGAAACATCCGATTCAAGTCTAATGGAAAAAATCGAAAAAGAAGGATACGAGTGGGTTTAAAATGACAGAAAAGAAATTTGATGAATCAACTTTTAAGGATATAGATAGGGGTATTTATGATGTCATTGATACATTTGAATACTCAGATATTTCCGACAAGGGTTTGAATAAAAAAATAGTTGAAGAATTATCAAAAAAGAAAAATGAACCAGAATGGATGCTAAAAAGAAGACTTCAATCTCTTTTAATTTTTGAAAAAACAGAAAATCCATCATGGGGACCAGATCTTTCAGAATTAAATATGGCAGATATAACAACTTATGTTAAGCCAAAAACTGATAAAAAAAGTAATTGGGATGCTCTTCCTGAAGAGATAAAAGATACTTTTGATAGGCTTGGAATTCCTCAAGCTGAGCAAGAATCTCTTGCAGGAGTTGGAGCTCAATACGACAGCGAGGAAGTTTACCATTCAATTCAAAAACATTTGTCAGATCAAGGTGTAATTTTTACGGATTTTGATACAGCTTTAAAAGAGCATGAAGAAATTGTTCATAAATATTTTCAAAGAGCAATTCCACCAACCCTACACAAATATGCAGCTCTTCATGGAGCAGTTTGGTCTGGTGGTTCTTTAATTTATGTGCCAAAGGGAGTAAACGTAGATATTCCTCTCCAATCTTATTACAGGTTGAATGCTCCAGGAGCTGGACAATTTGAACACACAATGATTATTGCAGAAGAAGGAGCCAAAGTTCATTTTATAGAAGGATGTTCTGCTCCAAAATATAATGTTGTAAATCTTCACGCAGGAAGTGTAGAAATTTTTGTTCACAAAAACGCTGAAGTTAGATTTTCTACAATAGAAAACTGGTCAAGAAATATGTACAACCTTAATACAAAAAGAGCAATTGTTGAAGAAAACGGTCAAGTTGAATGGATTTCTGGATCTTTTGGTTCAAAAGTTTCAATGCTATATCCAACCACAATTTTAAATGGCGAAGGCGCAAGAGCTGAATATACAGGAATAACCTACGCATCAAACGGCCAATATATTGACAATGGTTGTTCAATGATTCACAACGCACCAAACACTTACTCAACCGCTCTTACAAAATCTATAACTCAAGGAAACGGAAAATCTATGACAAGATCTTATGTAAAAATTGGTAAAAATGCCAAAGGATCCAAGTCAACTGTTGATTGTGAAAACTTGATGTTATCACGTGAATCAAAATCAGATACAATTCCAACCCTTGATATTAGAAATGATGAAGTTGATTGCGGACACGAAGCAAAAATTGGTTCTCTTGACCAAAAACAAATATTTTATTTGATGAGCAGGGGAATTCCAGAAAACGAAGCAAAATCTATGATAGTAAGAGGATTTGCAGAGCCAGTTGCAAAAGAATTACCTTTGGAATATGCAGTTGAGATGAATAATTTGATTGATATGGAATTGGAAGGAGCAAATGGCTGATGGAAAAAGTAAATGTAATGAGAGAGCCTACTTGGTCATACACCAAGTTAAATTATAGCGAAAAAGCTCCAAGTTTAAACGAGAAAAAAGATTATAAAAATTTTGAAAGCTCAAATAAAGAAAATAAATCTTTAGATGAAATTTTTAGGGAAAAAAATTACGGACTTTCAAAAGATTTTTTAATAGAAAATAAAAATTTTAATAATTTAGATATTTATAGGGACATTGATGGAGAAAAAGATTTAGAATTTATTAATTTAAATCTCGATGAAAATTCAAATCAATTGGTAAATAAAATTGATATAAATGCAAAAAAAGGATCAAATTCTTCATTTTTAATTAATTTTTCCCAAACAAAAGGAGAATCTTCTTATCTAAATTCTTTAATAAGGGTAAATCTTGAAGAAGATTCTTTTGTGAAATTGGTTGTAGTTGTTGATTTATTAGAAAATTCTCTTAATTTACAACAAATTTCATCAATTATTGGCGATAGGGCAAATTTTGATATTTCTTATATTGAACTTGGCGCTGACAAGTCTTATGTAAATATAAGAAATTTCCTTGATGGAGAAGAGTCAAATCTTGAAGAAAATGGAATTTATTTCAAACAAAATGAAGATTTTCTAGATATTGGTGCTTTCAACGACCACAAGGCAAAAGTTACAAAATCAAATTGTATGTTTAACGGTGCTCTTAAAGGAAAAGCCGAAAAAAGATGGAAGGGCGTTGTTGATCTTAAAAGAGGTTGCGAACACGCTGATGGAAAAATTGGAGATTATGCAGTAATGCTAAGTCCAGATGCCATAAATAGGTCTGCTCCAGTTTTATTAAATGAAGAAAAAGATGTTTCAGGAGAACACGCTGCAAGTGTTGGAAGATTTGATAAGGCCATGTTATTTTATATAATGAGCAGAGGATTTTCTAAAAGAAAGGCAGAAAGTTTGATGCTTGAAGCAAATTTTGCACCAACAATTGATAAAATTGACCATGAAGAATTGAGAGAAAAAGTAAGATACAAAGTTCACACAATGAATACAAGGGGTTAAGATGGATATAGAAAAAATAAGAAAAGAATTTCCATTTTTGGACGAAAAAAATACTGGAAAAAAAGTTATTTATCTAGATTCAGCAGCAACTAGCCAAAATCCGATTTCAGTTATAAATGCCCAAGCTGATTATTACAAATATTCAAATGCAAATCCCCACAGGGGAGCTCACTTTTTATCATGGAAGGCAACAGAAGCTTTTGAAAGTACGAGAGAAAAAGTTAAAGATTTTATAAATGCAGAAAAAAGCGAAGAAATAATTTATACAAGAAATGCAACTGAATCTTTAAATCTTGTAGCCTATTCTTATGCAAGTGAAAATTTAAAAAAAGGTGATGAAATTGTAATTTCAATTTTAGAACACCACGCAAATTTGGTTCCTTGGCAAAGAATTTGCAAAGAAACTGGGGCAACTTTAAAATACGTTTATTTAAATGATGATTATTCCCTAAATTATGACGAATTAAAAGAAAAAATCACAGAAAAAACAAAAATTGTTTCAATCACAGCCTCATCAAATGTGACAGGAGAGATGACTGATCAAAAATTAATTACAAAACTTGCCCACCAAGTTGGAGCAATTTCAATTGTAGATGCTTGTCAACTTGCTCCTCACAAAAAAATTGATGTAAAAGATTTGGATTGTGATTTTCTTGCTTTTTCTGCCCACAAAATGTATGGACCAATGGGTATTGGAATTTTGTATGGAAAATATGATTTGCTTGAAAAATTAAAACCATACAATCTCGGTGGCGATATGATTGAATATGTTTATGAGCAAGAATCTACTTTTGCAAAACCTGCCCAAAAATTTGAAGCAGGAACTCAAGATGTAGGTGGAGTTGTAGGTCTTTCTGCTGCCATTGATTTTATGAATGAAATTGGTGTGGAAAATATTTATGACCATGAAAATAAATTATCAAGATATGCATATGATTTGATAAAAGACATTGATCATATAAAAGTATTTTTCCCAGAAAAAAGAAATACAGGTTCAGTTGTTTCTTTTACTTTTGATGATATTCATCCACACGATGTTGCAACAATTTTGGATATGAAAGGAATTGCTGTAAGAAGTGGCCATCATTGTGCTATGCCTCTTCACACCTACCTTGATGTATCTTCAACTTGCAGAGCGTCATTTGCCATATATAATACTAAAGAAGAAGTAGAATATTTTGCAAAAGAGCTTAAAAATGTAAGAAAGGTGATGGGACTTTAATGGACTTAAATGATGTTTATACTCAAGTAATACTAGAAAATTCTAGAAATCAAAAAAATAAAAGAAATTTAGAAAATCCAGATATAAAAGAGCCAGGTCACAATCCTTCATGTGGAGATGAAATTGTTTTGGAATTAAAACATGACGGAAATATAATAACAGAGGCAGCTTTTACGGGACACGGATGTGCAATTAGCCAAGCTGCAACTTCTGTAATGTGCGATGAAATTGTAGGAAAAACAATTGAAGAAGCAAAAGAGATGGCAAAAATTTATATCGGAATGATAAAAAGAGAAGATATTAGCGATGAAGATTTGGAAAAAATTGGAGATGCTGCAGCTTTCCAAAATATTTCAAATATGCCACAAAGAGTAAAATGCGCACTTTTATCTTGGAAAACTTTGGATGAAGTGATAGATAAAGATGTCAAATAATAATATTTTCAAAGATTATAGGCTATTAGAATTTATAACAAGTGCAATAACTTTTGTGCTTTTAATAATTTTAACTATAATTCAATATATTGGTGAAAAGAAATATTGGTGGATAATTTTATTAGTATCAGTATTAATGGGCGCAAATGCCTATGTAAAATACAAAAAATTTAAAGAAAACAAAAAGCATTCTTAGAAAAAATCTAGGAATACTTAGAAAGTGTGGAAATAAAAAAAATTGTTCATTTCGACCGAACGTAGTGAGTGGAGAAATCTAATGAGATCTCTCCGTGCGTTCGCTTCACTCACTTAGTCGAGATGGGTATTAGAATAATTTTAATTTAATTATGTAAAAAGTTACAATATTAATTTTACATATGTTCTAAAGCATTCTTAGAAAAAAATCTAGGAATGCTTTTTAATTTAAAATTTTTCAAAATTATTTTCTATTAATTTTTCTATAACTTCTCCAACTCCTGCCTTGTTGTTAGATAAAGTTATATAATCTGCGTGGGGTTTTAGATAATCGTTGGCGTTTTCCATTGCTACAGAAAATCCTGCCATATCTAGCATAGGAATATCGTTCATTTCATTTCCAATTGCCATTATTTCATCAATTTCAAAACCAAGTTTTTCACTCATTAATTTTATGGCATTTCCCTTGTTCGCATTTTTGTTCATAACTTCAATTAAAACTGGGGCAGTTTTTGCATAGTAATAATTTTCGTTTACAAATTTTGGCATATTGTCCATGACTTTTTCAATATTCCAAGGCCAACCCATAATTAAAAACCTACCAAAATTTTTATCTTCATCAAAATCTTCATATGAAATTTTTTGAAGTTTTAATTTTGTAATAAAAGAATCAAGTCTTGTCAAAATATTCGGATTTTTATGTCTTGTATAAAAACTATCATCATCCATGGCTGAAACTTGAACTTTAAATTTTTTTAAAGACTTATCAAGTTCTATTAAATCTTTTGGTTTTTGGAAAACTCCTGTAATAACTTCCTTAGTGTAGTTGTCAAAAATATATGATCCGTTTTGGGAAATTGAAAAATGACCTTGGTGTTCTAGGTCAAGTTCTTTGACATAAGGAAGAATTCCAGAAAATGGTCTTCCACTGACAAGGGCTATGTGGGCGCCCATTTTTTTTGCCTTTAATATCATTTCTTTATTTTTTTTAGGAAGACTCCTTGTATTTGTAAGCAAGGTTCCGTCTATATCAATTGTTATTAGTTTAATCATAATTTGATTATATCATATATTTTAACATTTTCTTATTTTTATTAAGACTTCTTTTATGCTATAATTACAAGATGAGAAGGAGATATTATGAAGTTTAAAAGATTTTTGATTACAGTTTTTTTAGCATTTTTTGTTTATTTTACTTCTAATGCTTACTTAAATAGATTACAAGATAAAAAAAATATAGAAGATTATGGAACTGAAGCTGCAGTAACTAATAAGGGAAAAAAAGTTGATAATGAAATACTTGTTCTTTTGGTCGGAGTTGATGCAAGCCAAAATAAAGAAAATCCTGAGCCAACTAGAACTGATACAATAATGCTTTGTAAAATTAATTCTAAAACAGGAAAAGTTGATCTTTTATCAATTCCAAGAGATTCTAGGATAAAAGTTAGGGATGAATTTACAAAAGTTAACCACGCTCACGCTTATGGTGGAATTGAGCTTACTTTAAAAACTTTGAGGGATTTTTTGGGTCTTGATATAGATTATTATGCGGAAGTAAATTTTGATGCAGTTAAAAATATAGTTGATGGTATGGGTGGAGTTAATTACAAGGTTCCGCAAGGCGTGAAAATCGATGAAGAAAACACTCATATAAAACCAGGCATGAATAAAATGAATGGTGAAGATGTATTGTGGTATTTGAGAACTAGAAAAATATATGAAAATGCTGATTTAGGAAGAGTAAACGCTCAACAACAATTTTTAAAAGCTATGGTTAATGAAATGGTAAAAAAATCAGAATCAATCAGTATGACTTCTTTGGTTGAAGCTTATTTTAAAGATGTAAAAACAAATCTACCAATGGCTACAATACTTGATATGACCAGTAAAATTTCTAATTTTTCTTCAGATAAATTTTCAACTTACACAGTTCCTGGAACACCAAAGATGATTGATGGTGTAAGTTATTATATGCCGGATTTTGAAAAAACTTGGGAGATAGTTGATAAAGTGTTTTCAAAATATAAATTAAAAAATTGGAGTAAAGATGATAGTTGTTACAGAGAGTATGAAAATACCAGATATTCTGATCAAGAAGATATATCAAATGAAGACTATCAAAATTTGAATGAAAATCATCAACAAAATCAAAATGATCCCGAAGAAGATGAATATCAACAAGAAGATTTGATTGAGAATGATTCTGATATGGTTGATGATAGAAATTATTTTGACGATGATTTGAATGATTTTACGAATGATAATTAGTAGGTGAAATAATGGATGAAAAAAGAAGAGAAAGAAAAGACGAACATATTGAAAATTATCTTAGAAGTGAATTTAGGTCAAAAACCTTACTAAATAATGTTTATATCGAACATAACGCTTTGAGTGAAGTAAATTTTGATGAGATTGATACTTCTATAGAATTTTTGGGTGAGAAAATTTCTATGCCGGTTATGGTAAATGCAATGACTGGCGGAACAGAAATTAGCGAAGATATAAATGAAGACTTATCAAATATTTGCAGGGAATTAAAAATTCCAATGGCTGTTGGGAGCGAATCTATTGCAATAAAAGATTTGGAAGCAAGAGGATCTTTTTCATTTTTAAAAGATAAGGAAGATATATTAAAAATTGGAAACCTAGGTTTAGAAAATAATTTAGAAAATTTTGAATTTGCCAAAGACTTGATTGGAGCAAAAGCTATGCAAGCTCATCTTAATGTCGCCCAAGAACTTGTTATGGATGAAGGAGAAAGAGATTTTTCTAAAAATTATAAAAATTTAGAAAATATCAGCAAGAATCTTTCGGTTCCACTTATTGTAAAAGAAGTTGGTTTTGGCATGAGCAAGGAAGTTGGCCAAAAACTTTTGGATATAGGGGTAAAATATATAGATGTTTCTGGAAAAGGCGGAACAAATTTTATAGAAATTGAAGATATGAGAATATTTGATAAGGATTATTCAGAATTTTATTCATGGGGAATACCTACAGCAAAATCAATTCTTGATGTAAGAAGCTTATCAGATGATTTCTTTTTGATTTCAAGTGGTGGAATAAGAAATGCAAGTGATGTCTGCAAATCCATAATAATTGGAGCAGATATGTGCGCGATTTCTGGAGAAGTTTTGTCCTTTCTTTTAAGAGGCGATTACGATTATGCCTTAAAATATTTGAAAGAACTTCAAACAAAAATAAAAATATTTATGGCTCTTGTTGGAGTTAAAAATATAAAAGAATTAAAAAATGTACCATATAAACTTACTGGAAGGTTAAAAGAATTAGTAGAAGATTAGGAGAAGAGATGACCTGAACCCGTAAACGCGGAATAATTTAATAATATTTTAAGCGGAATGTAATCTGTACATGACAGGGGACATTCCGTTTAATTTTGTTTTAATTCTATCCTCATTGTACCATTTAATATATTTTTCTATCTCAATAACTAATTCATTATAGTTTTTAAATTCCGCCCCATAATACATTTCTTGTTTCAAGATTCCAAAGAAGTTTTCCATAGGAGAATTNATTTTTCGTTTTTTAACTTTTTAGATAAGTTCTCAAAGCCACCTGACTGATATTTGCGTATCCAATTTTCTAGAGTGCTTTCAGGTATATTGTATCTATGTGCTAATGCAGGTTGTCCACCTGATTTACCTGATAAATATTCTTTTACTAATTTTATCTTGAATTCTTTTGTGTATTTTGGCATACAAAAACCCCTCCATCCGTATTCCGGATTTTGGGGTTCAGGTCAGAGATTCTCCTTTTTTTATTTGTATTTTTAATATAGGAAAAATATATATTTATTGTTATAATAATATAAACAATATGAATGGAGGAAAAAATGAAATCGTACAAAAAGTTTATAATTGGAAGTATTATAGTTGTATTAGGATTTATTTTAATTTATTTTGGAAAAGGTTTGTACAATTCTAATAAAATGATTACAAATACTGATAAAAATTCAAATAATATTGAAGTGTCATCAAATGATAATTCAAACAGTAAAAATAAAGTTGAGTATGTTAATAAAAGTAGATCTATGAAAGAGAATTATCCTCAAAAAAGTCAAAAGCTAGAATTTTCTGATAAGAAAAATTTCTTTACAATTCCAGGACAAGAAAATATAAAACAAGATGATTTTGGAGAATATGTAGATGGGGAAATTTTAGTAGATGTAGATTTGGATAAATTTGATGAAAAAACATTTGAAAAATATGGTGCAAAAATCGTAGGAAAATGTGACACTTGGGGTGGTTACCAAATTAATATTGCAAATAAATCAGTCAAAGAACTTGAAAAGATAGCCGAGAAAATAAAAAAAGAAGATGGAGTTTTAATTTCTGAAGTTCATAGGCTAATGCCTGTTAAAAATAATGATTATTCTTATCCAGATGATAAGTTTGAACTTAGAGTAAATAAAAAAACAAGAGAATATGATAAAAATAATTTGTGGGAAAATTATGATATTGAAAAGGGTCTTAAAATAGATAAAAATGCTAAAGCTGAAATATTATATGAAGATCCCTATTGGTCTTATAAAATTACCAACCTAGCTTATATGTGGAAAAATCTTGATTATAAAGATCAAACCCAAGTTGGAGTATTTGAAAACGGTAAGATATTAAATTTTCTAAATCTAAATAAAACCATAAGAGAGGATTTAAACTATGAAAATTTAAATCCTAATAATTTAAAGGATGATGCAAGTAAAGAAAGTGTTAAAAAATTATATAAGGAAGCAGAGGATAAGAAAAAACTTCATACTTATTTAGTTTCCTCAACTCTTGCAGCAAAACACAATGATATTGGATTTTCTGGGGTTGGAAAAGATGTAAAAATTTATCCTACCGTATTTGATTCTTCTGTACTTCCTTATCTTATATCTTACAGGATTGACCAAACAAACAATAAAATAAAAATTTTCAATATCAGCTGGGGCTTAATACCAGAGTCCCTATATTATGTTAATGCTAGTAATAAAGACATAAAAAAAGATTTTAAAAATGAAAAACTAAGTGAGATTTTAAAATACAATGAAGACGTAAATTCAAAAAATGTAGAAGAATATGCTGATAAAATAAAAAAAGATTTTGAAAATTCAAGCGCTAGACTAGACTTGGGTCTTAAAGGATTGAAAAATCATGGTAAAGATTTTCTAATTGTAAAATCTGCTGGTAATGAAGGAGAAGAGATTAGAAAGATAGAAAAATATTCTAATGTTAGAATTAAAAATAAAAGTGCCTTCAATGGGATAGATGATGATTTAAAAAATAATGTGATTATTGTAGGTGCAGCTGCACCATATTTAAAACATAATAAAAAATTGGATTTTGCTAATTTTTCAAATACTGAAAATGTCGATATAGCAGCTCCAGGTGTAAATGTTCCGGGTTATAATAGAAGAGCCGAAGTGATGTTGTGGGATGGTACATCAGCCTCAGCTCCTTTTGTATCAGGATTAGCAGCAAATCTTTATAGTGCCTATCCTGATAAAATGAATGGTGAATTGGCAAAAGAATTAATAGTTAAGTCTGGAAATATTGATGTAATAGATGAATTTAATGGAGAAAATTCAAAACTTGTTGATGCGAAAAAATTGACTGAACTTGCAAAGAAAAAATTTGAAGATAAAAAAGAAACTACAAAAAAAGACACGAAAAAAGATAATAATGAAAAAATTATAAAAGAAAATAAAAAGGATGATAAAAAAATCAAAGATGGAAATTTAAAGAAAATTGAAAATCAAAAATCAACAGTTTCTTCGAATGAAAATCAAAAAAAGCCTCCTGTTGAAAATGATGATAAAAACACAGCTTCAAAAAATTCATGTAAAATAATTCAAGATGGAAAAGACGAAGGAGAAATTTCTATTTTTGATATGGGAGATGTTCATTTTATTGACGTCGGAAAATTAAATGAAATTTATTTAAAAGATTCTACTTATTTTACAGATCCCCAATATTCTGATATTAAAAATAAATTCGAAAAATTATTGGAAGAAAATAATGGAAAATATATAAAAGAAAATTCTGATGGGTCATATTATTTTGGCTTTTTCCCTGGAAATATTGATGTTCCCGAAAATATGCCAAATTATTCTTATCAATATTTTCCAGAATACGGGGTCTTCACCTTTGCAAGAAAAGATTATATGAAAGAAGAAAGTGTTTATTTTCTAAATAACAAATTTGCAGGAATAATCTCTGATGATAAATTATATGTTGAAGCAGATTGGCTAGCTTGGTGGTTTGATTTTGAGTTGGATTATTCAATTGATTCTAAAAATAAAGTAATAAAATATAATACAGAAGGTCATGATATTGGTCAAGAGGGAGTTGATTATATTAAAATTTCAACACAAAATTATAATTCGCTTGAAGAGTTGTTGGAAGATAATTTTGAAAAAATAAATTGATTTTAAAAATAAAGTAAAATTTTAGAGAGAAATTTTTTCTCTCTCAGAGCGTAGGCAAAGTATGAATGTAGATAATATTTTATTTTAAAATAAAAATTAAGCTACGTACCATCTCGACTAAGTGAGTGAAACGAACGCATGGAGAGATCTCACGAGATTTCTCGACTCACTACGTTCGCGCGAAATGGGAAAAGATTTAGTTTGTCAACAGTCTGAGAGAGAAATTTTTCTCTCTTTTTTTATTTATTTTGGGTATAAAATTAATGTAAATATATAATTTAATCAAGAAAGGAGTTTTATGCTAAGTGATATTTTATTAGCCCTATCTTTTAGCCTTGCATTTATTTGTATTGTGGCTATATTTTTTACAGATAAAAAAATATTATTTGGCCTTATAGCGCTTGGTCTTTTTATTTATTTTTATAAAACGGGCCTTGATAGGGGCGAGGCTGATCTCATAACCATAATAGCTTTTATTTCTGGTATTTTATTACTTGTTATAGAGCTATTTACACCTAGTTTTGGTATTTTGGGAAGCTTGGGAGTGATTTTAACCATTTATTCTTTGATGGATTCTTTAAATAATTCTTTGTTTGGAATAATAGTTTTATTAGTTACTGCAGCTTCAGTTTTTATAAGTGTTACAGTTTTTATAAAATTAGGATTTTCTGCAGATTTATTTAATAAATCAATTTTAACAAATACTCAGACAAAAGAAAGGGGATTTAATTCGAAAAAAGATTACACTTATCTTTACGGTAAAAAGGGAAAAACTCTCAGTATTTTAAGGCCGACAGGAAGAATAATAATTGATGGAAAGATCTATGATGGTAAAACTTATGGAGATTTCATCAAAAAAGATGTAGAAGTAGAAGTAGTTGAAATAAAAGATGGAAACATTTATGTTAAGGAGGATACAAAATGCCAATAATAATTCCAGCTTTAATAATAATTTTTGTAATAGTATTTTTATCTCTTGTCCCAATAGGACTTTGGATTACAGCAAGATCATCAGGAGTTCCGGTTTCAATGGGATCTCTTGTTGCAATGAGATTTAGGAGGGTAAATCCTAGATATATTATTTACGCTTTAATAAAATCTCACCAAGCAGGAATTCAAATTACAAGTTCAGATTTGGAAAGTCATTATCTTTCAGGAGGAGATGTAAACCAAGTTGTAGATGCTTTGATAGCTGCTGAAAGGGCAAATATAGATTTAACTTTCCAACAAGCAGCTGCTATGAATCTTGCAGGAAGAAATGTTTTTGAAGCTGTTCAAGTTTCTGTAAATCCAAAAGTAATAAATACACCAACTATTGCAGCCGTAGCAAAAAACGGAATTGAAGTTAAAGTTATTGCAAAAGTTACTGTAAGAGCAAATATAGAAAGACTTGTAGGAGGAGCGGGAGAAGAAACAATTATAGCAAGAGTTGGAGAAGGAATTGTAACAACAGTTGGTTCATCTCATACTCATGCAGAAGTTTTAGAAAATCCAGATAACATTTCCCAAACAGTTTTGGAAAAAGGACTTGATTCAGGAACAGCCTTTGAAATTTTATCAATTGATATTGCAGATGTTGATGTAGGACGAAATGTTGGGGCAGAATTACAAAGAGATCAAGCGGAAGCTGATAAAAATATTGCCCAAGCAAAGGCCGAAGAAAGACGTGCCCAAGCTATTGCCTTTGAACAAGAAAACAGGGCGAAAGTTGTAGAGGCCCAATCAAAAGTACCACTTGCTATTGCCAAGGCACTTGAAAGTGGAAATCTTGGAGTTTTAGATTATTATAATATGAAAAATATCAACGCCGATACTCAAATGAGAAATAAAATATCAGAAGCTGATAGTAGAGATGAATTTTAATGGCAAAAGATAATTTCAAAACCAAGTTTTATAAATTTATTTACAATCTTGATAAAGAAATGAATAAAGAGGAAGGAAAATACACTCCAGATTTTGATACTTGGTTAAAAAATATAGAAAAAAAAGAAAATAATAATCTAAAAAAACCAAAAAACAAGATGGCTTTTGGAAAGGCTATGTCATCTCTTGCAGATGACCCAAAAAAAAGTCATAAAAAATCTTACCAAAAAACTTATAAGGGTATTGAAAGAGAAGACAAAAATATTGCCTACTATGATAAGCTAAATAAAGAAAAATTAAGGAAAAATTCAGAAAAAATTTCCAATAAAGTCGAAGATCATTGGACAGATGATGGGAAATTAAAATTAAATAAAAACGAATTAAAAAAGGCTATAATTTATTCAGAAATAATAGGAAAGCCAAAAGCGAAAAGATGAGTTTTATCTTAAGATGTAGACAAAGTTTGAATTAAAATAAAAATCATGCTAAGTGCCATTTCGACTAAGTGAGTGAAACGAACGCATGGAGAAATCTCATGAGATTTCTCGACTCACTACGTACGATAAATCGGGATAAGCAACCGAAATCAACGGTTGTTTATCTGCTCGAAATGGGAAAAATTATTATGTCAACAGTCAAAGATGAGTTTCTCATCTTTTTTCTTTTGCTATTAAGATGGTATAATAATCTCAAAGGAGTGATTAAAATTAAGGAAATTTTAGAAATAAATAATACCGAATTAATTATGGGTTTATTCGGTAATTTTGATAAAAATAGAAAATATATAGAAAATAGATTTGATGTAAAAATAAAAACTGAAAATGGAAATATAAGTTTACTGGGAGATGAAGTCAACATAATTCTTACAAAAAAACTTATAGATGAAATTATTGAAGTTATAAATAAAGAAGGAAGCATTGATTTTCAAAAATTAAAATATTTCTCTGACTTGCTTGTTCGTGAAAATAAGGAAATAGTAAAATCCACACTTGATCAAGTCATAGTTACAACTGCAAATGGAAAACCAATCAAGCCCAAAACCTTGGGCCAAAAATCTTATGTGAGCATGATTGAAAATAATGATGTAGTTTTTGGGATTGGACCTGCAGGAACTGGAAAAACATATTTGGCAGTTGCTATGGCGATAAGAGCTTTCAAAAATAATGAGGTAAATAGGATTATTCTTACAAGACCTGCAGTTGAAGCTGGAGAAAGTTTAGGATTTTTGCCTGGAGATTTGCAAGATAAGGTTGATCCATATTTAAGACCTCTCTACGATGCGCTTTTTGAAATTTTTGGCTTTGAAACTTATCAAAATTTGGTTGAAAAAGGAGTAATTGAAGTTGCACCTCTTGCTTACATGAGAGGAAGAACCTTGGATAATTCTTTTGTAATTTTGGATGAGGCACAAAATACAACTTTTGAGCAAATGAAGATGTTTTTGACAAGACTTGGCTATGGTTCAAAGGCAATTATAACCGGAGATATAACTCAAATTGACCTTCCTCGTGGAAAAAATTCAGGATTAAAATCTGCATCAAGAATTCTTAGAAATGTAAAGGGAATAGAATTTATGGAATTTACTGCAATTGATGTAGTAAGACATCCTTTAGTTCAAAGAATAATTGAAGCCTACGAAAAGGCCGACAAGGAAAAAGAAAAAAATGAATTTAATAATAAATAATACAACAAAGAAAGATTTAAATCTTGAAAAAGATCTTGAAAAAGTTATTAAAGAAGTTTTAAAGCTTGAAAATGTTGACGAGGAAAAATGTGAGATTTCTCTTTCTTTTGTTGATGAGGAAAAAATAAGACAATTAAATAGAGATTTCAGGTCAATTGATAGGGTGACTGATGTTTTATCTTTTCCAATCGAAGATTTTTTTAATGAAGATAGGAGAACTTTACTTAAAAAACCATATCTTATGCTGGGAGATGTTGTAATTTGTCTTGATGTTGCAAGAAGGCAAGCAGAAGAATTGGGACATTCTTTTGAAAGAGAAATAATGTATTTGACTTGCCATTCTATCCTTCATCTTTTGGGTTATGATCATATAGAAGATACTGACAAAAAAATCATGAGAGCTAAGGAAAAAGAAGTTATGAAAAATCTTAGGGTATTCAAATGAAAGATGAAAAACAATTAATTGATCAAATAAAAGACCAAGTGAAAAAAGAATTAAAAGAAGAAAAGAAAAGGGAAGATGAAGCCCAAAAATATGTTCCTAGTGCAAAAACTCCTGGAGAAAAATTTGTAAAAGGCTTTGACTATGCTTTTGAGGGCTTGGTATTTGCAATAAACAATGAAAAAAATATGAAATTTCATATCCTAACATCTGTTCTTGTCCTTTTGGTTTCTTTGTTTTTAAATGTTTCAAGAGTTGAGATGATGTTTTTGGTTTTCTCAATTGCCTTTGTAATTTCTTGTGAGCTTTTAAATACTTCTTTGGAACAAGCGGTAAATCTTGGTGGAGGAGGCAAAAAATCAAAAGAAGCCAAAGCGAGTAAAGACTTGTCTGCAGCTGCAACTTTTGTTTCAGCCTTAAATACAATTTTTATTGCTTATTTGGTATTTTTTGATAAGGTAGCAAATTTTTCCTCATCAGTTGTTCTAAGAATTTCCAGAAAACCGTCCCACCTTGCCCTTATTACAGTTTCAATAGTAATTATTTTAACCATATTTTTAAAGGGAATTTTTTATAAGGGACACGGAACAGCTTTTCACGGAGGATTTGTTTCAGGTCACACATCAATGGCCTTTTGCCTTGCTACAATTGGATCTATGAGAATAGATGAAGGGTTTTTGATTTTTGTATTTTATGGACTCGCAGCAATAGTTGCAGAAAGTCGTTTCGAAGCAAACATTCACTCCCTTCCAGAAATTATCAGGGGAGCAATTTTGGGAACGGCTGTAGCATTTTTAATATTTGGAGTTTTTTCATGAAAAAAAGTTTAGAAGATTTAATAAATATTGCCATAGAAAATAAAAAAAACTCCTATTCACCTTATTCAAATTTTAGGGTATCAAGCGTAGTTTTGACAAAAAAAGGAAATATTTACAAGGGAGTAAATATAGAAAATGCAGCTTATTCTGTAACACTTTGTGCAGAAAGATCTGCCCTATCATCAGCAATAAGTGCAGGAGATAGAGAAATTGACACAATAGTAATTACTGGAGATAGCACAATGACCTATCCTTGCGGAGTTTGCAGGCAATTTATGGCAGAATTTTTGGATTCAGATTCAAAAATTGTAATAGCAAATTCAATAAATAATTACAAGATATATGGACTTGATGATATTCTTCCATATAACTTTTCAAAAAAAGATTTGGAGGAGAAATGAAATCAGGATTTGTATCAGTAGTTGGAAGGGCAAATGTAGGAAAATCTACATTGATGGAAAAAATTTTGGGAGAAAAAATTTCAATAATTTCAAACAAGCCCCAAACTACAAGAGATGAAATAAAAATAATATATAACGACGAAAATTCACAAATAATCTTTCTAGACACACCAGGTATCCAAACACCAAGAAATAAACTTCAAGAACATCTTTTGGAAGTTTCAGAAGATAGCCTCAAAGATTCAGATTTAGTGACATTTATTGTCGATAATTCTCTTACAATCGGAAGACTTGATAAGATGATTTTGGAAATTTTAGAAAAAGTAAAGGTTCCAAAAATTCTTCTTATAAATAAATGCGACCTTTTAGAAGAAGGCGAAATTGATCAAATAAAAAAAACCTACATAGGTTTAAATACTTTCGATTATATAATTCCAATTTCAGCTTTAAACGATGAAAATATTGGAAAATATATTGAAACTGTAAAAGAAATTTTGCCAGAAGGGCCACTTTACTATCCTTCAGATATGATAACTGACAAAAACGAAAGATTTATTGTATCAGAAATTATCAGGGAAAAAGCCTTGAAAAATTTATCAAATGAAATTCCTCACGGAATTTTTGTGAGAATGGACCAATTCAAAAAAAGAGAAGATAAAAATCTCTATGATATCTATGCAAGTCTTATTTTGGAAAGACCAAGTCACAAGGAAATTGTAATAGGAAAAAATGGTAGTAAAATCAAAAAAATCGGCATGGAAGCAAGAAAAGAAATCGAAGTTTTTATGGATAGCAAAATTAATTTGAAATTGTGGGTTAAGGTCGAAAAAGACTGGCGTAAAAAACAAAAATTGGTGAACAGATTTGGCTACAAATGATAATTCAAATGTAGAAGGTTTTGTTTTAAGGGAATTTTCCTACAGAGAATCAAGCAAAATAATAGAAGTTTTCACAAAAGATATGGGAAAAATTTCTATAATTGCCAAGGGAGTTTTAAATAAAAAAAACCCAAATCTTTCTTCAACTCAAAGATTTGTCAAAGCCTCATACAATCTTTATAAGTCTGGAGAAAAATTTTTTGGAATAAGAGATGCAACATTATTAAAATCTTATTCGAAATCCAATAAAAATTTTGATATAATAGTATACAAATCGGCAATTTGTGATTTGTTATTAAGAACAATTGATTTTGACCAAAAAGATCTTGTCTATAATTTGATGGACAAGACTTTTGATAGCTTTGAAAAAGCAAGTGGAAATTATTTTAATATTTTCCTTTGCTTTTTATTAAAGTACATATCTTTTTCGGGTTTTAAACCAAATTTAAAAGAATGTTCAATGTGTGGATCAAAAATTAATCCTAATGATGCTTATTTTTCTGAAAAAGATGGAGGAATGGTTGATTCATCTTGCAAGAAAATAAAAAAGGATATAGTATATCTAACAAGAGAAGAATATCTTTATATTTTAAAATTAATCTATACTCCAACTGACCAGGTTTCAAAGATTGATTTAAAAATTGAAAAGAAAAAAATTATAAATTTGGTGACAAGCTACGTATTGGAATGTTTAGAAATTAAAAAATTTAGCTCACTTGATTGGGTTATAAAATTAGTCAAATAATAGGAGAGAAAATGTATTTTGAAGATTTAATGCTAAAATTAATAAAATATTGGGAAGAACAAGGTGCATCAATAATGCTTCCTTACGACTCAGAAAAAGGAGCAGGTACGATGAATCCTCACACTTTTTTGAGATCTTTGGGAAAAGAACCTTGGAAAGTTGTTTATGTAGAACCATCAAGAAGACCTGCTGATGGTAGGTATGGTGAAAATCCTAACAGATTATACCAACACCACCAACTACAAGTTTTACTAAAACCAACACCAGAAAATATTCAAGATTTATATTTAAAAAGTCTTGAGGTAATTGGAATTAATCCAAAAGAACACGACATAAGATTTGTAGAAGACAATTGGCAATCACCAACTCTTGGAGCTTGGGGACTTGGCTGGGAAGTTTGGCTTGATGGAATGGAAATAACCCAATTTACTTATTTCCAACAAGTTGGCGGAATAAACTGCGAGCTTGAAAGTGGAGAAATAACCATGGGTCTTGAAAGAGTCTGCATGTATTTACAAAATGTAGATAATGTTTTTGACATTCAGTGGTCAAAAGATTTGAAATATTCAGATGTTTTCCAATTACCAGAATATGAAAATTCAAAATATTCATTTGAAGATGCTGATAGCGAAGTTTTGGAAAATTTATTTGAAATTTACGAGAAAGAAGCAAATAGATTAATTGATAAGGGACTTGTTTATCCCGCTTACGATAATGTTTTAAAATCATCCCACACATTCAACACCTTAGATGCCATGGGAGCAATTTCAGCATCAGAAAGAAGTCACTATATTAAAAGAGTAAGAGATATTTCTAGTAAGGTTGCAAAAGCATATATAGAAAAAAGAGAAGAACTAGGATATCCACTTTTAAGAAAGGATAAGTAATGAGCAAATATTTATTAGAAATAGGAGTTGAAGAATTTCCTTCAGCTTATATAAATTCAACAAAAAACCAACTTGAAGAAAAATTTAAAAAGTTAATTGAAGAAAACAAATTAAGCTTAGAAGAAATAAAAGTAGAATCAACTCCAAGAAGATTTGCAATTTTACTTGATGGACTAAGTGAAAACATATCAGATGAACTTATAAGTGTAAAAGGACCTTCCAAAAAAATTGCCTACGACCAAGAAGGAAATCCATCAAAGGCGCTTCTAGGATTTTTGAGAGGACAAAAAGCTGAAGTATCTGATGTAATAATCAAAGATTTTAAGGGCGAAGAATATATTTATGTAGAAAAAAAAGAAGAAAGCCCATCAATAAAAGAAGTTTTACAAAAAAATGTTTATGAACTTGTAAAATCATTAAATTTCCCAAGATCTATGAGGTGGGGAGGAAAATCAATAAGATTTGCAAGACCAATCAGATATTTCCTATCCCTACTAGATGATGAAATTTTAGAATTTGACGCTGAAGGAATAAAAGTTTCAAACACAACAAAGGGTCACAGAGTTTTAGGAAAAAGTGAAATTGTTGTAGATAAAATTGATTCCTACATTGATCTTTTGAGAGAAAATTATGTAATTTTATCTTATAAAGAAAGAAGAGAAATAATTTTAAGAGGTTTAAATCGCTATGCCAAAGAAATTGGCGGACAATTCTTAAAAGATGAAGACTTACTTGAAGAAGTTATAAATATAGTAGAATATCCTACAGTTTTGTTGGGTGAGCTTGATCATGAATATTTAAAATTACCAAAAGAAGTAATCATAACTCCAATGAAAGATCACCAAAGATATTTTCCAATTGTAGATGATCATGAAAATCTCATGCCATATTTCTTGTTGGTAAGAAATGGTGACGATTATGCTAAAGAAAATGTAATAAATGGAAACAAAAAAGTTTTAACAGCAAGACTTGAAGATGCAAAATTCTTTTATGATATAGATAATAATAAAAAATTAGAAGAATATGTAGAAGAGCTAAAAAGACTTACATTTTTTGAAGGACTTGGTTCAGTTTATCAAAAAACTGAAAGGCTTATATCTCTTTCCAAAAATTATCTTGATGAATTCAAACTTGGAGAAGACGTTTCAGATAATTTATTAAGAGCAGCATATCTTTCAAAAGCTGACCTTGTAACAAAAATGGTTATAGAATTTACAGAACTTCAAGGAACTATGGGAAGAATTTATGCCAAAAATTCTGGAGAAAACAGTCAAGTAGCAAATGCAATCGAAGAAGCTTATAAGCCAAGAAGCTCAGAAGATTCTTTACCAAAATCAGTAGCAGGAATTGTTCTTTCGATAGCAGATAAAATTGATACAATCACAGGTTTATATATAATTGAAAATTATGTAACAGGAAGCCAAGACCCATTTGGACTTAGAAGATCAGCAATTGGTGTTATAAATATTCTTGCAGATAATAAAATTAATGTTGATTTAGAAGATTTAATAAAAGATTCACTATTTGTTTATACAGAAAAAAATGAAATCTCCTTTGATTATGATAAAACATTAGAAAAAATCACAGAATTTTTCATAGATAGACTTAAAAATATGTTAATTGATAAGGGATACAGATATGATTTTGTAAATGCAGTTCTTTCAACTGGAGAAACAAATATCTTATCAGTCATAGAAAAAGTAAAAACTTTGGGAGAATTTGTTGAAAAAGAAAATAGTGAAGAAATTTTAAATTATTTTACAAGAATTAACAATTTCACCAAAGATTTTGAAAGTGTAGATGTTAATGTTGATAAATTAGATCAAGGTCTAGAAAAAGAATTTTATGATGCAATAGAAGGACTAGAATGTGAAAAATATTTAAGTCAAAAATTGTATGGTGAAGCCATTGAAGAAATTGCATCAACAAGACAAATTGGTAACGAATATTTAGATAACACAATGATAATGGTTGAAGATGAAGAAATTAAAAATAATAGGTTGGCCTTATTAAATAAACTAGCTAAAAATATTTCTAGAATATTTAATATAAAAGATTTAGTTAAATAGGAGATAATATGGCTTGTGATGTTTTGAATGTTTATATAATCAGTGATTCTACTGGAGAAACAGCTGAAACATTCGCAAAATCAGTTGTTACTCACTTTCCAAATGTAGAATTTAACGTAAAAAGAAAATTTAATATAGATAGTGAAGAAAAAATCAACAAAATTGTTGAGAAAATGCCAAATGATTCAATAATAATCCAAACTATAGCCGAAAAAAAACTTGAAGAATATTTGATACAAAAAGCTAAAGAAGAAAATATAAAGGTTATAGATATATTGGGACCTGCTCTTTCAATTTTTGAACAAGTAACAGGACAAAAGGCCTTAAGAGAGAAAAAACTCACAAGAAAATTATCAAAAGATTATTTTTCAATGATAGAATCCATTGAATTTGCTGTAAAATATGACGATGGAAAAGATCCAAGAGGAATAAAAGAGGCAGATATATTGTTGCTTGGAGTATCAAGAACATCAAAAACACCAGTAACCATGCTTCTTGCAACAAAAGACTACAAGGTCTTTAACCTTCCTTTAGTTCCAGAAATTAGATTACCAGAAGAAGTTTTTGAAATTGATCCAAAAAGAATCATAGGCCTTACCATAGATCCTGATAAATTATCAAAAATCAGAGAAGATAGGTCAAAAGGTCTTGGTTTAAAATCAAAAAGCGAATATTTTGATAAAGAAAGAATCAACAGAGAATTAGAATATGCAAAAGGCGTATTTGAAGATTTAGATTGTAAAGTTTTTGATGTATCATTAAATACAATAGAACAAACAGCAACCGATGTTCTAGAATATTACAAAAAGAATTTTTCTTAAAAAAATATGCTGCCTTTGCAGCTCAGAGTGTAGACAAAGTCAGTTTAAAAATTCATTAATAATTCAAAAATAAAATTACGCTATAACCCATATTGACTAGATTATTGTGCCTTGATTTGGCACAATAATCCCTAAAACTAAGTGAGAGATCACGAATAAGTTTGCAAAGCAATCGTGTTTTTGTGTGAGTGAAACGAACGCATGGAGAGATCTCATGAGATTTCTCCGCTCGTTGTACTCGGTCGAAATGGGCAAATTTTTAGTTTGTCAACAGTCTGTGCTGCCTTTGCAGCTTATTTTTTATGTGAGGTAGGCTTATGGAAAATACCAAACTTATAATTTCAAGACGACTTATTATTAGAAAATTTGAAAATGAAGATTTAGAAAAAAATTTAGAATTTATAAAAGATCCAAAATTTTTCTATTTTACAAATGCAGAAACAAAAGAAGAATTAATTGAAAAAACTGCGAAAAATTATAAAGAAAAAGTAGATTATAATTTTTGGCATATTGTAAAAAAAGGAATGAACGATTCAATAGGAGTTGTTAAAGCATTTGATAAAATCGACGGAGTCGGTCTTTTTATAATTATAAATAAATCACTAAGAAACAGGGGATATGGAAGAGAAGCTCTTGAAGCAGTTATAGATTATTTCTTTACTTTTGGTGAGAAAAAAGAAATATATTTAAAAGCAGAAAAAAATAATGGAGCTTTTAAATCTCTTATAGAAAATTTACACTTTAAAAAGTATGATGAAGATATGAAGTATAGCTACTACAAGATGGATAATCTTGATTATATGAAATATTTTGCAATATTTGGAGAAATATAGGAGGGATAGATGGAAAAAAAATCCGAAATTATGGTATTGGACTTTGGTGGCCAATATAACCAGCTTATTGTAAGAAGGATAAGGGAGATGGGAGTTTATGCAACACTTCACGATTGTGATGTTGATTTAAAAACTCTAGATCTTGAAAATTTAGACGGAATAATTTTGACAGGTGGTCCACAATCAATTCACAGTGACGACAGCCTAAAATTGAATCCTGAAATTTTAGATTTAAACGTGCCAGTTCTTGGAATTTGCTATGGAATGCAAGCTCTAGCTTATCATTTTGATGGAGAAATAAGCGAGGCAGAAAAAGGAGAATACGGAAAAACTCCTTTATTTGTTGACCAAAGATCAAAATTATATAAAAATGTAGCCCAAGAATCAATAATTTGGATGAACCACAGAGACCAAGTTACAAAAATTGGCGAAGGTTTCAAAAAAACTGCCTGGTCATTAAATTGTCCAATAGCAGGATTTGAAAACGAAGAAAAAAATATTTACGCCGTACAATTTCACCCAGAAGTTGCCCATTCCGAATATGGATTTCAAATATTAGAAAATTTCGTTTTAAATATTTGTAAGGCAAAAAAAACCTGGATAATGAAAGATTTGGCCCAAGAAACAATAGAAAATATAAAAGAAAAATACGCTGGAGAAAAAATGATTTGTGGCCTATCAGGAGGAGTAGATTCAACAATAGCAGCAACCCTCGTTCACAAAGCAATTGGAGATAATCTTCAATGTATATTTGTAGACCACGGTCTTTTAAGAAAAGACGAAGCAAAATCAGTAATGGAACAATACAAACAAATTGGTCTAAACGTAAAAATGGTAGATGCTTCAAAAGATTTTCTTGAACTTTTAAAAGGCGTAGAAGAACCAGAAGAAAAAAGAAAAATAATAGGAAACCACTTCATAGAAGTATTCGAAAGAGAAGCCAAAAAATTTGGCGATGCAAAATATTTAGTACAAGGAACAATTTACCCAGACGTAATAGAAAGTGGAAAAGGAAAAGGTTCAGTAATAAAATCCCACCACAATGTAGGCGGCCTTCCAGAAGATATGCTTTTTGAAGGAGTCGTAGAACCACTAAGAGAACTTTTCAAAGACGAGGTTAGAGCACTTGGAGAAAGTATTGGCGTTCCAGAAGAAATGGTATGGAGACAACCATTCCCAGGACCAGGACTTGCAATAAGAGTTATAGGAGATATAACAGAAGAAAAATTAGAAATTGTAAGAGAGACCGACGCAATCCTAAGAGAAGAAGTGAAAAATGCAGGATTAAACAGAGATATCTGGCAATATTTCACAGTATTTACCCCACTAAGGACAGTAGGAGTAAAAGGCGACGAAAGATCCTACGACTATGTAGTAGTAGTAAGAGCAGTATCAAGCAAAGACGCAATGACAGTAGAAGCCTTCGATATGCCATACGAACTCCAACAAACCCTATCAAACAGGATGATAAACGAAGTAAAAGGCGTAGGAAGAATAGTCTACGACATAACCTCAAAACCACCAGGAACTATTGAATGGGAGTAAAAACATCGCAAGCGATGTTTTTACGTTTTCCACCATTTATCAAGGTGCGAAGCATCGCAGTATAAATGGATGGAAACCCTTCTGCAGGGAAGAAAAGCCAACGCGACGAAAAGGAGCGTTGGCTTTTCTGATTCGCAAATGGGGTTGAAAATCACGGATTGATTTTCAAGAGTGATCAAAAACCTTGTAAATTCAATGGTTACAGAATATAAAAAACTGTAACCGGGATTAAAATGGGAACATTTGTAAAAAAGAATAAATTGAATAATAGTTCCAAGTGGTTTAGAAAAAAGCGATAGCCCTGGTCTTTGTACTGGGGCTATTTCTATATTCAAATATTAATTATCTAAAAGTAATGATAATGATCTATATTAAAATAATAGATATAAGGATTACTTAATAGTAAGGGGGGGTAGAGAATTGTCAGAAGTAAAATACAAAAACTATTTAGATCATGAAATTCATGTTAAATTTGTTGAGGGGATATTGGAACAAAGTCAGAGCTGGCAATGGTTTATTGAATATATTGAAAATAATTATGACTTGTCAGACATAAGTTCGTACATAGAATATAAAAACAGAAGTAATTCTCTAGTTAGTATCTTAAGCAAATTTGCTAACATTTTAGAGATATGTGATTCTAACTTTCGATTTAAAACCATATTGTTACAAGAGATTTATGAAATATCAAAATATTATTTAGGAGCAATAGAAAGAGAAAGCTGTGAGAAAAAGATAAGTAGCGAGTTTTCTAAAATCCTATTTTTATCAGTTTGGTTAACTAAATTACAAAATTTAGGAAATGATTCAAAGTATATTGTTGATAACAGATTTATGAATCAGAGAAACTTTCATCAAACACTTAATATGCAAGTATTTGATTATGATAAAGAAGAAATAATTTTATATTTGGAAAAAATAAAATTAAGAGACTTTGAAATAATAAAACGTAACATAGAGGATAACTTAAATAGAGTAGTTTATGGAATTTCAGAAAATTTTTTTGAGAAATATGGTGATAGATTACTCTCAGCAAACTGTTTTGATTTTCAATCATTTGATAGAAAAACAGGCTTAACTTGGCAGGAAGATACTTTATTAGATATGCTTCAGGTTTCGATAAGAAATGGAGAAATAATTCCTATGTATTCAAATGGAGATAGTATAGCTCCAAACTATAAAGAATGGACTCCAGATTTATTAAAGCAATTAAAAAGCTATTTTAATAACAATATTTCAGATTTTGTAATAGAATCTGTTGATTTTTTATTAAATCGAAAAGATCCAAATATAGAGATTATAGAGTCTCATTGTAACTTGTTTTTAGAGCTGATTAGTAAAGGCGAGGACTATGAAATATTAACTTCATCAACCTATGAAATTTTGACAATGTTATTTGATGAAGGAGTCATGGATAGGACAGAAAAAACAGAAGTTATAAAAGGATTTTATAAAAAACTACACTCCATAACTTCCATAAATCTATTAATGAGACTTCATTCTTCTTTTCCTCTAAATAGAGACCAAATTCAAAGTAAAAAAGATTATATAGAAAATCAATATAGGACTATTTCAGATATCAACGACATTCCGAATCTAACACAATACTTAGAAAACACCGATATAGCAAGACATATTAATCAATCTTATTATAATGAAACTAAGGATAAGTTCTTGGATCTAACTAAAAATGTAAATGATATTTTGGTTGCGAATTTATTCTACCAAGCTATGTTATTTCTTATATATGTTAACCAAACTAATCAAATTGTTGACAAAAGAATTGTAAAACAAGATATGATTAATCTTCAAGAGGATTGGCAAAAAAATAGATACCAAGAACAAACAAAGAATCTTCATGAATTTACAAATAGTATTCAAATTTCTACAGAAAAAGTTGAAAAATACAATAAAAGTATTTTGGAGAATCCCATTATAGTAGCTAATAGTACTGTTCTAGCTAAAGTTGATGATTTAATATCAGCTCTTGAAAGAACTTCTAATAATTCATTAATGTATATGGTTAGTAGAATTGAAATAAATAATATATTTCCAATTAAAGACACTGGTATAAATTTTGATAGACATGAAACAGACAATATCTTAAGAAAACAGGTTGAGAAAATTATAGAAAAATATGGATATAAATTTATGAATGTTTTAGATGCAGATATTTATGTTTCTGCTGTGCATAATACATATATAAATAACGTATATTTCGTAATTAATTTATTTAATAAAGAAAAAGAGTTATATGAATTGTTAGAAAAAATTATTGGAGTCAGATTAATTCCATTTAATGAACAAATTTCTCTAGGTCACTTAACTCAACTATTTCCTTTATTAGAAATTGAGATTAGACAATTTGGAAAGTTATTTGGAATTGTTCCATTTAAAGAGAATGCAAATGAATTTATGAAATTTAAAGATCCAAGTTCTATCTTAAGAGAATTAATAGAAAATATATATGAGGAGTTGGACGGTTTCGAGAGTGCTCCAGATTTATTATTCGTATATCACTTTATGTACAATAGCAATTCTCTAAACATCAGAAATGAATGTATTCATGGAAGAGATTATTTTGAAGGTTACAGGCTCAAATTTGCTTTTAAAGTCACCATGTTAGCATTATATATGATTAGATATAGAACTAATTCAATATTAGCTAATAGTAATAGCTACAATGAAGTATAAGGTGCAGAAAACTAACAACCTATGGTATGTAAATAATAGTTTCAAGTGGTATAAATTTGGATAAAAAATTAGACCGTAGTTTCAAGCTACGGTCTAATTTTTTAGAATTACAATAATAATAAATAAAGAAAAACCAGCCTTATCGGCTGGTTTTTAAATGCTTATTTACCAATTGCTTATTAGTGACGCCAACACATGACGCTTACCTAGATAACGGCACATATATAAGACTTACTGTTGGTACTATTATGATATCACTAATTCTATCTATTGTCAATACTCAGGAGGAAATACAAAAATAAATTTTAATATATCGTTATCTTTTAATAATTGAATTTCATCATTATAAGTACCTGTAAGTAAGTGTGAATAGAATAGGTTAGAAAAAACATCAGCCACTTGTATGAATTTATTGTTAGAGGAGTCGAAATAATTAACAGTAAATTTACCTCTTGTGGTACCACCTAAAGCTAATTCTGTGTTGAGATAATTTTCTAAAAAGTGTTTGGTTTCAGTTTTCTCATTTCTTTCATCAAGTTGGAGATAAAAATCATCTTGCTTAAGAAAATCATTCTTTATGAAATATTGGAGTGCCAAACGCGTAACATAGTTAAATACTCTTGCGGTATTTTTGCAAAAATCGTCTGATAATTTACAGTTTATAATTCGAATGTAATAAATTTCAAAATGTTTTTTCTTAGCAAAAAATTGCACAAATTTTTGTTTCATTGGTTTATTAAACTGTGATCCTTTTAATTCGTTAAATTTATCATTTAAAAACATTTTATTATTTTTATCTAATTTTTTTAAATCGTCATGGTTACTAGAAACGAAACGTTTATAAGTGCGCTCTAATTGTTTTTTGTCAGTAGGGACTACTAGTGTTATTATAAAATCTCGGTTTTCCGTAAATGTATTATTTATTGAACCGGATTCGTCAATGTATATATTCAAAATTCATACCTCAATATATTTTAACAATAATAATAATCTAAAGTTTTAAAAATCTTGATTTCTTAGGGTAAGATAACTTCCAATCTTCAAATTCTTCGTCTGTTATCTCATCATTGTAATGCTTTTTTCTCATCTCATTCCATTCTATAAGAAAATTATTGAAGTCTACATCATTTGATAAAAGTCCAGTAATTTCTCCATCATCTGCGAACGGTCTAAACTTCATGTCTTTTTCATAATCAAAAATTATATGCATTATTTCAAAAATAGAATTAGGCTCATGATTAATTAATGCTGATATATCACAATCAAGTGCTTCAGATATTTTTTGTAATTGTTCTTTACTTGGGGATCTATTACCAAGCTCGTAATTTCTTATAGCAGCATCTGTCAAACCAGACTTAATGGCAAGTTCTTTTTGAGTTAAGTTTCGTATAAGTCTTAACTTTTTTAATTTTTCTCCAGAAATCAAACTAACTCCTCCTTATTTCACAATAACTATAAATATTTTATCACAAAACGAACAAAAGCTCAACAAAACTGTTCTGTTACAAATATTTGCAAGTATCTGAATATTTTAGAAAAAAATAAATAGAAAAAACTTGACGGAACAAATATGAACTGTTATTATATATACATACCGTTCGATATTGAACGGAAATTGTAAGACATATAAATTAATGCTCACCTTTTTTGAGGATGTAGAACCTTACAAACTATAAAAGGAGGACATTATGAAAGGTATTTTTATGAATGCAAAAGATGTACAAGAATTTCTTGATGTAAGTAGGACAACAGCATATCAGATAATAAACGATATGAATCAAGACCTACTTAAATTAGGCTATCGTGTACAAAGAGGAAAGGTAAATAGAGAATACTTTATGGAAAAGTATTGCTATAAACCAACAAATACAAAGGAGGTTTAGAGTGCCAGCATACAGAGATGAAAGTGGAAATAAAACTTGGTATTGCAGGTTTTATTATACCAACTGGAAAGGAGAAAAATTAACTAAGAAAAAACGTGGATTTTCAACAAAAAAAGAAGCATTAAAATGGGAACAAGATTTTTTAAATCAACATTCTGAATCAATTGAGATGAGCTTTAGGGAGTTTTTTGAACTTTACAAGAGGGATAGAAAACCAAGAATAAGAGAAAATACTTGGAGGACAAAAGAAGCAATTGTAAATCAAAAAATACTTCCCTATATAGGTGATCTAATGCTTAATGAGATTAATAACGTAACCATCATTCAATGGCAAAATGAGCTTATGAAGATTAAGGATAAGAATGGGAAAAACTACTCTCCTACTTATTTGAGAACTATTCATGCCCAGTTATCTAGTATCTTAAATCATGCCTGTAGGTACTACAATTTAAAAACTAATGTTGCTCGTGATGTTGGATCTATGGGAGAAAAAGAAGCTGATGAAATGCTATTTTGGACTCGAGATGAATATGAAAGATTTATAGAAGCTATTAAAGATAAACCTGAATCATTCTATGCTTTTGAACTTTTGTATTGGTGTGGTCTTAGAATGGGAGAATTATTAGCTTTAACACAAGAGAAATTTGATTTTGAAAGGCATACATTAAAAATTGATGAATCTTTACAGAGGATTGATGGGAAAAATGTAATAACTGCTCCTAAGACTAAAAAAAGTATCAGGACAATAGTTATGCCTGAATTTTTAACGGATGAGATTAAAGAGTATATTGAAAGTTTTTATAAGTTAAAACCAAAAGACTTAATATTTGATTTCTCTAAGAGCTACCTCCACCATGAAATGGATAGGGGATCTAAGAAATCTCAAGTAAAAAGAATTAGAATTCATGATTTAAGGCACTCTCACGTTTCACTCTTGATTGAACTTGGATTTTCTGCAACTGCAATAGCTGATAGGGTTGGACATGAATCGATTGATATTACCTATAGATATGCTCATCTCTTCCCTAGTAAGCAAAAAGAAATGGCTCTGTATTTAACACAAGTAAGAAATAATAGGGCAAATGACTGGAAAGATTTATTAGAAGAGGATGATAAAGATGTTTAGAAGACATTCATTAGATGAAATTTCTAAAAAAACGAGAAATAAGGAGAAAAACAGAAAAAGAAATCGCATTTTAAACTTTAGAGTATCTGAAGAAGAATATGATCTAATAAACAAAAAGATAGAAATCAGTGGACTTAAAAAGCAAGATTATTTTCTACAAATGCTGTTAAATCACGAAGTTAAGTTATTAAGTGATTATAGACTTTCTGATAATATAGCCAAGGAAATATTTCAACTAGCAAAAGTTATTAAGAAGTTCGGCAATCTCAATGACAATGAAGCTGATATTTTAATCTATATTTTAGAAATATATGATGAAATCAAAAAAGAAAAAAGCCCCTACTACAAAGAGTAAAGGCATACACTCCTGTGAGAAGTGTTCTCTAGACAAGTTCATTTTACCACAGGAGTCTTATTTATACAAGACAGGAGGATAAAATGAAAAACAAATATAAAACAATAAAGAGGTTAGATGATTGTAAAAAGAAGAGGAGTGAGCCTTATGACAGATATTAAATTAAAATTCCCAGAAATAGATCAGACTTACGCCTTTTTAGACTTACAAACTACAGATAAGGGGACGGTTAGACAAATTACTGGTAATATTGTAACAGCTATTTTAAATCCAAAATATTGTCAAAATCAAAAAATCATTGATGGACAAATATTCTTTGATAAATTTACCAATGAAATAAAATTCCAGGGGAAAATTATTGGAGAAAGAAATATAAAGGAAAATCAAATACGACTTTGGGATGATTCTTTAAATAATAGACTAGGCTTAGAGATAGAAAAACATTTTGGAATTAATTATAACGCAAACAAAATGTGGGAAGCAATTCGTTTTGTAGCTCATCAATATGAAGTGAGTCCGCCAAAGCAATATCTTCAAAATTTAAAATGGAATGGAGATAAAAATGCCATTAGAAAACTTTTACCAAAGTATTTGGGAGCAGATGATACAGAGCTTAACAATTGGATAATGGAACATATGATATTGGGCATGATAAAAAGAATTTTTAATCCAGGATCTAAGTTTGATGAAATGATTGTTTTAGTTGGTGGGCAAGGTATAGGCAAATCAACTTTTGCAAGATACTTGTCCATAATAGATGATTGGTTTTGTACTATAGAAAACATTCAAGGTAAGGATGCTGTCATGAACCTTATGGGTAAAACTGTCGTTGAAATCGAAGAATTCGTTGCTTTAAGAAATGCAAAATCGGCTAATGAAGCTAAATCTTTTTTATCAAAACTAAGCGATAGAATAAGAATACCCTACGAAAAATATGCAACAGACGTGCCTAGAACTTGTATCTTCATAGGGACATTAAATGAAAGAACTTTTCTTAATGATCATACTGGAGAAAGAAGATATTTACCTGTTGAATGTAACCCGAATCAAAGAGTAAGGACTATATATCCAGATAAAAATAACAAGGAAAAATTTTCGGATAAAGAATATATGTCATGCATAAGAGAAGATTTTAATCAGGCTTTAGCCTTGGGATATGAAATATTTAAAAACAAGACTCACGCATGGACTATACCAAAAAATTTTTTAAAAGACTTATATAAGGAACAAGAAAAATTCAAATATCTAAACCCAGATGTGGAAGACATTAGATATTTCTTAGAAGAATATAAGCCGAAAAGTGCAGATTCTAATATAACTTGTTTCAAAGAATTAAACATGCAAGGCTACCAAATAAAATCAAAATCTTTTTCAGAGATTATGGATAATTATTTTCAAGAATGGATCCCAGTTAGGTCATCAAAGACTAAGAGAATATCACCAAGTGGAGTCTCAATTCCAGTAAAACTATATTATGAAAAGAAAGAAGAAAATGAAACTGACTTTATAGAAGTTGATAAGAAGTTTTTGCCAGATGAATGGCAAAAAGAAAATCAATTAGAAATAGATACAGCAAATCAAGTAAAGATACAAATGTAACTTTGTAACCTGTAACCCATCGTTATAAATCTTCTTAAATTAGGATTACATAAATTAATGGCTTGATAATAAGGGGTTGTCACAGACTCTTAAAACAAGCTCGCCTAATTTTGGAAGTTTTTATTTTGTAAGTTACAGTTACACTTAATATAATTCATTTGAAAAATTCTTAGAAAATAAATTTTAGAATTGTTAATAATAGCAAGCACAGTAAGTGAGTACCCATTTACGAAAAAATCAAAAAATCAATAGCTTTTAAGGCTATCTAATTTTATGATTTTTACCTTGTTAGGGAGAACCCTAAGACCCCAAAAAAATAAAAGCAAAGGAGAAATATATGGATAATAGAACAAGAAATAATAAACTAAAAATATATTTAACAGATGAAGAAAAAGAAATCTTTGAAAAGAAAATGAAACTTGCATATTGTAAAACAATGTCCCATTTTTTAAGAAAATGTGTATTAGAAAAAGAAATTTATATTGTAGACCTAGAACCATTTAGAGATCTCCAATGGCTACTTTCAAATATAACAAACAATATAAATCAGATTGCAAAAGCAACTAATACAACTGGTGTTATATACAAGAAAGATATAGATTATATGAGAGAAAAAATAGAAAAATTGGCAAAAGAAATATGGGATATACATTCCCTATTATTAAACAGAACTAAATAGAATTATTCGCCTAAAATATCTTAGACCTGTAAGAAGTTTTAAAAATATGATATAATATAATTAATTGAAATGCCGATTTTTATAATTACAAGGGAGAGAAATTTATGCAAAACTTTGGGAAAATTATTTTTAAAATAGACCAAGTTTTAGAAGAAAAAAATATAAGCAAAAACAAATTAGAAAAGGAAGCAAATCTTCAAAGAACGCAACTTAATTCTTATTGTAATAACAAGGTTAAAAGAATTGATTTGGAAACTATAGCAAAGATTTGTTGTGTTCTTGAGTGTAAAGTTGAAGATATTATGGATTATGTGAGGTAGTTATGAAATTTTTAGATGAGTTAAAAAAAGTGTTGATTTCTGATGAACGCTTTGTTGGAGAAGCTGATCAAATTATCAAGACAAAAGTATCAGATGCAGCAAGAGCTAATGATGAGAAATTATTAAAGTCCTTGCTAAATAATGATTTATTAAAAAAAGCTTTTTTTACTAAAGTTGATGACATATATGTTTTTGATAAAAATAAATTTGTTTGGGTCCTAGAATCAAAAGAATTTCTTCCAGATTCTTTTACTATGTATAAAAATAAGATAGGACTTGTTGATGCTAACAATAATTTAATTAGTCAAAAACAAGATGTTTCCTTGGTATGGCCTTACAAAGACTGTGTCCTTGAAGGAGGACAAACCAAAGAAGACCAAAAAAGAGATGAAATTTTTTATAATGAAACCTTAGCTCCAGACCAGGTAAATAAACTTCTAGCTCCAAAAGTTTTAGGTAATGCTAAGAGATACACCAATGAAGGAATAGAAGAAAATATAGAATTTAAAGAAGATGATAACTTAATTATAAAAGGAAATAATTTGCTTGCCTTATCGTCTTTGTTAGAAAGATATGAAAGTCAAGTGCAGCTTATTTACATTGAAATAACTTTACAGGAAATGATACAAAGTTTGGTTGCTGCTGCTTAGAATAACACTTTAAATAAGGGCTTATTGTAGGCTTGTGAATCAGAAGAACGTGAATGAAAGTCCGGCGTGAATTGACGCTGGATTTTTTCTTTTTTAGAGGTGCCTTTTTGCTTTTAGAGGGTTCTATAAGTGCTTGACTTATTCCGGAGGATGAGTGATGTATAGACTACAAGGAGGATGAGTCAATGCTAGAAGTAAAGAAAATATTGCAAGACGAGATGGATTATAGTCTTTGTAAATTGCTTTTAGACTATTTGCATTTCAAAGGCATGGTTGACTATCTAACCGTGCATAACGATGGAAAGGTTGATCTTACCTTCCTTGATGGGAACAAAACAGAACTAAAGTGTTAAGCTTACAGGAAATGTGATAAGGTAAAATAAAAGCATATCAGCCAGTCGCTGACGTGCTTTTTTGCTGTTAAAAGAGTTACATGTTGAGTATAATAGTATTAGTTGAGTATCTATGGAGAGAAGGGTGTGTGGCTGTCTAAAAAATGTCCGCACCCCCTGTAGACAAATTCGAATTTCTGGAGGAGAAAATGGTGGATAAATTAAGAAAAGAAATTGCAATTCAGCAGAAAAAAGGATTACCATTTATCATGGCATCGGTGATTATATGGCTTCTGATAGTACTTGTGTCAATTTTAGATATCAATATGAATATGAAAAATTTATTGGTATTTTGCTGTTCATGCCCATTATTACCGCTGGCTTGGCTCATTGGTAAACTTATAAAGGTGGATATCTTTTCAAAACAAAATCCACTTGGACAATTAGGCTTCATTTTCACCCTAAATCAAATGATTTATTTATTAATCGTTATGTGGGTGTTTAGTGCGGTTCCGGAAAAGATGATTATGGTATACGCTATGGTGTTTGGAGCACATTTATTTCCCTATTCATGGTTGTATCAATCAAAGGGATATACAGTTGCTGCAATTTCCATTCCGATGATTTCCTTGATTTTAGGATGCGCATTAAACGGCACAACGGTTGCTGTTGCGGCATGTATTATTGAGATAGTATTTGCTTGTGTATTACATATGGAATTAAAGAAAATGGTAGATAATTACAACAAATCCCAGTTTGTAGAGCTTAGCAATGATCAAGTTTCTATGAAATAGAAATCTAAATACGTTATGTGTAAATAATTAAGGCGGTAGTAATACCGTCTTTTTTGATGTCTAAAAAGGTTTCAGAGTTCCAAGCTAAGGTTTCAGGATTCCTATAAATAGTTTCAGAGTTCAAAGCAATAGTTTCAGAGTTATAAAGGCAAAGTTTCATTGTATCCAACACGTAATGAAACTAGACCCTCCTTATAACACTGGTAATGATGGCTTTAAATACAATGATAGTTTTAATCAATCTTCATGGCTAACTTTCATGAAAAATAGATTAACTATTGCTAAGAATTTATTAACTGAAACTGGGACAATATATGTACAATTAGATCACAATCAAGTTCATTACGCAAAAGTTTTAATGGATGAGATTTTTGGCCCAAACAATTTTCAGAGAGATTATATGGTCAAATGAACTTCGTCTGGATTTAAAGCCCAAGCAAATAATTGGATAAGAGGCCATGATAACATATTGTTCTATTCAAAAAATGAAAAATTTCTATTCAACAAATTGTATCATCCATTAGATGAAAAGACTATTAAAAGATATGATAAAGTTGACGAGAAAGGTGAAAGGTTTAAGCAATATTTTGATAATGGGAAAGAACGTAGAGTTTATTTGAAATCATCAAAAGGAAAACCTATGTCTGATGTATGGACTGATATTATTGGCTTTCAAACATCAAATAGGGGTGGTGAAACATTAGGATTTGATGGACAAAAATCAGAAGCTTTAATAAAAAGGATTATAGAAGCTTCTACAAATGAAGGTGATTATGTATTAGATTACCATTTAGGTAGCGGTACTGCAGCATCATCAGCTATTAAAATGAATAGGAAATTCATTGGGATAGAGCAGATGGACTATATTGATGAGATAGCTGTTGAGAGGCTAAAAAGAGCAATTGATGGTGAGTTGGTATGTATATCTAAATCAGTCAACTGGCAAGGTGGTGGATCTTTTGTTTATTGTGAACTTTTAGAAGATAATGAAAGTCTAGTCAATGAACTAGAGAAAGCGGAAAATGCTGAGCAAGTTAAAATTGTTTTGAATAAGGCCATTGACAATGGAAAATTAATTCCTTCTGTCCTACCAAGTGATTTAAAAGAAAATGAAGAAGATTTTGACAAGATTAGTCTTGATGAGCAAAAGAATCTTGTGATGGAGCTTTTAAATAAAAACCAACTTTATGTAAATTTATCAGATATAGATGATGAAGATTATAGAGTAAGTGAGGCAGACAAGGAATTTACTAGAAGCTTTTTACAAAAA
Organism: Anaerococcus jeddahensis; assembly: GCF_001182725.1. GTDB lineage: Bacteria > Bacillota > Clostridia > Tissierellales > Peptoniphilaceae > Anaerococcus > Anaerococcus jeddahensis. The sequence goes on from NZ_CWHU01000002.1 coordinate 53,315, forward strand.
ATTTAACACTGCTTTCAACAGATTATTTAATCAGCTTTAGCAAAACAACATTATTTATTAAGGAGGTGAAATTATGCCAAGAACATATTCGCCGTTACGATATCCTGGAGGTAAAACTCAATTATCAAGATTTGTAATGCAATTATTAGAATTTAATAAGCTTGATGATATTGTTTACGTTGAACCATTTGCAGGAGGATTTGGTGCTGGATTAGAATTATTATTTAAAAAAGAAAGTGAAGTCTGTAATAATAAATGATTATGATATAGCCATTTATTCAATATGGTATGCAATATTAAATGATACTGAAAGATTTATAAACGATATCATTAATGCTAAAATAAATATTCAAGAATGGGAAATTCAAAAAAATATATATAATAAATCACTTGAAGAGAAAATTTACTCTTATGATTTAGCATTTGCAACATATTTTTTAAATCGAACTAATAGATCAGGAATAATTACTGGTGGTCCAATAGGTGGCAAAAATCAAAATGGTAAGTATAAGTTGGATTGTCGATCTAATAAAAGTGACTTGATAAGAAAAATTGTAAGAATAAGTGACTATAAAAATAAAATCCAGCTATACAATATGGAAGCAAATGATTTTATTGATAAAATTATATTAAGGCATAATCCAAATGAAATTTTTACATTTTTTGATCCACCATATTATGAACAAGGTAAAAATTTATATACTAACTTTTTTAAGCATGAAGATCATTTAAATTTACAAGAAAAAATTAATAATCTATCTGATTATTATTGGATATTAACTTATGATAATAAAGACGAAATTTTATCTATATATGAGGATTATTCAAAATATCTATATAGTATAAATTATTCCGCATCTAATGTAAGAAAAGCAAAAGAAATTTTAATTCCTAGCATCAAAGTAAAACTTGATAGTATTGATAGCATTAACATTGAAACTATTTAGAATATATAATTTTTCTCCGGTACTGGGACTGGACTAAAAATTTGAAAACGTCCTATAATTAGGTGGATTTAGTGATACTAGAAAAAATAAAATCTAGTATTTCGAATGATTTGAGATATATCGGACGTTTGGAAAAGAAGAATGGGAGTAAAAACATCGCAAGCGATGTTTTTACGTCAGCCCCATATATCGAGCACGAAGTGCGAAGATAGATGGATGGCTGCCCTTCTGCAGGGAAGAAAAGCCGACGCGACGAAAAGGAGCGTTGGCTTTTCTGATTCGCTAATGGGATTGAAAATTACGTAGTAATTTTCAAGTATGATACAGACTTTATCAAACGAAGAGAATAAAAAATGGCTACTGGTACTCAAATGGTACTGGAAGTAAAAAAGAATAAATTGAATAATAGTTCCAAGTGGTTTACATGAGGACAAAAAATTAGACCGTAGTTAAAAGCTGCGGTCTTTTAATGTCAAAATACAATTTAGAATTCAAACTAAAAATAGTAAAAGAATATTTAGAAGGTAACATAGGATATGCATCACCTGTCAACTCTTTCTTATAACTTATTATTTATTCTTATTTATTAAAAAATAAGGCAAAGAAGGCTCTATTAAAATAAAATATTGCAGAAATTTCCCTCATTAATCAAAAGTAACCGGTAAAAATTCTGACATGAAAATTTTCTCAGTGACATTTTTGTTGCCTTTTATTTATCTTTTATGTTTTGTGTTGTAGCCTTCATTCTCTTTTGGTCTATAGGCGTTAGGATAGGCTTGATCTGTTGCAACATCGAGAGATACTTTTTTAAGAAGTTTGTAGACATCGTAGGGATCTTTTATGGAAATAAATTTATCTGCGTCAGTCTTAAAGCTGTAAGATGAATTACCACCTTCGCCATTATACATTAGGATAATTGTGCCAAGTCCCTTGAGATTTTCCATAAAATTTACATCTACTTTCAAATTTGTAAGCTCTCTGTGCTCATAATTATTTACATCTCTTCCAAAAATTCCCTGGCTGATGTAAACTCTCTTATCTGTAATTGCATATTCTATTGTTCCATAATTTAAAATCCTGTAAATGGGCATTAAAATTGCAAACCAAACAGGAAAAAGATGAATTATAAAGAAAATTATAAAAAATCCATGCATCAAGCTAAATTCTCTAAAAAAAATAGAAATAAAAAAGAAGTCAAAAATCCCCCAAATTAATGCAATTAAATAAATGCTTGGCTTGCCTACAATATAAAGAAAAGCATTGGGCTTTCCTTGCCACAATATATTTTCATTGTCGTCAATAATTTTTTCAATCATAATTTCCTCCATTGCTTTCTCTTTATTAAGATAAAGTATTCTTGTCTAGTATTTTATCACAAATATACTTGTGATAAAATATTTGAATGGCTGAATCTCCACTCATATCTATAGATTTTTCTTTACATACTTTTGAATTAAAATTTTAAAAATCTATAAAAATTTATTAACATAATTTTTGCTAATACCAAGCAACTATACATTAATCTTTGTAATTATTAGTTTCAAGAAATTCTTCAAGTTTAGATAGAGCTTTTTCTGCATATACATAACCACCATAATCTTTATCAGGATTACAAATGTACAATTCTTCAGTATATGGCTCTTCGCCATTTTCAACTCGCATCTTATTAATACTATACCTCGTATCATTAAATTCTGATCCAATTATTTCTCTATAGAAATCCTTTTCCGAGCTTTCTTTAAGGAAAACTTTTCTTTCTTTTAAATCTGCGACGATTACACCCAGAAATTCAGTTTTCCCTTCCAGGTAATACTCATAAACAACTTCCTCATTTGAAAATGAAATCTTCTTTAAAATAACCATTGCATACTCCTTTTTATATTATAATCAAAACTACCAGCTGAGCCGGTAGTTTTGATTTGCCCATTTATATATTGATTATGAAATGATCTTAATACTTTATTATTTGTTCATTAGTTCGGACATAAAAATACACCAATAATATAGCAAAGTATTCAATAGAAAAATTATGAAGTTATAATATTAATTTTTATTAAGGTTTATATAGCAAGACTTATTTTCCAATGAATCAAGTGCCAGAGCGATCTCGTTTAGCATGGCTATAAGCAGAGATTTATCATTTACTGACAATTGACTACCGATACTTTTATCTGACATATCTATGCCGACAACGCCATAGACTGCACTATTTTTTCTAATGGCAAAATATAAGCCATTAGCATTAGTTAGAGTATTTGTGCCTGCACCAGCACTATCATTATTTAAAAATACCCATTTTGCTACAGTTTTCTCGGAGTCTTGCAAATATATTTCTTTCATATTTGCGACGTTTTTTGGGTTATAAATTATTGGCGACAAAAGCGAGCTTTTGAAAACAGGATAAAATATTATTACCTTGTTTAGGAGCTTATGTAGTTGATAGCAGGTTTCATACATTACTTCATCATAGTTTTTGCTTAGCTGCAATCTCTGGCTTGTTTTAAGCAGAACCTCTAAGCTGTGTGACTGCTGAGTTGTTAGTATATTTTCCTTTTTTAGTCTATTTTGCATTAGGCTAATGAAAAAAGAAACTATGATCATTATTATAAATATCATCAGATACTCTTTTGAGTAAATCCTCAAAGAATAATAGGGTGGTATAAATATAAAATCTATAATAAATATATTTAGCAAGAGAGCAAGCATATTGTATATAGGGTGTTTCGTTGTGTATCCAACTATGCAGGATGATAGAGTATAAAGCAAAACTATGTTAGTTGTATTAAAATCAAAAATAAATAAGGCATAAGATAGTACAGTTGTAGCTAACAGTATGAGCAAAGTTACTATCAGATCTTCTCTATCAAAATGCACAAATTCATCTAGCCTTTTATTTTTTTTCTTATACTCACTGTTAGCATCAGGGATTATGAATATATCAAGATTTGGAGCATCCTTAGTAATCTCATCAATTATAGTTGTTTTATTCAAAAATGATATTTTCTGTGAGGATCTTCCCAAGACAAGCTTTGATACTCCACTAAGTTTTGCATATTGGCTAATTTGAAATGATATATCATCACCATAAGAAGAAACGATATTAGCTTTTAGATGTTTAGCCAAGTCTATATTTTTTTGTAAGTTATTTTTTTCTGTATTAGAAAAATTTTTGCTTTCAGATGTTTCTACATATAGGGCACTAAACTCTGCATGGAAAGAGTTAGCCATCCTATAAGCAGTTCTGATTACTTTTTGGTTAGTAGGTGATGGGCCAAGACACACTAGTATATGTTCTTTTAAAAATGGTTTATTTTTTTCGTCAGTATATAAATTTATTTTATCAGCATATCTTCTTAAAGCTATTTCCCTAAGCGAGATAAGATTATCTATAGTAAAAAAATTATCTAGGGCTTTTTTAGACTGGGAATAATTATATATTTTTCCTTCCTTTAATCTTTCAATTAATTGTTCTACTTCAATATCTATTATTTTTATATGGTCAGCATTATCAAAAACATAATCAGGTATACGTTCATTGACTTTTATATTAGTAATTGATTCTACTATATCATGAAGGCTCTCTAGGTGTTGGACATTTAATGTTGTGTATACATCAATGCCTGCTCTAAGTAATTCCTCTACATCTTGGTATCTTTTTTTATGTCTACTGCCTGGTGCATTGGTATGGGCAAGCTCATCTACTAATATGATGTCAGGCTTTCTATCTAGGGCCTTATCTATATCCAGTTCATTAAAAATATGATCTTTATAGTTTATTTTTTTATTGTCTATTATATCTAGACCATTCATTAATGCTAGAGTATCTTTTCTATCATGAAGTTCTACATAACCAACAACCACATCTATGCCTTCTAGGTACTTTTCGTGGGCAACTTCTAGCATATTGTATGTCTTGCCGACACCTGCACAGTATCCGAAGAAGATTGTCAATTCACCTTTTTTTTCCATAAAATTATCCTTCTTTATTTATTTCTGATTTTATTTTACTATATATATTAAAAAAAAAGGCAAAATCAGTGAATTTTAATACAATTTTAATGTCTATGGTGTATATTTTAAAACTATTTTAAGGTAAAAGTTGGTATATTACACATATAGTTAGAGAATAGGAGGAGTGATTAATGTTAGACCTTATTATGATAGCTATAATTATCATTTCATTTTTAATATTAAAATTATTTGTCAATTGGATAGATAAAAAAATTACAAGTAATTAATTATTTTGGAGGTTTATATGTTACTATTATTAATTGTTATTTTAGGGGTTTTATGCTATTTGTTTTATGCACTGATTAACCCTGAGAAATTTTAAATATAGTTTTGGGAGATAAGTATGAAGGAAATTATGAATTTAACTAAATGTGATTCTAATAATTGTTTGAATGATTTTTGTTCCTTAATAAAATCAAAAATTGATTTGGGAAACCTTGACGAATGTTTAGAATTGGTAAAAGATAAAATGAAAGAATATCCACATAGTCCAGTTCCTCACAATTTGTTAGGTATTTTGATGGAAATAAGAGGAAACCATGAATTGGCTATGAAACACTTCAGGGCTGCTTGGGAATTAGACCCTTGCTATGAACCTGCTAGTAAAAATTTGGAAAATTTAGCAATATATGGCACAAATAAAAAATATATATTTTCGTAAGAAAATTGTGTAAGTAGGAGAGATTATGTTACAAATATTATTAACATTACTAATATTCTTAGTCATTATATTTCCATGTGGAAATTACTTATATAAAATGACTAACAATAAAAAAACATTCGCTGATCCTTTATTTGATAAAGTGGATTCAGGAATTTTTAAAATTTTAAAGATTGAAAAAAGTGATATGGACTGGAAAGAATATGCATTGTCATTGATTCTTTTAAATGCGTGTTTGGTTCTACTTTCATATCTAGTTCTTAGAATTCAATCTATAGGGATATTTAATCCAAATAAAATAGGCTCTATGGAGGAAACTTTAGCTTTTAATACAATTATTTCTTTTATGACTAATACTAACTTGCAACACTATGCTGGTGAATCAGGCTTGTCATATTTTTCTCAAATGTTTGTGATTATTATGATGATGTTCACTTCAGCAGCTAGTGGATATGCAGCTTGCGTAGCAATGATAAGAGGAATACTTGGAGAGAAGATGGGAAACTTCTTTGTAGATTTTATAAAAATCATAACAAGATTTTTATTACCAGCATCTATTATTGTTGGATTATTATTGGTGTCTCAAGGAGTTATCCAAAACTTTAATTCTAATATTTTAATTAAAACTATTGAGGGCAAAAACCAAGAACTTGGTGCTGGTCCTGTAGCTGCTTTGGAAGCAATTAAACATTTGGGTACTAATGGTGGAGGATTTTTCGGAGCCAACTCATCAACTCCTTTTGAAAACCCTAATATTATTTCAAATATTATAGAATTAATTTCTATGATGTTATTGCCAGGATCATGTGTTTTCATTTTTGGAAAGATGGCACATGATAAGTTTATTAAAAAATCAGCAAGTGAAAATAAACAAATACCAGAGCACACAGATAAAGCTATGGCTAAGAAAGTTTGGCTGGGCAAAGAAGGCCAGTCAATATTTATTGCCATGTCCATATTATTTGTAATAGGCTTGGGTATTTGCTATCATAATGAGCTTAATGGTGTAAACGGGGCAAGTCTTTCTGGAATATCTCACAATATGGGAAATATGGAAGGAAAAGAGATGCGTTTTGGCATTGCCCAATCTTCATTATTTACAACAGTTACAACGTCATTTACTACTGGAACTATTAACAATATGCATGATACACTTACACCTTTGGGTGGCCTAGTTCCTTTGCTTCACATGATGTTAAATGTTGTATTTGGTGGAGCAGGTGTAGGACTTATGAATATGTTAATCTATGCTATCTTAGCAGTATTTATATGCGGTCTTATGATTGGTAAGACACCGGAATATCTAGGTAAAAAAATTGAAGGTAATGAGATGAAACTTGCAGCTTTATCAATTATCATTCACCCACTTTTGATTCTAGGTTTTTCTGCACTAGCAGTTAGTATAAATCCTGGACTTGAGGGTATTACTAATCCAGGATTCCACGGACTAAGTCAAATACTATACGAATATTCTTCATCAGCAGCGAATAATGGCTCTGGTTTTGAAGGTTTGGCTGACAATACAATCTTTTGGAATATAACTTGTGGATTAGTAATGTTTTTTGGAAGATATTTAGCTATTATTATCCAGCTAGCAATAGCAGGAAATCTTTCTAAAAAAATAGATATCAATGAAACTGCTGGAACATTAAAAACTAATAACTTAACTTTTTCAATTATTTTAGTAATAATTGTTTATATATTTGCAGCACTAACATTTTTGCCAGTACTAGCTTTAGGACCAATAGCAGAATGGTTGGTACTATAGGAGGAAATATGGTTAATAAGAAAACAAAATTTGTAAGTAAAGATATAATGAAGGCTTCTATTAAAGGGGCATTCTTAAAATTAAATCCTAAGTATATGATAAAAAACCCTGTAATGTTTGTAGTAGAAATTGGATTTATAATTTGTCTATTACTTGCTTTTTTCCCAAATTTGATAAATGATGGAAGCGACAATGCAAGTAAATACAATATGCTTGTTTCCATTATTTTGTTTATAACTTTACTATTTGCAAATTTCGCCGAATCCGTAGCTGAAGGTAGGGGAAAGGCACAAGCAGAGACATTGAAAAAAACAAAAAAGGATACTAAGGCTAGAAAAATTTTAGATGATGGAAAAGAAATTGAAATCTCTAGTAATGACCTAAAAAAAGGAGACGTAGTTTTAGTAAAAGTAGGCGAAATAATCCCTAATGACGGTGAAATAATTGAAGGTATAGCAAGTATTGATGAATCTGCAATCACTGGTGAATCCGCACCAGTAACTAAAGAAAGTGGAGGAGATTTTTCTTCAGTGACGGGAGGTACACTTGTTGTATCAGACTGGATTAAAGTTCGTATAAGCTCAGATCCTGGTGAATCATTTTTGGATAAGATGATATCTCTTGTAGAAGGAGCCTCTAGACAAAAAACACCAAATGAGATTGCTCTAAATACCTTGTTGGTTTCCTTAACTATTATATTTTTGATAGTTATCATAACCCTACATCCAATAGCTAACTATTCTAATGTAAAAATTTCAGTTTCTACATTGATAGCTTTAATGGTGTGCCTAATCCCTACTACAATTGGTGCATTACTTAGCGCAATCGGTATAGCTGGTATGGATAGGGTTACTAGATTCAATGTCATAGCAATGTCAGGTAAGGCTGTAGAAGCTTGTGGTGATGTTGATACAATGATTCTAGACAAAACAGGAACAATAACCTTTGGAAATAGGTTAGCTAGTGATTTTATAAATGTCGATGGAATCGACAAATCAGATTTAATAGAATATGCCATGATATCATCACTAAAAGATGACACCCCTGAAGGTAAATCTACAGTCGAACTTGCAAAAAAATTGGGTTCTAAAGTTAATCCAGCAGATTACGAAGATGCGTATTTTGTAGAATTTACTGCAGCAAACAAGATGAGTGGGATTGATTTAAAAAACGGTGTCATGATACGCAAGGGATCTGGGGAAGCTATAATAAAGTTTATTACTGAAAGAGGTGGAGATGTACCAAGCGACCTACAAGCAAAAGTAGAAAGTATTTCAAAATTAGGGGGTACTCCACTAGTCGTATGTGTAGATAATGTAATTTATGGAATTATCTATTTGAAAGATACGGTTAAGCCAGGACTTAGACAAAGGTTTGAAAGACTTAGAAAAATAGGGATAAAGACCATAATGTGTACTGGAGATAACCCTCTTACTGCAGCTACAATTGCAGCAGAAGCTGGTGTTGATGGCTATATAGCAGAATGTAAACCTGAGGATAAGATAGAAGCCATAAAGAAAGAACAAGCCCTGGGTAAAATTGTAGCCATGACAGGAGATGGAACCAACGATGCTCCAGCCTTGGCTCAAGCTGATGTTGGTATTGCAATGAATTCTGGTACAAGTTCAGCAAAAGAAGCAGCAAACATGGTTGATTTGGATTCAGATCCAACCAAAATATTGGAAGTTATAGAGATTGGTAAACAGCTACTTATAACAAGAGGTTCTTTGACAACATTTTCTATTGCTAATGATATTGCCAAATATTTTGCTATAATTCCAGCTATATTTACTCTTGCTATACCTCAAATGAAAGTATTGAACATTATGGGATTGAATAGTCCATCAAGTGCTATTATTTCAGCACTAATATTTAATGCAATTATTATTCCTTGTCTAATTCCTTTGGCAATGAAGGGTGTTAAATATGAACCGATGTCAGCTTCAAAAATGTTAGGAAAGAATATGTTGATTTACGGACTTGGTGGTGTAATTTGTCCTTTTATTGGTATAAAACTAATAGATATATTAGTATTTCCTTTACTTGGTGTATTAGGAATATGAAGGAGACTAAATGAAATTTATAAAAAAATATAAAAGTGCATTTTATTTAACAATATTTGCATTTATAGTATGTGGTATAATTTATCCACTTTTTATGACGGGAATAGCTCAATTAATCTTCCCAAAACAAGCAAATGGTAGTTTAATAAAAGTAGATAATGAAGTAGTTGGATCTGAATTAATAGGTCAAGATTTTACTGATCCAAAATTATTTCATTCGAGACCATCAGCTGTTAACTACAATGTCTATGAAGATGGAGACAAGTATGATGGATTAGCTTCTGGTAGTAAAAACTTAGCAGTAAGCAACCCTAACCTAAAGAAAAGAATTAACGAAGATATAGATAAGTTTATTAAAGAAAATCCTACGGTATCAAAAGAAGATATCCCTGAAGACATCATAAGCCAATCAGGCTCAGGTCTCGATCCACACATTTCTGTCAAAGCAGCTCAATTACAAGTTGATAGAGTAGCAAAAAATACAAATCTCTCCAAAGAAAACTTAGAACAACTGATAAAACAAAATACTAGTGAAAAAGCTTTGGGAATCTTTGGCGAACAAACTGTAAATGTATTGAAACTAAACATAGACTTAGTAAGTGAAATGAAAAAATAATATTGTAATATAAGGCCTCAGGTAATCATAACTTGAGGCTTACAATGATTTGACCAATATTTTGCTATAAAGAAGGTAAGTATATATGAATGAAAATATAAAAATATTAATTGTAGAAGATGACAGAGCTGTGAGAAACTTGATATCAACAACATTGCAGATAAATGATTATGAATATGACCTAGCGATTGATGGTAAAAATGCTCTACAGCTAATGACTTCAAATAAATATGACATAGTTTTTATTGACTTGGGATTGCCTGACATTGATGGAATAGAAATAATAAAAAAATTCAGAGATTTTTCGACTACTCCAATTATAGTAATTAGCGCTAGGACCAATGATGAAGATAAAATAGAAGCCTTGGACGCAGGGGCAGATGATTTTTTGACCAAGCCATTTAATGTTGATGAACTTCTTGCAAGAGTTAGGTCAACCTTAAGAAGAATAAACTATGCTGAAAATAATAGTGTTGAAGACAAAATTTCATTTGAAAATGGAGATATAAGAATAGATTATCCTTCGAGAAGCGTATTTATTAAAGGTGAAGAAATACATTTAATGCCAATAGAATATAGTTTATTATGTTTATTAGCAGAAAATGTTGGCAAGGTTCTCACACATCAGTACATCCTAAAAAACATTTGGGTCAATTACCTAGCATCTGATCTCTCTTCTTTGAGAGTGTATATGACCTCTCTTAGAAAAAAGATAGAAAAATTAACTGACGATAAGTATATCCAAACTCATGTTGGAGTTGGCTACAAGATGATTAGAATCAATAAATCAGGGGAAGATGAAATAAATGGATTTAATTGATAGAGATTTGATATTAGTATGTATATCTGAATCCCAATCTAATAGTCAGGTAATAAAAGAAGCCAATGAGATAGCTCAAAATGAAAAAGCTAAACTAATTGCTCTATATGTATCTGATAGAGATAAGTTTCAGGAAAAAAAGGACAATGACTACCTACAAGACAATTTAAGTCTAGCGGAAAACATAGGGGCCATGGTTGAGATTATATATGATGACGATATAGCAAGCCAAATAGTAAACTTTGCAAAACTATATAAAGTAAAAAAAATTGTAATAGGAAAAAAACGAAATGATTTTAAGCTATTATCTTTAAATACCAGCATATATGATCAAGTGGTAAAAAAATCTGACAGAATAGATATTTACGCTGTTCCAATAAATGATAAGGTCAAAACTTATGGATTTAAAGAAAACAAAAATATATCAAAAGATTTGTTAATTGCTTTTATAATACTAGCAATCAGCACTCTAATAGGTTATATATTTTATGCTTTTGGCTACAGTGATGCAAATATAATAATGATCTATATACTAGGTGTATTTTTTATTGCCCTTGTAACTTATGATGAATTAGTGAGTTTTATTTCATCTGTAATATGCGTATTAGCCTTTAATTATTGTTTTACTAAGCCAACTTTAAGTTTATCAGTATCTAATCCTGAATATATTATTACTTTTTTAGTATTATTAATAGTATCATTTTTGACAAGTAAGCTAGCAAGCCAGATAAGAAAAAATGCAAAGAACTCATCAAATATGACATATATAACAAAGCTTTTGTTAGAAACAAATCAACTTTTACAGACTAAAATATCCAAACACGAAATCATAGAAACAGGCTGTAATCAATTATCAAACCTACTAAATAGAAATATAGTTTATTACGATATAGTAGATGGGGAAATTCAGGATCCACTAATTTTCAAGGATGATTTTAGGGATGCTGATAAAGAATTTCTCAAAGAATTAGAAATAGTAAAGTGGGTATTTGCCAAAAACAAAAGTGCAGGTGCTGGCACAGAATATTTGCCAGATGCCAAGTACTTATATTATGCAATCAGATTTAATACAAGTGTGTATGGGGTTATAGGTATACATTTGGGTAAAGATAGGCTAGATTCCGTAGAAAATAAAATTTTACTAGCAATCCTTGGAGATATGTCTTTGGCTTTAGAGAAAGAAAAAATTTTAAAGGATAAAAACGAAGCTAATTTGAGAATAAAAGATGAGCAATTGAAAACAAATCTTTTAAGATCAATCTCCCATGACTTAAGAACGCCCCTAACAACTATTTATGGAAATTCTGATATACTACTTAATAATTCGGAAAACTTAACAGAAACAATGAAATTAGGACTATATAGAGATATTTATGATGATTCACAGTGGCTACTGAATCTTATAGAAAATTTACTTTCAGTAACTAGAGTTGAAGAAGGTAAAAGCAAACTAAAAATAGAGCCACAAATGGTTGAAGAAGTCATAGAAGAGGCCCTAAAGCATGTAAGCAGAGATAAAAAAAATCACAATATAACTGTTGATATAGATGATGACTACCTAATGGCTGATATGGATGTGAGGTTAATAATACAAGTCATCATAAACCTTGTAGATAATGCTATAAAATATACTTTTGAAGGGTCAAGTATCAATATAAGAGCCTACCAAGATGCAAACAAAGTCATAATCCAAGTGGCAGATAATGGAAAAGGAATTGAGGATACCGATAAGAAAAAAATATTCCAAAAATTCTATTCGGCTAATAACAAAATCATCGATAGCAAGAGGAGTATAGGTCTAGGCTTATATCTTTGTAGGATTATAGTTAAGGCCCATGGTGGCGAAATAAGTGTAACGGATAATATACCAAGTGGATCTGTATTTACTATGGTTTTGAAAGCTAGCCAATAAACGATAAACTATGTTTTATACTTTGTACAAATATAAAAGAATTATAATATGATACAATTAAAAAGAGCTACCAAATTAAATAAGGTGACCCGGGTCTGTAAACAAATTTGTGTATCAACCTTAATCCTGATAAAAAGGTTCTATAATAAATCGTGTTGGTAGAAGTAGATGAAACTTCTGTCAGCACGGTTTTTTTGTAAAAAAAGAAGACATATTTAATCATTTACCCTATAGTTGATTTTTAATTACCAACACGATTTGACAAAGAGCAAAAAAACTGACCTCTTTAAGTTGGTTTTTAAGTCAAGCTTTTGGGGGTCATTTCACTGCGCCGGTGGTTTTTATTATTAGCTAGATGTATTTTGGCGTTTATATAGAATCTTTATAAATATTATTAGTTTTTGTCCAGTACTGGGATTGGGACGGGACTAAAAATTTGAAAATGTCCTATAATTAGGTGGATTTAGTGATACTCTAAAAAATAGAACCTAGTATTTTGAATGATTTGGGATATATCGGACGTTTGAAAAAGAAGAATGGGAATAAAAATAGCTAGAAGAGTTATTTTTATGTCATGACCAAATTTTTGAAATGAAATTTCAAAAATTTTAGGTCTGGCCCTTCTGTAATTAAAAAAGTAAAATTCGACGAAAAGGAGCATTTTGCTTTTTTTATTACTAATGGGAATAAAGATACAAGATAACTTGAAAGGGAGATGCCTAAAAATACACGTTTATCGTGGTATGAAATGATTAAAAATCATTAAAATAAACCTAGTTCCCTTCCAAAATACTTCCAGGATTTTGGATATTAAATGCAAGATTGATAATTCATCTTGCATTTTTTTGTTTGAAAAATTTATTTTTCTAACAATTATTAAAATTAAAGAAGATAAAATAAATTATAATTGTGCATTTAATTTTATAAGTGATTTTGCTGTAAAATTAATTTATCATATAATCTTAGAGCTATAAGAAGATTCGTAATTATGATAGAATATAATTGAATTAAATTTCATACTTTTTATTCAAGTGAGAAAACGATGAAAATTTTAGTAAAATTATTTTTAAAATAGACCAGGTTTTAGAAGAAAAAAATATAAGCAAAAATAAATTAGAAAAAGAAGCAAATCTTCAAAGGGCGCAACTTAATTCTTATTGTAATAATAAAGTTAAAAGAATTGATTTAGAAACTATAGCAAAGATTTGTTATGTTCTTGATTGTAAGGTTGAAGATATTATGGATTATGTCATGTAATTAAATGAATAGATACGAAATAATAAAAAATAGGTAACATGCATCAGATTGGTAACACTGAATCAGGAGAGTTTAGTTATGTTCTAGCACTTAAAACTGTTGGGAAAAATATAAAAGATTACCAAAAAGCTGATCAATTAGATGGCAGTATTACTTTTGTAATGTCAGGAGTTACAAATACAGGGGTAAGAAACTATATTTCAAATCCTATAGTTATGTTCCATAAAAATTCAATTACCGTAGATATTTTTGGTAATACTTTTTTTAGGAACTATGATTTTAGTGCAGGATATGATACTGGAGTTTATTGCAATGATGAAAAAAATTATCAGAAAATGATTTACTATTCATTAGTGTTTAGTAGGAAAATCACTGTTAGGCAAATTTTCTTATGGTCATAAATTACGTAGTTCACGCAGTAAAAATTTTTAATGAAACTTCCTTTAATAATGATAAAATAGATTGGACCTATATGGAGACTCTCACACAGGCTATTAAAAAACTTTTAATTAAAGATCTTGTTTTATATACAGATCAAAAGATATCCGCTAGTAAAAAAGTTACTGCTAATAATAAGGAGTGAAAAAATGTCAAATAACAATTTTGAAGTATTAAATGAATCAGAAATCCGTGGAAAAATTATTGTAAGGACGAGTATTATTGGGATAATAACCAATGTTTTATTAGCGGTCTTCAAGGCAATACTTGGGGTTTTGGTCAATTCCATTGCCTTAACCCTTGACGCTGTTAATAATTTGTCTGATGCTCTTTCTTCTCTTGTAACTATTATAGGAGAAAAACTCGCAAGCAAAGCACCAGATAAGAAGCATCCTATGGGTTATGGAAGGATTGAATATATTTCTTCTATGGTCATAGCTGCCCTTGTCCTATATGCTGGAATAACTTCTCTAGTAGAGTGTGTTAAAAAAATTATTAACCCAAGCCCTGCTTCCTACACCAAGCTTTCTATTTTTGTAATTGGTCTTGCTGTTGTAGTGAAGTTTTTCTTAGGAAACTATGTCAAAAGACAGGGAAAAAAAGTAAACTCAGGAGCTTTGATTGCATCTGGGTCAGATTCACTATTTGATTCAATTCTTTCACTTTCTGTTTTTCTTTCTGCCATTGTTTTTATGGTTTTTGGACTTTCTCTCGAATCTTATGTAGGTCTTGTCATTTCTGTATTTATGATTAAAGCTGGAATAGAAATGATTCTTTCTACTGTTGATGATTTAATTGGTCATAGATCCGATCCAGAAATGGTGAAAAAGATTGAAGACTTAGTAAAAGAAGAAGACCCTGTAATTGGGGTATATGACCTTGCACTTTTTAATTATGGTCCTAACAGATATTACTGCTCTCTTCATGTTGAGCTTCCAGACCATATGGATGTTGATGAAGTAGATAAACTTACAAGAAAAATACAATACAAAATCTATAAAAAAACTGGTATTATCTTGATTGCTCTAGGTGTTTATTCCTACAACACAAGGGACAAGGAAGCTGGGGAAATTAGAAGAACAATTGAAAGAAAGATTATGAATCACGATTGGGCCCTCCAAGTTCATGGATTTTATATAGACAAAAATAATAAAAGTATTAGATTTGATGTTATCTTTAGTTTTGATGTAGAGAGAGATGAAGCATTAAAAGTTATTGAAGAAGAAATTTCTAAACTTTATCCTGATTACAAAATTCAAATTGTTCCAGATATTGATTCAAGAGTCTGAATTTATAATTGGGGACAAAAGATATATAACAAATTTTAACATTGATTGTGAGCTTTTCTATTTATTCCCTATTTATGATTGGATTATAAATAATAATGAATATAAAGATTCATATATAGTAAAACTGCAAATAGTTAGGCAAGTAATAGTAAATAAAAGAACTTTAGAAAATACTAATGAGATATTAGAAGATAGCAAATTAGCTTACAGGAGAATAATATTTAGAAAGACAGATGATTATTTTGAACAAATTAATGAATTAAAAGATGACTTTCTTAATCTTTCAAAAAATAAAAATAATACTTTAAGAACATTGAATCTTACTTTTTTTGCATGGTTAGGTTCACTTGGAGTACAGTTACTTAATATAATTATTGGATATAATGGAAATAATTTATTGCATTATCTTTTATTCTCTAAAGGTTCGAAAAAAGGTATTGTAGTAGGAATATTTATCATAGCATTGATTTTCATATTCATAGCTTATGTTTCTGAGATCAAATCTTTACAGAAAGAATATAATGTATTAAAGCACATATATAAAGATAAAATTCTATTTGAATCAGGGGCAGATATTGAGAGTAAATTTGAACTAATTATAAAAAAACCTGAAGTTGGAAAAATTCAAATGGGAATATTTGGCATAGTTTTATTTTTATTATTGGCTAGATGTATTTGTGAATATATGTAGAATAGCTATAAATAATTATTTTTTTCGGTACTGGGACTGGGACGGGACTAAAATTTTGAAAATGTCCTATAATTAGGTGGATTTAGTGATACTCTAAAAAATAGAACCTAGTATTTTGAATGATTTGAGATATATCGTACGTTTGGAAAAGAAGAATGGGAATAAAATAAATTAACTCATTAACCAAGATGTTGAAAGAGATATCGAGAGCGTTTACAACTAGGTATACGTTCTTTGCTTAAAAGAAAAACGATCCAATAAAACGGGTCGTTTTTAATTTTTAAAATTAAATTTTAAATTAAAATAAAAATTAATAAGTGGTTGGGAAAAAATAATTAGTTATAAATTTATCTAATAGGAAAAGCTTTTACCAATCTATTTTATTGAGTGATTTTAGGAAATTTTTTATATTTTTTGATTTTTTACAAAGGCTAACACTCTAATTGTTAACACTATAAGTTTGTGCTTATGATATCGATTATAAATAAATAATTTTACTATTAAAAACGTTTTCTATATAATTATATTTGAAAATAGCTACTAATATTTATTATAATTGTAGAGGATTCAAAATATTAAGTGAATTTATGGAGGAAATTATGACTAAGTTTCGTAGAGAACATGATTCTGTTGGTGAAATGGATATATTAGAAAATGCTTATTATGGTGCAAATGCCAAAAGAGCAGAGGAAAATTTCCCAATAACAGGTCTTAAAGCTGATGATAAATTTTTGGATGCTATGGTTGAGGTTAAAAAAGCTGCAGCATTAGAAAATGAAAAATTAGCTTTAATTTCAAAGGAACAAAAAGATGCGATTATTTATGCTTGCGATAAAATTCTTAGTGGAGAATATAGAGAGAATTTTATTGTTGATCCTATTCAAGGTGGAGCTGGTACAAGCTACAACATGAATACAAACGAAATTATTGCAAATATTGCAAATGAAAAACTTGGTGGAGGCCTTGGTATTTATGATAAGGTTCATCCAAATGATGATGTAAATAAGGGTCAATCCACAAATGATGTTATTCCTACAAGTGGAAAGATCGCTCTTGTTAGATATTTTATTGAACTTAAAGAAGAATGTGGAAAACTTTTAGAATCTTTTGATAAAAAAGCAAAAGAATTCAAAGATGTTTACAAAATGGGTCGTACTCAACTTCAAGATGCTGTTCCAATTAGTTTAGGACAAGAATTTAATGCTTATCATTCTGTAATTAAAAGAGATTACAAAAGAATGGAAGAAGCAATTGAAACCTTATCAAGTGTGAACTTGGGTGGTACTGCTATAGGAACCGGACTTAATGCTGATGCTACATATGTAAATGAAATAGTAGATGTATTAAAAGAAGTTACAGGTCTTGATTTAAAACAAGCAGAAGATTTGGTTGATGGAACACAAAATTTGGACGGATTTTTATATGCATCATCAATTTTAAAAACTTTTGCTGTATCTCTTTCAAAAATCTCTAATGATTTAAGGCTTATGTCTTCAGGTCCTCAAACAGGAATTGGTGATATTAATTTACCAGTTAGACAAGCTGGTTCATCAATAATGCCTGGAAAAGTAAACCCAGTTATACCAGAAGTTGTAAGCCAAGTTGCCTTTGCTGTTTGTGGAAATGATACTACTGTAACAATGGCAGTTGAAGCTGGACAATTAGAACTTAATGCTTTTGAACCAGTAATATTTTATAAACTTTTTGAATCTCTAAGAGCTCTAAAGGGTGCAATTTATACATTGAGAGTTAATTGTATTGACGGAATTACAGCTAATAAAGAATTATTATTAGAAGAAGTTGAAAAATGCGTAGGACTTGTTACAGCCCTTGCTCCACATATTGGATATGAAAAATCAAGTGAGATTGCTCACAAGGCTCAAAATACAGGTAAAACAGTAAGAGAGATTGTTCTTGAAGAAAAATTATTGGGCGAGGCTGAACTTGATAAAATATTAGACTTCAAAAAAATGATTACACCTGGAATCTTAGAAGAGGATAAATTGGATGAAAAATAAATTTTAGGAGGATTTTATGACTGCAAATGAAAAAAAGAAAATGAGCGCAACTAAAAAAATATTATTATCAATGCTCATTGGTCTTGTAGTAGGTATAGGACTTCACTATATAGTTCCGGATGGATTTTTTAAAAAATCTATTTTGATTGATGGTGTATTTTTCCTATTCGGACAAGGTTTTGTTAGATTATTACAAATGCTTGTAGTACCACTTGTATTTTTCTCAATTGGTACTGGAGTAATGCAAATGAGAGATGTTTCTCAATTTGGTAGAGTTGCTATAAGAACTTTGGTTTTGTATCTAATTACAACAGCTCTTGCAATTGCTATTGCTTTATTTATTGCAAAAATATTTAAACCAGGAGTTGGAATGAACCTTGCTGAAGCTACAAAATCAGCAGCACCTGCAGCAAATGCAGAAGAAGCTCCAACATTAATAGAAACTTTGGTAAATATAATTCCAAAAAATCCTATAGAATCATTGGCAAATGGAGATATGCTTCAAGTAATATTCTGGGCATTTTTATCAGGAATAGTTATTGGGAAATTTGGCCAAGAATTAAAATTATTAGAAGACTTTATGAATGTTGGAAATGATTTTATGATGAAAGTTACTGCTTTAGTAATGAAGGCTGCACCAATTGGTGTATTTGCATTAATTGCTAGAACATTTACAGATATAGGACTTGGAATAGTAGGACCACTACTATCATTTTTGGGAGCAGTATTAAGCTCAATGCTAATTTTAATACTACTTGCCTACATCCCATTAATTTCTTTAACTTCAAAGAAAAGTCCAAGCCATTTCTTGAAAAAAGTATTTCCGGTTTACACCTTTGCTTTTTCATCAGCATCATCAAACGCTACAATTCCATTAACCCTATCATCATGTGATACACTAGGAATTCCAAGAGAAATTTCATCTTTTACAATTCCACTAGGTGCAACAATCAACATGAATGGTACAGCAATCTATCAAGGTTGTGCAGTAATATTTATAGCAAATGCTTATGGAATAGATTTAACATTTGGTAACTTGGTAACAGTTATTTTGACAGCAGTTTTATCATCAATTGGTACAGCAGGAGTTCCAGGAAGTGGAATGATAATGCTATCAATGGTTCTTTCATCAGTTGGACTTCCAGTAGAAGGCGTAAGTTTAATTATGAGTGTTGAAAGAATAGTAGATATGTTTAGAACAGCTCTAAACGTAACAGGTGACGTTGTATCTACATTTGTTTCTGCAACAGCAGAAAAATTATTAGATCAAGAAAGATACTTGTCAGATGAAAAACCAGAAATGGAAGAAGTTAATTTTTAATTATGAAAAATTTCTTTGTAATTTTGGGAGGAATGGGGACTTTGGCAACAACAAATTTTCTAAACGATCTAAACGAGGCCTATAAGCCAAATTCGGATCAAGAAAATTTAAATTATATGGTTTTAAACCATGCTACAATCCCCGACAGAACCTCCTTTATATTAAAAAAATCAGAAGAAAATCCTTTTGACTATTTAAAAGAGGATATAGAAAGTGTTGATAAACTTAATCCGGATTTTTATGTAATGACTTGTAATACCGCACATTTTTTCTATGACGATTTACAAAAACTCACAAAAAAACCGATTATAAACATGATTGAGCTTGTAGAAAACAAGTTAAATAAATTAAAAAAACCTTCAACAATAGGAATATTTGCAACTGAAGGAACAATAAAAAGTAAATTATTCAACAATATTATAGAAAAATGTGGTCACAAGGCCTTACTTTCATCAAAAAATACACAAGAAAATATTAATGCTTGTCTTTATGGAGATGTAAAGGAAAAAGGAGAAATAAATTTTGACAGATACCATAAAACTTTAAAAGCTATGATGGATGAGGGAGCAGAGTATATAATTATAGGCTGCACAGAAGCTTCTTTTATAAATTCTAAAGATAAGGAGAGTTCTTCTTATCCATTAATTGATAGTGAAAAGGAATTGGTAGATGCGACTTTGAAATTAGGACTTAAACTTCAAAAAAATATAGAAATTTAGGAGAAAATATGTCAGAGATGGACTTGGAATATATTAGAGCCATACTAAAATATGGGTCTATGACAGCCGCCTCAAAAAAAATTTATATTTCTCAATCAGCCCTAAGCCAACACATAATTAGGATTGAGAAAAAATTAGGAGTTGAAATATTTAATAGGGATTTTAAGCCCATAAAACTTACAGAGGCAGGAGAAATTTATAAAAAGTCCCTTGAAGACATGGAAAAATTAAAAGAAGACACCCTTTTAAAAATTGAGGAAATAAATAAGTTAAAAAGTGGAGAGATTACTGTTGGTGCAACTGACTACCAAACTTATTTTTTCCTCTCAAAAATTTTAAAAGATTTTCATAATGATTATCCAGGTATAAAAATTAACTTGGTCGAAGATAAGACCAATCAACTTAATATTTTTGCTTTAAATGGAATTTGTGATTTTTCTATAACCTATGAAACTGATAGGTTTGATGATTTGGAAAGTATAAATTTATATAGAGAGGATGTTTTTTTGGCTATGTCAAAAGATAATCCTTTAAAAAAACACCTATCAGGAAAAGGATATATAAAATCCATTGAGGCAAAAAAATTGATGGGACAGAATATTGTAAGAATGAAACAAGGACAAAATCTAATTTTGCAATATCAAGAACTTGATAAATTTACTGATAATTCATTAAAAACTGTCCTTGAGACTGAATCAATATTTATTGCCGAAAAGTGTGTAAGAGAAAATATGGGACTTGCTATCCTTCCCGAATCCATGCTTAAAGAAGAAAAGGATGATCTTATATATTTTAAATTAAAAGAAGCTTTATCATCAAGGACGACTATGATAAATTATTCAAAAAAACACAAGTTAAAAAGAATAGCAAATATTTTTATAGATAGATTAAAAGAATACGCAAATGAAGAATTTTAAATCGAGGTAAAAAATGAAATTTAGACAAGAAGAAGATTCTCTAGGAATTGTAAATGTTCCAGCAGATCATTTTTGGGGAGCACAAACTGAAAGATCTTTAGAAAATTTTCCTCAAGAAGTTGAAAAAATGCCACATTCCCAAATCATGGCAATAGCGAGCATAAAAAGAAGTGCTGCTATTGTAAATAATAAGGAGGGAAAATTAGATGATAAGAAAAAAGATTTGATTGTAGATGCTTGCGATAGAATTTTAAAGGGACAATTTGACAACGAATTTCCACTAACAGTTTGGCAAACTGGTTCTGGTACACAAACAAATATGAATGTCAATGAAGTAGTAAGCCATATTGCAAATGAAAATGAGAAAATTATCCATCCAAACGATCATGTAAATATGAGCCAATCTTCAAACGATGTTTTCCCAACAGCAATGCATCTTTCAACTTATAAAAATTTATCAGAAAAATTATTAAAAGAATTGCCAAAAACAATTGATGCAATTAAAAAGTTGGAAGAAGAAAATAAAGAAATAATTAAAACTGGAAGAACCCACCTCCAAGATGCAACTCCTGTAAAACTTTCTCAAGAAATTTCTGCTTGGAGAGTATGTCTTGAAAGAGATTTGAAAGTTTTAAAAGAAGTAAAGGAAGAATTGACCTACCTTGCTATAGGTGGTACTGCTGTTGGAACTGGAATTAATGCCAAAAAAGAATTTGGAGATGAAATGGCAAAAGAACTTTCAGATTTTTATGGTTATGAATTTAGATCTGATGAAAATAAATTTTACCAATTATCATCAAAATCAGCCCTTGTAAATGTTCATGGAACAATAAAGGCTCTTGCGACTGATCTTTATAAAATTGCAAATGATATTAGATTTTTATCATGCGGACCAAGATGTGGAATTAGTGAGCTTACAATTCCTGCAAACGAACCAGGCTCTTCAATCATGCCAGGAAAAGTAAATCCAACCCAAGTTGAATCAATAACTATGATTTGTATAAAAGTTATGGCAAATGATTTTGCAATTTCAATGGCAAATACCCAAGGACAATTGCAATTAAATACCTACATGCCTTTAATAATCCATTCAATGGATAATTCAATTACACTTTTATCTAAATCATTAAAGTGTTTTAGAGAAAAATTATTGGAAGGCCTTGTAGCCAACAAAGAAAATATTGAAAAAAATCTTGAAAACTCACTAATGCTTGTAACAAGCCTATCACCACATATTGGATATGATAAGGCAAGTAAAATTGCAAAATATGCTTTTAATAAGAATTTAACTTTAAAACAAGCTAGCCATGAACTTGGCTATTTAGATGATAGGGAATTTGATGAAATAGTAAAACCTGAAAAAATGGTTTAAGGAGAAAATAATGGAAAATCTAAAAGAAAAAGCACTTGAATTACACAAAGAAATTCAAGGAAAAATATCAACAGAATTAAAAACAAAATTAGAAAACAAAGATGACTTATCTTTGGTTTATTCACCAGGTGTAGCTGAGCCTTGTAGAAAAATCCATGAAAATGAAGACGATGCTTACATTTATACTGGAAAAGCAAATACAATTGCAGTTATTTCTGATGGAACAGCTGTTTTGGGACTTGGAGATATTGGACCAAAGGCTGCACTTCCTGTTATGGAAGGAAAAGCTTGTTTATTTAAAAAATTTGGTGGACTAAATGCAGTTCCACTTGTAATTGATACAAAAGATACTGAAGAAATAATTAAATTTGTAAAACAAGTTGCACCAACATTTGGTGGAGTAAATCTTGAAGATATTTCATCACCAAGATGTATAGAAATTGAAACAAGATTAAAAGAAGAATTAGATATTCCAGTTTTCCACGACGACCAACATGGAACAGCAATAGTAACAATTGCAGCTTTAATAAATTCTTTAAAATTAGTAAATAAAAAACCGGAAGATTGTAATGTAGTAATTTCAGGAGTTGGAGCTGCTGGATCATCAATTGTAAGAATGTTAAATGATTTTGGAATTAATGATATATATGCTTTTAATTCTAGAGGAATTTTAAGAGAAGGCGAAGAATATTCTAAAGACTTGTACAACAAACTTGCCAAAGAAACAAATAAAGAAAATAAGAATCTTACATTAGAAGAAGCAATGGCAGATGCAGATATTTTCGTAGGAGTTTCTGTACCAAATAAAGTAAGCAAAGAAATGGTAAAATCTATGAGACGTGACCCAATAGTTTTGGCTATGGCAAATCCAGATCCAGAAATTACCTACGAAGATGCAAAAGATGCAGGAGCAAGAGTTGTTGGAACAGGTAGAAGTGATTATCCAAACCAAGTAAATAACGTTCTAGCTTTCCCAGGACTTTTCAAAGGAGCATTGTCAGTTCATGCAACAAAAATTACAGAAAAAATGAAAGTTGCAGCTGCTGAAGCTATAGCAAGTTTAATCCCAGATGATAAAATTTCAGAAGATTATGTAATTCCATCAGCCTTTGACTTAGGAGTTGCTGATGTTGTTGCAGAAGCTGTAGCAAAATGTGCAAGAGAAGAAGGAATTTCTCAAAAATAAAAAACTTTAAATTCTCCCAAAATTTTGGGAGAATTTTTTTGCGAATATTTATTTTTTTAAATTTTAATTTAAAATCAATATAAAAAATGAGCTAGAAATTTATGAAAATTCTGGCTCATTTTTTTCTTTTTATTTGAATAAATCAAAATCTATATTATTAAAATTTATTTTTAATTTTCAAACAAAATCAGATACTCTTCATATCCTTCTTCTTTTAATTTCTTTTTTGGAATAAATTTAAGGCTTGCCCCGTTTATACAATATCTTAAACCTCCCAATTCTTTTGGACCGTCATTGAAAACATGGCCTAGGTGAGAATCTGCCTTTTTAGATTTAACTTCTGTTCTAACCATGCCGTGAGAAAGATCCTCGTTTTCTTTTATATTATCTTCTAGTGGCTTTGAAAAAGAAGGCCAGCCACAACCAGAATCGAATTTATCTAATGATGAAAATAAAACTTCTCCGCTTATTATGTCTACATAAATTCCATCCTTATAAAAATCATTGTAGATACTAGAGAAGGGTTTTTCTGTACAAGCATTTTGAGTAACCTCGAAAGACAATCTAGATAGGTTTTCAAGTCTATCTTTTTTCAATTTTTCATCCATAATATCCTCCTTACAAATATTTTACTAATTTATAATAATTTAGGCAATAGTTTTCTTGCTTTTAAAAAAATATGATTAGTGATACAATATTTTAAATAATAATGAAAAAAAGGGGAAAATTATGGGAAAAAATATTATAGCAGATCATGCAAAATGGCCAAGGCTTGAAGATGCCATTTTTAAAGTTAATGGAGAATGTAAAAAAGCAATTGAAAAATTTGGAAAAGAAAAAGTTATAAATTCAACTCTTGGAACTTTGATTGACGATGATGGAAATATTATTGCCTTTGACAGTGTTTATGATACTTTAAAAAATATGGACAAAAAAGATATAGCAAGCTATGGGGCAATTGAGGGCGACAAAGATTATTTAGATTTGGTAATTGAAAAATGTTTTGGGGCTTATAAGCCTAATGGATTTATAAAATCTGTTGCAACAGTCGGAGGAAGTGGAGCAGTTAGGCATACTTTTTGGAGCTTTTCAGAAGCTTGTGATTATGTAATTTGTCCAAATTGGTATTGGCCAGCTTACGCTACAATGTGTGAGGAATATAATAGGGAATTTTTGACTTATGAATTTTTGGATGAAAATTTTGAATTTAATTTAGAAGAATTTACTAAAGCCTTGGATTTTTCTTTAGAAAAAAAAGATAGGGCCCTTTGTGTATTTAATTCGCCTGCAAATAATCCAACAGGATTTACTATTGAAGATTCTATGTGGGATAAAATTTTAAAAATTATAAAAGAAAGGGCGGTTGAGGGAAAATTTATTACGATTTTACTTGATGTGGCCTATATAGAATTTGCAGGAGATGGCAGGCAAAAGAAATTTTTTCAAAAATTTGGAGATTTACCAGAAAATATTATAACAACAGTAGCTTATTCTATGAGTAAATCTTACACAGCTTACGGACTAAGGTCAGGAGCTTGTATTATAATTTCATCAAATGAAAAAATTGCAAACGAGGCTTTCGATTCAATGAAACACTCAAATAGGGCGATTTGGTCAAATATAACCCATGCAGGGATGAATATTTTGGTAGATTTAGAAAGGGATGAAAAAAAGAAAAAATCCTACGAAAAAGAATTAGAATTTTATAGAATAATGCTTGAAAAAAGAGCCAAAGCCTTCACAGAAAATGCGAAAAAAGTAGGACTTGTAACACTTCCATATTTTGGTGGATTTTTCATATCAATTCCTTGCAAAAATTCAAAAGAAGTTTCTGAAAAATTAAAAGAAACAAATATGTATATAGTTGCAAATAAAGAAGGATTAAGATTTGCAGTATGTGCAGTAAGCGAAGAAAAATGCAAAATTTCACCAAAGCTTATTAAAGATGCAATGGATGAAATAAAATAAAAGATGGCCTTTATAATGATTAGGCTCGTTAGGTTCATTAGTCTCATAGTGTAGACAAAGTCATTTAAAAATAAAATTATATTAAAACCCATCGCGACTAGGTGCTTGTGCCTGATTTGGCAGAATCATACCTAAAACTAAATGCGAAAGCACGAAGAGGTTGCAATGCAAACGTGTTTTAGTATAGGTAAAACGAACGGGCGGAGAAATCTCTTGAGATTTGTCCACTCACTTCGTTTGGTCGAAATAGAAGTGTCTTTAGTTTGTCACAACAATCTGAGTAAAAAAATAGACCCTTGGGTCTATTTTTTTTACATATTTTTAATCAATTCAAAAAGCTCGATTGCTGCTGATCTTGGTCCTTCAAATTCCATGTGGCTTAGGCCTAATTGGGTTTTGATTGTTCCGACTTTTATATTATTTTCAAATAAGTTGTCAAAATATTTATCCAAAAGCTTATCGCATTCTTCTTTCTTTTGAACTGGGCCAAATGGATTCGCAAAGTATGTTTGAACTAGTCCTGTTTCTGTTGTTGTTCCTTTGGCAAGTCTTGCCCCTCTTTTGAAAACTCTTAAAGCTTCTTCTTTTTTATCAAAAATTTCAATCGAATTACAACCGTCAAGCACTGCTGAATAATTGTCAGCATATAGGAAAAAGTCTACCGGGTATCCCAAATTTATTTCAGCAAAAGTTGCAACTGGCATTATTAATCTTGAATTTATTTTATCTGGATTCATAAAAATTGACCTGTCAATTTGTTTAAAGGCATAGCCTGCATCAAGGTCGTCAAGCCTTACAAAAGCACCAATTTCTGTTCCATAAGCGTAAACTTTTCCGTTTTCAATTCTAAACGAACCCATATCATCAAAGACTATGGTCATCTCTTTTATATAATCTTTGGCAAGAGTTCTGAAAGCTTCTATCGATTCACTTTTTCCAGCTCCGCTGTCGCCAAGAATTACAATATTTACAGTTTTATTATTTTGTAAAACTACAGAAAGTCCCGCGCCGTGGATTGGCAAATATCCTTTTCTAATATTTATAACATTATTTAAAGTAAGGACCATCTTCTTTAAATATCCAAAATAATCAACCATATCAGAGTAGGCAACATATCCTACATACAATTTATTTTCCTTATCATAATAAAAAGAATTCTTTCTTTCACCATTATCTTTTGGTCCGTAAATATAAATAGCGTCTGGTTTTTTCTCTTCGATTTCTTTTACATCAGCAAGTTCAAAAAGGTTTGATGCAGAAACTCCGTGGGTCAGTAAATCCCTGTGAAAATAAATATAAATTAAATTATCTCCAACTTTTGCTGGATAGCAAAA
This sequence comes from Anaerococcus jeddahensis, assembly GCF_001182725.1. GTDB lineage: Bacteria > Bacillota > Clostridia > Tissierellales > Peptoniphilaceae > Anaerococcus > Anaerococcus jeddahensis. The sequence continues at coordinate 80,623 of NZ_CWHU01000002.1, forward strand.
AAAGTGAGGGGAATTTATATTAGAATCTAAAATTGGATTTTCATAAACTTCCTCAAAAATTCCATCTCTTTTGTTTGATTTTGTGTAGGTTATGTATGGAGTTTCAATCATAACTTGGGTGATAAAAGGTATATCAATTAAACTTTGGTAAATTTCTGGATATTTTTTATTAAAATGCCTAATCATAATTGAGGCATCGGCAGCTGCTGGGACTTGCCTATAAACTTTTGGCCATTCTCCCAAAACGCTCATTTCAATTCTTCTGTAAGCTTGAAGAATCATATTTTTTAATTTTTCATTTATTTCAACAAAATTTACAACTCCAACTCCTCTAGAATCTTCTTTTTGTTCAATTATTGAATATCTTTCAAGATTTCTCCAATAATCATAAAATTCCTCAACGATTTTTAATAAACCCTCTTTTTCCTTATTCAAATTATGATATTTATTAATCTTAGAAGAAACCTCATCAATATTCATAACTGTAAGAAGTTTTAAAATATCGGTAAGCTCTCTTGCAAGAGAATCTACTGAAGAATTTATAAAAAATTGTTCTATGTAGGCATAAACCCTCGTTGAATCTTTTTTGTGATAATTTATAAATGATTTTGTCAAATCAAGAAAAGACTCACTATTTAAAAGCTCATTTACATCATTAAAAAATTGTTCTGACAAATTAAGGATAGCCTTGTTGCCAGTTATTGAAAATTCTTTACTCATTTTATCTCACTTTCTTTATTCTTTTCCATTTTTGTTTATAATTTTACTAATTATATATCAGATTAAAGTAAAAAACAAGAAAAAAAATTCTTTGTAAGAAATTTTATAAAAATATACTTATGAAATTCTTACAAAGAAGCAATAAATTCATCTAGAATTTTTTCTATATATAAGATATGAATAAATAAAAGTCAATAAAGAAGATATGACCAAGGATGCAAGAAAAGAATAAAAACCAAAATCTAGCGAAATTGTTAAAAATACTAATGATAAAATCCCACTAAGAAAAAACAAAACGCCTGCAAATTTTTGAGTTTTTTTCCAAACAAAATCATCTTCCATAGCCCAAGAAGTTCTAAAACCCATAGTGTAGTTTCTTTTTATCTTTGGCATAAATATTCCACTAACAGTAACTAAAATTGAAAATAATACCAACAAAATTCTCCCTACATCAATATTATCATTGAAAGTTTTCCAAACTGTTAAACTTACAATCAAAAAATTTAAAACAGGAATAAAAAATAAAAAAATGTGCTTGTAAGATTGATCGTGCTTGTCAGATTTTGGATCAAGGCTAATTATTAAAAAAAGTGCTATATAAATTAAAATCATAAAAATAATAACAAATAAAAGCGCCTTGGTTTTATTGGCATAAAAATTAGCGTTTGAATCTAAATCATAAGAAATTGGAATTCTTTCTGGTAATCTGTCATAAAAAATTATGGAAATTATAATTGATATGGCAAAAATAATTCCAGAAACAATAAGATTTTTTTTATTTTCTCTCATTTGGACCTCCTTTTTAATTTTATAGCTTTATTATATTAAATTTTGGGCTAAAAGTATATCAAAATAAGTTTTATTTCATTTTTATTATTATAAATGCTATAATAACTATGTATGTAAAAGAAGAAAGGAATATTATGAGAGAATATGATGTTGTAGTAGTAGGAAGCGGTGCTAGCGGATCTTTTATGGCCTACGAATTTACTAAATTAAATTCAGATAAAAAAGTTTGTGTAATAGATGAAGGAAGAAAAGTTAAGGCTAGAAAATGTCCAATTTCAGAAGGAAAAGTTGATTCTTGTATTGGGTGTAAACCTTGTAACATAATGTACGGATTTGGTGGAGCAGGAACCTTATCTGATGGAAAATATAATATTACCACAAATTTTGGTGGAGACTTACATAATTATATTGGAGAGAAAAAAGCTTTAGAATTAATGGAATATGTAGATTCTGTTTTGATGGGTTTTGACAAGGGAGATGCAAAACTTTATTCAACAGAAAATACTGGCCTAAAAAGAGAATGTTTAAGAAATGATCTTCACTTGTTAACAGCAAAAGTTCGTCATTTTGGTACAGAAAGAAATAGAGAAATTTTACAAAAAATCTACGATTATGTAAAAGATACAATAGATTTTGAATTTATGACAAAAGTTATAAGTGTAGAATTTGAAGACGGATATTATTTTGTAAAAACTGACAAGAATGAAATAATAAAATGTAAATATCTTGTTCTTGCTGCAGGAAGGTCTGGTTCAAAATGGATTTCAGAAACTTGCCAAGAATTTGATGTAGAAATGAAAAAAAATAGGGTAGATATTGGAGTTCGTGTAGAAGTTCCAGCAGAAGTTTTCAAACACATAACAGATAAAGTTTATGAGGCAAAAATTGTTTATCAAACAAAACAATACAACGACCTTGTAAGAACATTTTGTATGAATCCATACGGAGAAGTTGTAACAGAAAATACAAATGGAATTATGACAGTAAACGGACACTCTTATGCAAATCCAGAATTACAAACAGAAAATACAAATTTTGCCCTTTTGGTTACAAATAAATTTACAGAACCATTCAAGGATTCAAATGAATACGGTGAATCAATAGCAAGAGTTTCAAATATGCTTGGTGGTGGAGTTTTGATGCAAAGATTTGGAGATCTTGTAAAGGGAAGAAGATCATCAGAAAGAAGAATGAAAAAATCTTTCTTAAGGCCAACCCTAAATGCAACAGCAGGAGACTTATCACTTGTAATGCCAAAAAGACAACTAGACGATATAATCGAAATGATTTATGCTCTTGATAAAATTGCACCAGGAATGGCAAACGACGATACACTTTTATATGGAATCGAAGTTAAATTTTACAATTCAGTTGTAGAAGTAGATGATAAATTTGAAACAAGCAAAGAAAATTTATTTGTTCTTGGAGATGGATCAGGAGTAACACATTCCCTTTCTCAAGCATCTGCTTCTGGAGTTGAGATGGCAAGAATATTAAATGAAAGAAATTAATAAATTTTAAAATAAAAATTTGACAAAAATTAGAAATTCTTGTATCATAACAAAAGAGAGTTAAGAAGTACCCAATACTCACCTGCCGACTCAAGTTTTCAGGTTACAATCTCTTGTTAGAAAATTTTCTAATTATATTTTGTATTTTAATGGGTACTTTGAGTGCCCATTTTTTTATGCGAATATTTTGGAGGTAAGTTATAAAAGATTTAAAAATTAATGACGAAATTAGAGACAATAAGCTTAGACTTATAGACGAAGACGGATCACAAATTGGACTTGTATCAAAAGACGAAGCATTGGATAGAGCTTTCGATAAACATTTGGATCTTGTATTAATGTCACCAAATGCTAAGCCACCAGTTGCAAGAATAATGGATTATGGAAAGTTCAAATACGAACAAGAAAAAAAAGCTAAAGAAAATAAGAAAAAACAAAAAACAACTCAAACAAAAGAGACAAGATTTAGCTTAAATATTGAAGATCATGATCTATCAACTAAGGCTAATCAAACAAAGAAATTTTTAAACAATGGCGACAAAGTTAAAGTTTCTGTAAGATTTAAGGGTAGAGAATTGGGTCATAAAAACTTAGGCTATGATTTATTAGATAAATTTATGGAATTTGTAGGAGATTGTGCACAAGTTGATAAGAAACCAGCAATGGAAGGAAGATCACTTGTATTATTCATCTCACCAAAGACAGAAGAAAATTAGGAGGAAAATATGGCTAAAAATAAAATTAAAACAAAAAGAGCAGCTGCAAAAAGATTTAAAGTTACAGGCAGTGGAAAAATAAAAAGACATAAAGCTTACAAGGGACACCTTACAGCTAAGAAAACACCAGCAAGAAAAAGAAGATTAAGAAAATCAACTTTAGCTTCAAAAGGTGATACTAAAAACATCAAAAGATTATTAAATATCTAATAGGAGGAAATAATGGCAAGAGTTAAAAGAGCGTTAAACGCAAAAAAAAGACATAAAAAAGTTCTTAAACAAGCTAAAGGTTACTACGGTTCTAAATCATTACTTTTCAAAACTGCAAACCAAGCAGTAATGAAATCTTTACAATATGCATTTATTGGAAGAAAAAGAAGAAAAAGAGATTTCAGAAAATTATGGATTGCAAGAATAAATGCAGCAGCAAGAGCAAATGGAACAAGCTATTCAAAATTAATGGGAAATCTTAAAAAAGCAAACATTGATATCAATAGAAAAATGCTTGCTGAAATTGCTGTATCAAATCCAGAAGAATTTACAAAATTAGTAGAGATTGCTAACCAAGCAGCTTAATGATAATAAATTCAGAATCTAACGAAAAATATAAGTATTTAAATAAATTAAAAAAGAAGAAATACAGGAAAAAGTTTAATTCTTTTATAGTTGAATCAATAAAAATAGTAGAACAAATCCCAGATGATTTTGAATGTGAATTTGTTTTTGTAAATGAGGATATGAAAGATTATAAAACTAATTTCAAAAAGATAGTTTTTTCAAATAAATTATTTGATAAGCTATCTTTGCTTGAAAATCCTGAAGGCGTTTCAGCCTTACTTAAAATAAAAAAAGAAAAAGAAATTTCTTCTGATAAAATTTTACTTTTAGATCATATGCAAGATCCAGGAAATCTTGGGACAATTATAAGAAGTGCCGAGGCTTTTTCCTTTAAGGATATAATTTTAGTAAACAATTGTGTAGATTTATACAATGAAAAAACTATAAGAGCCAGCATGGGATCTATTTTTAGGTTGAATTTTTTAGAATTAAATATAGATGATTTGAAAAATTTTAAAGATTATAAATTAATTTTGGCTGATATGAATGGAAAATCGGTAGATTATTATAAATCTTGTGATAAAATAATATTAGCTATAGGAAACGAGGCTAATGGAATCAGCAAATCTTTAAGAGATCTATCAAATGATTTTGTGTCCATAAAAATGGATGGAAAAATTGAATCATTAAATGCAGCAATAGCTGCATCAATATTGATGAATAATTTTAGCCAAAGCGGATAAAAGCTATGCTATTCAAGTAAAGCAAGTGGTAGATGATGAGAGGCCATCTTGTAACGGTATAGTAATTCACCGCCTAGCTTTGATACGAATAAAGTAGTTGATACGGTAATGCGTTATAATTTTCGAGTGGATTAAAAAAAATCAAATTAGGTGGTACCGCAGATAAGTCTGTCCTTTTATAGGGCAGTTTTTTTGTACCAAAAATTAAAGGAGAAAAAATGAAAGAAAAATTAGAGGCCTTAGTTAAAGAAGCAACTGAGGCAATTGAAAAAAGTGAAGACTTAAAAGCTCTTGACGATTTAAGAGTCAAATATCTTGGTAAAAAAGGTGAAATAACTTCATTAAAGAAAAATATTTCAAAATTGCCAAACGAAGAAAAGCCAATGGCAGGAAAATTAATAAACGAAACTTCAAAAGAAGTTGAAAATAAACTTGAAGTTAGAAAAGAAGAAATCAAAAAAATTCTTCTAGATAAAAAAATAAAAGAAGAAAAAATTGATGTAACGGCAAATTTTGACCTTTATTCTAGCGGACATTTTTCAGTTATAAATCAAACCATGGCAGAGCTTGAAGAAATTTTTCAAAATATGGGTTTTGACGTTGTAGAAGGACCAGAAATTGATACAGTAAAAAATGTTTTTGATGATTTAAATTCGCCAAAAAATCACCCATCAAGGTCTCTTTCTGATACTTTTTATATAAATGAAAATACTCTTCTTCGTCCACACACATCAAGCATGCAAATTCGTGTGATGAATGAAGGAAAACTTCCAATAAAAATGGTTTCAGCTGGAAGAGTTTTTAGAAATGATGAAGTTGATGCAACTCACTCACCAATGTTTCACCAATTGGAATGTTTGGTTGTAGATGAAAATGTATCACTTGCAAATTTAAAAGCAACTCTTGAAACTTTTATAAAAGAAATGTTTGGTGACCAAATGAAAATGCGTTATCGTCCTCACCATTTCCCATTTACAGAGCCATCTCTTGAAGTTGACGTAACTTGTCCAATTTGTGGAGGCAAGGGCTGTCCTGCTTGTTCAAATACTGGTTGGTCAATGGAGCTTTTGGGTGGAGGAATGGTTCATCCAAATGTACTTGAAAATTGTGGAATAGATAGTGAAAAATATACTGGTTTTGCCTTTGGTCTTGGAGTTGATAGAATTGCCATGGTTAAGTACGGACTAGATGATATTAGATTACTATTTGATAATGATAAAAGATTTATTGAGCAATTCTAGGAGGGATTATGTTAGTACCTTTAATTTGGCAAAATGATTATATAAAATTAGATGAAGATTTAAAAACAATTACTGATAGATTATCAGAAACAGGCTCCCACGTTGAAAGTGTAAATTTTGTTTCTGATAAACTTGATGGACTTGTTGTAGGAAAAGTTTTAAAACAAGAAAAACATCCAAATGCAGACAAATTATTTGTCCTTACAATTGATGTTGGAGAAGAAATTACTATAGTAACTTCTGCAAAAAATACTAAAGAAGGTGACTATCTTATAGTAATTAGATCAGGATCAGAAATTAATGGACAAAAAATTGATGACCATGATTTTTTTGGAATTGTAAGCCAAGGCATGCTTACATCTTATAAAGAAATTGGCTATGATGATTCAGTTATTGAAAAAAAATCAAAGGATGGAGTTATAGTTTTATCTGGTGAGTTTAAACCAGGAACACCAGCAGTTGAAGTTTTATTTTCAAATACTCCAGTAATTGAATATGAAATTACTCCAAATAGACCAGATTGTCTTTCAATTATTGGAATGGCCAGAGAATCTGCTGCATCTTTTGATAAAAAAATTACCTATCCATCATTAGAATATCCAACAGTTTCTGATAAAAAAGATAATTATTTTAATGGAATTGAAATTAAATCTAAAAATTGTAAAAGATTTACAGGAAGAATCGTTAAAAATGTAAAAATTGGCGAATCTCCTCAATGGCTAAAAAATTGTTTGATGCTTGCTGGAATGAGACCTGTAAATAATGTTGTAGATATTACAAATTTTGTAATGCTTGAAACAGGACAACCTCTTCACGCCTATGATCTTGAAACTTTACATGATAGAAAAATTATTGTAAGAGATGCAAAAGATGGAGAGATAATAAAAACTCTTGATGGAGAAGAAAGAAAATTAAATGAAGAAGTTTTGGTAATTTCTGATGGAAAAGAGGCAATTGGTCTTGCAGGAATTATGGGATCAATGGATAGTGAAATTACAGAAAATACAAAAACTATTCTTCTTGAAGCTGCAAATTTTGATTCTGATAATATTAGAAAATCTTCCAAAATTTTAAATTTAAGATCTGAGGCTTCATCAAGATTTGAAAAAGAAATTTCTGTAGAAAATGCAGAATTTGCATCAAAAAGAGTTATGAAACTTATAACAGATCTTAAAATTGGAGAAGTTTTAGAAGATCATTTTGATGAAGGAATAAAAGAAAGTCCAGAAAATAAGGTAAAACTTAGAATTTCTAGATTAAATTCTTTAATTGGAAGAAAATTTTCAAAAGATGAGGCTATTTCTTATTTAAAAGCTTTGGAATTCGATGTTAAAGATATTGATGAAGATACAATTGAAGCAAATATTCCAAATTTCAGAATGGATATTTCGATTGAAGCTGATTTAATTGAAGAAGTTGCAAGGCTTTATGGAATGGGAAAAGTTGAGTCTAAACCACTTTATTCATCTTTACAAAGGGGAGAAAAAACTTCAATGAGACTTTTAAAAGATGAATTGAAAAATAATTTGTTTGGACAAAAATTCTCAGAAATTACAACCTATTCTTTTATTTCTCCAAGAGATTATGACAAATTGTTGGTTGACGAAAATTCAAAATTAAGAGATTATATAAAAATTATAAATCCTTTGGGAGAAGATTATTCTGTAATGAGAACGACTCTTCTTTCAAATATGCTTGATACTTTTTATAAAAATATTTCCAAAAAACAAGATGATTTGAGATTTTACGAAATTGGAACAGCTTTTATTAAAGATGGGGCTGACCTTCCAGAAGAAAAACAATATTTGACCATGGGTCTTTATGGGGATTATTCTTTCTATGATTTGAAAGATTTCTTTATTAAAGCTATGAAGAAAACTGGTTTTTATGGATTTAGATTTGAAACTGAAGAAAATATCAAAACTTTCCACCCAGGTAGATGTGCAAATATTTATCTTGATGGTGAAAAAATTGGTATTATGGGACAAATTTCCTATGAAGTTATGGAAGAATTTAAAATCAAAAATCCAGCCTTGGCTCTTGAAATTGATCTTTCTATGATAAAAGATAAAAAAATTGACCAAGTAAAATACAAGGCTCTTTCAAAATTCCCATCAATCCTTCGTGATTATTCATTTACTTGCGATAGAAATGTAGAAAGTCAAATGATTGAAGATATAATTATTGATAGGGCAAAAGGACTTGTTCGTAATATCGAAATATTTGATATTTATACTGGAAGTCAAATTGATGAGGGACAAAAATCAATTTCTTACAAAGTTTCCTACGGTAAAAATGATGCTACATTAAAAGATGAAGAAGTAGAAAAAATTGAAAAAGAATTTTTAGAAGATTTAAGTAAGGAAAATATAAACTTGCGTAGTTAGGAGTTAAAGTGGCAGATAATAAAATTGTTGTTAATATTGCTGGCATGGACTACACTTTGATAAGTGACCAAGACGAAAATCAAATTGAACAAATAGCAGCTTATGTCGACAAAAAAATAAAAGAAATCGACAACGACAAGCTAAGTCGTGAAAATCAATTGGTTTTGGCATCTTTAAATATTGCTGATGAAATGTATAAACTTTTAATTAAGCATAAAGATTTAAGAAAAAAAGCCGAAGAGCCTATTGAAAATTATCCAAAAATAAAAGAAGCCTATGAAAATTTAGAAGAAGAAAATCAAAATATTAAAGATGATTTTGAAAAATCTAAGAAAGATTTTATGGAATCAATGAAAAAAATTGACAATCTAAATTCTACGATAAATAGGCTTAATGCAGAAATTGATAAGAAAAATAAAATAAATAAATCCAAAGATGAAAATCTTCAAAAACTTAGGGAGAATTTACTATCTTTGCAAGAAGAAAATTTAGACCTTCAAAAAGAAAATGAAGATTTGAAAAGAGATTTATAATGAGAGATGTTGAAATATTAGCTCCTGTTGGGAAAATGTCCATGCTTTATGCTGGACTTTCTGCAGGGGCTTGCAGTTTTTATTTGGCACTTGATGATTTTGGGGCAAGGGCCTACGCCAAAAATTTTTCTTTGGAAAACATTGAAGAAGTAATTGATTATGTGCATTTATTTGATAAGAAAGTTTTTATAACCATAAATACCCTTATAAAAGATGAAGAAATTGACAAGGCTATTTTTTATATTGAGAAACTTTTTGAATACGGGGCAGATGCAATTTTAATCCAAGATATTGGCCTATATTCATTGGTAAAAAATATAAATAAAAATGCAAAGCACAAATTAGAATTTCACGCTTCAACCCAGATGGCAATAAAAGATTATGAGGGGGCCCTTACAGCAAAAAAGCTTGGCTTTGACAGGGTAGTTGTTGCAAGAGAAAGTGAAATTTCTGAAATCGAAAAAATTTGTAAACTAGATATTGATACAGAAGTTTTTGTTCACGGATCTCTTTGCGTATCTTTTTCTGGAGAATGTTTGATGTCATCATATCTTGGAAAAAGATCTGCAAACAGGGGCAGGTGTGCAGGAATTTGTAGAAAAAAATATCAGCTTATTAATGATGGGAAAGTTTTGGGAGAAGATTACTATCTTTCAATGAAAGATTTATCAACCATAGATTTTACCGATGATTTGATAAAAGCTGGGGTCGATTCCTTAAAAATTGAAGGACGTATGAAAACTGATGAGTACGTTTATAACACTGTCAAAAATTATAGGCAAAAGTTAGAGAAAAACTTTTATGATAAGGACCAATTGAGAGATATTTCAAATAGGTCTTACACAAAAGGCTTTATTTTTGGACAAAAATCTTCATATCTTGCCCTTGAAAATGAAAATAAACACAGAGAAATTGGCGAGGTTTATGAAAAAAATGGCAAGAGATTTTTCAAATCAAATTCAAATTTGATAAAAGAGTCAATCCTTCAAGTTACAACCGAAAAAAATAGAAAACTTCCATTGACTTTGACAGAAGATTTGAAAAAAAATCAAGAATTGGAATTAAAAGATTTCAAAGATGCAAAAATAGGTTCTAAAATTTATCTTCTTTCTTCAAAAATCCTAAAAGAAAACCTAGACCAAGGCCTAAATTCTTACAAAAATTTACCATTGGATATTAAATTTGAAGCAAAAATTGGACAAAAGCCAAAAATTACTCTCAAATATAAAGATACAAAAATTTCCTGTGAGGGTGAAAATTTAGTAGAAGAAGGAAAAAATATTTCTTTAGAAAAAGAGAATATAAAAGAAAACCTTACAAAGCTTGGAAATACAATTTATGAGGCAGGTAAGGTTGAAATTGATATAGATTCAAATATATTTTTGAGAAAAAAAGATATAAATTCCATAAGAAGAAGGGCTGTTGAAGTTTTAAATAAAAAAAGACTAGCCTTTTACAAAAATAAACCAGTAAAAATCAAAAAAAGAAAATTAAAAGATAAAAAGAATTTCAAAAGAGAAAAAAACATTGAACTTTTGTCAAATGACGTTGATATTTCCTTATTAAAAGATTTTGACAATATTTATTTGAGAAAATACGACAAAAAGTTTGATGGTCTAAATATTTTCTATATTATGGATGCTGATCAAAAATATGGCCTTGATTTTATTTCCTTTGTGAAAGAAAAAAATTTTAAGGGAGTAGTTTTTAATAATTACAAAGACTTTGTCTTAAAAGATGAACTTATAAATAATGGATTTGAAATTAGGATTGGTAGATACTTAAATGTTTTTAATTCCTATGCTTTTGATTTTTATAGTGATTTTTCTTCAATGATTTCATCTTCGGTTGAAAATTCTTTTGAAAATATAAACAAAAATTCAAGAATATATCCCACAGAAATTTTGGCTTATGGACCAATTGAACTTATGAATATGCGCCATTGTCCATTTTCTGCCATAAAAAAATGTGGACTTAAGGGATGCGAGTCCTGTAAATTTTCTGATTCTAAAATAAAAGATGAAGAGGGAAATATTTTTGACATCAAAAGAAGGGACGGACTTTCTCGAATTTATTCAAATGAAATAGCTAACATTGACCTTAAAAAAATTGAAAAATCAGTGTCTTTATTGTATCTTGTAAGAGATAATGAAGATATAAAAAATATAAGAAAAAATAAGATTAACAATCTTGGATATGACAGGGGTGTTATTTAATGCAGGAAAAAACCTTAGAAGTTTTAGAGTTTGGAAAAATTTTGGAAAAACTTAAAACTTATGCAAGAAGTGAACTTGTTAAAAAAGAAATTTCAAAAATAAAACCTAAAAATAATATAAAAGAAATAAAAGATGAACTTGATAAAACCAAGGCCATGGAAGAGGTCATTGTAGAAAATGGAAATATAGATATTTTTGGCCTCTATGATTTAAAAGAAATTATTGGCTATGTAAGAAAAAAAGGAATACTAGAACCCTTTGAGCTTTTAAAAGTTTTAGACCTACTTAGGGTTAGCAATTATTTGAAAGAATATGGGGAAAATCTTGAAAATCCTTACATAAAAGATTTGTTTGATAGGATTTCAGTAAATGATTTTATAAAAGATGAAATCGAAAGGTCAATTATTTCAGAAGATGAAATAGCAGATAATGCTTCTTCAAATTTAAGGTCAATTAGGAAAAAAATGGGCAAAAAAGAGGCTGAAATTAAAAATAAATTGTCCTATTATATTTCATCTCCAAAATTTGACGAATCTCTCCAAGATAAGGTTGTTTCAATTAGGGACGGAAGATATGTTCTTCCAGTAAAAACAAATAAAAAAGCAGTTTTAAATGGAATAATCCATGACAGGTCCCAATCTGGAAATACACTTTTTATTGAACCAAATGCAATTGTCGAATTAAACAATGACCTTTCAAATTTACAAATAGAAGAAAGCGATGAGATTAGAAAAATTTTGGATAGGCTTTCAAGATTTGTTGAAGGATTTGACCAAGAAATTTTAGAAAATCAAAAATTAATTCAAAGAATAGATTTTTTACAAGCAAAAGTAAAATATTTTTTGGCTCACGAATACACCATGCCAAAGCTTACAGATAAAAAAATTATAAATTTAAAGGCAGCCCGCCATCCACTTTTAAAAGGAAAAGTTGTTCCGATAGATGTAAAAATTGGAGATGGCTACAAGACTTTAATAATTACAGGACCAAATACAGGAGGAAAAACTGTATCACTTAAAACTGTGGGTCTTGTTTCTATGATGGCCCAAGCAGGATTTTATATTCCATGTGATGAAGATAGTTTGGTAAATGTTTTTGACGATATATTTTTGGATATTGGCGATACCCAATCAATTGAAATGAGCCTTTCAACTTTTTCGGCATCTCTTACAAATATTGTAAAAATAACAGAAAATGTCAGCGAAAATTCCTTGGTTTTACTAGATGAGGTTGGAAGTGGTACAGATCCAACAGAAGGAGCTGCCCTTGCAATTTCCATTTTGGAATTTTTGAAAAATAAAAATGTAATGACTTTTGCAACAACCCATTATTCAGAGCTAAAATATTATGCTTTGGAAAAAGAAGGAGTAATGAATGCAAGCGTAGAATTTGACCTTGAAACTCTATCGCCAACTTTCAAATTAATTATTGGAACACCTGGAAAATCAAATGCTTTTGAAATTTCAAAAAGACTTGGCTTAAATAAAGAAATATTAGCAAATGCCAAATCTATTCTTTCTGAAGATAATAAAAATTTCAATACTATCCTTGAAGAGCTTGACCAAAATAAAAAAGAAATGGAAATGAAAAATCAAGAGATAGAAGATTATAAGAAAAAAATAAAAAGAGCAAGAAATGATCTTTTGGCTTTGTCAGAAAAAATTAAAAAAGAAGAAAAAGAAATAATTGAAAAGGCAGAAGAAAAGGCAAATAAAATTTTGGAAGAAGCAAATACGGCAAGTCAAGAAATGCTAAAAATTGCAAAAAAAACAAAAAATGCCAATATTTCTGATATAGATAGGTCCTTAAATGATATTAGAAATAAATACAAATCTTCAAAAATCGACAAGGAAGATGAAATAATAAAAGAAAAAAGAAGTAAAAATGCACCAGATACTTTAAAGGTTGGAGATACAGTTATAATTGCGGGCTTAAATGAAAAGGCTCAAGTAATTGAAAATCCCGATGAAAAGGGTAATATAAAAGTACAAATGGGTATTTTGAAAATGGATTCTAATATTAAAAATGTTACAAAAGTTAAGTCAAAAAATAAGACTAAAGAAAATACTAACAGAATTTATAAGGCAAAAAAAGCCATGCACATTTCACCAACTCTTGATTTGAGAGGTCAAAGATATGATGAGGCTTTGAGAAATTTTGATAAATACCTAGATGATGCTATGCTCTCAGGCCTTGACCAAGCAAAAATTATCCACGGCAAGGGAACTGGTGCTTTGAGAAATGGTATAAATGATTATTTAAAAAATAATAAGATGATCGACTCCTATAGACCTGGAAATGAAAAAGAGGGTGGATATGGAGTTACAATTGTAAAATTCAAATAATATTGGAGGAAATATGAAAGATTTTAAAGAAGTTATAGCTAAAAAGCTAGAAGAACAAGACTTAGGCTTGGATTATGAAAAAATTTATGATTTAATTGAAATTCCACCTCAAGAAAACATGGGAGATTTTGCTTTTCCATGCTTTACACTAGCAAAAACTATGAGAAAAAATCCTAAACTTATTGCAGAAGAAATAGCAAAGAGTTTAGAAATTGAAGGTGTAGAAAAAATAGAAAATGAAAATGCCTATGTAAACTTCTTTTTAGATAGACAAAAAGTTACAAATGACGTTATCAATGAAGTTTTAGAAAAAGAAGATGACTATGGAAAAAGTGATATGGGTAAGGGAATCAATGAACTTGTTGAGTTCTCATCTGTAAATATAGCAAAGCCTTTCCACATTGGTCACATTAGATCAACTGTTATTGGTGATGTTATCAGAAACATTTACGAATACCTTGGATATAATGTTACAGCTTCAAACTATATAGGAGATTATGGTACACAATTTGGTGTAATGATTGCAGCTTATAAACTTTGGGGAGACAAAGAAGCAATCGACAAAGACCCTATCAACGAACTTTTAAATTTATATGTAAGATATACAAAAGAAGCTGAAGATAACGAAGAATACCAAGAAAAAGCAAGAGAAGAATTCAAAAATCTTGAAGATGGCGAAGAAGAAGCTATGAGACTATGGCAATGGTTTAAAGACTTATCTTTGAGAGAATTTGATAAAGTTTATGGAATGCTTGATATTAAATATGATAACTACCACGGAGAAAGCTACCATTCAAAATGGATGCCAGCTGCTCTTGAAGAATTAAAAGAAAAAAATCTTTTGGTAGAATCTGATGGAGCTTATATAGTAGACTTAAGTCAATTCAATTTACCACCTTCAATGCTAATAAAATCAAACGGATCTTCAGCTTATATCACAAGAGACGTTGCTACAGCACTTTATAGACATAGAACTTACGGACTAGACAAAAACATCTACGTTGTAGGAAGTCAACAAAAATTACATTTCCAACAATTAAAGAAGATTTTATATCTAATGGGACACGAAGATGTAAGTGATGAAATTTTACACGTACAATTTGGTATGGTTTCACTAAAAGACCAAGTTCTTTCAACAAGAAGAGGACACGTTGTTTTCTTGGAAGATGTTTTAAATAAAACAATTGAAAAAACATATTCAATTATGAAAGATAGAGACAACCAAATTGAAGACTTAGACGAAGCTGCAAAAATTGTAGGAATTGGTGCAGTTAAATTCCAAGAATTATACAACTCAAGAATCAAAGACTATGTTTTTGACTGGGATGAATTATTAAACTTCGAAGGTGAAACAGGTCCATACGTACACTACACATATGCAAGAGCTAAATCAGTTTTAAGAAAAGCTGGAAAAGAAGAAATTGGACAAATGACATTTGAAAAATTAAATTCAGATGAAGAATATAGCTTGATTAAATCTTTAGAAAGTTTCCAAGATGCAGTAATCCTTGCTAAAGATAGACTAGAACCATCAGTAATTGCAAGAAAAGTAATGGAAATTGCTCAAAAATTCAATAAATTTTACAACTCTACACAAATATTAGTAGATGATGAAAAATTAAAAGAAGAAAGACTTGCCCTAACTAAAGCCACTTCAATTGTAATTAAAAATGGTTTAGGAATACTAGGAATCAAAACAGTGGAACAAATGTAATGAATGAAAGAATTATAGATTTTTTAGAATGTTCTAAATACGCGTTTTCAGAAAGTGTAAAAAAAATAAAAAAATCCTATATTCTTTTCATATCTTTGATAGTTAGGTCTATATTTGAAGGCATGAAGGGTTTATCAATTTTAAACTCTTCTTACCTAGCATCATTAATAAATTATCTAATAGAAATTTTGATTTTATGTTTTGTAGCTCAAGCTTTAAGATCAATTGTTCTTTACAATAATACGGGAAAAAAATCTATAGAAAATTCCATATCGAATTTTTTCTATCTAATAATGTCTGCTATGTTTTCAATTTATATAGTTGAACTAATATTTGACAATTTGCTTGGTGGACTTAATCCAACAATTGCATATACATTAAAAATCCTATTTAAATTTTTCACATCGGCTGTGATAGAACTTGTCTATATAGATAGTGTTTATGGATTTACCATACTTATAGATTCATTTAATTTTGTAAAAAATAATTTATTTATATGGGGAATTTATGCTCTTATATATACCTTGGTAGAAGCATTTTTAATAAATAAAATTGTCTTAAATACCTTGGTTTTTGGAAATGAATTTATATTTGTAATGCTATTAGCAGTTTGGGAAACATCATTCCTATTATTTAAAGGACACTTATATAAGATTTTATCAAAACATTCCTACGGACAAAGAAAATTCATGAGAGGATAAAATGGCAAAAATAGACCAATATTTTTTGAATTTTACAGACAAACTTGGATATATAGACCTAAAAAAGGAATCATCATACGATTTATTAAACAAAACTCCCCTAGCTTTATACACAGAAGACTTATCAGAAAATGTAATAAGCGGAGAATTTGAAAACAAAATAAATCTAGATATAATTTTGGATGGATTAATAATGAACCTTGCCATTGACAAGGACTTCAGATACAAAGATACTTATATAAAAATTATAGAAAATTATATAAAAAATATAGGAGCTTATACAAGCCAAAAAGCCCTAAAAAATTTGGATAAAAAAAATGACAAAGCCCTTCTTCTTTTAAGAGGAGGCTATATTATAAATCCATTCGATAAATATAACGCCTATAATTATGCTAGAATTTTGTGGCCAAAGGCCTACGAAGATACAGAATATAAGGATGAATTTATCAAAGAAGCCCTTAGGATTTTACAAGATATAATAAGCCAAGACGAAGATTTTCCACTTTCATATTATGAATTAGGAAATATATATGCAAACCTTGGAGAATATATAAAAGCAAGATCATATTATGAAAACGCCCTTCAAAGAACAAAAGATATAGAGGCTCAAGATGAAATAAGAGATAAAATCAAAATGATTTTTGATAATGCAGAAATTGAAGAAGGACTATATTATATTGGAAAAGGAAACTACGATAAAGCAATACAAATTCTAACAAGACTTTTATCGAAAACAAAAAGAGCAGACGCCTATTATTACTTGGGAGTAGCCTATCAAAACATAGGACAATACGAAAATTCAAACCTAGCCTTTGAAAATTCTCTAGAAAAAGGCGGCGAATTTAGAGAACTTTATAATGATTATTCAATAAGTCTATACGCTTCAGAAAAACCAACTGAAGCAATAGGAATAATAAATCAAGGCCTAAAAAAATATCCAGAAAATCCAAGAATGATATACAATAGATTACAAATAAATTTATCATTAAATAACATCAACAAGGCAAAAGAAGATATAGAAAATCTAGAAAGCTATGATGATTTAAGCGATGAAATTACAAGAAATCTACAAATAATAAAAAATCAATTTAACATAAATTAATCTCAAATTAAATTTTGAGATTTTTTTTTATTTCAGTTGAATAAAAATAGAAAAAAAGTATGTTTATAATATAATAACGTTTACTTTAAGGAGGAAATTATGAAAATAATAGAAACAAAAAATGCACCAGGTGCAGTAGGAGCATATTCACAAGGAATAGTATCAAACGGATTTGTATATTCATCAGGACAACTACCATTAGTACCAGAAACAGGTGAATTAATTTCAGATGACGTTAAAAAAGCAACAAGACAATCATTAGAAAATGTAAAAGCAATAATAGAAGCAGGCGGATCTTCATTAGAAAAAATCGTAAAAGTAAATATTTTCTTAGATGACGTAAATGACTTTGCTGCAGTAAATGAAGCTTATGCAGAATTTTTCGGAGACCATAAACCAGCAAGAAGCTGTGTAGAAGTAGGAAAACTTCCAAAAAATGGTCTATTAGAAATAGAAGCAATTGCAGAATTATAATTGGAGAATAAATGTCAATAATAAAAAAAGGTGAAAAAGCACCATTATTTAATATAAAAGATCAAAATGCAGAAGATGTAAATTTAGAAAATTATAGAGGAAAGAAAGTTATACTTTCATCCCATCCACTAGCATTCACATCAGTATGTGCAGATCAAATGAGATCTTTAGAAAGAAATTTCGATAGAATTCAAGAAAAGGGAGAAACTGTAGTAATAGGATTATCAATAGATCCACAACCATCAAAAAAAGCATGGGCTGCAGTGTTAAATATCGATAATGTAAAATTTGCATCAGACTTTTTCCCATTAGGAGAAGTAGCAAAAGCTTACGGAATTTTCAACGAAGAAAATTCAGCAAGCAAAAGAGCAAATATAATTATAGATGAAGAGGGAATTGTTAAGTGGTCAAAAGAATATCCACAAGCACAATTACCATATATAGAAGAAGTAATAGAAAATTTATAAAAATATTTGACAAAAGAAAAAAATAATAATATACTAATATAGCTGTTTAAGACAGCTATATTTTTTTTAACTCGTTCAAGTCAAAGTTGAAAGAAGATTGAGAAAAAAGATTCAAAAAACTTTCAAAAAAAACTTGACAATAAAAATGAACGAGATATAATATAAAAGTCGACACCAGAAAAGCAGTCGAGAAAAGTAAATAAAAAGAAAAATATTTACAAAAAAACTTGACAAGCAATAAAAAAGGTGGTAGACTTTAATAGTCAGCAACAGCTGACACATGAACCTTTAAAAACAAATAAATAATACTACAAAGTTAATTACTTTGAGTAAACCAAACGAAAAATGACAATAGTCAAGATCAAACTTTAAATGAGAGTTTGATCCTGGCTCAGGATAAACGCTGGCGGCGTGCATAACACATGCAAGTCGAACGATGAAACTT
>NZ_CWHU01000003.1 GCF_001182725.1 Anaerococcus jeddahensis
AAGTTTCATCGTTCGACTTGCATGTGTTATGCACGCCGCCAGCGTTTATCCTGAGCCAGGATCAAACTCTCATTTAAAGTTTGATCTTGACTATTGTCATTTTTCGTTTGGTTTACTCAAAGTAATTAACTTTGTAGTATTATTTATTTGTTTTTAAAGGTTCATGTGTCAGCTGTTGCTGACTATTAAAGTCTACCACCTTTTTTATTGCTTGTCAAGTTTTTTTGTAAATATTTTTCTTTTTATTTACTTTTCTCGACTGCTTTTCTGGTGTCGACTTTTATATTATATCTCGTTCATTTTTATTGTCAAGTTTTTTTTGAAAGTTTTTTGAATCTTTTTTCTCAATCTTCTTTCAACTTTGACTTGAACGAGTTAAAAAAAATATAGCTGTCTTAAACAGCTATATTAGTATATTATTATTTTTTTCTTTTGTCAAATATTTTTATTATTTTTTATTTTTCTTTTATTTTTAGGGAACTTACTACGTAATATTCTCTTGCTGAGCTTATTAATGCTTTGTTTCCTATCCTCATATATGGGGCTATAAATTTTTTATTGTAGGCAAATAATCCTGTTACATATGAGAAATTTTCTAATTTCCCTTCTTTTTCTTCCATTTTTATAAATTTTAAGGGTTTTACTGTGTAGTATTCTTGATATATATAGTTTTTGTTTTTTATTTCTTCTAATATTTTCCTAAATTCTTCTTTTGTGTGTTCTTTTCCTACGTATATTCCGTGTGAGGCATAACCTTGGATTGGTTTTAGGATATATTTGTCCTTGTTTTCTATTAATTTTTCTTTGTCTTTTTGGTAGTTTAATTTTTCTGTGTATGGTATGTGATTTTTTATAAATTCATTTTCTTTTTCTGATAGGATTTTTTGACTTTCTTCGAGCCTTAGGATTCTAAATATATCTTTTGTGTAAAAAAGTGTTGACCTAAATGAGCCTATGCTTATTATTTCATCGTTTAGATAGGCGTCTATCAGATTTTTTCCTATATCTTGATTTTCTATTAGATCACTTGTTACAAGTCTTCTGTATACAAGGTCGATTTTCATATCTTCTATATATAGGCCCTTATTTTTTCTTTCTAAATCTTTTAGGTTTGCAATTTTACAATTGTGACCTCTTTTTTTGAACAGTTTTTTTATGGTTTGAAATTCTATATTGTCAAATTCTATTATGTCAACTATGGCTATGTTTATTTTTTCCTTTTTGCCTTTTATTGAAAAATATAATTCTTCTATTGAATCTACCAGTGTTTCTAGTAGATTAACGTGGTCTATTTGGTATTTTTCTTTTAATTTTTTTATGGCTTTTGTATCTTTCATCAAATCTGCCAAAGATTTATCTTCTAACATGGCGGATGAGCCGTCTGTGTTAAGTTCGCAAAATTTATAGTCTTTTTTACCGTCATACATCACGTCAAATCTTGCTATGGGTGTCGAGATATCATAGCCTGGATTTTTTAGGATTAATTTTTCTGTCAAAGGATCTAGGTCGAATAATTTTCTGTAATTTTCGTTTTCTACATATTCTTTTGTGACTTTTTCTACTATGGACATAAATATATTTATCATTTCATCGTAGAGTTTAAAATCTTTTTTATCATAAAAATATGCATCATATAAGGTAGGAAGTTCTTCTTCTTTATAGGTTGCCCCGTATTCTTTTCTTTTTTCGAGTATTTTTTCGAAATCTTTTCTATATTCTTGGTAGTTTTCGTTAATTATTTTTTCATAATCGTTTTTTATTTTATCGTTTATCATTAATTCCTTTTTTCTCCTCTAGTCTTCTGGGTTATAGTTTACTATTGATACAAATTTTCCATTTTTGTCTTGTATTTTTCTAACCCTCTTGTCAAAGTCTGTCCTTTTTAGCCAAACTAATTTGTCGCAGCCTAAACACCTAAGTTTCATGTCTGCGCCCATTCTTTCTATTTTCCATTTGTTTTCTCCACATGGGTGGGGTTTTTTTAGGCTTACTATGTCGTTTAATTTATATTTTTTCATAAATTTCCTCTTCTAATAAACTGCTTTTTATATTTCTTTTTTCCATTTCAATTTTTATTAGCTCTCTTACTTTTCTTGAAATTTCCCATTGTTTTCCCATTTTTACAAGGGAGGTTACTCTTACTTTGTAGGAGAAATCTTTAAATTCTGTTATTTCAAAAAAACTTAAGTCTTCTATAAAGGCTTTTTTATATTTTGGCATACTTATTATTTTCTGGGACACTGCCTCAATCATTTCTTTTACATCTTCTAGTTTTGTATCGTTTGATACACAAAAATATGCCTCACTTTTTTGGGCTCCCCTGTTATAGTTTTGAACATTTGTTATGTTTGAGTTTGGAATTATGTGAAGAGATCCGTTGTAATCTCTAATTTTTGTAATTCTAAGATTTACTTCTTCTACAGTTCCTTCAACTCCCGAACAGACAACCCATTCTCCAACTCTTAGTTTATCGTCAAAAATTATCAAAACCCCTTTTACAAAATCTGCTATCACGGTTTGGGCTCCAAGAGCAATGGCGATACCACCTATTCCAGCTGTAGCTATTAGGCTTGATGTGTTTATTCCAAACATATCCAAAATCATGGTTATTGCAATAAAAATTATTATTATCCTTATTATAGAATAAAAAATTCTTGATAGGGTTTCTAATTTCGCCGGATTTCTCTTTAATTTATTTTTGTTACTATTTAAAAATTTCCTTATTATCTTATGAACTAATTTAAGGGCAACAAAACATAAAACCAAGACAATTAAAACAGAAATTATATTTATAGCGAGTTTGTTTCTCAAAAATTCTGGTAAAAGCGAGCTTTTTTCTACCATCTTGTCAATTTTTTCTATATCTTCTAATTCGTTCATCTAATCCCCCTCTATTAGTTTTATAATTTCATCGGCAAGTTTTTGGTGAAAAATTTTGCCCATATGAAGACCATCTAGGTAGGATGGCTCTATTTTTCTTCCGTCAACTATTAAAGAATCTAATTTTAAAAGTTTTTGGGCAAAATCATTTAATTTTTCATTTACATATCCATAGATTGGATAGGCCTCTTCCTCCTCAATTAGGGGCGGAATAATTATAATATTTTTTCTGGCATCCGATAAATCTAGTATACTTTTGACATTTGAATATGCAAGATTCACACTTTCACCATTCAAAAAGTCATTTGATCCACCAAAAATTATTAAATAATCAATTTTATCGTATTTGTTTTTATTTTTTTCATACCTTTTAACCATATCATCTGTTGTAGAACCATTTATGCCAAAATTTATAACTTCAAAACCCGCTTTAGTTAAAAAGCGGGTGTAATTACTGCATTCTACAAGATACCCTTGGGTAAAGGAATCTCCAAGAGCAAGTATTCTCATTAATCTACCTTCTTTAAAGCAAGGGCTGTTCTTGATGGGATATAAATTTCAATTCCATCGTAGTCAGTATTTTCTAAATTTTTAGATTCGTAAATAAATTCTTTTGAAATCCTACCAAGTCCACCAAATTCTTCATCATCTGTATCAAGAATCACCTTAAATTTTCCCTTATCGTGGATTGGCACTTGGAAAGAATCGTAGGAATTTTGTGGGTGGAAATTGAAAATATAAACTATATCCTTATTTCTGTAGGCTATAACTTTTCTGTCATTATCAAGCCAGAGCCTAAAAATATCATTTCCTAATTGCTTGTTTTTTGTGATTTGATCAAGCATTTTTCCATCCCATTTTAAGAACCAATCATATTTTAATAGGTCATTATCTGCCAAAGACCACAAACGTCTTGCATAATGGAAGGAATAATTATTTCCTTCACGAGGAAAATCTATCCATTCAGGATGGCCAAATTCATTGCCCATAAAGTTCAAATATCCTTCAGCTCCCATTGAAATTGTAACCCATCTTATCATTTTGTGAAGGGCAATAGCCCTATCAATTACAATGTTGTGGGTTTTCTTTTCCATATCCCAATACATAGCAGAATCTGCTAGCCTAAAAATCGTAGTTTTTGATCCAACAAGAGCTTGGTCGTGACTTTCTACATAAGAAATTCTTTTTTCTTCAGGCCTATAGGTTGAAAGTTCATACCACATTCTTCCCATATCCCAATCTTCGTCACGTTTTTTCAAAGCTTTTTCCCAAAAATCTGGAATGCCCATGGCAAGTCTATAATCAAAACCAATTCCTCCATCTTTTATTGGAAGACACATTCCAGGCATAGCTGACATATCTTCAGCAATGGTTATGGCATTTTTCTTAACTTCCCTAATAAGTTCATTGGCAAGTTGAAGGTAGTTTATAGCTTCAATATCAGTATTCATAGAAAAATATTTTGAATAGTTGTCAAAATTTTCGCCTCTACCGTGATTTTTATAAATCATGGAAGTTACACCATCAAATCTAAATCCATCAAAGTGGAATTCATCTAGCCAATATTTTATATTTGAAAGAAGAAAATGGCATACACCAGGTTTGTGATAATCAAACAATTTTGAATCCCAATCAGGATGGTTTCCTTCATCTCCTTCATGGAAAAATTGGTATTCTGTTCCATCAAAAAGATTTATTCCCTCAATAGTATTTTTCACTGCATGTGAATGAACTAAATCCATTATTACATTTAGACCCATTTCGTGAGCCTTGTTTATCAAGGATTTTAAATCATCATTTTCTCCATACCATGAAGATGGGGCAAAGAAATTTGAAACTTGATAGCCAAAAGATCCATAATATGGATGTTCAGCTATAGCCATAAGTTGAATTGTGTTGTATCCTTCTTTTTTAATTCTTGGAAGAATATTTTTTTCAAAATCTTTGTAAGATCCAACCTCTTCTTTTTCTTCCGCCATACCAATATGAGCCTCATAGATTAGAAGGTCTTGGTTTTTAATTTTAAATTTTTCGTCAGTCCACTTAAATTTTTTCCTAGGATTTTCTAAGATTGCAGAAAATTCAAGATTTTCATCTCTTTCTACCCTTCTTGCAAAAAGAGGAATCCTATCTTGGAAACTATCGCCATAGTCAACCATGACTTTTAGTCTTGACTTATGAGGAATGGTCCTAATGCCCTTTATAAAAACTTCCCAATCTTCATCATTGATTTTTTTAAGAGGATGAGCATGTCTATCCCAATTATTAAAATCTCCAATTAGGTAAAGTCCTTTAGCATTTGGGGCCCATTCCCTGTAAATCCAACCAGTTTTCACCTTGTGAAAGCCATAATATTCGTGGGCATTGGCAAAATCTTTTAACTTTTCGCCTTTTTTCAAAAGTCTAGCCTTTTGTTTTTTGTATTCATCCATCCTAAGATCTATATCATTTTTATAATCCTTAATCCAAGGATCAATTTCCAAAATCTTCCAATCTTTCATTATTTGCCCCTTTTCTATATATTTTTTACCACTTATTTTATTCTTTCTTGTTAGCCTCAATTATTTTTTCTGTTAATTCCTTTGGAACTTCTTCATATTTTTCAAATTCCATTGAGAAAGATCCACGAGCTTGTGTCATTGATCTTAAATCTATTGAATATTTTAAAACTTCACTTTCTGGAGCAAGAGCAGAAATTATTTGTGAGCCGTCTTCTTGTGGTTCCATGCCCAAAATTTTTCCACGTCTTTTGTTCATATCTCCCATAACATCGCCCATGTACTTGTCATCAACACTAATTTCAAGTTTCATTATAGGTTCAAGTAGAATTGGTTTTGCTTCAACAATTCCTTTTTTGAAAGCTAGTCTTGCAGCAGATTTGAAAGCTTGTTCGTTTGAATCTACTGGGTGGTAAGATCCATCATATAAAGTAGCCTTTATTCCAACAACCTTGTATCCTGCAAGAGGACCCTCGTCCATAGAATCTTTTAGACCTTTTTCTACAGCTGGGAAGTAGTTTTTAGGAACTGCTCCACCAAATACTTCTTCCTCGAAAATAAATTCTTCATCACATGGTTCAAATCTAATAAAAACATCACCATATTGACCAGCACCACCAGATTGTTTTTTGTGTTTACCTTGAACATCAGATTTACCCTTAATAGTTTCTCTGTAAGGAATCTTTAGGTCAACAACTTTAGTATTAACAGAATAATTTTCTTTTAATTTATCCATCAAAACTTCAAGTTGAACATTGCCAAGTCCTGCCAAAACTTCTTGCTTAGTTTCAGCATCTCTTCTATCCTCAAAAGTAGGATCTTCTTCAGATAATTTCTTCAAAGCAGCTGAGATTTTATCCTCATCGTTTTTACTTTCAGCCTCAATTGCATAATATAAAACAGGTTTTGGATATTTAATTTTCTTATATTCAATAAGATTTTCCTTTGTGCACAAAGAATCTCCAGTTTGAAGACTTTCTTGTTTAGAAAATGCCCCAATATCTCCAGCAACAACTTTTTCAGTTTTAAATTGTTCTTTTCCTCTTAAGTAGAATATATTTGAAGCCTTTAATTCCTTGTCCTTACTTATATCATAGAAAGTTTGGTCTTTTTTGATAGCTCCAGATAAAACCTTAAAAATTGAAATTTTACCCAAAAATGGGTCAGCGATTGTTTTAAAAACAACAGCAGAAAAAGGCGCATCTTCTTTTACATCAAAAGCTTCATACTCATCTTTAACTCTAAATCCAATATTAGCTTCAGCGTGGTCTGGAGATGGCATATATTTTGTAATAATATCCATCAATAAATCAAGACCAATTTTTTTATCCAAACTTCCTCCAACAAGAGGAACTGCACTACCATTAATAATTGCTTTTCTAAATCCTTCTTTAAATTCCTCTTCAGTGAAACTTTCACCAGAGAAATATTTATCCATAAGTTCATCATCGCTTTCAGCAACAACTTCTTGGATTTCCTCATAAACTGCATTTACTTCTTCAAGTCTAATTTCAGGTATTTCAACCTCTTCGGCCTTTCCGTCAACATATTTAAAAGCTTTTTTATCTATAACATCGATCAAACCTTCAAAATTTTCGCCTTCACCAAGGGTTAAGGTTAGTGGGATTATTTTTTTGGAGAAATCTATGTGTAGGTCACTAACTACTTGGTTGAAATTAGCATTTTCTTTGTCTAATTTATTAAGAAAAATAATTCTTGGCAAAGAAATATTTTCAGTATATTTCCAATACTTTTCAGTCCCTACTTCAATTCCATTTTCTCCATCAATTACAAACAAAGCTGACTCGCTTGCTCTAAGAGCGTTTAATACCTCTCCTTCAAAGTCAAAAAATCCAGGAGCATCGATAAAGTTTACCTTGTAATCTTTATATTCCACAGGAACTATTGAAGTTTGAATTGAAATTTTTCTTTTGATTTCTTGTTTTTCATAGTCAGATACAGTATTTCCGTTTTCTACCTTTCCAACCCTATCAATAGCCTTTGTAAAATATAGTAAAGATTCGGTCAAGGAAGTTTTCCCTGCTCCTGAATGCCCTACTAAAGCTAAGTTCCTCAATTTGTTTGTTTTATAATCTTTCATAATAAAATAACCTCCGTTTTGTCGATGAAAACATTTTTTCATTCTATGTATATTTATATACCCAATTTATTAAATTTAACTTATAAATTTTTATAAAGAAGTCAGATTTTTTTGGTGAAAAAGTTTTTATTGTTAAAATTTATTCTAAAAAATCATAGCAAATTAAAATTTTCTACAAAAAAAGACCCAGAAAATCTGAGCCTCAGAGCGTAGACAAAGTCTAATTATTAAGAATTATTAGTGATTTAGAATTAAATTAATATTAACCCATCTCGACTAGATTATTGTGCCTTGATTTGGCACAATAATCCCTAAAACTAAGTGAGAAATCACGAAGAAGTTTGCAAAGCAAACGTGTTTTAGTGTGAGTGAAACGAACGCACGGAGAGATCTCGTGAGATTTCTCGACTCACTACGTTCGCTCGAAATGGATGTTTTTTAGTTTGTTAACAGTCTGAGACCCAGAAAATCTGAGCCTATTTTTTTATTAAATTTTTAAATCCTCTTTTAATTACTTCAAAAAATGATAAGGACCTTCTTAATTTATTTGAATCTATATAATTATTTAAAGCTCGCAAGGTTTTTTTATTGTCCTTGGTCGTAAAAATAAAATTTCCGTTTTCTTTGGTGTGAATTGCAAATCTAGATATTTTTTTGCCAAATATAACCGATGCACTCACAAAAGAAATTTCCTTGTAGGGAATTTGTACGTAGTCATCAATATTTTTTTCATTATAAAATTCAAAGGCCTCATCGCCTATCATTATATTTCCATCTGAGGTAAATCCATTAAGGCATCTCGCCTTAATGGATAAATCTACTTTTTTGTTTTGGCTTTGAACCATTACATAATTCCAAGTACAGATGCAATTATTCCTATTATAAATAGGGCTACGATTATAGCGATTGGTGATACATTTTTCTTTAGTAATTTACAAATTCCAAGTGTTAATAACATTGGAACAAGTCCTGGTATTAATTGGTTTAAGTTATCTTGTAGGGTTGTAACTTTTACTTGGTCAAGTCCAGCTGAACCTAATTGATCGTAAAGTTTGAAGGCTTCTTGAAGTCCCTTGCTTCCACTTGATAGAGAATTCCAATCAATAAATGAACCTGCTTGTTGGGTTACTTCTGATACATTTACTGTAAATGTTACATTTACCCATCTTTGTACCAAAGCTCCAACTATAAACATACCTACAATTGATGCAACCAAGGTAACTTTTCCCAAAAGTCCACCAGATAAGTCTTTGGTTATTTCATTTCCTACCTTGTAACCAAATTCTTGAGTTTTCCACTCAAATAACATTCTTATAATATTCCAAACTACAAAAAATAAAATTGGTCCGATTATATTTCCTGTTAAAGCCATTGATGCACCTAAAGCTCCAATAATTGGTCTTGCTGTAAACCAGAAAACTGGATCTCCAACACCTGCCAAAGGTCCCATCATCCCTACTTTTACTGAGTTTATTGTTTTATCATCAATTGGAGCACCATTTGCTCTTTCTTCTTCCATAGCAAGGGTAACTCCCATTACTGGGCTTGAAAGATATGGGTGGGTATTATAAAACTCTAAGTGTCTTTTTAAAGCAGCTTTTCTATCTTCTTCTGATTTGTATAATTTTTTGATAGCAGGAATTATTGAATAACACCAACCACCGTTTTGCATACGTTCATAATTCCAAGAACCTTGTAGGAGTTGATGACGATTAAATACTTTTATCCTATCAGATCTTGATAATTCTATTCTTTTTTCATTTACTTCAGTCATATTTCCTCCTAATAATCATTTATAATATCGCCAAGTGGATCTCCAGTATTTGCTGATCCATTTGATGAAGATGATTCTTTAAGTTTTAAATAGATAAGTGCAAATGAGAATCCTAAAACACCTAGTCCTATTAGGGTTATTTGTGGGATTGCTGCAACTGCAAAACCAATGGCAAAAAATGGCCAGGTTTCTTTTGTGCTCATCATATTAATTACCATTGCATAACCTACTGCTGCAACCATTCCTCCACCTACTTCCATACCATGCTTTAACCAATCTGGCATAGAATTTAAAACTCCTGTTACAACTTGTGGTGAAACAAAGCAAAGTGCTGCTGCAGGAACAGCAATTCTAAGTCCTTGCATTAAAACTGCAAGCATATGAAGAACTTCAATTTTTCTGAAATTTCCTTCTTCTGCTGCTGCATCCATTCCGTGAACTATTGGAATTGATAAAGTTCTTGCTATCATTGTCAAAAATAGACCTGCTACTGAAAGTGGAATTGCAACTGCAATTGATGTGTTTATTGCGTTATTTACATTTCCTGTTCCATCTTGAAGAGCTAAAACCATGATAATTGCACTTGCTACTGATGCTAGGGCTGCATCTGGTGCTACTGCTGCACCTACATTTGCCCAACCAAGAGCAATCATTTGAAGCGCTCCACCAAGCATAATTCCTTCTTTTAAATGTCCACTTACAAGTCCAATCAAAGTACAAGCCACGATTGGTTGGTGAAATTGGAATTGGTCTAGGATTCCTTCCATACCTGCAAGTAGAGCAACTATAACAATTAAAATAATACTAATTGCTGACATAATTCCTCCTTAAGCCAAACCAAGTTCTGATTTTGCTTTTTTCATAATATTTGTAAAATTTTCAGGCTGATTTGCTGGAACTTTTCTTACATCGATTTTTATTCCCTTATCGAGTAATTTTTCAAAAGTTTCAACATCTTCCTTGCCCATTGAAACTGTAGAAGTTACATAGGCCTTTCCTTGTGAGTGAGCCATAGATCCAAGATTTATTTCTTTTAAATCTGCACCTTTTTCGATTAATTCTAGGGCATCTTGTGGTGTTTCAAATAATAACATCGCCCTTGTATCTCCAAAACGTGGATCTTTGAAAATCTCTGCCATTTTCCATATTGGCACAACGTGAGCCTTTACTCCTGGAGGAGCAGCCTCCATTATCATTGACTTACGCAAAGCATCCTCACTTACATTGTCACTTACAACAATAATTCTTGACGGATTTGTTGCTTTTGTCCAACTTGTTGCAACTTGTCCATGAAGTAATCTTGTATCAATCCTTGCGAGAACAACATCAATTTTTCCATCTCCAATTACAGTTCCTTCTGGAATTGATCCAGTGTGTTTTGGAAGATTTTCTTTTGATTCATCTTTTGCATTTGACTTATTGTAGTCGTCCATCAAGGATTCTGGTTTAGTTTTTACTCCTTCTTTGGCAGGCTCTAATAATAATTTTGCAAGATCGTGTGATTTTTCTTCCATTAATCTTGAGCCAAGTGCCTCAATTAGCATGGGTAAATTTAGTCCGGTAAGAACTGCCCACTTTTCTTCGTTTCCATCCATAAGAGCTGAAACTTGATTAAAAGGTGTTCCGCCCCAAAGATCAACCAAGAAAAGGATCTCTTCACAATCAAGTTTTTTGATTTTTTCTTCAAGGTCTTTTCTTAAATCATCAGGACCCATAGAAGGCAAGAGAACAGCTGTTTCGAGTTTTTCTTGTTCTCCAAAAATCATTTCACCAGATTGTCTTATACCTTGGGCAAATTCGCCGTGACTTGCCAGTATAATACCTATCATTTACTTCCCTCCTTAAATTAAATTGATTTATTTTATAAACCTAATCTAATTCTACACTATTTTTCTAAATTTATTAAATATTTTTTTAAATCATTTTTTCTATTAATGAGATAAAATTTTTTTAAGAGTATAGTTGTAGTAATAAAGATAATGAAAGGATTTATTAATGGAAAAATATATTTTAATTAAAAATAAAAAATATGAAAATCTTGGTCTTGATGTTTTTTTGTATGAACACAAAAAATCTGGAGCAAGAATTAATTATATAAAAACTGATGACAAAAACAAAACTTTTGCAATTGCTTTTAAAACTCCACCAGAATCTTCCAAGGGAATTTCCCATATTTTGGAACATTCTGTTTTAAATGGTTCAAAAAAATATAGGACCAAAGAACCTTTTATGGATATGATCTCTTCAAGTCTTCAAACTTTTTTAAATGCCATGACCTATCCTGATAAAACTGTTTATCCTGTTGCAAGTGAAAATGACAAGGACTTTTTCAACCTTCAAGATGTTTACTTGGATGCAGTTTTTAATCCAAGAGTTTTAAATAAGGAAGAAATTTTCTTACAAGAGGGAAAATCCATAAAAATTGATGAAAATGGAGAATTTTCTGTATCGGGAGTTGTCTACAATGAAATGAAGGGAGCTATTACAAATCCTGACACCATAATTATAAATGAAATAAATAAATATCTTTATAAAAACTCCTGCTACCAATATGTTTCAGGTGGAAATCCTTATGATATTTCAAAATTAACCTACGAGGAATTTTTGGATTTTTATAAAAGATTTTATCACCCATCAAACGCAGAAATTTTTTATTATGGAGATATGGATATTGGGAAATATTTAAAAAATCTTGATGAAGAATACTTATCCCATTATGAGAAAAAAGAAATTGTAGCTGATTGTAGAGTTAGTGAAAATTATTATGAAAAGCCAATTTTTACATCTTTTCAATCAAATAATGAAGATAAAAACAAATCCTACCTTACCTACTCATTTTTAACTAACGAAAGAGCAGATATAAAAGATCAACTTGCAAATGCAATCTTATCAATTGCCCTTTTTAATTCAGATTCTTCTGAAATTTCCCAAAGAATTTACAAGGAAATTTCCCCTGAAAGTTTTTATGCAAGGACGGGCTATGGTCAAAGATCTTCAATTCAAATTACAGCCCAAGGAACTTCTTTTGAAAATTTGGATAAATTCATTGAAATAATTGAAGAAGAGCTTGAAAATTATGCCAACCATATTCCAAAAGATTCCCTAAGAGCTGCCCACGCCCTTTTTGATTTTTCCCAAAGAGATCAAATAAATTCAGCCTCAAAGGGAATTGAATATATACTCATGCATAATTTGGACAATGAAATTTTTGATAGCCTAAATTTGATTGACTATATAAACGAATTGGGTGATTTGATTGAAACTGATTATTTTGAAAAACAAGTTAGGAAATATTTTATTAAGAACAAGACTAAATTAGTTCTTGTAGCAAAGCCTGATAAGGATTATTTCAAAAATATTGAAGAAAAAATCGACCAGGATTTGGAATATTTGAAAAAATCCCTATCAGATGAAGAAGTTGATACATTAAAGAAAAAGGAAGAAAAATTAAAAGCCTTCCAAGAAAAAGAAGATTCGAAAGAAGAGAAGGCTAGTATTCCAACTCTTGAAATTAGCGATGTAGACCTTGATATCGAAAAAGTTCCAAGAAAAATCGAGGATGATAATTTCAAATTTATCTACCACGACCTTGACAGTGCTGGTATGATTTACAATGAATTTTTCTTTGACGTAAATCACATGGGCCTTGAAAATCTCAAATATCTTTGCCTGATTTCAGATTTTTTGGGATCAATTGATACAAAAGATCATTCCTACCAAAAATTGGATGATTTAATCCCAATAAATATGGCAGGACTTAATTTCACTGTTCAAAATATAAAAAACAAGGATGGGGAAATAAATAATTATTTAAAAATTTCCTTTAAAACTACTATTGATAGGTACGAAAAATCCCTACTTCTTATAAAAGAGATTATGAATGAATCTGTTTTTGATGATGAAAAAAGAATTAAGGATATTTTAAAACAAATTAAGGCCTTGTTTGAAATGAACATGTATGATTCCGGTCACAGCCTTGCCCTAACCCGTTCTTTTTCACATTTTGATAAACTTTCATACATCAAAGATGAGCTAAATGGCTTTAGATATTTTGAATTTATAAAGAAAATTTCCAAAAATGTAGAGGAAGATTTCAATAGTTTCAAGGAGAAATTAGAAGATTTGTATGGACAAATTTTTTCAAAAAATCTTTATATAAATATTACAGGTTCAAATGAAGATTATAAAAAAGCTAAGGCTTATATAAAAAAAGAATTTTCAAACCTTGAGAAAACAGAAAAAGAAAAAGCTCAAATTGATTTTCAAAAGTCTTATTACAAAGAAGGAATTTTATCTGATGCAAATGTAAATTATGTGTCTGTGGGAGGAGATTTAAAAGAATTTTCTGATAAAAAATTAAATCTTTTGGCCCTTTCTTCATCAATTATTTCAAATCCCTACCTTCACGATTTAATTCGTGCAAAAGGCGGAGCCTACGGGGCAGGTCTTATGGTTGATAAGTATGGAAATATTGGGACCTATTCTTACAGAGACCCTCACATAAAAAACACTGTTGAAAATTATAAAAAAATCCCTGAGATTTTGGAAAATTTAAATCTTTATCCAAATGATTTGAAAAACCAAAAAATTTCAAAAATGGGTTCATATTTAAAGCCTCAATCTCTTCAAGCCAAGACTTCTTTGGATTTTTTAAGATATTTGCAAGGATTTTCTTATAAAGAGCTTGAAGAAAAACTTCTTGATATAAAAAATGCTAGCTTAGATGATATAAGAAATTTGAAAGATGATTACAAAAATATTTTGGACAAAAACAATCTTACAGTTTTTGGAAATAGAGAAAAAATAAGGGAAAATGAAAATTATTTTGATAAAATTATAGATTTAGATTCTTAAATATCCTAATTTTATTTTTAATTTATTTAATTTTTAAATATTTTTATTAAGTAAATGTTAAATATAATTTAAGTTTACAAGCTTTCGGGTATAATTTTATTAAGGAGTGAGTATGACAAATTTTGATAAAGAAAATGAAAAATCTTTGGAAAATAGCCTAAATAAAGCTATTTCTGACATGGATTTTTCTGATATAAGTGAAAAATTAAAAAATAGTTTGGATAATTTTATTGATAAGACTATGGCCTTTGTAAATTATAGGCCGAATAATAAGCCTGTCCTTCAAACCAAAAATCCCCAAGTTTGTGCCCAAAATTTACCAGAAAAATCTAAGGCTGGCTTTTTGAAAGCTGGAGCTATTTTTTCCTTCATTGTAACTTTTGCAAGCGGCCTTTCCTTTATTGACGGTGATCCTGATATGTTATCAAATTTAATTGTGGCTGTAGTTTTTGGAGTTTTAGGAGTTTATTCTTGGAAAAGGGCAAAAGAAATTAATTCAATTTCAAAAGATTACACTAGATTTTTAAGAGAGCTTGGCCATAATACTGTAATTGCCATAAGAGATTTGGCATCATCAGTTCAAAAAACTGAAAAAGATACAATAAAAGAGCTAATGTATATGATGAATAAGGGATATTTTAAGCAAGCAAGAATTGTAGAAAATGATTCATTATTTTTACTTGATATTCCAACTTTCAAATTATACAAAGACCAAAAAAATCAAATGCCAAATTTGTCCTATGAAGAAAATAAACAAATAGAAAAAGATGCCCACAAGGATGTAAACATTGAAAAGGCAGAAAATATAATAAAGATTTCAAGCAAGGAAATAAATTCTATAAATCTTGATATTTCAAGGATAAAATCTAGGTCTTTTCTTGAAAAAGTAATAGAGATTAAAAAAACAATTGAAAATATTGTAAATATCATAAAAAGATATCCGGAAAAAGCCTATGCTTTGGACAAATTTATGGATTATTATTTGCCAACAACCGTAAAATTAATCGACGCCTACACAGAATATGAAGTTATGGAATCAAACGATCCAAAAATTAAAAATTCTCTTTTAGAAATTGAATCTTCCATAGAAACAATCAACGAGGCTTTTGGAAAAATCCAATTGGAACTTATGGAAGATAAGACAATGGATATAAAAACTGATATAGAAACGATGAAAATTTTATTAAACCAAGAAGGCTATCTAGAAAAAGATTGGAGCAAAAATGAGTGATATTAAATTAAGATTAGACGGAGAAAATGAAGAAGTAGAATTAAAATCCGTCCAATACAAGGAAAAAATTCAAATTGATCAGTCAATTAAATTTTCTCCAGAAGAAGAAAAGCAAATCGACGATTTCTCACAAAAAATTGACCTTGAAGATTCAAATATAATTCTTCAATACGGAGTTGGAGCCCAAAAAAAGATTTCAAATTTCTCAGAAAAAACTTTGAATACAGTAAAAAATAAGGACCTTGGAGAAGTTGGGGGTCTTTTGGATAAGGTTGTTACAGAAATAAAAACAATGGACCAAGACGATAGCGGCATGTTTGGATTTTTCAAAAAGCAAAAATCAAAGCTTGAAACTATGAAATTAAAATACCAATCAACTGAAAAAAATATAGACGAAATTGCCAAAGCCTTGGACAACCATCAAATAACCCTATTAAAAGATATTTCCTTGCTTGATCAAATGTATGAATTAAACGAGGATTATTACAAGGAACTTTCTATGTATATAGAAGCTGGAAATAGAAAACTCAAAAGAACTTTTGAAGAAGACATACCAGCTCTTGAAAATACAGCAAGAATTTCAAACCTCCCAATGGATGCCCAAAAAGCAAATGATATGAAGGCCCAAGCCAACAGGTTTGAGAAAAAATTGCACGATTTAGATTTAACCAGAATGGTTTCAATGCAAATGGCCCCACAAATTAGGATGGTTCAATCATCAAACTCAATTATGGCAGAAAAAATCCAAACAACAATTGTAAATACAATTCCACTTTGGAAAAATCAAATGGTCCTAGCTCTTGGCATGAGCCACACCGAACAAGCAATCCGTGCCCAAGAAGCCGTAACAAATCTTACAAATGATTTGTTAAAATCAAACGCCGACAAATTAAAACAAAATACAATCGACACAGCAAGGGCAACCGAACGTGGTATAATAGACCTTGATACAATAAAATACACAAACGATAGACTAATCGAGGCGATTGATGAAGTAAGGACAATCCAAATCGAAGGAAAGAAAAACAGAGAAGATGCCAAAAATGAACTTGGCCGTCTTGAAGAAGAATTAAAAAGAAATTTATTGAAAAATAGTTAGGAGAAAAAAATGGCAGAAAAAATAGAATTTAAATTTGACACCCAGCTTTTAATAGCAGGAGAAGATTTAGACGAAGACGAAATTTTCGATCACATAACAGAAAATTTTGAAGGAGATAGCCTACTTGCAGTGGGAGATGAAGATTTAATAAAAATCCACTTTCACACAAATAAACCTTGGGAAATATTAGAATACGCTCAATCAATCGGAGATATTTTTGATGTAGTTGTTGAAAATATGCAAAGACAAGCAGACGGGCTACAAGGATAAAAATAAAAAGCAAAAATTTTAAACTCACCATAAATTTGTACCTAATACCAGAGTTAAAAATAAATAACTCTGGTATTTTTTTCTTTCCTATCCCTAGGAATCGAATTTTTTATTCTAATTTTTCTTTCTAAATATTAGACCTTTTTTAAATTTGGTCCATAAAATTTAAAAAAGTTTTATATTAGAAATTTAGGGTATAATAACTTGGAAAATAAAGATTAAGGAGGAAATTATGAAAATTTCAGCTAGAAATACAATTAAAGGAAAAGTTGTAGAAGTTGTTGAAGGTGCAGTTAATGGAATTGTTAAAATCGATATCGGAAACGGAACCATAATAACATCATCAATTACAAACAACGCTATAAAAGAACTTGGCCTTGAAAAAGGCAAAGAGGCTTATGCAGTAATTAAAGCAAGCAACGTTATGGTAGCTGTTGACTAATAATTATATATAAGAAAAAGAGGTCTATAATAAAAAGACCCATAAAGTTATAATAATACCAGAGTTAGAAATAAATTAGCTCTGGTATTTATTTTTCCCATGAGATCTCTCCACTCACTTCGCTCGGTCGAGATGGGTTTTTGGTTGATTTATTTTATGTCTAAAGTTTAGATTTTAATGATTGGTTGATAATTCTATTTAGTTTTTTTATCTTTAAATTTAACCTATTCCATGATATCTCTCCACTCGCTTCGCTCAATCGAGATGGATTTTTGCTTTATTTGATTTTGGCTAAAGTTTAAATGTTTAATCCTGCCAGTTAATAATTTAGTCCAAACTAAATTAATTTGAAATAATCTATTAAAATAAAAATATTAACTTATCTATAACCAAACAAATTTTATTATAAATATAATTAAAATCTATTCTTTAGAAATTAACGTAAATAAAAATCTAACCCATCTCGAGCGCAGTCGAGAGATCTCTTTTATTTGCTTTATCTTTAAATTCCTATCCATCCCCGAAATCTCTAGACTCATTTCATTCGCTCGAGATGGGTTGCTATTTAGTTTTTTTATCGATAAAATTTAGATATTAAAAATACACGAATCTTAGCTTTCTTTTCACCTATCAAATCTTCTAAATAATAAATATCCTAAAATTACACTAATCAAAGAAATTCCAATAACATACATGTAGCCAAAATCCCATTTTAATTCTGGCATATTTTCAAAATTCATTCCGTACCAGCCTGTTATTATTGTAATTGGTGTGAAAATTGTTGTTACTACCGTCAAAACCTTCATTGTATTATTCATGGAAAGGTCCATTTTTGATGTGTAGGAATCTTTTACATTTGTAATGTATCCGCTTAGGTAGGAAATATTTGAAGAATATCTTTCAACTCTAAACAAAACTGATTTTAGGTGTTTTATATCATCATCATCGAAAATTTCATTTTCATTTTCCATTAAAACTTCCAAGGTATCGAGAAGCCTCTCGTAGGATGCATACAAATTTAGGGCCTTGTGCCTGTTATCAGAAATTATTTCTATGCTATCTCTGGTTCTTTTATTTTTTATTATCGCATCTTCCACAGCTGCTGTTGAATTTTTAATTTGATCAAAAATCCTTGTGTGGTTATTTACCAAGGCTGTAATGAAATATTTCAAAAGTCTTCCTGGAGATCTTGCTGAAAATTTCTTTGTTAGCATTTTCCTAAAAGCCTCAGTCGTCGATTGGTCTCTGTCGTACAAATCAACAATTATAAGCCTATTATTTTCTATATAAAATCCTATAAGATCTGAAGTTTCAAGATTTCCCATTATATCAAGCAATTCTAAAATTGCAAAGGTATAATTATCTTCAACAGCCATATAAGATTTTTTTGCAGTTTCTGACAAAAGCAAGTCAATTATTGCATCGTCCAAATCATATGTCTTTGCAAATTCAATAAAACTCGCCTTGCCCAAATACATCAAATAAAAATCATCATCTTCTATAACATCATAAAAACTAGAAATATCGGTTTGCTCAAAACCCATATCCGTGTCAAATTTATAAATATAATCCATTTTTTCTCCTTAAAATTAGGGAAATTTCTTTTACATTATGACTATATGTATTATTGACGGAATTTCAATGCTTTTAATTCTATCTCTTGATAAGCTGATATAAAATTTAAAAGTAATAAAATAAGAATTCTCGGACAATTTTTAAAATAGTCTAAAGGATTCTTATTTTTATTTATTTAATAAAATCCTTAAAGTTCTTTATTTTCAAAAATTTTAATTGAAGAAAAAACTGAAAGTGCATGTATTATTATTGTTAAAATAAAGATTAATAAGGCTAGAAGAGTTTTGTTCATAGTCAAGCCCTTATTTATATATTCCAAAAGCCATTCTTTGTTTGATGAAACAGTTGAGAAAAATGCAAATACTATAAAGTATAAGATTACAAAAACAAGTCTCGCTTTTTCTGCCCCAAATTTATACATCAAGGGAAGTTCAACAACTCCAACTATGCTTGTTATAAAAAATAGGGCTGATAAAATCAAAATTAAAGGAATTTCTTTTGTAAGTGGATTTTTATCAAATCCAACTACAAAGGATAGACCTATTGCAAAAAGTGACATAAATAAAATTATCATATACCTTGAAATAACTATTTTTTTCCTAGAAATCCCACTTGAAATCAAATATTTATTTGTAGAATATTGGTTATCCATTCCAAAGACCATTCCCAAAAGTATTACTGGAACTAGGATAAAAAATAAGGGAATTAAAACCAATTGATTTTCTTTGTAAAAATAAATCCCCAAGCCAACTATTATTACAAATTGTAAAAGCAAAGCATTTTTTATCGAAATCAAATCTTTATATATCAAGGCTTTCATTGTATTTCTCCTTTATCATATAGACCATAATTTCCTCTATACTAACATTTTCCACTTCAAGATTTTGAGGAATTAATTCTTTTTTAACCAAACATTCTTTCCCAAATTTATGATCTCTAACTGCGATTATGGAATTTTTATCAAGACTTTCAAATTCTTCTTTTGAAAGAGAAACTAGACCATAATCTTCCTTTAATTTATCCTTATTTTCCATAAAAATTAGCTTTCCCCTATGTAAAAAGGCAATTTCATCCGCAATTTTTTCCAAATCTGACAAAATATGAGACGAAATCATAATGCTCTTGTTTTCATCTTGGATAAATTCTAAAAGTATATCCAAAATATCATCCCTTGCCACAGGATCAAGTCCGCTTGTCGCCTCATCCAAAATCAAAAGCTCTGCCTTATGACTTAAAGCCAAAATCAAAGACAATTTCATCTTCATTCCCCTTGAAAAAGTAGAAATTTTCTTTTTTTCTGGAAGATTAAATCTTTTTAAAAGCCTTTCAAAAGTTTCTTTTTCCCAATAATTTCCATAATACATGGAGTGAAATTTTTCTACTTCTTTAATATTAAGCTCTTGGGGAAAGAAAAAATCCTCAAAAACAAAGGCAATTTTTTTCTTTTCATCCTCAGTCAAATCTTCAATTTTTTTGCCAAAAATATAAATTTCACCGGAATCCTTTTTCATATCACCCAAAATCAATTTGATCGTAGTAGATTTTCCAGCTCCATTTTCTCCAATATATCCTACAATAGATCCTCTCTTGATATTTAAATCCAAAGGTCCAAGATAAAAATCATTCAAAGATTTGCTAAGGCTTTTTATTTTTAATATATCATTCATCTTCTTCCTCCAATATATCTATAAGAGAAATAATTTCTTTTTTTGAAATTCCTGCAAGTTTAGATAATTTGATGATTTCTTTTATATGGTCTTCAATTTTTATTAAAAATTTTTCCCTGATTAATTCCGGATTTTGATCTTTTACAAAATTTCCTTTTCCAGGAACAGAATTAATAAGTCCATCTTTTTCAAGTTCATCATAAGCCCTTTTCGTTGTAGCTACACTGACTCTAAGCTCTTTTGCCAAAAGTCTAATAGAAGGAAGGGCTTTGTCTTTTTCTATCTCATCATTTAAAATTGCATCTCTTATTTGATTTTTTATTTGTAAATATATGGGATCTTTACTCGAGTATTTGATCTTAATATCCATTTATTCCTCCTACTGTTCATAGTGTACATTAACAGTTAAAAACTGTCAAGCTTTTTATTTCTTTATAAATAAAAAACACCCATTTCGGGCGAATATTTTAAAAATTTTATTCTTTCGAAATGGGTCTTATTTTATTATTTTATAAAATCATTGTACCATTGGTGAATTAATTTGATGTGGCCTCTTTCTTCTACCTCAACTCTATCGATTAATTCTGGTTCAAAATCTGGAACTATTGTTCTTACTTCTTTAATAAAAAGAATCGTATCTTTTTCAATTCCTATAGAAAATCTATAGATATCTATTGGATCATCTCCAACATTTGATGAATCAAAATTAAATATTTGATCTATCATTGATTGGATGTAAGCCTTGTACTCATCATCGTATTCCTTATCAATTTCTTGATTCTTGTCTATTTTTTCAGACAAACTTTTGTAAAGTGCTTCGTGGTGAGTTTCTTGTTCTGCTAAAAATTCAAAAAATTCCTTATTTTTTTTATCATCTGAGAATTTTTTTGCCATTTCTTGGTAAAATTTTTGACCATTTTGTTCTAATTTTACTAGGGTTTCTAGTAAATCTTTTGGTTGAAATTGTGATCTCATATAAGCTCCTTATTTTGCAGTTTTGTGATCTTCTACTTTCATTACATTTATTGAAGATCTATATTCTTTTTCTGTCCAATTTATTCTGTCAGCTATTAAGCATTCTGGATTTAAGTCGACATCTTTTAACATCATTTTTTTGAAAGTTGGAAAACCTACTCTGTCTATTAAATGTCCACCGTGCATGTAAACTGGTTTGTTATCTAAAACATAGGCTGAGAAATCTTTCCAATTTTTCATCATTTGAATTACTGTATCTTCATCCATCCATCTTGCGAACATTTGACCCATTCTTGGATATTGCTTTCCAGTTCTTCCACCAATTATTACATTCCACATTTGTCTATCTGGTCTTCTCCATGCAGAATTTGGGCATCTTGTTACACATTCTCCACAACCAACACAACAACATGGATCTTTATCAACTTTTCCTTGATCGTTTAGTGATAAAACTCTTGTTGCAACAGCCTTACACCTATCAACGCAAGCTCCACATCCTATACAACGATCTATATCATAGATTGGTTTTGTTACTCCAATAAATCCAAAGTCTGTAAAATGTGCTTTTACACAGTCATTTGGACATCCTGTTACTGCGATTTTTATTTGGTAAGGTGATTCATAAATTATTTTTTCTAATTTATCTGCAAGCCTTTGAGTATTTTGGGCAGCCTTTATACAATGTCTTCCTCCAATGCATGCCATAATATTTCTTGGTCCTATGTATGGATATCCTTGGTCATTGTATACAATTTCTACATCACGACTGCCTTCGATTTCTTCTATATATGGTCTTATAATTTCATTTACTTTTGGTATATCTTCGTATTTTATTCCTGTAATGTTGAAAGTTTGTCTTGTACCAAAATGAAAATTTCCGTCTCCATATTTTTGACAAATCATTTGTACCATTTCTAACCATTTTGCATCTACCAAAGCTCCAGGAGATCTTAATTGTAGTAAAAATTCTCCAGGAATTTTGGATTGACGATAACAATTATTTCTAACTTTTGCTACATCTATATCTAATGTCATATTATCTCCTTAATCTAGTAAGTCTTTTGCAATTGTGTATGGGAAAACTGGTCCATCAAGACATACATAAGTTTCATTTATCCTACAATGTCCACATTTCCCAACTGCACAAGACATTTTTCTTTCGAAACTTGTCCAAATCTTATCTTCTGTAACGCCTTCTTTTATCAAGGCAAGTGATGTAAATTTCATCATAATTGGAGGACCTACCATAACAACCGCATAATTATCTTCAAAAGATTTTATAGGTAAATCTGGTATAAAGGCTGTAACCATTCCTTTTTTAAACCCTTCTTTTTCTTCATTGTCCAATGAATAAACAGTGCTGATTTTTTCTTGATTTTTCCAATCATCCAAATTTTCTTTAAATAAAACAGAATCATGATTTTTAAAACCTAGAATCAAATGTAAATTTTCAAATTCATTTGGATTTTCTTTTATGTGTTCTATCAATCCTTTTACAGGGCTTACTCCTGTTCCCCCTGCAACTACTACCACATTTTTTCCTTTTAATTTTTCAATTGGCCATCCGTTTCCATAAGGTCCTCTTAGAAAAATACTATCTCCAGGAGTTGATTCAAAAAGTTTTGATGTAACTTCTCCAACATTTCTAATTGTCATTTCAACAAAACCTTCTCCCATTCCTGAAACAGAAATTGGAGCTTCCCCTATCTTTGCAAGTGAGACTTGCAAAAATTGTCCAGGTTTAACTTCTTTGTCAAAAGCAACTTTGAAAGTCCATTCAGTTTTTGTGTGTTTTTTGATATCCAAAATTTCATAAGATTTTGGTAAAACATAATTTAAATAATCATTATTTGATCTTTTTATTTCATTTTTTTCCATTATTTTACCTCACTTCTAATTTTCTCAAGTTCCTTATTAACCTTATTAATTGTTTCTGGATAAGAAATTAATTGTGGACAATGAGCTGAACATCTACCACATCCTACACACATTGGACCATCTTCAAATCTTTTGTTGTGAGCATAAATTTTGTGCATTATTTTATACCTATATCTTTCCTTGATTTGATTTCTAAAATGTCCTCCGCCTGCAACAAGATCAAAATCTTTTGTCATGCAAGATGCATTTGTTCTTCTTCTTTCACCAACACGTCTGTTAAGAGTGTAGGTAATATCTTTTGTTGTAAAACAGGTACAAGTTGAACAAGAAGTTGTACAAGATCCACATCCTATACATCTTGAATTATATTCTTTCCAAATATCTGAGTTTGCAATTTTATTTGCTTCTTCATTATCTTTTATTTCTGGGAAATTTACCTTTAATTTATTTTCTTCTGGGAATAATAAATCAAATTCTTCATTTGAAAATTTTGATAGATCTAAATCATCTTCTGTTTTTACTTTTATAGATCCATCATCATTAAATCTAAAGGCATAAGTAAAATCTTCGGTTTTATTTGCACCACATGATACGCAAAAACAATTTCTATCAAGGTCTTCTTGACATTCCAAAAGAGCATAGTGAACTTTATTTTTTCTTCTTAAATAAAACATATCTTCGAAAGGTCCGTTTTTCACAAACATATCGTCCAAATATTTTATAGCATTTATGTCACAAGCTCTTGCAAAAACCAAAACTTCTTTTTTGTATGGATTTTTAGTTTCTGTATAATCGTCTTCAGTAAAATAAAATAAGTTCTCAGTCATTGGAAGGAGAGCTTCCTTGGCTGAATATGTAGATTTTTCTTTGTACTCAAGCTCATCAAAACTTTTTATGTTTTCATACATTATTGTATCCATATCACAATATCTTCCGCCTCTTGTGATTCTTTTTGGGGCAAAAATTGTGTATTTGGATTTTAGGATTTCAAATAAATCCTTGGCCTCATCCTTTTTTACCAGATAATCTTTATAAGCCATATCTCCTCCTGATTTTTTCGAATAATTTGATAAGCTTTATCAAATTTATTCACAATTTAAAAAAACTTGCAGCTTGGCTACAAATTTTTTTACTATAATATAAACTTCTTCTTATTTAATATATCATTAAATTTTAAAAAATTAAAGTATTTTCCTGATAAAATTTAATTTATAATTATTTATTTTTTTATATTTTTCAAATAAAAAAAAGCCTGGTTAAAACCAAGCTCAGAACGTAGACAAAGTCAGTTTAATAATTCATTAATGATTTAAAAATAAAATTACGCTAAAACCCATCTCGACTAAGTGAGTGAAACGAACGCATGGAGAGATCTCATGAGATTTCTCCGCTCGTTGCACTCGGTCGAAATGGAAAATTTTTTAGTATGTCAACAGTCTGAGCCTGGTTAAAACCAAGCTAATTTTTATTGAACATCTTCTAAAAGTTCTGTCAAAATATATCCTTCATATTCACCATAGCTTACTTTTGACCATTCTCCTACAATTTCTGATCTTTCGACTTGGGTTCCTGGTTGGATTGTTGCTACTATTTCTGAATCTGTATTCATTTCTCTTCTTATATTTGAAATATCTCCTACAGTAAATACTCCGTAGGCTTGTTGAGGATTTTCTTGTGTATTTTTATTTTCTGTTGTATTCTTATTTTCTTTATTTTCTTTTGTTTCTTTTTTGTTGTCTTC
The DNA here is from genome assembly GCF_001182725.1 of Anaerococcus jeddahensis. GTDB lineage: Bacteria > Bacillota > Clostridia > Tissierellales > Peptoniphilaceae > Anaerococcus > Anaerococcus jeddahensis. The sequence goes on from NZ_CWHU01000003.1 coordinate 24,986, forward strand.
TTTTTTCTCAACAGTTTTTAGACTTGCGTTTGACGCGTTGTCATTTGATTTTTTTTCTTTAATATCTATTTTTGTTGAAACTGGGTTTGATTGTTTGTTATCTTCAGGATGTCTTTGAGAGATGTATTTTTCCTTTGAACAAGCTGTAAGACTAAGAGATAGGGCCAGTATTAATAAAATTTTCTTTTTCATTTTTTCTCCTTAATTATCTGTTGTTATAATTCCAGAAATTTTTGCATTTACATTTTCAAGCTTTCTTAGTGATGCATTTAATTTTTTCTTCCTAAAATCTTTTTTTCCTGCCAAAACTATTACTGAATCAGCAAGGCTTGGATAAAAATTTGCATCGTCGTATTTTTCATTAGAAGCTGTATCCAAAAATATAAAATCATATTTTTCTCTTAATGAATCAAAAATCGCCTTTATCCTATCATAGGCTAGGATATTTTGGCTATCATCTTTTTGACTTGGGGCAAGAATTAAATCAAGATTTTTTTGGAAATGGTCTTTTACTATAAAATTTTCATAAGGTTTTTCTTGGTCTAAAATATCATAAAATCCCCTATCAAAATCAATATCACACAAATCTCCCATCCTTGGATTTCTAAAGTCTGCCTCAATGATTATAACCTTGTAATTATCCTTTACCAATTTCCTTGCCAAATTTAGTATAAGTGAGGACTTATTTATTCTCTCGTTTGATGATACAAATTGAACTAGAGAATTTTTATGACTAATTCTTAAAAATTTATTTTTTAAGGATACAAAAGATCTTTCAATCTCTTCTTTTTTATTTTTATTAAACATTCAAATCACCATCGTCATATTTTGGCATATCTGCAATTATTGTATAGTCCTTATCATTTTCTTTATTTTGATATAGTCTAAAATCATCATCCAAATTTTGATCTTCTTCGATGCTGTCAACGTATTTGTAAGAATTATCGTAGTCAACTTCTTCTAAATCTTCTTGCTCAACAATGTTTTCTTCTTCTTTTACAGGTTCTAGATCTTCCATTTCAAAATCTTCATCTTCATAAAAACTTTGGTCAAAAGAATCATCCTCATAGTTTTCTTCTTCATTGTCGTCTTTAAAAACTACTTTTCTTATTTCTTTTTCTTCAACTATTTTCTCATCATCAATTTTTGAATTTCTAATAGTTAAAGCCAAAGATCCAAAAATCATATAAGTTAAAAATCCTGCAAGTCCAACTTTAAAAGAATCTTTGTCATTATTTTTCAAAAGACTTCCGTTTGGATAAGCGTGATCAATTACTATGGCATCAGCCTTATAAAGCTCATTTATAACTGAAACTGTAATTTCTGCATATTCATCAGCTATATCTTCAGCCCTAAGCTTTATAGAATCTTCTACATTAATATTTAAAATATGGGTGTTTGGAATTGCTTGAATTTGCATTTTTTTATCAAGCTCGCTTGCTTCCATATTAAGTTTTAAATTTTCTATAACTCTTTTTTTAATAGCATTTGAATTTACAGTTTCTGCATAGGTGTAGGCAGTTTTATCATCTTCTTTTATTTTTTCATTTGAAGTTGTAAGAATTTTAGCCTGAGCTGTGTATTTTTTTAAACCCAATTTGTCAGACAAAAAATAAAATCCTATTCCCAAAATTAATCCAAAAATCAAAGCTTTTGGCATTATGCTAAAAATTGTTTGTCTCTTTTTCATTATCTCCTCCGAAATTTTTATATCTTTTATTTATAACTTCTTAAAATCTCTTATTCTAATTTTACACTATAAGTAAGTTTTTTTAAAGTTTTAAGCATTTAAAAAGACGGAATAATCCGCCTTATAATACTAAAAATATACAAATCCTCATGCAAAGAATATCATACGGAAAAAATTGATTTGATTTCAAATTTAAAAATTCGTTAAAAATCGCACTGTTTGAGAGCGTAGCTCGAGTTTGCGATTTTAGAATTTTTAAATTTAGAAATCAACAATTTTTGTAGTCAGATATTCGTGCTTTAGGATTTGTATATAAAGTTTGGTCCATTCCGCCTTTAAAAAATTTATTTAATAATTAGAAAATATAAAAATACAATCACTGCAAGAACAATCCTATATTTTCCAAAAATTATAAAGTCATTTTTTTGTACGTAGGAAATAAATTTCTTGATTACTATATAAGCAACTATAAAACTTAAAATCATGCCTATAATAATTAAAATCCATTCATATCCTGAAAATCCTGATACATTTTTTACAACTTTTAAAAGAGTTGCTCCAAGCATGGTTGGAATTGCCAAAAAGAATGAAAATTCTGCACTGGCTGATCTTGATAGACCCAAAATCATTGCTCCAATTATTGTTGCAGCTGATCTTGAAGTTCCTGGAATCATGGCAAGAACTTGGAAACATCCAATAAAAAATGCAGTTTTGTAAGAAATTAGTGAAAGGTTATCGATTCTTTGTCTATTTTCATTTTTGTTTTTCTTTTCAAGTAAAATTATTCCAATACCCCAAACAAAAAGCATAAGGGCAACAACCATTGGATTAAATAAATAAGCATCAATAATATCATCAAGCAAAAATCCTAAAATTCCTGCAGGAATTACTCCAATAATTACTCTTTTCCAAAGCTCAATTGTTTCTTTGTGTGGGTGGGTTAATCTGTAATATATTTTTGATTGGCCATTTAAATTGGCATAATTTTTTGGGAAATACTTTTGAGTTTTTTCTAAATTCCAAGGATTTAACTTAGAAAAAAATAAAACAACTACTGAAAGTATTGCACCAAGTTGAATTATTACATTAAAGGCGTTGGCAAATTTTTCTGGTTCAAGTTTTACAAACTCATTAACCAAAATAAGGTGACCTGTTGATGAAACAGGCAAAAATTCTGTTACCCCTTCTACTATTGAAAGGATAAATACTTTTAACAAATCTAAAATCATTTTTCAAATTCCTCCATGAACGAATGTTCTTTTCCATTTATTTTATATCCCAAAACCATATCGCAATTTACATTTTCTGCTGATCTTAGGATTGATTTTTCTACATTTGGTATATCTTCTTTTAATTCTTCAATAAGATTTTTTATCTTTTTTCTTGTATAGGATTCACTTTTTTTTGTAACGGTGCAAGCACAATTTAAGGCATCTAAACCTACATAATCACGCCAAGCTATTACATCTTTTTCTTCAATAAAATACATGGGCCTAATAAGTTCCATATCATCAAAATTTTGCGCCATAAGTTTTGGCTTCATTGTTTTATAATTTCCAGCATACAAAACATTCATCAAAGTAGTCTCGATTGCATCGTTCATGTGATGACCCAAGGCGACTTTGTTACAACCAAGCTCTTTTGCCTTGGCGTACAAAAATCCTCTTCTCATTCTTGCACACATATAACAAGGATATTCTCCAGAAATTTTCTCGCTTATTTCAAAAACATTTGAATCAAAAATTTTTACAGGAATATTTAAATATGTTAAATTTTTCTCCAACAAATCTCTGTTTTCCTTATCATAGCCTGGATCCATGCAAATATATTCTACATCAAATTTTACATTTGAATGTTTGTGCAATTCTTCAACAAGTTTTGCTGTCAAAAGCGAATCTTTTCCACCAGAAATCGCACAAGCGACCTTATCGCCTTCATTTATTAATTCATATTTTTTTACAGCTTTTACAAATTTTGACCAAAGCTCTTTCCTATATTTTTTTATAATTGATCTTTCAATTTCTACTAATTCCATCACAACTCCACTATGCTTGAAGGTTCATTTCTTTTAGCAACTTCTAATTTTATATCTCTACTTGTATCTAGTCCACAGGATTTTAGGTAATTATCTACAGTTATTTTGCAAAGTTCTTCTGAATTATTTGTCTCAGACAAGTGTGCAAGAAAAATTTTTTCATTTTTCCCTTGAAGGGCATCTGCCAAAGATTTTGCCGATTGGTCATTTGATAAGTGTCCCATCTTCCCCATAATCCTAACTTTCATAGGATAAGTGTAGGGTCCACGTTTTAAAGCATCAAGGTCGTGGTTTGCCTCAAAATAATAAACATCCGATCCCTTAATCTCATTTAAAATTCTCTCATCAATTATTCCCGTATCAGTCAAAACCGTAATTTTTTTATTATCCAAATACAAAATAAAACCAACCGGCTCTTTTGCATCGTGGTGAATTGATATGGGAAAAATATCAAAAGAATTAAAATTTAAAAAAGAATTTGACCTAAAAATTTTAATATTTTCTTCCTTCAATTTCCCAGCACTTTTAATAAAAGAAAGCCAGGTTCCCTTGTTAGCATAAATTGGAATATCATATCTTCTGCTCATGACAGAAGCTCCCTTTACATGATCAACATGCTCATGAGTTAGAAAAATCGCATCCAAATCTTTTGGATTTTCGCCAATTTGAGATAAAAGATTTTCAATTTTTCGTCCCGAAAAACCACAATCAATCAAAATTTTAGATCCCTTGTGTTCAACAAAAACAGAATTTCCCGAAGATCCTGAAGCTAGAGAGCAAAATTTACTCATAATACTTCCTATCTTTTTTCAAATTTTATTTTAACATAAAAATATGTAAGATTTTAAAAAAATCTTACATAAGAACTAATCATATAATACTTTATTTTCGAAAGCTTTCAATCACTTGTCAAAAAATACTTTCTCCAAAATATCAAAAACTCCATCTTGATCATTTGAATAATCCGAAACTATATCTACCATTTCTTTAACACTTTCTCTTCCATTTGAACAAGTTGCAGAAATTCCAGCAATTTCAAGCATCGACTTATCATTATTAGAATCTCCAATGGCAAGAGTTGAATTAGTATCAATATTTAAAAAATTACAAAGCCTTTTAAGAGCCTGCCCCTTATCAGCTTCCTTATTTAAAACCTCAAAAACTTCCGGCACATTTCTTACAGTTTGATAAGTTTTCAAAAGATTTTTGTTGTAAGTTTTTTCAAACTCATCAACAACTTCCCTATCACCCATAATAGAAATTCTCTCAACACTTTGATTTTTATTTTTCTCATCAAATTTTTCAATTGGCATTTTTAAAATTTTTGATTCAAATAAAAAATGTTTATTTATGCTTTCGCTGTTGTTGTACAAATTATATTTATTGTAAATTCCAATTTGAAGCTTATCATTTATTAATTTTTTAAGATTTAAATAATCGTCCATATTAAGAATTTTTTTTGAAATATCTGACTTATCCTTATTTTTTATTACAAGAGATCCAGTATTTGTTATCGAATAATCGTCATTAGAAAATAAATTCAAATGATCAAGAATCCAAGAAAATCCACCAACAGGTCTTCCGGTTGCAATAACCACAAAAATCCCCTTGTCTCTTAATTTTTTTATAATTTCAAAATTTTTTTCAGAAACTTTTTTATCAGAACCCAAAAGAGTTCCATCAAGATCTATAGCTACAAGTTTTATATTTTTGTCCATACTTACTCCTAACTTAATTCTACCTTTATTTTATCATATAAAATTATTTATTCTAAAATACAAATTACCATTCGCTAAGAATAATAAAAAACAAAAAATTTTTCAATTTTAGGGCAAAATGTATTTATTTTTCATAAAAATATCATTTATTTTTGTATTTTTGAGTTTTTCTATCAAAAACAATTGTTTATATCTATATTATGTTATATAATAGTAAACGTAAAAATTAAAAATAGGAGGAATTTATGTTATCTGATTTACTACCTGTAATAGTAGCAATTATCGCAATTTGTTTTATGGCTTTGCAAATTAAAACAAATATACTTCCAATTAGCGAAGGAAACGATAAAATGAGAACTATATCAGGAAATATTAAAGAAGGAGCTATGGCATTTATATCTCGTGAGTATAAATATGTTATTATCTTTGTAATTATTGTTTCAATTCTTATAGCAATTTTTATTAACATTAATACCATGATTTGTTATATCCTTGGTTCCTTATTATCAATGGCAGCAGGTTATGTAGGTATGAGAATTTCTACAGCCTCAAATGCTAGATGTACAAACGAAGCTATGGAGAGTGGACTTCCATCTGCCCTTAAAGTTGCTTTTGCTGGTGGATCTGTAATGGGATTTGCAGTAACAGGATTTGGACTTTTGGGGGTTGGAATTGTTTATTTAATCTTTAAAGACCCAGCAACCCTTATGGGATATTCTTTTGGAGCAAGTTCAGTTGCACTTTTCGCAAGAGTTGGTGGAGGAATCTACACAAAAGCAGCAGACGTTGGAGCTGACCTTGTAGGAAAAGTTGAAAAAGGAATTCCAGAAGATGACCCAAGAAACCCAGCAGTTATCGCCGATAACGTTGGAGATAACGTAGGAGACGTTGCAGGAATGGGAGCTGACCTTTTCGAATCATATGCGGGAGCAATCCTTTCATCAATGGTTCTAGGTTTTTCAATCTTTGGAGATGCAGGAATTAGATTTCCATTGGTACTTTCATCAATAGGAATTGTCGCATCAATCCTTGCAGCTTTCTTATTCTTAAGAAAAAAACAAAAATCACCACAATCAGCACTAATGATGACAATTTATCTATCAGGAGCAATAGTTCTTGTAGCATCATTTATCCTTTCACCAATATTTTTTGGAAATATGAAAGCAGCAATCTGTATAGTTGTGGGAATACTTGTAGGAATTGCAATAGGATTTTTATCAGAAGTATTTACATCTGAAAAATATAGCCAAGTAAAAAGAATAGCAGAAGAAAGTCAAACAGGAGCAGCTACAAACATAATCGCAGGATTATCAAGCGGAATGCTTTCAACAGTTGGACCTATCATTCTTATAGCTATTGGAATTTTGGTTTCATTCCACACAATGCAAATGTACGGAATTGCCCTTGCAGCAGTAGGAATGTTATCAATCACAGCAACAACAGTAACAGTTGACGCTTACGGCCCAATTTCAGACAATGCCGGTGGAATTGCAGAGATGAGTGGACTTGACGAATCAGTTCGTGAAATCACAGACAGCCTTGATTCAGTAGGAAACACAACAGCAGCAATTGGTAAGGGATTTGCAATAGGTTCTGCAGCTTTAACTGCACTTTCACTATTTGTAACTTACACAGATACCCTACACCTTGACAATCTTTCATTACTTGATTCAAAAGTAGTAGCAGGAATGTTCGTAGGAGGAATGTTACCATTTTTATTCTCAGCTTTAACAATGAATTCAGTTGGAAAAGCTGCAACAGAAATGATCAACGAAGTAAGAAGACAATTTAAAGAAAAACCAGGTATCCTAGAAGGAACAGAAGATCCAGACTACGCTTCATGTGTAGACATCTCAACAAAAGCTTCTCTAAAAGAAATGATAATACCAGGAGCACTTGCAATTGTAGTACCATTATTTATTGGAAAAGCATTTGGACCAGAAACTCTAGGAGGACTTTTAGCTGGAGCCCTAGTTACAGGCGTATTAATGGCAATATTTATGTCAAACGCAGGTGGAGCTTGGGATAATGCTAAGAAATTTATAGAATCTGGAGCTGAAGGTGGAAAGAATTCACCATCTCACCACGCTGCAGTAGTAGGTGATACAGTAGGAGATCCATTCAAAGATACATCCGGCCCATCACTAAACATCCTAGTAAAACTTATAACAGTAGTATCTGTTGTTTGTGCAGGATTATTTATCTAATAAAAATAAAAGCTGTTACAAAATGTTTTGTAACAGCTTATTTTTTTGAAAAAATTTAAAAACAAATTTTAATATTTTCATTTCACTTAAATAATTTTAACTTCTCTATTTAATTTTCTATAAAATTTTCTATCAATTTATTTTTATCAGAAATTTCTTTTTCTATGCTTTTATAATAATCTCTAAGATTTCTTTCGTTTCTATATTTTTTACCGTTTGTAAGTTTAGAATTTGCGTTCATACCAAGGCCTATAATATTTTCTAGCTCTTCATTTATCAAAATATTGTATCTTTGAGGAGTATTTCCTTTTTCATAGCCAATATTTTCCAAATTTCCTATTATGTTTTTTTGCCTGTAAAGATAGTAAGGCTTGTAGGAATTTTCTTTGGTAAATTTTTCTATATCTTTGGAAATTTTTTCCGCTTCTACTTCATCTCCATTAATATTTTCTTCAAAATATTTTGACCCAACTTTTTGGGCTAGGGCGTGAAAAGTAATATTGTCTGGCCTTAAATCTTTTAAAATTTCAAAATTTTTAGAAAAACTTTCCCTATTTTCTCCAAAAAGTCCCACAATAAAATCCATATTTACAATAAAGCCAAGCTCTTTGGCGTAAGTATAAATTTTTACAAAATTATAAAAATCAATCGGCCTATTTATATTTTCCAATACATTTGATGTGAAAGTTTGTGGATTTAAAGAGATTCTTCCTACATTTTTTTCTTTAAATAAATCAAGCTTATTAAAATCAAGAGTATCTTCCCTACCTGCCTCAAGAGTAAATTCGTCAAAAATAAATTTTTCGTTGATTAAAGTTAAAATCCTATCCAAATCGTTCAAGGATAAATTTGATGGAGTTCCTCCCCCAAGATAAATTGTGTCCAATTTTTTTGGCAAATTTATTTGGGAAATTTCCTTTAATAAAAAATCCACATAAAGATTTTTCTCTACTGTGCTTGACACAATAGTAGGATAGGAACAATACCTGCACCTTTGAGGGCAAAAGGGAATATTTATATAAAGATTGAAGGCTTTGGGATCAAATTCTAATTTATCCTGACTTTTTTTAATATTTTCTAGTAGGTAAATTTTATTATCCTTAATTATATAAGTATTTTTCAAATCATAAAGGCTGTGATTTTTCAAAAGTTTTGAAGGTTTTGATCCTGTCAAAATTCCCCAATCAGAAGATTTGTTATTTTTATTTTCTAAAATTTCAAAAAGGACTTGCTTTAATTTCAAATTAGAATCAAAAAAGTAGGACTTATTTTCAAATTCAATAAGTCCATTTTTTATTGATATATTAGGATTTTCTTCTACAAAAACAAATTCTTCTTTCTCGTAGAAAATATTTAAAATATCATATACAATTTTTCTTAAATTTTCATTTTCTAAATATATTTTCATATCTCTTTTACAATTTCCCTTGCCCAATTTTCATCGACCATCTCCGCACTTTTTACATCTATAAAGGAAATATATTTGTCGTACAAACTTTCATACAAATCATCAATAAAAGGCATTTTAAAAGCCCCGTCTTTTGTTCTTATTATAAATTCCTTGTTTTTGTAGGTCATTTGCAAAATATCTTCTTTTTTAAATTTAAAATCTGGACTTTGGATTAGGACAAATTTCATAATTTCTATTATATTATCAATTTTTCCGTCTTCAAATATAGAAATTTTTTCTTTTAAATCCAAGTCATCTTTGCACATTCTAATTAAAAAATCTTCCGCCTTGTTTTTATTTAGCCTATCCAAAATTTTAAGCGAAGACTTAAAGGCAAGCTGATTTCTTTTTTGTACAAATTTTGGATCATTTACAAACATTAATTTTTTGTCGCTGTCGGTATAAACATACCTATAATTTAATTTGAACAATTTTTTACAAGAAGGACATTCGATTATGCCAATATTTTCAATAAAATCTTTGTCGTTTTGAGAAAATACTGCAGTTGGCAAAGATTTTGTAAATTTAAATTTGCAAGAAGGGCATGATAAAGAAAAATCCTTATTTCTTGTATCAATTGATTTTTTTTCTTTTAAAAATGATAAAAATTCGCCCAATGATGAAAATACCAAGTCAGCTTCATTTTTTGTCCTTTCGCTATCGTCCAAATCTATAATTAAAACTGCGACTGCTCCACTTTTTTTTGCAGCCCTAATTCCAGAAAGAGAATCTTCCAAAATATAGGTTTTTTCCTTGTCTGCACCCAACTTTTCCATTGTCAAATTAAAAATTTCAGGATCAGGTTTACCATTTTTTATATCATTAGCTGTAATTATTTGGTCAAAATAATCTCTTACACCTTCCCTATCCACCAAAAAATCTACTTTTTTCTTGTAAGAAGATGAAGCAAGGCCAATTTTTTCATCATTTCCTTTCAAATAATCCAAAAGTTCTAAAAGATCTGGTTTCTTTAGAGAATAATCAAGTTCTTCAAATCTTTTTTCTCTCAAATCATTTAAATCTTCACGAATTTTTTTGACCCTTTCCTCATCCATTGAAAAATGTTCCATCATAAATAAATTGGCTTCATCTTTTTTTCTGCCAGACAAAACAATTTTATCTTCAATTGTAAAAGTGAAATTATTTTTTTGGCCTATTTCAAGCCAAGTTTGATAGTAAATTTTTTCCGTATCAAAAATGGTTCCGTCCATGTCAAAAATAAAATAATTCATATTAAAACTCAATCAAATTTAGACCCAAATCTTGGTCATAAATCCTATTAATTTCGCCATCAATTATAGTTACAAAAATTTCTGCAGTCAAAGAAATAACAGCCTCATTCAAATGCCCTGCAATGGCTTCACCTGCAAGACTTCCTTTTTCAACATTTGATTTTGCCCTACCACAAGTTATATGAAAATGAGTGTAAAGATTTCCGTCTTTATTTGAAATATTTCCACAAAGATTTGCAATTTCCAAATCTTCCTCATATTTTTTTATTTTATAATCCTTACTTTCAGGATCAAAAAGACCCACCTCAAGATTATCAGTAGCTCCAATTCCAGTTAAAAATCCAGCCTTCACATTTTCTTTTTCAAGAATTTCCATAACAGATTCCACAAGCTTGTCGCCTTTTTTTAATCTAATAACTAATTTATCATCAAATCTTTTATAAACCATACAAAATCCTTTCATTTTTCTTATCTTTTCTTTAATAATTATACCCAAACAAGAGGAAGGTATTGAATTTTAATTTTTTATTTTTGTTTTTAATTTTAAAATAATATATTTTATTAAATTAATTCTTCGTAATGTTAGGGGGAGGAAATGGGGGAGTTTCGACTCTCCCCCTTTTTCCACGCTAATTTATTTTTAAAATTTAACAAAATCTTAAATTAAAATTCAATTTAAAAATAAAACTACGAATAAACTCCGCGGTATAATTATTGAAATTGTACCACTGGCACAATTTCAAGCTAATTATATCCCCTAAAACCCCACTTTTTTGCCCCCCCGCAACCGACCATTGCATGGAGCTTTTCTTGTAAGAAGCTGACGCTTCTTTCAAGTTTTTATAAGCTGACTGATGTTTAAAAATAATTATAAATTCAAGTGAATTATTAGAGAAAAAATTGTTTGAACCTTAGTGAGTTATTTTTTTATTTTTAAAATTTAGAATTTATTTTGTGATTTTATCTTTATTAAATTTGGCTAATCAATTTAAAAAAACGAAAGAAACTTTAGTTTCTTTCTGATTTTTGCTCCCTGCAAGGGCCGGTTAAGGGGGTTCGTTGAAAGGGGTCTAAGGGGAAAAATTGTGGGGACAATCGGAAGTCCCCTAATTTGTCCCCTTAATAACGAAGAATTAAATTTATTTTAAAATAAAATATAAGATTAAAAAATAAAAAAATCAGCATTTAAAAAAGGACTATTTCTAGTCCATTTTTACTCTTTTTGCAACTGCAATTGAAAAAATCGCTGCAACTATTACTGAAATTATTCCATTTATTGAGGAAACTCCGAGTTTTTGTACAACTTCTACCATATTTGCTTCAAATGACAAGCCCATAGCTACTTTATTTTTTATAAATGTGTAAAGCAAGTAAAGAACAATGTAGGTTACTTGTCCGCATAATCCTGCAAGAACTGCTTTTATTTTTTCGTTTTTCATTTTAATTTTGTGAAAAACTAAACCTGCAACAAAGCCCATCATAAATTTATTTATAAAAGTAAATGGAGCTGATGCAAAATAAAGTGGATTTGTTAGATCAAAAATTGCAGATCCTATTCCTGCACCAAGTCCACCAAGAGTTGGTCCTAAAATAATTCCTGCTAATAAGCAAAATACATTTCCCAAATGAAATCTTGTATCTCCCATTGGAGTTTTTAATGGAATTTGGAAAAATGCTGAGAAAATGAATACTAGGGCAATAAAAAGTCCCGTATATGTAATTTTTTTCGTAGTTAATTTATTCATAAGTCCTCCTAATAAATTTACATTACCCAACAATTATATAATATATTGTAAATTGTGTAAATATATCATTTTCCCCTTTAAATTCTTATAAATATTCAAAGAGCAAATCTTTAAATTTAAAAATTTTCTTGTAAAATATAGGAATGTAACATGGGTTACAGAAAAAAATTTATTTTTATAATATAATGAAATAAAAAGATTAAAGGAGTTATAAATGAGCGAATTTTTAGGACCAATACATTACATGATGTATGAAAAAATAAAGTTTCAAGATAAAATTACAAATTTTCTTTTGGATGGAAATACAAAAGAAATTGATGAAAAAATCGCCCCAGTTTCAACTGATAATTTGGAAAATTTGATTGACCAAGAAAATATTCACGGCTGGCTTGATTCAAAAATTGATGTTGTAGAAAATAGGCTTGCCTTTGCTATAAAGAATAGTCAAAAAACAAAAGAAAAATTATTTAATTTTGGAAAAAAACAGGCTGAAGGAAAAAATTTCTCTGACTATAATGAAATTTTTCAAGATTTAAACAAAATGCTTCTTGATGGAATGCCTTGTGATAATGGCCTTTCTGCAACAATTGATGAAAACGGAGATTTATTTTTAATTACAAATGTAAATACTCACGAAAAATATTTTAAAGATTTTATAAATCCAGAAGATTCTCTTTCAAATACTTGTGAAGGCGGCCACAGCCACGACCACCACGAAGCTTTTGAAATTAATAAAAATGGTTTTGAGTTAAAAGAAGAAAAATCTCCATATCATGAATATAGGTACGAATTTTTGAAAGGATATTTTGAAAATTCCCCTTATGGAATTGACCTTGTTGGTGGAATTAATTATAAGATTTATAAAAAATAAAAATTACTAATTAAAAAGTATAAACCTATTTTGTAATTGGATAAGAATTTTTATGCAAATAAAAGATGTAGTTAAAAAATTAAAAGATGATCCTCGAAATAAATCCTATACGGACAGGGGAATTGATCCGATTTTTCAGTTAAATAAAGATTCTAAGATTTTGATTATTGGTCAGGCTCCTGGAAAAAAAGTTGAGGAAAGCGGGATTTTATTTAATGATAAAAGTGGAGAAAATCTTGTTGATTGGCTGGGAATAAGTATGGATACTCTCCACGGAAAAAACTTTTCAATAATTCCCATGGATTTTTATTATCCGGGTAAGGCAAAAAGTGGTGACAAGGCTCCTAGAAAATTTATAGCTAAGGAATACCACCCCCTTCTTTTCGAAGAGCTAAAAAATATAAAATTAACTATATTGATAGGAGCCTATGCTCAAAAATTTTACCTAAAAGATAATTTTAAGAAAAACCTAACAGAGACCGTAAAAAATTTTAAAGATTATCTTCCAGAATATTTTCCTCTAGTCCACCCAAGTCCTTTAAATAATAGGTGGATAGCAAAAAATAAGTTTTTTGAAGATAAAACCCTGCCAGAGCTAAAAAAAATTATTCAAGAAATAATTTGAGAAATTTTAAATGAAATAAATAATGCTTATTATAATAAGGAGGCTTTATGAAAAAATTAAGTGCAAATATTTTAGATGGTAAATTTGAACACTTACTAGATGAAGACAAACTACAAATCACCCACTTACAAATCAAAAAAGGTGAAGAAGTTCCAAGTCATAAGTCAGATAAAAATGTAGTAGTTGTAATTTATAAGGGCAAGGTTAATTTCACTGGAGAAAATGGAAAAGAAATTATTGTGCCAGGGGATATAATAACTATGAATCCTAATGAAATGCACGCCTTAGAGGCAATCGAAGATAGTGATTTAATGGTTATAAAAGCAAAAATTTAAAAATTTTTTAAAAAAAGGATGTTACAAAATGAATAAATCGTCCCAATATATCATAGGAAATTCTCTTAAAGTTTCGCACTAATAAGCCAGAAGGCTTGACATGAAACTTTGAAAAAAATCTATGATTTCGGGACGATAGCAATTCACAATTTGCAACATCCTCTTTTTTTATTTATTTTTCTTTTTAATTTTTAATCTTTTTCCTCTTCCAAACAACTTGTCTGTTGAATAATTTAGGATATTTTTCTTGTAAACTCTTGCTGCAATTATATACATTAGGATTATTCCTCCTAATAAAATCAATAGAGAAATCATTCCTTGGAAAAGACTTGCATTTTCGTAGATCAATCTCATTGGCATGAAAAATGTTGACAAGAATGGGATATAGGAAAGGATTTTTATAAATAAATTTGGTTCGCTTCCTACAAATGATGTGGAAATGAAATAGCAAAACATAATTATTAGCATAATTGGTGTTGCCATTTTTCCTGCGTCTTCTTGTTTTTGTACCAAAGATCCAAGCATGGCTGAAAGGATTATATATAAAATCAATCCCAAAACCATAAATAAAACTATTTCAATAACCAAGTTTGTGTTTATTCCCTTGAATAAATCTGAAATATTTATATCTAGCATTGAACTTATCTTATCGTACAAGCCTGTAAATTTAATTACAGCAAATCCCACAAGTCCTAATATCACATAAATTCCAAAATGAACGAGCATGGCAAGAATTGTCCCAAAAATTTTTCCTGCCATATAGGTTCCTGCCCTTACTGATGAGAAAATAAATTCTAGCATTTTTGAACCCTTTTCTATGGCTATATCTTGCATAATTATTTGTGAATAAAAAATTAATACAAAATACATTATAAAAATAGTTGCAAAAAGGGCAACCATATTTCCAGGGTTTTTTAAATTATCTTTTATCTCGTGAAGATTTATAGCAGGTTTTTGGCTAATTATTGCATTTTGCTTGGCGTCAATATTTGAATTTTTCAAATTTTCTTTTCTTTGCATGGACTCTGCCAAAGAATTTATTACAAGCATTGGAGTTTTTGCAGTTGTATCCCCATAATAATCAAAATTTAAAAGTCCATCTTTGTTTTTAACTTCAAGATAGGCTGAAATGTCCTTATCGTCCAGAGCTTTTTTGGCATCTTTTTTACTTTTAAATTCAAAATCTACCATATGATTATTTTGGAAATTTTTCTTATATTTTTCTTCTGTAACAACTGCAATTGTATCTGGAGTTTTGGTTGAGTAGGAAATGTAGGAAATTATTCCAATTACTACTGCCATAATAAAAGGCATCAAAACCATAATCCAAAAAGAAGCTGACTTAAGGTGTTTTTTTAAAGTATCGGTAGATACGGTCATAAATCTATTCATTTTCTTCCACCTTTCTTGCAAAAATCTCATTTAATGTTGGAGGTGATTGGTCAAAATATGGAACAAAGCCAACATTATCTACAATTTTTTTGAAAATAACCTTGGCATATTCTTCATCTTTTAAAATAAATGTCCAAATATTTTCATCTTGACTAATCATTTCAATATTTTCATCATTTAAGAAAAATAAATCTTCACTTGATTCAACCACAAGTTTTTTTCTCTCGTAAGAATTTCTAATTTCTTGAGGAGAACCATTCAAAACTATATTTCCTTTTTTAAGCATAATTAGTTTTTGGCAAAGACTTTCAACATTTTCCATGTTGTGAGATGAAAACATAATTGTCGTTCCCTCTTTGTTTACATCTTTGATTATTTTTTCAAGAAGTCTGATGTTGTATGGATCAAGTCCTGAAAAAGGCTCATCCAAAATTACAAATTCTGGCTTATAAATTAAAGCACAAAGAAGTTGGACTTTTTGTTGATTTCCTTTTGAAAGCTCTTTTATTTTTGATGATAATTTCCCATCAATTTCAAAATAATCAAACCATTCTTTTAACTTTTCATCAGTAATATTTTTCATTTTATTTAATTTTGCAAAATATCTTATTTGGTCTTCTACTTTTCTTTTAGGATCAAGAGATCTTTCTTCAGGCAAAAAACCGATTTTTTCCAAAGGAACTTTTGAAAATTTTTTGCCATTATAAGTAATATTTCCGTCATATTTTGAATAAAAGTTCATTATGCACCTAAAAAGTGTGGATTTGCCCGCACCATTTTGGCCTATAACTCCAAAAAGTTCGCCGTCTTTTACTTCAAAATTAGAACGATTTAAAGCAACGAGCTCTCCAAAACTTTTACTTAAATTTTCTACTTTTAGCATGGATACTCCTTAATTATAAATATCTATTCACTATTATTTTACCATAGAAAATCAAATTAAAAAAAGACGAGAAATTATTTCTCATCTCAGACTGTTGACAAACTAAATTTTTTCCCATTTCAAGCGAACGTAGTGAGTCGAGAAATCTCGTGAGATCTCTCCATGCGTTCGTTTCACTCACTTAGTCGAGATGGTACGTAGCTTAATTTTTATTTCAAAATAAAATATTATCTACATTCATACTTTGTCTACGCTCTAAGATGAGAAATCACTTCTCATCTTTTTCCTTTTCATATTTAATAAATTTTAAAATTTCAAAATCAAGAGAATTTACCAAAATTGCAATTACAACTCCAACCAAGGTATCCAAAACCCTGTTTACTGCAAAATCTATTGCCCCAAAATTTTCTCCAGCATGATTTATAGAAACCGAAGCTAGGACTATGCACATTATTGAAATTGCGTTTGGTTTTTCCATGGAAGAAACTATCCAAATCAAAAAAGCCATAATTACCGATAATAAAAAATAATTTTCTATTTCATTGGTCAAATTTTTCTTTACAAATAAAAGATATAAAAATCCAACAAAGCCACCAATAAAAGTTCCCAAAATCCTATTTAAACCAATATTAATTGAACCCGTCACATCATTTTTTGTACAAATTATTGCAGCAATTGCCGAATAAAATGGAAGGGCATGGGGAGATCTAAAATGAGAAAAAGTGAAAGACAAAAACACAGCCAAGGCCGTTTTAAAAATTCTTTGTCCTGGTTTTTTTAGTTTCATAGACCAAGCCTATCAATTATAAAGTCAAAAAATGTTTGGTCATTGACCCTATTTGCCAAATATTTTTTGTTTTTAGAATTTGTTTCAACAATACTTCCCCTGTCAAAATCTTCATTCACCTTGATAGCTTTTTCTTCAAAAATAAAGGCTTGAGGCTTAACAAGCATATATAAAAGCATTGCAGCCTTGATTTCTCTCTCATTTTTTGGATAAGCTTTGTACAAGTCTTTTATTTTCTCAAAAACTGGGTCAGAAGTCGATTTTTCCAAAATCTCATCAGGCAAGGTCAAAGAATTTGAAATATCAATAGGCAAAATAAAAGTTTCAACATCTTCCTTCAAAACAATATTTGCAGCCTTTGGGTCGGTGAAAAAATTAAATTCAGAATTTTTTGTAACATCCCCAAGAGAAAAGTTTGAAGCCAAAACAAAAATATGGTCAACATAAGAAAGAAAATCATCATATTTTACAATTGCTTTTGCAATATTTGTAAGAGGACCAGTCGCAACAATATCAAGTCTTCCACAATCTCTCGCCAAATTATACAAAAAATCCTCGCACCTTTCATCAGACAAATAATCCTTTGACTTATCAAAAATTACAGAATTTTCTCCCCTAATCAAAATCTCTTGATTTTTCAAATTAGAAAAAGCCCCAGAGCAAATTGGCAAAATTAAATCCTCCATATTTGTCATAGAAAGAATATTTTTTGCAGCAAAATCAGCATCCATAAAAGAGCTTACAGAAGAAATGCCAACAATTTCAAATTCATTAGAATTAAAGGCCATCTTAAGCATCAAAATTTCAGACAAACTAAAATTAGTATCTATATAAACAAATGGTTTTTCTTTTTCCATAATTCACTTCCTTTAATAGAAATTATACTAATATAAAGGGATTTTTCTATTGATAAATACTAAGAATTAAAAAAAATAAAAGTAATTTTGATTAAGCGAATCACCCACCCATATAAAGCCCAGCCGAAAGATCTCATGGATTGAATAAGGCGTAAAATTTAAAAAATTCTTTGAATTAAAAAATTAATTATTATTTAGCCAATTAATCGCACATGTAGCAAATAAACCTACTCCAATTGGCATGGCGTCTTCCGAAAAATCTACTTTTGGATTGTGGTGAGAGTAATTATTTCCAGGAATTTTTGAATTTAGTAGAAAATAAACTGTAGGAACTTTTCTTGAAACAAAAGCCATGTCCTCACTAGCCATTAGCCTTTCACCAGAAATCATTTCAATATCAGAATTCTCTTCCATATATCTTACAAACTCTTTTGTAAGTGATGGATCAGAATATAGAGAAGGAACTGATGCAAAATATTCTAAATTAATTTCACATTCTGTAGCTTTTGAAACTCCTTCAACAATTTCCTCCATTCTTTTCATCAATTTTTCCCTAATTTCTGGATCATAAGTTCTCATTGTTCCTTGTAAAATGGCAAAATCTGGAATTATATTTGAATTTGAACCTGATGAAAATTGTCCAAATGTTAAAGTTGTATGTTTTGAAGGATCTGCATCGCGACTTATTAGTTGATTAAATTGTTGGTAAATCATTACACCCGCATTTATCGGATCTTTTGTGGTGTGAGGATATCCGCCGTGACCTCCTTGACCCTTAATTGTTATTTTAAAATTATCACAGCTTGTTGCCATGTAACCCTCATAATAAGAAATTGATCCAGATTCGTGATTTAAATTTGTGTGAAGAGCAAGTGCCACGTCAACTCCATCAAGAACTCCATTTTCAATCATCATTTTTGAGCCTGCAAAAATTTCTTCAGCAGGTTGGAACATAAATTTAACCCTGCCCTTAAAATCTTTTTTGTGATTAAAAATAATTTTTGCAGTAGAAAGACCAACTGCTGCATGAAGATCGTGACCACAAGTGTGAGCAAGTCCCTTATTTTTTGAAGAAAATTCAAGACCACTTTCCTCATCCATTGGAAGGGCATCCATGTCAGACCTAATAAGAATAGTTTTCCCTTCCCCTTTTTCGCCCTCAATAGTTGCAAGAATTCCACTTTCGCCAACTTCTTTATAAGTAATGCCTATTTCTTTTAATTTATCTATAACATATTCCTTAGTCTTAGGAAGTTCTAAACCAAGTTCAGGGTTTTCATGAATATGCCTACGATTTTTTATAAGTTCGTCTTTAAGTTCATTAGCTTCTTTAAAATAATTTGTCATATATCCGTCCTTTCTATATTCTAAAAATTTATTACAAAAAAATATTATTTACTAAATAAATATACCCGAAATTTTTTACATAAATTTATTTTCTAAAAAAAATCTACAATGAACTCTTTAATTTTTCAATAATTATATTCTCATTTTCAACTACAGTTGTTTGACAAAATACAAATTAATTACATAAATATAAGAAGATAAGTATTTTTTGTGAATATTTACAAAAAATACTTTATATATTAAAATGGTTTTTAATATAGGAGGAAAAAATGAAAGAATTTTTAAAAAGAAAAGGAATAAGTTTATCGGCAAAAGTTTATTTTATTGACGCGCTTGGATCAATGGCCTTTGGACTTTTTGCCACACTTTTGGTTGGAACAATTTTAAACACAATCGGCAAATCTTTTGACATAAAATTTTTGTCAGAAACAATTTGGCCACTTGCCCAGGAAGCCACAGGCCCTGCAATCGCAGTATCAATCGCCTACGCCCTTAATGCTGATAGGTTGATTTTATTTTCATCAACTATAGTAGGACTTGCAGCAAACAAATTGGGCGGACCAATGGGAGTTTTTATAGCGACCTTAATTTCAGTAGAAATTGCAAAATTAATTTCAAAAGAAACAAAAATCGACATAGTTTTGACCCCAGTTGTGACAGTTTTAGTCGGAGTAATGATTGCAAATTTAGTCGGACCCTTTATCCAGGCACTAATGACAAAAATCGGAATAATTATAATGGATGCAACCAAACAAAAACCCTTTATTATGGGAATAATTGTTTCAGTAATTGTAGGAATTGTTTTGACCCTTCCAATTTCATCAGCCGCACTTTGCATGACCATAAGTCTTTCAGGACTTGCCGCAGGAGCTGCGACAATTGGATGTTGTTGTCAAATGATTGGCTTTGCAGTAATTTCCTTTAAAGAAAATAAAACCCAAGGCTTAATTGCCCAAGGACTTGGAACAAGTATGCTCCAAATGCCAAATATAATGAGAAATCCAAAAATTTTAATCCCACCAACCCTCGCCTCAGCAATACTCGGCCCATTTTCAACAATAATTTTCAAACTAGAAAATTCCCCAATAGGAGCCGGCATGGGAACTTGCGGTTTGGTAGGACAAATTTCAACCTTCACAGCAATGAGCTCAGTCCCATTTTTTAAATTATTATCAACAATAATAATCATGCACATAATTTTACCAGCCCTAGTTTCATTAATAATTTATTATTTCGTAAAAAAAATCGGCTGGATAAAAGATGGGGATATGAAATTGGATTTTTCTAAATAAAATTAAAAATTCATAAAAAAATCAGACTGTTTTTAGTCTGATTCAGAACGTAGACAAAGTTAGTTTAATAATTCATTAATGATTTAAAAATAAAATTACTCTAAAACCCATCTCGACTAAGTGAGTGAAACGAACGCATGGAGAGATCTCATGAGATTAGTTTAATAATTCATTAATGATTTAAAAATAAAATTACTCTAAAACCCATCTCGACTAAGTGAGTGAAACGAACGCATGGAGAGATCTCATGAGATTTCTCCGCTCGTTGCACTCGGTCGAAACCTGCTAGGAAAAATCAAGTCTTTTTTTTAAAAAAAATCAAATAATTTTATTACTAAATTTGACCATAGGAAATAAGCCCTCTTGTTTGGGCTTTTTTTCTATTTTTTATGCAGCTTTTTGTAATTCTTCCTTGTTTTTTTCCTCCATTACTTTTGCATAATATATTCTTAAAAACTTGTTTATTCCTGCTATGTTTGATACTTTTTTTGCCTTGCCTTCTCTTTCTTTTTTTATTATATATTTATATACTGGATTGGTTTCATCTTTTGCTTTTTTCATACATAATATTGTCATGTATAGTACTTTTCTTAGTATTGGATTTCCTCTTTTGGATATTTTTCTTTGTTTTGCACTAAAGTTTCCTGATTGATATGGTGGTGAATCTATCCCTGCAAATGATATTAGACTTTTCTTGTTTTTGTATTTTCTTATATCTCCTATTTCTGCTGTTATTTGTAGTGCTAATTTTTCTCCTATGCCTGAAAATTCTTTTGCTATTTTGTATTCTTCTAATTCTGTGGCGATTTCTTTCATTTGTGATAGAATATTATTGAGAGTTTTGTTTATTACTCTTAGAAATTCAATTGAGTCTAGGACATTCGCATCTATTTTTGAATTACTAGATGAGATTGTTGGGATTGATTCTAAGGCATTTTGGTAAATGGTTATTGCTTTTTGTGCGTTTGGATGATATCCCTTTTTATTTGCCCATTTTTCATAATCATTTACAAATTGATCTTGACTTCTTTTTAATATCTTTTCACTATTTGACCATCTTTCTACAAAGTCTATTAGTTTATCTTTTTGATAGTTACCATTTGCATGGGGGATTAGTTTTTTTAGTCCTGGATGTCTTTTTTCTATTTCTTTGTCTAGATAGTTTAAGTGATTTATTCTTATCTTTTGGTAATGTTGATAGGATCTGTTTAATTGTTTTAATCTTACATATTCTTCTTTATCTTCTTTGTACTCTATTAGATCATTCCAGTTCATTAAACCATACTCAGCTATGTGTATGGCATCTTTTTTATCTGTTTTTACATTTCTAAAACTTAAGGCTTGGCAAAATCTTTTCATTTTTAATGGATTTATTACACTTACAAAAAATCCTTCATTTACTAAACTAATTAAGATAGGAATATGATAAATTTCTGTTGCTTCCATAACTATTTTTAAATCAGATCCTAATGATTTGATTTTATTAATTAATTTATTTACATCATTTTTTACATGGTAAATCTCAAATGGTTTAAAAATGACTTCTTTTCCAAATCCTAAGGCTGCAACTGTACTTTTAGATTTTGATACATCAATTCCTATTGAAATCATAAATACCTCCAATAAATTTTTACCTACCTACACAATTATCCACTCAGTTTAGCTCGTTACACGGGTGTATTAACCCAACCTGCTTAATCGAATTCTTGATAATGAAAGGTAGCGGACTGTTTCGAGTACGGGTGTGTTATCCCAAATGGGCTGCGTCCGTTACCTTCATTATATTAAAAAAAGTGCAGGTAGAAAGTTTTTTCTACTTACACTTTTATGGTACTAAATGGGAAATTTTTTAGTTTGTCAACAGTCTGAATCATACTTTTTTTAGTCTGATTTTTTTATTTTTATCTAATTATTTTTTTATTTTTTAGAATTTTTCTATTCCGCGGGTAAATATTAAAAACGTGCCACCGGCACGTTTTTAAGCTAGTCTTGATCGCTGTATTGTTTTAATTTTCCTAGGGCTTGGTTTTCTATTTGTCTGATTCTTTCTCTTGATAGGGAATAGATTGTTCCTATTTCTTCTAGGGTTTTTGGTTTTTCGTTGTCTAGGCCATATCTGTAGATTATTATTTGTTTTTCTCTATCTGATAATTGGTCTAGGGCTTTCATTAGGAAATCTTCCATATCCTTTTTTAGGATTTGATCATCTACCGGGATTGAATCGTCTCCTACCATATCCA
This sequence comes from Anaerococcus jeddahensis, assembly GCF_001182725.1. Taxonomy (GTDB): domain Bacteria; phylum Bacillota; class Clostridia; order Tissierellales; family Peptoniphilaceae; genus Anaerococcus; species Anaerococcus jeddahensis. The sequence goes on from NZ_CWHU01000003.1 coordinate 47,692, forward strand.
TTAGCTCATCGCCTGTTGAATCTTCTGAATCTAAATTTATATTTAGGCTTGTAGAATTTACTTGGTTTCTGTTTATCAAAAATAAATCGTCAGCTTGTTTTTTGTCGATTCCTTCTTGTTTTAAAATTTTGTATAATTCTTCTTCGCTTGCTTCTGGATTTGCTTTTAATATTTGTTTTAATTTGTTTAATTTTAAATATTTTCCAGCTGGTATTCTTATTGTGTGGCCTTCTTTGTTGATTGCTTTTCTTATTGCCTTGTCAATCCACTTGTAGGCGTAGGTTGTAAATTTGTATCCTAATGTTAGGTCAAATTTCTCTGCTGCTCTTATCATTCCAAGCATTCCTGATTGGACTAAATCTTCAAGCTCAAGATCGTTTCCATGTGAGCGATAAAAATATGATGCCCTACTTCTTACTAGTCCTTGGTTTTTGTCTACCAAGGCTCCTAGGGCATTTTGATTTCCTTCTTGAAATTGTTCTACAATTTGCTCGTTTGTTAAATCTGAAAGCCTAATTATATCGCTTCTTTGCCTTGCGACTAGGGAATTTTTTATTTTTTTCCTGTCTTCTTCATCTTTATATTCATCTTCTTCCAGCTCTTCGTCTTCCAAAAACTGGTCGAATTCTTCTTTTTCGTCTTCTGTCAGCCCCTTATAAATTTTTTGGGCTTCTTTTTGATCAATTTCATCTTCATCAAAGAAATCTTTAAATTTTTCAAAGATTTCTTCGTCATTAAAATTTATTTTATCCATATAACCACCATAAATTTGGTCTGCCTAAACAGCCAAGTTCTTATAAAAATGATTTTAATTTTTATAAACCGAATTTATCTACCTTTACCATTATTTATTTTTCCAAGTCTTTTTTTATATCATCAAGTTTTTTTATTACGTGATCTGATAAGGGAAATTGCTTGAAATTATTTGAAAAATCTTTTTTTTGACTTCTCTTTATTTTTACCCTTTTATTTAAAAGATCATTCCTAAGCTCAAGGGCAGTAATCCTGCTTGCCCCTCTTTCAAAAGCAAGTGATTGGACTTGCCCATCGTCGGTTACAACTTTTACATTGTGACGACGTGCGTATTTGTTGGTCATTTTTTCAATGTAAGTGTCTGCTGTTTGAAATTTTTTGGTATAGACTATCTCTACTCCTAATTTTTCAAATATATTTTCTTTTTCACCATCTGAATTGTAGGCATCAAAAACCACGACTACTTTTTCGTTTGAAAGAGATGCGTATTCTGCCATCTCGTCTATTAATTTTTCACGAGCAAGCTCTAGGGAATTTTCTTTCATATGATTTAATTCAGGCCAAGAATTTATTATGTTATAGCCATCAACATAGGTTATATTTTTTTTAGTTAAAGCCATTTTGTCTTAGACTTTCATAGATTGCAATTGCACTTGCTACCGATGCGTTTAATGAATTTATTTTGCCAAGCATGGGTATTTTTATTAGTCCATCGCAATTTTCTCTTACAAGTCTTGAAAGTCCCTTTCCTTCATTGCCAACAACTAGGGCAATTTTTCCTCTAAGATCTGTTTGGGTTATATCGCCATCCGCTTCTCCAGCTAGTCCATAAACCCAAAAATTTTCATTTTTTATTTCTTTTATGGCCCTATTTATATTTTTAACCATGGCTATATCAATGTTGTTGATTGCTCCTGCACTTGTTTTGTAAACTGTTGAGTTTACTTTTGCAGATCTTCTTTCTGAAATTATTATTCCATCAAATCCAAAGGCCTCTGCACTTCTAATTATTGCACCAAGATTGTGAGGATCTTCTATTTGATCTAAAATCATTAGTCTTTTTTTATCTTTTAAATCATCAAGGTCCTTGTATTTGTAATCTTCTACTTCGATTTCAACACCTTGGTGGTTGCCAGAAATTTTTGAAAAATATTCCTTGTCTTCATAAAATATTGGCACATTTTCTTCTTCTAATTTATTTATAATTTTATCAATCAGTCTGTGATTTTTGCCCTTGTTGTCCAAAATATGAGCTTTTTTTATATTTTCACCTGCATCAATGGTTTCAAGTACAGATTTTCTTCCATATATACTCGCCATTACTTAAGCTCCCACTTGGTTCCTTCTCTGGTATCTTTGATTAAAATTCCCATTTCAGAAAGTTTGTCACGAATTTGGTCAGCTTTAGCAAAATCTTTTGCTTTTTTCGCTTCTTTTCTCTCATCAATTAGTTTATTTATCAAATCTTCATCGATAGAATCGTCTGTTTTTTTCCTATTTTCTATACCAAGTACATCTTCAAGTTTTATAAATAAAGCTCTAGTTTTTTCTACAAATTCTTTTGAAGAATTTTCATCTAGTTTGGTATTGGCAAATTTTGAAATTTCAAATAAAACTGTAAGGGCATCTGCAGTGTTTAGGTCATCATCCATTACTTTTCTAAAATTATTTTCAAAATTATCAAGCTCTTTTACTAAATCTTTTTCTTCGTCTTTTAAATTTCCACTAGTTTTTTCTAAAAGATCATCCATCCTAAATTTAGCATTGTTTAATCTTTCTAGGGAATTTTTGGCTTGTTCAATAATTTCTCTTGTGAAATTTATCGGAAGTCTATAACCTGCAGACAAAAGCCAAAATCTTACAACCATAAGGTCGTATTCTTTTTTAATATCGTGTAGGGTAAAGAAATTTCCCAAAGACTTGCTCATTTTGGTTCCATCAACTTGGATCATGCCGTTGTGCATCCAATAATTTGCAAATTTTTTGCCTGATCTTGTTTCTGATTGGGCAATTTCATTTTCGTGGTGAGGAAATTGTAAATCTTCTCCACCAGCATGAAGGTCGATTGTCTCTCCCAATAATTTTTTGCTCATGGTTGAACATTCTATATGCCAGCCCGGTCTACCCTTGCCCCAAGGAGAATCCCAAGAGATTTCTCCTTCTTTTTTTGTAGCTTTCCAAAGGGTAAAATCCATAGGATTTCTTTTTTTGCCCTTGTCCTTATCATCTAATCTGTTTGATGCGCCTTCTCTTAAATCTTCAATATTTTTTCCTGAAAGATGTCCATAATCTTTTGCTTTTGAAATATCAAAATAAACATCTCCTTCCGATTCATAAGCACAATCCTTATCCACCAATTCTTTTACAAATTCTATAATATCGTCCATAGTTTCTGTAGCTTTTGGGTGGATGGTGTGCTCTTCGTCAAGATTTAAATCTTTTGCATCTTCCATATAAGCTTTTATATACTTATCTGTAACTTCCTTAGTTGATATCTTATCTTTTATGGCCTTATTTATAATTTTATCGTCAACATCTGTAAAATTTACAACGTATTTTACGTCGTTACCAAGATATCTTAAATATCTTCTCATTGTATCAAAAATTACCAAAGGACGGGCATTTCCTATGTGCATATAATCATAAACAGTTGGGCCGCATACATACATTCTTACCTTGTTTTCATCGATTGTCTTAAAATCTTCTTTTTTTCTTGTGAATGTATTATATATTTTCATCTTAAAAATTTTCCTTAACGTAATTTAATCTGTCGATCATTTTTTCCTTGCCCATAATAACAAAGGCATTTACAAGTTCTGGTCCGTGAACATTTCCTGTAAGTCCTGCCCTAACTGGGAACCATAAATTCTTTCCTTTTATTCCAGTTTCTTTTTGGATAGATTTCATTATGGTTTTTGCAAAATCAAGATCAACTTCATCAACTTCTTCAAGCTTTCCAATAAAGGCATCAAATAAAGTTTTAGCCTCATCAGTTTTTATAGCTTCAACAGCTTCATCAGTCCATTTCATATCTTTATCATCTACATAATAAACATATGCCTCATCCTTGATGTCAGAAAATTTATCGATTGCTGATTGCCAAGTTGCTGCAAGAAGATTTAATTTTTCTTCTGGATAATCTTCGCCGAAAAATCCTGCTTCAATACAATATGGTTTTATGGCAGCTGCCAAATCTTCAACGCTCATTTCTCTTACATAATGACCATTAACCCAATCAAGTTTTCTTACATCAAAAACTGCTCCGGTTTTATTTACCCTATCAAAAGTAAATTGGTCAGCAAGTTCTTTCATTGTAAAAATTTCTTCTTCACTATCAGGTGACCAACCCAAAAGAGCTAAATAATTTATTAATCCTTCTGGTAAATATCCTCTTTCGATGAAATCTTCAACCATTCCATCTCCATTTCTCTTAGAATATTTTTTGTGATCTTTATTTAAAACTGTAGGAAGGTGGATATATTCTGGAGCTTCCCATCCAAAAGCTTGGTACAAAAACACGTGTTTTGGAGTTGAAGAAATCCATTCGTCCCCTCTTACAACGTGAGTGATTCCCATTTCGTGATCATCAACAATAACTGCAAAATGATAAGTTGGATATCCGTCTTCTTTTATCAAAACTTGGTCGTCCATATCATTTGTATTAAAAGTGATTTTTCCCTTAATCCTATCTTCAAAAGAAATATCTGTATCTTTTGGAAGTTTTAATCTTACTGTATATTTTTCACCGTTTGCAATTTTTTCTTTTGCCTCTTCCAAAGTGAGTGAACGGCAAAGTCCATCATATTTTGGAGTAAGTCCATCAGCTTTTTGTCTTGCTCTTAAATTATCAAGTCTTTCCTTTGAGCAAAAGCAATAATAAGCCTTGCCTTCTTCGATTAATTTTTCAATATATTTATCATAAATTCCAGCCTTAACCCTATCAGATTGAATATAAGGGCCAAAGTCTCCTTTTTCAGTAACTTGACCATTTTCGTCAAGCATAACACCTTCGTCAATTTCAATTCCTGACCATTTTAAAGTCTTCAATAAATTTTCCAAGGCTCCTTCAACAAATCTGGTTCTGTCTGTATCTTCAATTCTTAAAAGCATTTTTCCACCAGTATGTCTTGCATAAAGGTAATTAAAAAGTGCTGTTCTAAGTCCACCGATGTGGAGGTAACCTGTTGGTGATGGTGCAAATCTAACTCTTGTTTCTGTCATAAGTCCTCCTTAAAAATATTACTTTTATTATATAATATCTTGACTAATTTATAAACTTATATTTTTTTCAAAATTTTTCGTAAATTTATATAAAAATAACGAAAAGTAAAGGGAGTGCAAAACTCACTCCCTCCCAAATACTGCTTTTATTCTAGCATAAAATATAAATTTTTTCAAGATTTATTATTAATTATAAGGATTTATATAAAAATTTTATTTTTGAATTTTTTTTAAAATTTTCAGAAAATAAAAAAGGCTATTAGAAAAATTTCTAAATAGCCCTGCCCATATTTTTTGAATCTAAAATTTTTTCATCTAAATTTTCCAGGGCCTCTTCTAATTTTTTTATCATTTTTTCTTTGTTTCTCATGTGAGATGTTACTTTTACCAAATTTACTATATGGCCTGATGAGTAGAGGACGTCTCCTGGAACATCTAGATTTTTTAATAATTCTATTTGCTCTTCTAGGTTTTCTCTGTTTGTTGTCTCTTTAAAATTTCCTTCTTCTCTCATTTTATATAATTTTGATCCTTTTTGAACGTCTGTGCTCATTATAAAAATTCCTATTGGTGGATAGAAATTTAAAAATTTTGCTGTTTCTCTTGCGTTTTCTTTTGAATTTCCATTTCCTGCAACTCCTTGCATTACTATAGCGTTGTAGGTCATATTTGCATATTTCATTTTCTCTATCCCTTTTTTATAATCATCAAGGTATGCTCCCTTATCAAGCCAGTCTAGGACTTTTTGATTTCCTGTTTCTACTCCAAACCAAAGTTCATTGTAGCCTTTTTCTCTTAAGAGTTTTAAATCTTCTTTGGTTTTATTTTTTAAATTATAAAAACTTGCGTAGGAAGTTATTGTTTTTACTTCTGGAATATATTTGTGGATTAAATCTGCAATCTCTACTAATTTTTCTGTTGATAGTACAAAGGGATCTCCGTTTAATAAATAAATTCTTTCGATTGGCCTTGGATAGGTCATGGAAATTTCTAAAATATCACTTTCTACATCTTTTATAGGAGAAATTCCAAAATTTGTCATATGATACATGGTGCAAAAGGCGCACTTGTTGTGGGAACAGCCGTAAGTTACTTCCAAAAGTGGTGTGTAGGCCTCAAGTGGTGGTCTATAAACTTGTCCTGTGTAATGCATAATACTAAATCCTTTCTAAAAATTCTTCGATTTCTTCTTCTTTGCTCTTGTAGGTTGTTACAAATCTTGCAACAAATTTATCTTCTCTTTTTTCTCCCACTTCAAAATAAGCAAATTCTTCCCATTTTTTTATATCTTTATCTGAAATTTCTAGGAAAACTTGGTTTGATTCAAATTTATAGGCAAGTTTGTAGCCTTTTTCTTCAAAGCCTTTTGCCAATTTTTCTGCCATTTTGTAGGCTTTTTTTGCTCCTTTTATATACAAATCATCTTGGAAGAGTCTTTCAAACATAATTCCTGTGATAAATCCTTTGGCAAGCATAGCTCCCTTCTGTTTTTGCAAATTTCTAAAATTTTTCTTCAAATTATCATTTACAATTACAAGGGCTTCGCCAAATATAAGTCCATTTTTTGTTCCCCCAAAATAAAAAATATCGCAAAGCTTGGTCAAATCTTTAAATTTTAGATTAGATTTTTCATTTGCCATGGCGTGTGCTAGTCTTGCCCCGTCCATAAATAAATATAAGTCGTGTTTTTTACAAAAATCGTAAATCTCTTCCAAATCTTTTTTACTGTAAAGTGTTCCAACTTCTGTTGTGTTTGATATATAAACTTTTCTTGGAACTGTGTGGTGTTCGTTGGTAAAAGATTTATATTTTTCTTCCAATAATTTTTTTGTGATCTTTCCGTCCTTTGTTGGAATTGTTTCAATTTTTATTCCACAAGCCTCGATTGCTCCTGCTTCTTGATCTTCAATATGTCCACTTGTTGCAGAAATCACTGATTCTTGTGGCAACATTCCTACACTTGCCCCAAGAATATTTGCTCCTGTTCCCCCGTGGATAAAATAAATATCAACATTTTCATCTTCTAATTTTTCTTTAATCAATTTTTCAGCATTTTTGCTGTGATCATCAACCCCGTATCCTGGATTTATTTGGTCAAGATTTTCTTTTATAGCATCTAAAATTTCTGGATAACAAATATCAGAATAGTCATTTCTAAAATTAAACATAAATTCTCCTTATAAAAACCGATTGTCTTACTCCCATCATACATTTTTCATAAGTTTTTTCCATTTTAAAATTTACAACTATCACTTTGTTAGTCTAATTTAATTCCTAGCATTTCTTTACTTTTAATATTTTAAAAATTTTATTTACTAATTAATTAAATTTTCTCAAAGAAAAAACCAAAGCTTAAACTTTGGTTTTTTATATTTTATATTTTTTCATATTATCGCTTGCTATTGCAACTGTTGATATATTGTGCAAGAGAGCTGATTGGGTATTTGTTATAAATGAACCCAAACCTAGGCCAATTAATAATGTATTAAAGGCAATTATTTTTTCATAATCACTTCTTACTCTCTTGTCAACACTTCTTGAAAGTTTTATAAGATCGACCAATTCTTTTAATGAATCAGTTTTTATTGAAACATCAGAAATTTCTTTCGCAAGATCTGCTCCTTTTGACATAGAAATGCCCACATCTGCTTGGGATAGGGCGATTGAATCATTGACTCCATCTCCAATCATAATTACTTTTCTTCCCATATCTTTCATTTTTTTGATATATTCTTCCTTATCTTCTGGAAGAACTTGAGATTTATAAAAATCTAGGTCAAGTTTCTTGCTTACAGCCCTTGCAGAATTTTCATTATCTCCCGTTAACATAGCAATATGAGTAAAGCCTAATTTTCTAAGATTTGAAACAGTTTCTTTTGCATCTTTTCTAATCGGATCATCTATACACAAAACTGCCAACAATTTATTGTCAAATGCCATAAACAAAAGTGAATATTCTTCTTTTAATGAATTAATTAAATCACCTTGGTCAGGACTTATTTTTATTCTTTCATCTTCCAAAATAAAATGTTCACTACCAATTAAGGCTGGCTTTCCATCAATTGTAGATTTAATTCCATGAGCCATAATATATTCTGGTTTTGAATGCATTTCTTCGTGGTTAAGATTTTTTTCCTTGGCTTTTTTTACAACCGCTCTTGCAATTGAATGTGGGAAATGTTCTTCAAGGCAAGCTGCAATTCTTAGTGCCTCATCTTCATCAATATCAAAAGAAATTACTCTTTTAACTTCTGGCTCTGACTTTGTCAAAGTTCCCGTTTTATCAAAAATAATGGTATCTGCCTTGGCTATACTTTCAAAATATTTTCCACCCTTTACAAGCATATTTTCATCCCCAGCTTGGCTAATTGCTTTCATATATGCTATTGGAATTGTAAGTTTTAAGGCGCAAGAATAATCAACCATCAAAAATGATTTTGCCTTTATAAAATTACGAGTTAATAAATATGTTAGGCCTGCACCAATAAAGGAATATTTTACCAAAGAATCTGCCATAGATTCTGCCTTTATTTGTGCCAAAGATTTATTTTTCTCGCTATCTTCAATTAATTTTATAATATGATTTAACCTAGAATCATCATATTTTTTCTTAGATTTTACAAGAAGGTCTCCTTCTTCAAGGACAGTTCCTGCAAAAACTGAAGATTTTTCATTTTTTTCTACAGCCTTAGCTTCTCCAGTAAATGAAGATTCATTCACCATTCCAAAGCCTTCAACAACTTCTCCATCAACAGGAATTGTTGTTCCCATAGAAACATAAATCAAATCACCAACTTCAACTTCTTTTAAGTGTTTGAAAACTTTTTTGTCCCCATCTTTTACTAAAACTTGGTCTACATTAAGAGCAAGGGAAGATTTCAAATTCAACCTTGATTTTTTCAAAGTATAATCTTCAAGCTCTTCTCCTAAGGATAATAGGGCCATAATACTTGCTGCATCTGCAAATTGTCCAGTCACAATTGAAACTGAAATCGCACTTGCATCCAAAAGAGCAACATCCATTTTTCTATTTTTCAAAGATTTTAGTCCCTCTTTTACAAAAGGATAAGCCCTTAAAATTGTAAAAAATGGCCTAAGTGGCATTGGCATAATTTTCCCAAAAATTATTCTCTTGTATGCCGCATTTCTTAGGATATGGAAAATTGATTTATCAACTTGTGGAATAAAATCTGCATCATCTATTTCAAAATCATCTAAACAAGCAAGATCAAAATCAAGAATAAATCTTGCAATATCTTCAATATAATCCTCATCATATTTCACAATAATAGACTTTGAAATAGGAGAAATTTCACAAGTTTTTACACCTTTTAACTTTTCGATTTTGTACTTTAATTTGTTAACGTTAGATTCTTTAAGATAATCTTCAAATAAAAATCTAGACCTACCTAAGGTTCTAGCCTTTATAGACGCTCTCATCCTAATCCTCTTTAGCTTCTTCTTTTAAATCTTCCTTTATTTCTTCTTTTATTTTTTCTTCAGCTTCTTTTTTAGCTACATTTTCAATATCAAGATTTGCCTTTGCTTCAGCTTCAAGTCTTTCTTCGATTTCGTTTTTTACTTTAGCCTCTGCAACAATATCATCAGTTGTAAGCTTAATATTTTCTACAGTTTTATCAACTGCTCCCTTAGCCTTTAGTCCTTGTTGAACTGTAGCTACTGCAGCTTTTTTTGCAAATTTTGATGTAAGAATTTTTCCACCAATTGCTCCTGCTAATACTCCTGCGCCTGCACTTAATATTTTTTTGTTTACCTTAATCATCTCTTCCTCCTATGATTTTAAAATAATTATATCAATTCTATTCTAGCAAAATTTTTTATATTTTAAAAGCTAAAATTTTGATAGTTACAAATAGCTAAAAATATAAAATCTAAAATTTTATATTCTAAAAAGAAGACCTTCGCAAATTTATTTTTTGCAAAAGTCCTCCTTTTAAAAAACAATCAGTCACAATATGGGCATGATTTCTTTTTTGTTTTTTCTTTTTTGCTATGGCAAGTATCTGATGAACAAGAACTTTTTTGTGCACAATCCTTGCATCCAAAATTTGATCCTTCTTTTATAAATCTTGTATAGACAATATAAGAGCAAATGCCCAATATTACTAGCAAAAATATCCATGATTGTAAGTTCATAAAATCATCCCTTTCTATTTTTTACTATTTTCTAGCTAAATTTAGTTTATAAGTTCTCTTTTCTTCTTTATATTTAACAGGTCTAAATATTAGATATAAGATTCCTGCCAAAACTATTAAAGAAAGTATTGTCATTATTGAAAATTGTTTGTAAACAAAGAAGTTTGCTAAATGATAGAAAACAAAGGCAATAGCATAGGCATATGTCATTTGATATCCTATTGCAATTAAAGTCCATCTATTGTTTTTCATTTCTGTTTTTATAGCTCCAACTGCTGCGAAACATGGCATACAAAGCATATTGAAAAGTAAGAATGAATATCCAGCAACTGGTGTTCCTATAGCTTGGTTGAAAGCTGTAATTAATTGTCTATTTGTTTCATTAAGATCTGCTCCTATTCCAAGAACAACACCCATTGTTGAAACTACATTTTCTTTTGCAACAAATCCAGTAATTGTTGCTACTGCTGATTGCCATTGTCCAAATCCTAATGGTTTAAATAAAACTGCTAAATATCCACCTAAAACTGCAAGTATTGAGTTTTCTGATTCAGCTTCTACCAATTTAAATGAGAAGTCGAAGTTTGATAAGAACCAAATAATTATAGATGAAACTAAAATTATTGTTCCAGCTCTTTTTACAAAGCTCATTCCTTTATTAAACATATCTCTTAAAACTGAAGTAACTCTTGGTGCGTGATATGGTGGAAGTTCCATAACAAATGGAGCTGGATCTGATGCAAAGTCTTTAAATTTCTTTAAAATAATTCCAGAAATTATTACAGAAAGTATTCCTACTATATAAAATGAAAATGTCACCAAAGCTTGGTTTTCTTTGAAAAATGCTCCAGCGATTAAAGCTATTACAGGAAGTTTTGCAGAACATGGCATGAAAGATGTAGTCATAATTGTAATTCTTCTATCTCTTTCATTTTCAATTGTTCTTGATGATTGGATTCCAGGAACTGAACAACCTGTTCCTATCATTACTGGTATAAATGATTTTCCAGAAAGTCCAAATTTTCTAAATACCCTATCCATTACAAAGGCAACTCTTGCCATGTATCCTATATCTTCAAGAATTGAAAGTAGAGCAAATAATACTAGCATTTGTGGTAAAAATCCAAGTACAGCACCAACTCCTGCTATGATTCCGTCTGTTGTAAGTCCAACTAAAACGTCACTAATTCCGATATTTGTTAGAAAATCTGCTACTGCTGGTGTCATTGTGTCTTCAAAAAATCCATTTACAACATCAGTCGCCCCAGTTCCTAAAGTTGAAATTGCTATATAATAAATTACAAACATTACAAGAGCGAAAATTGGAAGTCCCAAAATCCTATTTGTAACTATCTTATCGATTTTATCAGTTGTTGAAAGCTTTGGTGGAGCTTTCTTTAAAACTTTTTCTCCAACTTCTCCAAGAGCTTCATATCTTTCAGTAGTTACAATACCTTCAGCTACGTCATCTTCTATTTTTTCAAAATCTTCTCTTATCTTATTAATATTTTCTTTCTTATCAGATGATAAAGAAATATTTCCAAACATATCCTCATCATTTTCAAAGGCCTTGATTGATAAATATCTTTCAAGTTTAGAATCAACAGATCCAGAAATTTCACTAGAAATTTTTTCCAAAGCTTCTTCTAATTCTCCAGAATATTTTAAAGGATTTGGTAAAGATAATTTATTTTCTGATTTTACAATCTCATTGATTAAGTCCTTTGTACCTTGTTTTTTGCTAGCAACAATTTCTACAACAGGACAACCTAAAATTTTAGAAAGATTATCTTTATCAATAACATCGCCGTTTGATTTAACAATATCCATCATGTTCAAGGCAATAATTGTTGGAATCCCAAGTTCAATTAATTGGCTTGTAAGATATAAATTTCTGATAAGATTTGATCCATCAACAAGATTTACAATTAAATCTGGTCTTTGATCAACTAAATATTCCCTAGAAACTACTTCCTCCATTGTATAAGGAGAAAGAGAATAAATTCCTGGTAAGTCTTGGATAATAATATCCTTGTGTCCTTTTAATTTTCCCTCTTTTTTATCAACTGTAACCCCTGGCCAGTTTCCAACCCTTTGGCTTGAACCTGTTAGTTCATTAAAAAGAGTTGTTTTTCCTGAGTTAGGGTTTCCAGCTAAAGCAACTGTATAAACCATCTATTCCTCCACTATAATATTTTTTGCATCTTCTTTTCTAATACTTAACTCATAACCACGAAGATTTACTTGAATAGGATCACCCAATGGGGCAATTTTTCTTACATAAACCTCAGTTTTTTTTGTGATGCCCATATCCATAATTCTTCTTATGGTTGCGCCATCACCCTTAATTTTTTTTATAACGGCAGTTTCGCCTACCGCTACATCTCTTAAAGTTCTCATCTTATATCTCCCTTACGTATATTCTTTTTGCTAAGTCTTTATTAAGTGCATATTTGCTATTATCTACCATGATAATATAATTAACACCATCAAAGAAAAATAATTTAACTTTTTTCCCCTTTACAAAACCTAAATTTGAAAGGTGAGTTTTTATTTCATCATTTCCTGCTATTCTAATAACTTCTGCTTCTTGATCATTATTTAATAATGTAATTGGCATATATTCCTTCTTTCTATATCCTTGCTATTTATTTTCTATTATTTCAAATTGATTATAATTATATGGTCTTTTATAATAATAGTCAATATCAGCGATTATTTAAAAAAGCTATCAGTTTAAGCTAAACTGTGAAATATTTTTATAAGTTATAAAAGAATAAAAATTATGTAAAATACTGATAAAAATTATCATTATTACGAGAATATTATACAATGAAACCCCGATAATGAATATCATTATATTGGTTTTAATTTTTTAAATTTGAAATATATATAAAATATTTTTGTAATCAAATGTTTTCTTTTTAAATTTCGTCTACTAGATCCAATAAAAGCCAAAAAATTCAAATTTTACTTTTAAAAATAATCATAATAATTTTTAAATTTAATACAAAATAGGTCAAATCTAGACTTATTATAAGGATTTTTGTATAAATTTTTATAAAAAAATCACCTCGATTTTTACAAATCGAAGTAATCAATAATTACTTATTTTTATAGAATTAAAAAATATTTCTTTTTTAATTTTACAAAATAAAAACTCCAAGAAATAAACTGAAAATTATTATTTAAAATGTTATTTTTTCTATTTCTTAAGAGTTTAAGCTTAAAATTTTATTTTGATTTTATCATTAGAAAATTTTATTAATCAGCTGGAAAAACTGAACAAACTATAACCCCATTTCCCAAATGAACTCCTATAACTGGAGTGATGTCGATCACATCAAATTTTTCCGCTTTCTCTATCTCTTCTTTTAATCCTTCTTTTAAAATTTCTATTTCCTTATCACTATCTCCCCCACCAATTATAAGATGGTAGGAAGGATATTTTTTGCATAAATCTTTTAAATATTCTATAAAAAGTTTGTAGGATTTTTTCTTACCCTTAACTTTTTTTATAATCTTGATTTCCCCATCTTCTATACATAAAATTGGGGAAAATGAAATAAGATTTGCAAGTTTTGCTATGGTTTTTGGAAGTCTTCCCCCACGAGAAAGGGCATCAAAATTATTTACAACTCCACTTACATTACAATATTTTAAATTTTCCTTAGTTTTTTCTACTATAAAATCTAAATCATAACCTTCTTTTGAAAGTTCAGCCGCCTTTATTATTGGATAAATTGCTGCAGTTGTAGCTGTATCAGTGTCAATAATTTCAATCTTAACATCATCTTTGTCAGACGAAAAAATTTCTTTTGCCAAATTCATCATTTGGTTCATTCCTGAAAATTTCTTGGTCATAGAAAAACCTATAAAATTTTTATAACCCTTGTCATACTCCTCTTGCAAAATTTCCAAAAAATTACCAATCGACGGCGTTGAGGTCCTTACCCTATCCTTGCTTTTCTTAAATTTTTTAAAAAATTCTTTCCTAGAAATATCTACTAGGTCTATGTAAGATTCGTCTTTAAAATGTATATTAAAAGGAAGAATTTTTATTTCATATTTATTTGCCAAATCAAGATCGATATTGCATCCTGAATCTGCTATTATTTTTACATTCTTCATATTAACTCCAATTTATATATTATTTACCATTAATTAAATATATATATTTTTCAATTTATAATTACAACTTTTTATCACTATACTTTTATCATTTCTTAAAACAATTTTTATAATTAATTTTCCTGCTCGTTTGAAACTTTTTTATTTTTTTCAATATCAAAAGCCTCTTTAACTTCAAAAAATACTCCAAGCATCAAAGAAATAATTGATCCGACAAGAGCCCCAAGCCCTGGAGAAAATATCAACATGGAAATTCCTGTAATTAATATAGTGAAAATCGGCTTTAATCCAACAGATTTTCCCATAAATATGGGTCTAAGTATTTGATTTACTAAAAAAGTCAATACAAATAAAATTGCAAGTCCTATAGAAAGTCTAAGATTTCCCATCAAAAATAAAATCACAGACCAAGGAAGAAGAATAATTCCACTTCCCAAAAATGGCAAAAGATCTACTAGGGCTATCAAAAAAGCTATTAGGATAAAATATTTAATTTTAAAAATGCCAAGGCCTATTGCCAAAATAACAAAATTTATTACAGATGTAAGCAAAAGAGCTCTGATCAAATCTTTTAAAGCAAGACCAGTCGCTTTCAAATATCTTTTTAAAAATTCTTTTTTCATTTTTCCTTCCTTTATATATAAGAAAAATTAGGGTATCTATATTATACTAAAAATAAATTTTTGGGCAATTTGCCAAAATACAAGAGGTGAAATATGAAAAAAGCAATAAAAATAATCTTTTCAATTTTAGGAATTTTTCTTTTAGGATTTTTAATACTTTTGTCCTATCTTTGGATAAGAGAATATAGGCCAGAAAAGATTGAAAATGTAAAGGTGAAAGGGCTGGGTGAAAAAACTCCAGAAATTGGTAAAAAATACAAAATAATGACTTGGAATATTGGCTACGCTGGCCTTGATAAGGATACGGATTTTTTTATGGATGGAGGAAAAATGGTCTTTCCAATAAACAAAAATCACGTGGAAAAATCCCTAGATCATATAATAAAATCAAGCAAAAAAATTGACGCCGACATCAAATTTTTTCAAGAAGTAGATATAAATTCAAAAAGAACCTACCATATAAATCAAGTAGAAAAACTCAGAAAAATTTTGGGCGGAAATACAACTTTTGCCCTAAATTTCAAGACGGATTTTATTCCATATCCAATCCCACCAATGGGAAAAGTTGAATCAGGAATAATGACCCAAAGTGATTTTAAAATAAAAAAATCAAAAAGATACCAACAAGAAATCCCCCACAAATTCCCAACAAGGCTGGTAAATCTAAAAAGAGCCTTCAATCCATCATATATTGACATAAAAAATTCCGACAAAAAACTTGTCATAGTAAATGTCCATCTTGATGCCTACGAATCCGGAAACAAAGGAAGAGTTGCCCAAACAAAAGAAATAATAAATTTTGTAAACAAAGAATACAAAAAAGGAAATTACGTCATAGTTGGAGGAGATTTCAACCAAGAACTTACAGGAATTTACAAAAAATTGCCAGAAGGAATTTGGAATCCGAGTCCTTTCCCAAAAAAATTTCTTACAGAAAATATAAAATTATACTTTGATAAAAACGGGAAAACATCAGTAGTAAACGATAAGCCCTACACAGGAAAAGACGCCTACCTTTCAACAATAGACGGATTTTTGGCAACAGACAATATAGAAATAAAAAATATCAAAACTCAAACACAAGAAGATTTCCAATACTCCGACCACAATCCGGTTGTTATGGAATTTATTTTGAAATAAGAGAATAAAATTTTTACAATTTTATTTAAAATTAAACCAAGAGATTTCTCGACTTTGCTCGAGATGAGGTTTGGATTATATTTAAATATTACTAAGGTGATTTCAAATTAGAAAAGTAATTAATTATTAACATTTATTGAATTGAAATAATATAAGCAATTTCATCATAATATTGGGTAAGTTTATAAAAATAATAATTAGAGTAGGTTTTATGGACTTTATTGAACTTGTTAAAAGTCGTTATTCTTGTAAAAATTTTAGTGAAAAAGAAGTAGAAAAAGAAAAGCTTGACCTTATTCTTGAGGCTGGAAGGCTTGCTCCTACCGCCAAAAATATGCAAATTCAAAGAATTTACGTAGCAAAGTCGGATGCGGCCCTTAGAAAAATTGATGAGCTTACTCCTTGTAGGTACAAGGCTCCTCTTGTTTTGCTTGTGGCTTTTGATGAAAGCGAAGCTTTTGTTTATCCCGGTGAAAAATACAATTCAGGAGTTGAAGATGCGACAATAGTAGCAAGTCACATGGTCTTGGCAGCAGCTAGCCAAGGGGTTGATTCATGTTGGGTGAATTTTTTTGATCCAGACAAGGCTCACGAGAAATTTTCATTGCCAAAAAACGAAAAAATCATCGCCATGATTGATTTGGGCTATAAAAACGAAGGAGTAAAACCTTTAGAAAATCATAATAAACGTAAGAATATCGAAGAAACTGTAAGATTTATTTAAAAAATTCGATTTTAAGATACAGAATAATTTTTCTGTATCTTTTTATTTTAAAAATACGATAAAAATCAAAAATAAGCTCCTATAATATGGCAAATTTTTTTATGTTATAATATAAATGATTATATTTATTACTGTAGAAAAATTAATTATGATATTTTTAAAAAATAAAAAGTGATTATAGAGCGTATTGAGTATGCATATAGAAAAGGTTAGGAGAAATAATGAAGAATATAAAAATCGTGTTCTTTGATATGGTAAATGGCTTAAAAGTTTGCCAGTGGCAAAGTTTTAAGCCATTTAACCCGCGAAACTTAATACATAAAAAAATTTTGCAAAATAAATAATTAGGATATTTTGAAAAATATAAAGTGATAGTAGAGCGTGTTGAGTAGGCATATAGAAAAGATAAGGAGAAAAGATGAAAAAAATAAAGATAGTTTTTTTCGATGTGGACGGCACCCTTGTGCCTCTTGATAAGGATGATATTTCAGAAAAGTCGGCTTTTGCTTTGAACAAGCTTAAAGAAAAAGGAATTAAAATTTGCGTTGCGACAGGTAGAGCGCCAATTCAACTTCCAAAATTTAGGGGGATTGATTTTGATATTTATTTAAATTTCAATGGATCTTTAGTTTTTAATGAAAACGAAGATATTTACAAGAATCCCCTTTCAAAAAAAGATGTATTTACCCTACTTGAAAACGGAAAATCTATGGATAAGCCTTTGGCTGTTGCAAGCAAGGAAATTTATGCTTGTAATGGGACAAATCCCGATTTGGAAGAATATTTTTCCTTTGGAGGAAGTCAGCCAGAAGTTTATAAAAATTTTGAAGAATTTATAGAAAATGAAAAAATCTACCAAGCAATTTTACCAATAAAAGAAAATGAATACGAAAGAGCCATGGACAATGTTTTGACAACAAAAATCGCAGCTTGGTGGGACAGGGCAGTAGATTTGATTCCAAAAAACGGCGGTAAAGGAAGAGCAATCGAAGAAGTTTTGTCATTTTATGATATAAAAAAAGACGAATGCATGGCTTTTGGTGATGGAAACAATGATTTGGAAATGTTTGAATCCGTAAAATACGGAATTTCTATGGAAAACGGATCAGATGATTTAAAAAATATTTCCTATGATGTGTGTAAAAGCGTAGATGATGATGGGATTTATTATTATTTAAAGGAAAAAGGATTGATTTAGTTGGTTTTGTGGTGTAAATATTTTTATTATAGAAATTAAAAAAATTCAAAATCAATTACGATTTCAAATTTTGATATAAATAAAATTTTCAATATTTTTACAACAAAAAAGGTCTTGATGTTAATTTATATATCAAGATCTTTTTATTGATTATAATTGAGATTTTATGGATTTTTGATACTATCTATAAGATTATTTATTGGATTTCAAAATTTTTCTTGCATTTTCTTATGAAATATACCAAATCGATAATATTAGGGATTTTTATTATTTATTGATAAAATATCTCTAAATAAAATAATTAGTTCGACTCCTTTATCCCGCACCAAATCAAAAAATTTGGAAACACATTTCAATACATCTGATGTTATTAATCAACCTTACAGTTAAAGTTTTATAAGGATAGTCCTAATAATTTCAATACATCTAATTTTATCAATCAACGTTGACACTATAAAATCACTTGCATTATTATAGCGTATTTCAATACATCTAATGTTATCAATCAACGCCTTTAAAGCTTGCTGAAAAGATTTCTGGAGATGAATTTCAATACATCTAATGTTATCAATCAACCTATGGCACTATTCAGATTTTTAAAAGCTCCCTTTATTTCAATACATCTAATGTTAGTAATCAACAGAAAAGCTGAATATACGCCAGATTTTAAATATTAATTTCAATACATCTAATGTTAGTAATCAACATAATAAGATTAAAAATATATCATCATCTAGCTTATTTCAATACATCTAATGTTAGTAATCAACCAAAATTTGGGGGTCTAGGGGGGGCCCCGTATTTATTTCAATACATCTAATGTTAGTAATCAACAGAAATAAGGATTTTTTGAAGCAAAAAGAAGTCTAATTTCAATACATCTAATGTTAGTAATCAACATTTGAAGCATTAGAAAAGGCACCATTCTAATGGAAATATTTCAATACATCTAATGTTAGTAATCAACAAGTTATAAGCAAATATTAGATTTTGCAGAAATAAAATTTCAATACATCTAATGTTAGTAATCAACGGAGTGGGACAAAGTATCCACTATGATAGTGTATAATTTCAATACATCTAATGTTAGTAATCAACCCTACCAACATCAAAAGAAACTGAAGAATATTCAATTTCAATACATCTAATGTTAGTAATCAACATAGTGAAAATGCTGATGTACAGTTTATGAAATTTATATTTCAATACATCTAATGTTAGTAATCAACAGACGGCACAAGCGAGGGAGCCGATGGAATTATAGAATTTCAATACATCTAATGTTAGCAATCAACCAATATAAAATACACATTTTAAATATACATCCCATCAATATATTACCCATTTTATGAGATTTTTTGATTTTTTACCAGCTATTTCTATTTTTTTCTTTTCTTTGTTTTTTCAAATTATTTTATTTTCGCTGGTAATTATATTATTATATCTTCTTCTAGTGATTTGTATTTTCCTATTGTTTCTTCTTCGAAAGTTTCTTTGTTGTACATTTTTATTATTGTTACAAAGTCTTCTTCTTTTTTTATTGTCTTTTCAATTTCTCTTTCTAGAGCAATAATTTTTGATGGGCTTATTTCTCCTCTAAATACTGAATTTTGGTGGTGATTTAAATATTTTTTGCAGACTTTAAATACCTTGTTTACTCTTTTTTCTCCAACATCATAGAATAGAAATATATAATTGTAATTTTTTGCCACTAATATTTCCTTTCTAATAAATAAGGTTCGAATTCTTTGTCTTCTAGTATATATTTTATTAATTTGTAGCAATCTAGCTTTATTTGTGTTTGATAGCTTACATTTCTTTTTAATTTTTCATTTTTAAATTTTGTTTCTATTCTTTTTTCAAAGGCTGCTATAAATATTTTCTTACCCTCATCGTTTAGGATACAATAATTTTGCTCTTTTAAAAAATGATCTTCTACTCTAATTTTTCTATTATTTACTAAATCAAAAATTGTTTTAAATACTAATATTGGCTTGAACGCCTCGCACATATCTAAGGAAAGAGAAAATCTTGATTCACTCGGCTCGTGCAAATAACTTATAGCTTGATTTAAGTGTGTCCTGTAGATTGCTGTTATTGTTTTTGTGTATAGAAGTGAATTTCCAAATGATATTAGGGCATTTATCGGGTTATCTGGAGGTCTTCTTACTCTTTTGTTTAAAATAAAATCTTCATTTAGAAAATATTTGAAAGAATCATAAAATCCTTGCCAAATTTTTCCTTCTATATATAAAATTTGTTTTATGTCATTTGATTTTTCAAGCTCATTTAGAATTTCATTTTTTAAATAATCAAGGAAAGTTTTCACTTCTTTTTTGTCATGTTTATAGTAGTGATATAGGACTTGATAAATATTTTTCCCTATGGCTTCTACTATTTTTTTAGCTATTTCTATTCTTTTTTCTTTGTAGGCTTCTACTTGTTTTACCAAGAGTTTTCCGCTTATATATTTTTCTCTTGTATAAAATGTTCCCGAATAGTTTCCGTAATAATTGAAAAAATGTAGAACTATATGCTTACTTGCAAGAAAATCTAATAATTTTGTATTTATTGTCGTCTCGCTTAGTATGTAAAGCTCTCTTATGCTTTCTATGGGTATATAAATATTTTTTCCATTTACCCTATAAACTAAAGAATTATCTTTTCTTTTTATTTGTCCATCTGTTAAAAGATATTTTGTTTTTCCCATATTTTCACCTAGATCTTGCAATATTCATAATAGGCACACTTTGTGCATCCTTTTATTTTTTTAAATTTTGGAATCTCTTCTTTTGAAATAAATTCTTCTATTTCATTAAGCAATTTTTCTAGCTCTTTTTCTTTTTTATCGTCCAAGTCCAGATATTCTATTTTTTTGCCTTGATTGTTTTCAACAAATTCTAATTTTCCTTTTTTGATTATTCCTTTTTTCTTTAAAATATAAAGACAATAGTAAAGTTGCCATCTGGCTGCTTCTTTGTCTGCATCTGATTTTTTGATTTCTACTAAAAATTTATCTGTAATTTTATCAACCACTATATTGTCTATTTTTATTTCAGCATTTTTCTTATTTTCGCTTTTATTTAAGTGGATTTCTTTTCCAATTTTCACAAGTTCACTGTTATCTTCGAAATTTAACTTGTTGGCAAACAAATAGCACTGTCTTTTACAATGAAAATAATAATTTATTATTGTTCCATTCATATTATGTCCCCAAATTCATCATTTTCATCTTTATAATTTAATCTTTCCTTGTAAATATATCTTTCCCCATCTTCTATATAAACAAGATTTCCTATTATGTCGTTTGCTGTTTCTATATATTTTAAAAAATCTCTTTTTGAAATTCTGTAGATAAAGTCTGACATTTGAGCTTTCTTTTCTGAAAGTTTTACAATTTTTTCGCTATATTCCATATCTTTATTTTCAATAAGATTTACGTATTGTTCCCAAATTTCAGATCCCCTTATTTCTTTTCCATCTATCTTTAAATTTCTATTTAAAAATATATCAAGCATTTGCCTATTATCATCTATCAGTTCCATATGTTTGGATATTTTTTCGAAATTTAATTTAATAAGATCTTTTTCAAAATTTATATAGGAATATTCGTCCCTATCATTTTTTGCTTTTTGTAATTTTAGGGCAAAATATCTGGAAAAATCTTTTGTTTGGAGATCTTTTCTCCTATCTTTATTTCTTAATGTCAAAATATCCTGGGCGTTTTTATAAATTTTCTTTTCATCTGCCATATCAAAAAAATATGCTACAGCATCATTTTTTAAAGCTGACCTTCCAATTCTTCCCAAAAACTGTTCTTCATTTTCAAGCATAGATATATCTTTATAACCAATATCCATATCAATATCGACCCCAGCTTCTACAACTTGACTTGCAATTAATATGGTTTTTTTCCTTATTTCACCACTTATTTCTCCAATAACTTGAGCCTTTCTTCTTAAATTGTCATCACCTGTTAAAATTAAAATATTATAATTTTCAAAAAATTCTTCCTCATTTATTAATTTAAAGAAATTTTCAGCATCTTTTTTTCTAATAAATTCAACCAATATTTTTTGATGATTTCCTATATTTTCTTTCATATGTTTTAAAAGATGGTCATAGTCAATTTTTCCCAAATCCAACAAATCATAATTTATTTTGACCCTATTTTTAAACAAAGGCTCATCAAAAATTTCTCTTGGATTTTTAATCAATTTTCCTATATTTCTCTTTTTATCCTCATCTAACAAAGCTGATAGATCTGGAAGAGTTGCTGACATAATAATTATTTTTAAATTAAAAATCTTTGCATAAATCTCCAACATTTCTATAATTTCATTCCACAAATCTTCCCTGTAGGCTTGAATTTCATCCAAAACAATGACAGAATTTGTAAGTTGATAAAGACCAAAAATATTCTTTCTTTTATTTGAAAAAAGCGTATTAAAAAGCCCTACATTAGATGTGATTATAAAAGGAGAATGGAGAAACTGTCTATCTAGGAGAGATTTTATATAATAATCCCAATCTTTCATAAAATCATCATCTTGGCCTTTTCCAATTGGAGTAATTGAATTTATTATAGAAATATTTTCTTCAATGCTGGTTTTTTTATAATATTTTAAGAGGGTATTTTTATTTTGCTCCACCAAGGTATTAAAGGGATAGGCATAGATTATTTTATTAATCTGATCATTTAATAATTTGAAAGATAAATTCATAGCAGTATTAGATTTGCCCGATCCTGTAGGAGCTTCCAGGAAAAATATATTTTTATCCCTTTCTTCTTTTAAATTTTTTTCTGCATTTAGAAAAATTTTTGTCCTAAGGTCGTTTATATTTTCTTTTTTCTCATAAGACTTACTTTCTTGGCTTTTTCTAATATTTTTTATGAGTTTTGAATTGTTATATATTTTTATAAGGTCATTTTGATCTATTTTTGGAAGCTTTGTCTTATATCCATTCATATAATCAGTTGTAGCATAAAAGTCAGCTGCAACTAAAATAGAGTAGATTAATCTTGTGTAGATGTATATTTCTTTGGATTTTGATTTTTTGAAATCTATATAAGAAGAATCCATATCAAAATCATAGATCAGATCCATAATTTCATTAGATATTTCTTCAAAATCATCAAAAAATTCTTCCTTTATATTCTTATCTTTTCTTAAATATTTTAAAGTTTTATAAAATTTACTTCTTTCATCAATAAATAAATCAAAAAAATTATTGATTGAATATGAAAAATCAGACAAATCACTATGGTGCCTTGAAATTATAAAGGCATTTAAAAAAATAATATAATAAAATTTTTCTTTTAATTCATCATCTATTTCTAAATTTCTAATTTTCCCTACACAAATATAAACATAAATAAATGATGAAAGTATAGAATGTTCTCCTTCTATTCCCAAATCTGTAAGATCTATTTCGAAATTTTTTAATTTATTTCTTTGAAATCTCGAATTTATCTTTCCCAAATCGTGAAATAGTATTACAGAATCTATTAAATCTTTAAAATGGGTATATCCTTCTTTTTCATCGAAAATACTTAGGAAAAATCTTTCAAAGACTCTTCCCAAGTTTTTTTCATCTAGAATTTTTTGGTAATATCCAAAAGTTTTATTAATATGGTCTTGTAAATTTTCTTTACTATTTCCTACCCCATCTATGTGACCTAGGTATTGATCTGGATTTTTAACTATAAAATCAAGCTTCATAAATTCCTTCTTCACTGTAAAAGACAAGTTTTAAATTATTATCTATATCTTTAAATATTACATTTTTATCTGATTTTTTCCTAACTTCTCCATTACTTGCCAAGGTTTTTTTTCTTATATATCTTTCAGTGTCTTCCTCTAAGAAAAATGGAAGATTTTCTTCATATTTATAAATCTTACTTTTTAGCCTTAGTTTAAAATCTTCAGCTAAAAATAGAGAATCTATAATATTTTCATCACCTTTTCCTATATCAACTATTTTACAATCACTAATATTTGCCATATGATCATTTGTTCCAAGATAAGGAGTAAATATTGTTTTTTTATCTAAAATATATTCTTTTATCATTTCACTTTGGTCATTTTCTAATAAAATATAAATTAGCCATGAAGGATTTTCTAGCCAAACTTGTTTTACTATTAGATTTCCACCTTCTTCGTTTGAAGCAAAAGCTGTAGAATTATTAAATATTTGCAACTTCTTATCAAAAATTCCATCATTTCCCTCTGAAACTATAGAAATTTTAAGGTCTTTTAATTTTTTATAAAATTCAGGATATTTTTCCCTGTCCTTTTCGTTATAGCCCTTGTATCCAAGAATTGCTCCCAAAAGTCCAAGAAGGGCGACTCTATGAATTTGACCATAAGTATAATATAGATAAGTATTTACATCTGGCTGTTTGAAAAAACCTGTTTTACCACTTAATCTAAATCTCAAAGCTTTCATATTAAGCCTCGATTTTTTCTCTTGTGTATATATTATAAATTTCTATATTATCTGGAAAATCAACTAAATCTATTTTTTCATTGTCATAATAAATTTGAATTTTTTCTATATCATCTCTTTTTTCTAGAATAGATTTTCCTGTGAAAATTATCTTATCCTTAAAGTTTTCTTCAGAATTTTTTTCAAATATAATATAATTTGCAAGACTTGGAAGATAAGTATCTAATTTTGTTTCAACAAACATAGAAAATTCATTGTTTGCTCCTTCTTTGGCATTTGTTGCATAGGAAGTTGCAGAATCAATTGCTGCTAATTTGAATTTTTCATAATCTTTTTCGCTATAGCCTTCTGTAACTCCTAATTTTTTGTAATCATCATAAGCTTTTGGATTTATTACAAAAGAATAGAAATAATGAGCTTCATCAGATACAATTTTATTTCCCAAAGTAGAATTTTGAGCTTCTTCTCCTGATTTACTTTTTTCTTTTGCATTAGGATCTCTAAAAGGAGATAAGATTTGTTGAACTTGAGCTTTACTGTCTTCATATTTGTTCATTCCTTGGGAAATTTGCACAGCTCCAGTTATAGAAATATTATTTCCTTTTTCTGCAAAGGTAGCTCCAAAATTTTTTACATCTGTTGCAGAAAACAAGTTAGTCAAAATTTTTTCTGATTCACCAGCTTTAATTTCTGTATCAAAAACTTGTTCATATCTTTCTTTTAAGGTTCTAGGCATCAAATTTCCCTTATCTCCTATGGTGTAACTTTTTATATAAATTACCTTCTCGCCTTGTTCAGACCATTTTTTCTTCATAGTATATTTTAAAGCCTTATCCGATCCAAAAATTTCACCTGAAGACAAAGATTTTGGAAATCCAGAAAAATCTGCATTCCAATTTGCCATTTTTGATCCTATACCAATAATTCCATAAACTCTTTTATTTAGCTCTGTCATCTTCTTCTCCTTCAATTAGTTTTTTACCATAAAGATATGATTCTCCTAAAAATCCTGCCATTATCCACTTATCATCAGCCTTTTCCTTTTCAAATTCATAAACAAGAATTTGACTTACAGCCATATTAAACCTTATATCCTTAGCGCTAATATTGTGTGCATAAGTTACAAGCAAATGTTCTAAGTTTTCAATTATCCTGGAAGTTTTTTGCCCACCCAAGAAATTCCTAATAAAGGTTAAATTTTTATCGCCAATATTTGAATAATTAAGCAATTTTCTCAAAACTTGTCCTACAGCAAAGAAGATTTCCTCGTCACCTTCAAGAGAAATATCTCCAGCTGATTCCAACTTTCTTTTCATATTTTCTTGAAAATCCATATAATTTTCCTCCTTTTTTTCATAATATTCTTTCAAAGATAAATAATAATTAAATTGGGTTATAGCCTTGGTCTTATAATCATTTAAAAGAGAATATTTAATAGAATCTTCCAAAAGTCTATTTAAAATCCTAACTATTTCTTTATTTTTATTATTTATTATGGCAAATTCCAAGCTTTTCCCATAGTTTAAAATTATCATTTTAAAATTCAATTCTTTTATGTTCAAATTCTCCAAATTATACTTATTTCTTTGGTAGTAATTATAGAAAAAAACTGAATCTATTTTATTTAAAAGTATCTTTTTTTCAGTAACAAGACCGTATTTTTCTTCTCTTTTAGAAAAATCTTCGGCTTTAGCATTTTCTGGCAAATATTCTTCAATGTATTGATTAATTTGAATTTCTATATCATCAAAATCTTTTGAATAAATATTATAGTCTAAAATTGCTGCTTCATTTTTTTCAGGATACAAGAACAATTCAAAACCTATGAAATTTTTATTTTTTTCAAAACTTATTTCCTTATTTCCAGTATTAAAATATATTCTTTTATAGCCTCTTTTGATAGATGATGAAAGATAAGAAAAAAATAAATTTTGTAATTTTGCCATATCTGCACTTATTAGGTAGGGTTGTTTTACTTTTCTAGATAAATTTTCTAAATAAGGCTTTTTATCATTTATTCCTAAATTATCATCAGAAACACCAAAAGTTTTTCCACTAACTTCTATATTATATTTATTCTTATTAAATAAATTGGTAAGTAAATACCTATCTTGCTCTCTTTGATAGGCTTTTTTTGTTTTTTCTTCATCTTCATAGATAAAAAATATTTTGAAATAATCTTTTGAGCTTGTATCAATATCAAAGATATTTTTATTATCAATATTTTCAACAAGCCACTTTTCGATTTTTTCAGCCTCACCTACATTGACGCTACCCAATTTCCCTTCATTTTCTAAGTAAAGATTTTTTGCTTCTTTATCCTTATATTTTTTGAGCGGATTTTTTAAAACCAAAAAATACCTTTCAATAGCCTCATTATTAATCTTATCTTCATAAGAATTTTCCTTGAAGAAAAAACTATAATAATTAGAACTGTGAATAGATTTTTTATTGTCAATACTTTTATTCATGTTTAAGAGATTGGAATTAAAATCCAAATCTCTAATAAAAGAATAATTTAATGGTTGATTTTCGATTTTCTTTTCTTTTTTATCATATTTTATCTTAAAACTTGGGCTAACCTCCCAAGGTCCTTCTTCTTTCATAGTAACAAGATAATATTTACCATCTTTAGGAATATATCCTCTCAAAACCATATCAGGATCTTCGTCCAAATTCTTTTTAAAAATCTCCAAACATTCTTCTAGCACATAATCACCTCCTAAATTAAATATTTGTATCCCAAAAATCCTGCACCATAAGCTGCATTTTCACTAAATGTAACACCAAGAGCAAAATAAGCTAAGTCCTGACTTCTTTTATCCATATTAATTTCAAGCTCAAGCTTATCGCCCAAAAGTTTTATGTTTTTAAATTTAAAAGCGATTGGCCCTTCATTCAAAAATTTAAGGCTTGTATAAAATTTCCCCTCTTCTATATTTTCATCAATGAAAAATTTGTATTTTTTTATTAAATTGTCTGTGATTCTCTTTTCAAATTCTTCTAAAGTCAAATTATCTTTCCAATATCCAAAATCATTTTTTATAATTATTGGATTTAAGGTAAATAATTTTGAAATAGGTGATTTTGGAATTATCCTAACATCAACAGTTAAATTTTTAAAAACCTTATCCTTATACTCAGAAAAACCATTTAACATATAATTTACAAATTCTTCATCAACCGACCTAATTCTGTACTGATAGACCATGTTTTTTTTGTAGAACTTTTTTATTGGATAAAGATTGTCGTGACAGTAGGATTTATAATTTTTAGCTTTGTGCATATCTAAAAATTTTTCATTTTCTGACAAATAAGAAATTATAGCCTTAGCAATAAATCCCAAAGAATCTGAAGAATCTATATCTTCTAATAAAAAGGTTCTTATTTTTAGTTCATAAATCTTCATTTTCTGCCTCCTTTCTAGAAAATTTAATTATAATTATTAACTGATTATATATTTATAATATCATCATTTTAAAAAATGTCAATTTTTTTACATCTCATGTTAGTAATCAAATATTTATATATTTTAATTTTTAACATTTCAATACTTATCAAGTTACTAATTAAATATATAAATACTCTACCTCTTATGAAAAATTTAACCACAAGTTCATTATTGTTTTAAAAAGTTTATATTATTTTCAAAAAAATTTCTCCCATCAAATATTGTTAATTTTATATTAATGATTTATAATACCCCTAGAGATAGTATTTAAGTTTTAAAACTATACTCTTTTACACCATTATATTTAATTTTAAAAATGAGCTTATATATTTAGTGAGACTCAAAATATTTTGTAATTTGGCAAGGATTTTGGTTTTTTTTGTATAAACTTTTTCCTTGCTTTTTTTTTAGGAGATTTTATGGAAATTGAAATGTTAAAAGGAAAAATTCATAGGGCTACTGTGACTCAGGCTGAACTTAACTATGTTGGATCCATTACTGTTGATGAGGTTTTACTCGAGGGTGCTGGAATTAGAGAGTATCAAAAAGTTCAAGTAGTCGATATTAATAATGGAAATAGACTTGAAACTTATACCATTGCTGGTGAGAAAAACAGTGGTGTCATTTGTTTAAATGGAGCTGCTGCAAGACATTTTGCACCTGGTGATAAGGTAATTATTATGGCTTATGCCTCTTATAGTGAAAAAGATTTGGAAAATTATAGTCCAAAGGTTGTTTTTGTTGATGATGAAAATAAAATCAAAAAAATTTCATCTTACGAAAAGCACGGGACTTTGTTGTAGATAATTTTAGTGGTGTATTAGGCTATCTCTAAATATTTTTAGAGGAGAAGAAAATGAAAGTTATCAAAAAAATTGATGAATTGAGAGAAATTTTAAAGGATTTCAAAAAAGAGGGCAAATCAATTGGTCTTGTTCCTACCATGGGATTTTTGCACAAGGGCCATGCAAGCCTCATTAAAAAAGCAGTTTCAGAAAATGACATTGTTGTTATTTCTGATTTTGTAAATCCTATTCAATTTGGACCAAATGAGGATTTGGAGGCTTATCCTAGAGATATAAATGCTGATAGCAAATTGTGCGAAGATTTGGGAGCTGATTTTATTTTTAATCCAGAACCAAGTGAAATGTATCATGACAAAAAAGCCTTTGTTGATATTGAAGGTCTTTCTGATAATTTGTGTGGGGCAAGAAGAGAAGGACATTTCAGGGGTGTTTGTACAGTTTGTACAAAATTATTTAATATTGTAGGCCCTGACAGGGCATATTTTGGACAAAAAGATGCCCAACAACTTTCAATTATTAAAAAATTAGTTTTTGATTTAAATATTCCAGTTGAAATTATTCCCTGCCCAATTGTAAGAGAGGATGACGGACTTGCCATGTCTTCAAGAAATACTTATCTTTCAAATGATGAAAGAAAGGCTGCTCTTTGCCTTTCAAAGGCGATTTTTGAGGGAGAAAAAATGGCAAAAGAGGGATCTTCTGTAAAAGAAGTTTTGGAAAAAATGGAAGAAATAATTTCAGAAGAAAAACTTGCAAAAATCGACTACATCAGTGCCGTTGATCTTGAAACAATAAAAGACGTGGAAAATTTCGACAAAGATACCTTGGTTGCCATAGCAGTTTACATTGGAAAAACCAGATTAATCGATAATTTTATTTATAGGGTTTAGTATGGAAAAATTTTCAAGAATTTCAGATAAAATAACTCAAAATATTGGTTTAATTATTGTAATATTTTCTGTTGTTGCCTATTTTGTCCCAGCTTATTTTTCTTGGATGACAAATTATACCACGATTTTTCTTGCCCTTGCCATGTTTGGAATGGGAACTTCAATCGAAGCCGATGCTTTTAAGAAAATTTTGAAAAATCCTAGGGATATTTTTATAGGAGCTCTGGCACAATTTACAATTATGCCCCTACTTGCTTGGATTTTAGCTCTAGGCTTTGATGTAAATAGAGATATTGCTTTGGGAATTATCCTTGTTGGATCATGTCCTGGAGGAACTGCATCAAACGTAATAACCCACATAGCTGGAGGAAATGTTTCAATGTCAGTTTCAATGACAATTTTATCAACACTTCTTGCCCCAATTGTTACACCATTTTTAGTTTATCTTTTGGCAGGAAGATGGGTTGAAGTTTCAATTTTAGCCATGTTTAAATCAGTTGTTACAGTAGTTTTAATACCAGTTTTGATGGGAATTTTTGCAAAAAAATTAAGTCCCGAAAAAATGGAAAAATCAAAATCAATTTTCCCATTGATATCATCCCTTGCAATTATTTTGATAATTTCAGGAATAATAGGAGCAAATGCAGAAAAAATTGCAAAATCTGGCCTAATCGTTTTATTAATAGTAATGATTCATAACGCTTTGGGACTTTTGTTGGGACTTGGAGTTTCTAAATTATTCAAAATGGATTACGACAAACAAACTGCCCTATCAATCGAAGTGGGAATGCAAAACTCAGGCCTTGCCATCCAACTTGCAACAGCAAATTTTGCCCTAAACCCACTAGCAACCCTCCCAGGAGCGATTTTTTCAATCTGGCACAATATTTCAGGTTCAATTTTTGCATCAATCAGAAGAAAAGACGTAAAAGAAATTGCCCTTGCTAGGGAAAAATAAATTAAAAAGCCCTGTAGGAATTTATAATCCTACAGGACTTTTTTTAATTAATCAAAACAATAGATACATCATTAACATTTGTCCCACTAGGCCCTGTTTTTATTAATTGACCTATCTCATTTAAGGCATTATAAGAATCATTATTATCCAAAACCTTATAATAATTAATATTTTTTTCCTTTAATTTATCCATAGTATAGCCATCAACAAAAGCCCCAGCTGCATCGGTTGGACCATCAGTCCCATCAGAGGAAAAAGAAATAATTTGTACATTTTTAAGCCCTCCTATATGTTTGGCACTTGCCAAGGCCAACTCTTGATTTCTTCCTCCCTTTCCATTGCCTTTAATTTTAACAATAGTTTCTCCACCAAAAATATAAGCAAGCCTTTCCTTATAAGCACTTTTGCTTTTTGCAATAGATGATAAAATATATCCTGCCTCTTTTGCCTCACAATCCATAAAAGTTGTTAAAATATCTGTCTTATAGCCTTCATCTTCCAATATTTCTTTTACTTTTAGGCACAATTGATCCACACTGCCAGAAATTTTTGTAGTAATATTAGTTAAATTTTTTTCAGTTTCTTCATTCAAACACTTTCTAGCAGCCTCAGATAAAATAAGTCCATACTTATTAACAATATTTAAAGCATCCTCGCAAGTTGAAAAATCTTCATAGGTCGGACCTGATGCTATCATGTCAGGTCTATTTCCTATAACATCAGATAAAATAATATTATAAACTTTGGCAGGATAACAATGCCTTGCAAATTTTCCACCCTTATTTTTTGATAGTCTCTTTCTAATTGTATTAATTTCAACAATGTCTGCACCCTTTTTCAAAAGTTGCTTATTAATATCTTGTATTTCTTCAAAGCTAATAAGGGGTATTTCAAAAAGAGCAGACCCCCCTCCAGAAATAAGCATCACAAGCAAATCATCCTCGGTCAAATTTCCAACTAAGTCATAGGCATATTGGCTTGCCTTAATTGTATTTTCATCAGAAATTGGATGACCCGCTTCAAAACAAATAGCCTTATCCAAAGGAGCTTTCAAATGATTATATTTAGTTATAACTACAGCTTGATCAAATTTAATATCAGATTCTAAGGCTGTTTTTGCCATTTGATAGGCTGCCTTTCCTATAGCAATCAAAATTTTTCTGCCCTTAACTTTTGGTAGGCTTTTTAACTCTCTAGTGACAGCCTTATCAGGCAAACAAGATTCAATAGATTCTTCCACAATTTTTCTAATTAAATTATCCATCCTATCACCCCAAATAATTTTCTAAACAAGTCTTTATTTAATAATTTACCCAAATATAACAAATAAAGCCCCAAAAACTTGGGACTTTATTTACAAAATTTATTCAAGAATAGCACCCTTATTAGCTGAAGATACTGCTCTTGCATATCTTACTAGGTAACCTTCTTTAATTTTTGGTTCAGGTTTAACTAGTTTATCTAGCCTTTCTTTAATTTCATCATCAGTCAAATCTATATTTATAGACCTATTTTCTATATCAATTTCTATTACATCTCCATCTTCTATTATAGCAAATGGTCCACCATCCATAGCTTCAGGAGAAACGTGGCCTATAGCTGCTCCCCTAGTAGCCCCAGAAAATCTTCCATCTGTTACTAAGGCAACATCATTATCTAAATGCATACCTACAATAGCAGATGTAGGAGTAAGCATCTCTCTCATACCAGGACCACCCTTTGGACCCTCGTATTTAATAACAACTACATTGCCTTTTTTAACCTTACCATCAAAAATTCCTTCAGTCGCTGCTTCCATGCTGTTAAATACAACAGCTTCTCCCTTATGTTTCATCATTTCTGGCCTAACTGCTGCAGATTTCACAACACATCCACCTGGTGCAATATTTCCCTTTAATACTGCTATACCACCTTGGTCATTGAATGGATTTTCAATAGGTCTAATAACATCATGGTCTCTTGTCTCTTTACCCTCTATATTTTCCTTTATTGTTTTTCCATTTATATTTTTCAAGCTAGTATTTAATAGGGATTTTTTATCTAATTCATGCATTACAGCGGGAATTCCACCTGCCATATGAAGATCAAACATGAACTTATCTCCTGAAGGACTTATGTGACATAAGTTCGGAGTATTTTTAGAAATTTCATCGAATTTTTCAAGAGATAATTCTAAACCACATTCATGAGCTATAGCTGGTAAATGTAGGGTTGTATTTGTTGAACCTGCTATGGCCATATCAACAACTATGGCATTTTTAAAGGCCTCTTCTGTAACTATATCTCTTGGTTTAATATCTTCTTTAACCAAAGCCACTGATCTTTCTCCAGCAATTTTTGCAAGAGCTATACGGTCTCCGTAATATGATGGAATTGTTCCATTATATGGAAGTGCAAGTCCCAAAACTTCTGAAAGACAGTTCATACTATTAGCTGTAAACATTCCAGCACATGATCCACATGATGGGCAAGCTGCATGAGCGTATTCTTCCATTTCCTCTTCACTTTTTTCACCTAATTTATAGGCTGCAACCTGTTCTATACATGTAGAATAATCAGCCACTTCATCCTTATAATGACCTGTTGCCATAGGACCACCACTTACAATAATTGAAGGAATATTTAACCTTAATGCAGCCATGGTCATTCCAGGAACTATCTTATCGCAGTTAGGGATTAAAACCAATCCATCTAAACCATGAGCCTTAGCCATAGCCTCTATACTATCTGCTATTAGCTCTCTTGATGCTAGAGGATAATGCATTCCAGCATGGCTCATTGCTATACCATCACACATTGCTATTGAAGGAAATTCCACAGGAATTCCACCACCAGCAGCAACTCCTAATTTGGCTGCATCTGCTAAACTTCTTAGATGAAAATGTCCAGGAACAATTTCATTAAATGAGTTTACAACTCCTATTAAAGGTTTTCTTCCTATATCTTTTTCTAATTTTCCTGTTGCATATAACAAAGATCTAGCTTCTATTCTTTCTGGTCCTTGATATACTTTTTGACTGTTCATTTTTTTACTCATTGTTTCCTCCTAAAAATTTAATCCTATTAAACCATATACAATAGTAGAAACTATTGTCATAACCAATCCTACACAAAATTCAAATGGCAACAATCTTAATTTTTCTTTGATATTCATCCTTACACTACCAGCACTTGTATGGAAAAAACTTCCATGAGGCAGGCCGTCTAGGGTATTGCTTCCTGCGTGTATCATTACTGCAGCTTGAAGAGGTTTTACTCCAAAAGATAGGATTGTCTCTCCAAAAACTTGTGATCCAACTGTACTTCCTGCTGTAGCTGATGCTGTAGCAGCCCCCATGGTTAAGCCTGTAATTGGAGCTAATAAAAATCCTGACAAGCCTAAAACATCAACTATATGTATTAGAGATTCTTTAAGGCCAGAGTTTGCTATTATTCCTGATAAGGCACCTGTTCCTAAAAGTAACAAAATTACTCCTGACATCATATTTAATCCTTTTGTAGAGAAATTCACAAAATTTTTAACTTCTTTTGTCAAAACACAAGTAATAAATCCCCCTAAAGGCAAGGCTATTAATGGATCTATCTCAATTCCCATTATAGGTCTTAGGGCTAAAAGTATTATAGAAATAAGAGGTCCTGTAATTGCTGCAAGCAGACTAGGTTTAGAAAAATTTACATTTCCTTTTTCTTCCACTAACAAAACTTCACTTCCTATGCCCATTTTATGTACTAATTTTGTTATATAAACTGTCGCTACAAAACCAAATATTGCAGGAATTATTCCCCCTATCATTACGCTTGTTAGAGGAATTTGAAAATAATCTGATAAGGCTATAGCTTGTGGATTGGGTGACATGACATTTCCAGCGTGAGTTCCTCCACACATAGCCATCATTATTACTGATTTTGAATAATTAGTTTTCTTAGCTATAACCATAGCAATTGGTGCAACTGTTAAACAGGCTACATCTGCAAAAACTCCTATAGCAGTCAAGATAAATATAGATGCTACTATAGCTATTAAAGAATTAGCTTCTCCTAATTTCTCAACTATATTTTCTGCAATAACATCTGCAGATCCAGAATTAATTAAAGCTCCAGCTAAAACCCCTGCAGCCATAATTCTAAGTAAGGTCGGAGACATTCCTCCAGCTCCATCGAACATTAATGTTACAACTTCTTTAGCATTAGCACCGCCAGCCATCCCACCTATTAAAGCACCAAGAATCATTCCATAGGCAGGTGGAGCTCCCATTACAATTACGGAAATCGCTATCACTAAAGCTATCAAAGCTCCTATTGTTGATACACTTGCCATAATTTCCTCCATTTTTTTATTATTAATCATTGTGTAAACGATTTACTTAAACTTTACCATGTTTGATTCTATTTTGCAACATATTGATTTAATATAAAAAAAACGTTTCATTTTGAAACGATTCATATTTTGTATTTTTTCATTTTTCTCCATAGGGTAGACCTACTTATTCCCAAAATTTCACTGACCTTACTTTGATTGTATTCTTCCTTTTTTAAGTGGTAGAGGATAAGCTCTTTTTCAATTTCTTCTAAATTTTTAGAATCAAAGATCTCTTTTTTACTACCTTCTTCTATTTTTTTAGTAAAGACATCTTTTCCTACTATTAATTCATTTCTGCTAAATATATAATTTTTTAATTTTTTCAATAAATAGTCTAAATTCTTATTTAGTAAGGGATTTTCACCATCAAATGTATAATCCTCAATCCCAAAGGCCATTGTTCCAAATTTTTCGTGATAATAGGCTATATAGTTATTAAATATCAGATTTAGGTCATCTTTTCT
Organism: Anaerococcus jeddahensis; assembly: GCF_001182725.1. Lineage (GTDB taxonomy): Bacteria > Bacillota > Clostridia > Tissierellales > Peptoniphilaceae > Anaerococcus > Anaerococcus jeddahensis. Next base: position 83,018 of record NZ_CWHU01000003.1, read on the forward strand.
TTGTCTGGTGTTAGGTATTATTAGGGTCTGTTTTTCATCAATATAGTCTATAATTTTAGAATCTTTTTCAAGTAAAATTATAAATCTTTCTTCTATATTTTTTTTACTAATATTGCTAATTATTTCATAATCTTTAATATTTTTTATAAGTATGTTTTTTTTCTTGTATTTTAAAATTTCATCGTAACTTTCAATATTTACCTTGTCTAAGTCTATTAACAAAGTGCTATTTTTATTGATACCTATAGTAAAGTTTAAAAGTTCATTTAGGGTGTATTCATTATCTTTAATTATGAATATGGGATTTTTTTCTTTTATAAGTCTTTTTGCCTTGGCAAATAATTTTTGCATAGACTCGGACTTAGTTACAGGCATAAAATTATTTTTTATATCTAAATCATATACACCTATAGGTTTTTCATAATCACTTTCTACTTTTTTAAAATTATATAGGTAAAATTTATCTGAAGATATTTCTATAGATGATATTTCAAGGTTAACTTCCCCAATCCTAGCTTGAATATAGGGGGTATTAAATTCCTTGTTTTCAAATTCGTATTTTAGGCTTATACATTTTTCGTAAGATATGGGCATTTTTTCAAAATTTATAAACTTTGAATATATTATTTTATTGTTTTGAATTATACAATAGTCTTTATTAAATTTAGTCAAAAATTTTGACCTAATTGCATCTATTTTCTTTATTTTTTGGGTTTGATTTAAAATCATAATTGCATATTCCAAAGAATTTTCTAAACTTTCATGGCTTGTTTGGAATAATACAGTATTAAAATTTAAGTCTTTTGCGACTTTTATAGCCAGGGAATCTCCAAGTATTTGCTGGTATCCTTCTTCTTTTAATTTTATAAGAAGATTTGTTAAGTCTAGGTCATTTTTTATATAGTGTATTTTAAAATCCAAATTTAATAGTCTGATTATCTCTATTGCTCCATCTGTGATATTTGAATAAGCAATTATAGATGTTTTTGCCTGGTTGTTTTTTGCTATTAATATACTTTTTAGCAAATCATTTCCTGATGGTTTTGCATCTATTACTGGAATATCAAGATGTTTTTTTATTAATCTTGCAGTTCCGCCTCTAGAAATTATTGCATCATAACCATTGTTTTTAGCATCTATAGCGAGTTTAAGGCCATCTTCTAGCATAGCTATGCCATAGTCTATTTGGCAATTTTTGTATTTGTTTTTTAAGTCTTCTATGGGCCTTACCATAGCTTCATATGTTCCAACAATAAAAATCTTCATTAATTCCACCTATTTATATTTTCCAATGCCTAGTCTATATACCCAAAAATATAAGAACAGACCTAAATTTAATAATTCCTAGAAAAATATTAAGAAATTTTAATCTAGGGATCAATTTATTTTTTATTTCTTCTTAGCCTTATCCCAAATTTCAAGATAAGATTTGTAGAAAGAAAGATCTTGGACAGTTTCCAAAACTCCTAAATAATTTCCGTTCTTATCCCTAACTGCATAGTAGGTCACAGCGTGGTCATTGCCCTTTATGTTTTTTATGATTTGAAATTTATCCTTGCTTCCTTCCTTAAATTCACCGATAAGCTTTCTTACAATTGGCTCAACTTGTGGTGGGTGACATGAATAAACTTCCCTTCCTAAGGATGTTTTTGCTCTTTTAAAAATTTTATCAGCTTTTATGTCATTATAATAAGAATTTATATCATTTTTATCTACAAAAGTTATCTCAATTTCCAAAGTATCAAGAAGGGCCTCAAGCTCATCAACTTTCATCTTTCCCTTAGAAAAATTAATATATCCATCCATAGAATCTTTCTCATTATTTGTATTTTCTCCATCATCCCAAATTTCTTTTTTGATTATATCATCAGGATAATCTTTCAAATCCTCATAAAGTCCCAAAAAATCTTCATTTGAAATCACATCTTCCATCAAAGGATACAAGATATTTTCTTCCTTATAAGTCATCTCCCTTGCTCGTTCAAATACTTTTTTGACATCATCTAAATCAGATTTTTTTAAAGCTTTTTTGAAATTTTTAGAAATTTCTATATCCACGCCCCACATAATTTCAGATGGACCTGGCTTTTTATAATTTTCCTTTAACAAAGGATAAATCAAATCCCCCTTTTTCCTATAATGTGAAGTGATTTTATTAGAAATATCTTTAATTTTTTCCAAATCTTGACTGTTTTCTCCTAAATCGATAAGTTCTTTAATTTTTTCATTTTCCAAAAAGAAAAACCTAAGAGGATGACCAGAAATATTTATTAATTTCAAATCCTTTCCTCCTTCACTTTCCGTTTTCCCATGAAAAAGTGAGGAATGTACATCACAAAGCCTTTGAACATCAGCCCTATCAACTCCCCCTTCAAGAAGAGCTTCCTCAGCATCCATAATTTCAGAAGATGAAACATTTTCGAAATTTTTTACAAAATCTTTTCTAACACTTTGAAGATCCTCACCCTCTGACAATCTTTTTACATAAGATTTAATGAGTTCTCTTCTATTTTTAACTTCAAAATCATCATAAGAGTTAATAATTTCATAACCCAAATCTTCTAACTTTTTGTCAACATTATCAATTCCAACCATCTTTGCCCCGAGTCTAATAGACATTTTTTTGCCCATAGTTTTAAGCATAAGAGGATTGGAAAGATTTTTAAAACCAAGACCTATAAGATCTTTTTTTAATTTATCATCACGATTAACTAAATCATAAATCGCCTTATTAATATCAATTTTTTTAGCCATAATATCCTCCAATATTATTATACTCTTCAATTGATAATGTCTATTATTTACATAAAAAAAGCAAGAAGTATCTTGATCAGAGCGTAGCCAAAGTATGAATGTAGATAATAATTTATTTTAAAATAAAAATTAAGCTACGTACCATCTCGACTAAGTGAGTGAAACGAACGCATGGAGAAATCTCACTAGATTTCTCCACTCACTACGTTCGGTCGAAATGGGCATATTTTTAGTTTGTCAACAACCTGAAGCAAGAAGTATCTTGCTTTTTTATATCTTATCCTACTTTATTTTTTAAAACACCAATTTTTTCAATTTCCATTTCAATTTCATCATATTTTTTCAAAAATCTAGGAGGATCAAAGACCATTCCAACTCCAGATGGAGTACCTGTTGCTATGATAGTGCCTTTTTTTAAGGTCATAGCTTCCGACAAATTTTCAATCATTTTATCCACAGATAAAATCATATATTTTGTAGAATTTTCTTGCCTTATTTCTCCATTTATTTTTGTTCTAAGCCTTAAATTATTATAATCAAAACTTCCATCATTTAACAAAATACAAGGCCCCATTACAGACGAACCATCAAAACTTTTTCCATAGTACCATTGTTTGTATTTAGTTTGAAGTTCTCTTGCTGAAAGGTCATTAAAAATTGTAAAACCAAATATATAATTTTTAGCCTCATTCGCCTTTACATTTTTACAATCTTTCCCAATAATCACTCCAAGTTCGATTTCATAATCAAGACAATCGGTTATTTTTTCATTTAAAAGAATCTTTTCTTCATTTCCAAGAATTTTATTTGCTCCCTTAGAAAAATAAATTGTATCAACATTTTTGGCAAAATCTTCTTTAGAAACAAGTTAAAGCTCATCTTTATGATCTAGATAATTCATCCCTATACAAATTATATCTTGTTTTGGATATTCTATTGGACTTAAAATTTTATAAGGTCCACTCACTTCCTCCAAACTTGAAAGATCAAGCTTTAATGGGTTTATTTCTTTTTCTATTAGATCATTTATATCAGAAAGTTGATATTTTAGATTATTTAAAATATATCTTTTTTTATTTTTTCTATCAAAATCTTTTTCTTATTTTCTATTTCAACATATAAAATTTTCATACCTACTCCTTTTAATTTTCCGTTTATAATCTATATCCAAGGAAATATTCATAAATTAAAAACTTCACAATAAATACCCATGGGATTTATCATGAAGTTTTATAATTTTAACCAAATAGTAGGTTTAAAATAACTATTGAAACAAATCCAACAGCCCAAGCAATTGTTGATATTATTGAATATCCCTTTATTTGCTCTTTGGCCTTTGTTAAACCTAGCGACCTATTTACAACCCAGAAAAATGAATCATTAAAGTATGAGAAAAATAATGATCCAACACAGGCTGATAGGGTTGCAAACACTGGATCTACTCCCAACTCTAAAACTATAGGAGCTGAAATTGACGCTGATGTTAACATAGCAACCGTTCCTGATCCTTGTATAAATCTAATTAATGTTGATATTATAAATGGCAACAACAATGGATTTATTTTCATCTTTGAAATTGAAGTTGCTATATCAGATCCAACACCAGATTCTGTTAGAACTTTTCCTAAGGCTCCTCCACCACCTGTGACAAGAATTATTATTCCTGCAGACTGGATGCCTATTTCTAACTCTTTTATCACCTTATCTCTTGACATATTTTTAGTTAGGGTAATAATCGCTATTACTAAACCTATTCCAACAGCAACTATAGGTGTTCCCAAAAATACAAAAGCGCTTAAAATTCCTTTTATTTCAAATCCTTTTACTTTTGAAAGAGCTCCTATTATTGTATTTATTAAGATGAGTATTATAGGAACTATTATTGGTAAAAACGCTATTGTTGCTGATGGCATTTTTTCATTTTCATCTAATCTATAATCAACTATTTTAATTTCTTCTTGAATTTCTGGTCTTATCCAATCTCCATTTTCATCTGGCAATTGGTAAACCTTTTTCCCATAGTATCTAGCGTATAATAAGGTTGCTACAACCATCGGTATTGCTATTACTATACCCCACAAAATAACAGCACCTACATTTGCTCCAAAAATTCCAGCAGCTCCTACAGGTCCTGGAGTTGGTGGAACCAAGGTATGGGTTATTACAAGTCCTGATGCTAGGGCAAGTCCTAATGTAATAACTGATTTTCTTGTATTTTTTGATAGGGCCTTTGCCACTGGAAATAAAATTATAAAGCCTGAGTCACAATAAATTGGTATTGAAACTAAAAATCCTGTAATGGCCATGGCCAAATCTTCCCTACCCTTACCAAATATTTTTATAAAGGTTAGGGCCATTCTCTTTGCAGCGTTTGAAATTTCAAAAAGCTGCCCCATCATTACCCCAAATCCAATTATTATTCCTATACTTCCAAGTGTACCTCCAAATCCATCCGTTACACTTTTTATTACTTCTTCATAAGGCATTCCGCCGGCTACTCCTATAAAAAGAGCTGAAATAATAAGAGCTAAAAATGTATGTATTTTTGTTTTTACAATAAGCCCTATTAGTAGGACAAGTCCTACTATTAAGGCTATTAATATTCTATTATCTGACATATTTTACCTACTATCTTCTAAATTGTGGGCCATATTTTGCAGCAAGTTTCACAGCCTCTACCATGCTTACTTCTGATGCAATATTTTTTCCTGCAACATCAAAGGCTGTTCCATGGTCTACAGAAGTTCTTAAAAATGGCATTGAATTTGTAAGTGAAATTGTCTTCATAAAGTTATATGTTTTTGTAGCAATGTGTCCTTGATCGTGATAAAGTGACAAAACTGCTCCAAATTTTCCTTGAAGTCCTTGGGCAAATACAGAATCAGCTCCTACAGGTCCTACAACATCAAATCCTTTTTTCTTAGCATCTTCTATTGCTGGACTAATCTCTTCTACTTCTTCATATCCAAACAAACCATGCTCGCCTGAGTGTGGATTTAATCCAGCAACTGCAAGAGTTCCTTCAACTCCCAATCTCTTCATAGCTTCTGTACATCTTTCAATGTATTCATAAACCTTATCATATTTAACTTGATCTATTGCATCTTTTAGTGAAAGGTGTCTTGATAAGAAAAACACTCTCAGTCCTTCTACTTCAAACATTGTAAGTGGATCTTTTACTCCAGATATTTTTTCAAACATTTCTGTATGCCCTATAAATGGTATATCAGCTGCCCTTAATGATTCTTTATTGATTGGTGATGTAGCAACAGATTCTACTTCTCCATTCATAGCAAGCTCACCTGCTTTAAAAATATATTCATAAGCTGCCTTACCACAAGCTGCACTTATCTCGCCAAATTCATAATCTTCTGGCATATTTTTTAAATCTATTAAATCTATTGTTCCAAATTCATATTTTCCTTCGTTTACATGTTCAATAATATTTATTTTTAAATCAAGGCCTGTAACTTTTAAGGCTTTTTCTAAAACATTCTTATCTCCTACCAAAACTATATCAGCTTGGTCATACAATTCTTTTACATTAAATGTTTTTGCTACTATCTCTGGTCCTATTCCTGCTGGATCTCCTAATGTTACTGCTATTCTACTTCTTTTCATTTTTATTCTCCTTTACTTAATAATCTGTCGATACATTTTACCATTATTTGGTCTGTTCCAACCATGCCACCCTTACTTACAATTTTTAAACCATCTACACATCCACCTATAAGTCTTCCATAGGCAACTAGAGGTTCTATTTCTTCTCTTATTTCAATTCCTTGGCTGCCAAGCTCTTCTGTTACTGCTATTGTTACATCTCCTCCAGAAGTAAAGGCCCCAGATATTGCCTTGTCCTTAACTATTATTTTTTTTGCAATTTTGGCAAGTCCTCTAGAAATCATAAGAGATAGGTCATCAATACTCATATTTTTTTCTTCAGAGATTGATTTTAAATCAAGTCTTTTTGCAATATCATCTGGTGTTGTAGTTATTATAACTAATTTCCTTTCCTTTAACTCTTTTTCTGCAAGATTTGTTGCTCTTTCGATCTCTTCTAAAGCTAGATTTATGTCTATTAGTTTTATAGGATCTACTTCAAGTTTAAAAGAATTGAAATTTTTGTATAATTGTTTCATTTGATTAATTGTCACATTTGTAACTGAGCCGATTACTGCTAAAGCCTTTGTACTAATGTGACTTTGCTTATAAAGAATTTTTGTTACTTCTTTTGTAAATGGACCTGGATCTACGCTAATAAAGTTTACTTTGCTTTCTATACTTGCTTTAGCAATCATTCTTATTTGCTCATTTGTTATAGCATCAAAGATAAGAAGGTCATAGTCTTTATTTTCAATTATTAATTTTTTTATATTTTCAAGACCCTTTTCAATATCATTTATAGATATATGTTTGATTTTTCCTTCATAATCTTTTTTAAAATTCTCGCTAACCAAGTTAGATACGGCTGATATTTTTGAATCCTTGCCTGCATCTGTATTCATCAAGGGAATTCCATCTACATACATAAAATCGTTTACTACAATTCTTTTAGAATCTGGAAAAGATGGAACACAAATAGCCAAGCTTTTATTTCCTAAAGCATCTTGATAAGCCTTAAGTTCCGATCCTAGGTTTCCTCTTAGGGTAGAATCTATCCTTTTAGAATATAAAATCACTTCATCTTTTTTAACTTTATTAACTTTTTCAAAAACTCTTTTATAAGCTTGAGCTGAACTCATAGCCCTAGAGTCGGTTGTAAAAGCAAATACATCAATTTCTCCACGAAGATCACTAATATCGTTTCCAGTGATACTTGCAGTTGTTAAGCCTATCCCCTTCATCAAGGCACAATTTGCATTGGCACCCGTCAAATCATCGGCTATTATCATAACCTCTTTCATAATCCCTCCTTTGAATTTTTAAATGTTAGATTTAAAATCTTCAGTTATAAAATAATCAAATTCATCACACTTGTTGAAAGAATAGAAACCTGTTTTCCCAAATTTACTGCTATCTGTCATCATTATGGATAAATTAGAATTTTCAATCATTTTTCTTTTTATCCTTCCTTTTTTTTCTGATGTTGAGTAAACAAACTTTTCATCATAGGCATCTGTGCCCATAAAACAAATGTCTGCATGCAGTCTTGATAAGTTCTCAAGTCCATCAATAGAAGATAAGGTTCTTGTTTTTGTATCTACATATCCACCTAATAAATATGTTTTTATATTTTCAAAATCCGATAAGATGTAGGCTATTCCTAAATCATATGTAATAACTTCTATATTTTTATATTTTTTAATATAATCAACAAGCATATAAGTTGTAGTTCCAGAATCTAAGAATATAACTATGTCATCTTCTAAAAACTTACTTGCCTTTAAGGCTATAGATTTTTTTAAATCTATATTTATGGTTTTCTTGTTATCAACCGCAAGTTCTTTTATATTTTTTTGAATCTTAATAGCTCCACCGTGGGTTCTTTTGGCAATATTTTTTTCTTCAAGCTCTTTCAAATCTTTTCTTATAGTTACTTCAGAAACATTAAGATCATCTGCCAAATCGGAAACATTAACCCTGTAATCTTTATTAAGTTTACTTTCGATAAATTTCAATCTTTCTTCTAAAAACATTTTATTTAATTTCATTTCCTTTCGTTTACTTTTATATAATACCACACTTAAAAATTTTTTGCAAACATTTTTACAAAAAAATACCAAGCCATACATGGCCTGGTATTTTTTAGCAATCAACAACACTTACAAGTAGAGATTTGGGTCCTAGGTGGACTCCAAAAACTGGTGGGACTGGCATTTCTTTGAATAGTTTTGCGTTTTTTATTTCGTCTTTTAATAATTCTTTTATTATTTTTATTTCTTCAAGACTGTTCCCTCCACCAATTGCTAAAATGTATTCTTTTTTATCTTGGATTTTTTCCTTAACAATTTTCGCCATTTCTTTGAAAGATTTCTTTTTACCTATTACTTTTTTGGCAATTTTAATTTCCCCATCTTTCATTGTAAAAATCGGTGTAAATTTCATTATACTTGCTACTTTTCCAATAGATTTTGGCAATCTACCTCCTTTTACAAGGTAGTCGAGTGTATCTGCTCTTACAAATACATTTGCTTTTTTTACATCTTCTATAGCATCCTTATAAATTTCTTGGTAACTTTTACCAGCTAGTGCAGATTTTGCGGCCTTAGTAGCTATAAAATATATGGGTAGGGATGCAATTTCTGTATCAATAATATCAATACTTACATCTTTATTTTCTATGTGATTTTTTGCCAAATTCATCATATTATTCATTCCAGAAAGCGATGATCCTATCGAAAAGCAAAGAATTTTATTATAACCTTCATTTATATACTCATTTAACATTTCCGTAAATTCTCCGACTCCAGGAATTGAAGTTGTTACTTTTCTCTCGCTTTTACCAAGTTTGCCAAAAAATTCTTCACTATCAATATCAATTTGATCTGTATAAGTTTCACCATCAATATGAATTTTAAAAGGAATAATCCCGATATTATATTTTTTCGCCTCTTTGGGACTAATCGAACTTCCCGAATCAACTATTATCTTTATTTTTTCCATTTTTTCCTCTTTTAATTATTTTTTCTTAAAAAAAACAGCCTCAAAACAAAAAGTTTTGAGGCCTTATGTCTTTTTTTATAAATAATATTTTTTGATTACATTTAGATTATCATCTAATTCGTAAACTAATGGTTGTCCTGTTGGGATTTCTAAATCCATTATGTCATCATCTGAAATTTTTTCTAAATGTTTTGCCATAGCTCTTAGAGAATTTCCGTGTGCTGCTACTAAAACTGTTTTTCCATCAATTAAGTCTTTTGCAATATTATCTGTATAAAATGGAAGACATCTTTCGAGGGTTACTTTTAAGTTTTCTGCAACTGGAATTATATCTTGTGGATATTCTTTAAACCTATCCTCGCTTGCTTGTGCTTTTGCTTCTTCTTCAGATAGAGCTGGTGGAAGTGTATCGTATGATCTTCTCCAAATATGAACTTGTTCATCTCCATATTTTTCTGCTGTTTCTTTTTTATTTAATCCTTGAAGTGCTCCATAGTGACGTTCGTTTAATCTCCAAGATTTTACAACTGGAACATACATTTGGTCAGAATATTCAAGGGCAAAGTTACAAGTTTTAATTGCTCTTTTTAAAATTGAAGTATAAGCAATATCGAATTTTATTCCTGCATCTTTTATTTTTCTTCCAGCTTCTTTTGCCTCTTCAACTCCCTTGTCTGATAAATCTACATCTACCCACCCTGTAAATTTATTGGCAAGATTCCATTCACTTTGTCCATGTCTTACGAAAACTAATTTTTTTGTCATTATCTTCTCCTCATTTTTTCCTTTTTTTCAAGTTGCTTTTGCTTGGCTTTCATTGACTCATTTTTTTCTTCATCAATATTGTCAATCCAGGTAAGGGCGCTTGCTGTTCCCTTGATTACACATTCTCTTGGATCTTCTGCAATTTTTGCATCAATTTGAAGTCTTTCATTGATTCTTTTTGCAAGACCCAATGTTAAGGCTCCGCCTCCTGTTAAAAATATACCCCTTTCGTACAAATCTGCAGCTAATTCTGGTGGAGTTTGCTCTAAAACATTTTTTACTCCATTTATAATTTTATCAATTGATGGGAGTAAACATGAATAAATTTCTCCAACTGGAAGATATATTTTTGAAGGAAGACCGTCATCCATAAGTCTTCCAACAACTTCTATTGAATCTGTGTAGTCAGCTTCTTGGGCTTTTATTTTTATCATCTCAGCACTAGCATCGCCGATTAGCATCCTGTATCTTTTTCTTATATGATCTTTTATATCACTATCGAAAGTATCTCCAGAAATTTCTATTGAATCGCTTGTTACAATTTGTCCCATAGAAACTACGGCAATATCTGAAGTTCCTCCTCCAATATCTATAACCATATTTCCTTTTTCATCTGTAATATCTATATCAGCTCCGATCGCTGCTGCAAGAGGCTCATCAATCAAATAAACTCTGTGAGCTCCTGCATTTTCTGCAGCTTGAAGGACTGCTCTTTTTTCAATTTGAGTAGCCTTACTTGGAACACAAATCAAAAGATCTGGTTTGAACAAGGACCTATTTAAGGATTTTTTTAAAAAATATTTTAGCATTTCTTCTGTTGCATTAAAATCTGCAATAACTCCATCTTTTAAAGGCTTTAAGGCGATTACATTTCCTGGAGTTCTTCCCAAAATTTTCTTTGCATCTTTTCCAACCGAAAGAATTTTTCCAGTAAGAGTGTCTTTGGCTATAACTGAAGGTTCTTCTAGGCAAATCCCCTTATCCTCTACAAAAACTAGGACTGAGGCTGTTCCCAAATCTATTGCGACACTTTTTCTAAACCTTGACATGGTCTCTCCTATTTATTTTTCAATTTATCAACTTGGTCTAATTTTTCCCAAGTAAAATCTTCATCATTTCTTCCAAAGTGTCCATAAGCTGCAGTTTTTTTGAAAATTGGCCTTTGTAAGTCTAATTTATCAATTATTGCTTGAGGTCTAAAATCAAAAACTTCTTTTACAATTTCTGCAAGTTTTTCATCTTCATATTTTCCACTTCCAAAACTATCTACATAAATTGATAGAGGTTTTGCAACTCCGATTGCATAAGCTACTCCAATTTCACATTTTTTACAAAGACCTGCTGCAACCATATTTTTTGCTGCATATCTTGCCATGTAAGCTGCAGACCTATCAACTTTTGTAGCATCTTTTCCAGAAAATGCTCCACCACCAGATTTTGAATATCCACCATAAGAGTCTACGATTATTTTTCTTCCTGTAAGGCCTGAGTCACCTTTTGGTCCACCAACTACAAATTTTCCTGTTGGATTTATATAAAATTTAGTATCATCGTCGATGTATTTTGTATCAATAACTTCTTTTATAACTTTTTCGATTACATCTTTTTTGATTTGTTCAAGACTTACATCTTCTGAGTGTTGGGTTGAAATAACTACGGAATCTACTCTTTTTAGTTCTCCATCATCATATTCAACTGTAACTTGACTTTTCCCATCTGGTCTTAAATAATCTAGAATTTTTTCTTTTCTTACATAAGTTAATCTTTGTGCAAGTTTTTGAGCATAAACAACTGATAAAGGAAGGTATTCTTCTGTTTCATCATCTGCATAACCAAAAACCATTCCTTGGTCTCCTGCTCCGATTTTGTCGTACTTATCATTTGTAGATTTAAAATCCATTGAGTCGTTTACACCTTGGGCAATGTCAGGAGATTGTTCTATTAATGAAGTTAAAACTGCAACGTTTTGATAATCAAATCCTAATTTTGGATCGTCATAACCAATTTCTTTTATTGTATCTCTTGCTATGCTTTCTATTGGTGCATAGGCATTTGTTGAAATCTCTCCCACAACTAGGACAAGTCCTGTTGTGGTTATACATTCGCAAGCTACTCTTGAATTTTTATCTTGTTTTAAACATTCATCTAAAATTGCATCAGAAATTTGGTCGCAAATTTTATCAGGATGCCCTTCTGTTACTGATTCTGAAGTAAATAATTTTTTCATTTTTAATCCTTCCTATAATTTAAAATATAAAATAATTTTAATCTATTTTTTCTAATAAAACCACAGCTCTTGCTTCAATCCCTTCTCCTCGTCCTGTAAAAGAAAGTTTTTCTGAAGTTGAAGCCTTGATTGATACATTTTCTGGGTCTGTTTTTAAATGTTTTGCCAATTTTTTTTGAATTTCTTCTCTTTTTGGGGAAATTTTTGGAAACTCACAAATAACTACAGTGTCTAAATTTCCAATTTTATAGGATTTTTCTTCCATTAATTTTACAACCCTGTCGAGAAGTTTGATTGAGTAAATATCTTTAAACTCATCGTCGTTGTCTGGAAATAAATTTCCAATATCTGGAAGGTTTAGGGCTCCCAAAATTGCATCCATTATGGCGTGAACCAAAACATCTGCATCCGAATGTCCCAAAAGTCCTTTTTCATATTGAAATTCTACTCCACCCAAAATTAGTTTTCTATTTTCAACCAATTTGTGAACATCATATCCTATTCCAATTCTCATTTTAATCCTCTAAAAAACCTCTAGCAAATATCAAATCTTCTGGTGTAGTCATTTTTATATTTGAATATTCGCCTTCGACTACCTTAATTTTTTCTTTACTAAATATTTCAAAAAGCTGGCTATCATCTGTTATTGTAAAATTACTTTGTGTATATTTTTGGTAAAAATCCAAAATCATATCCTTGTCAAAGGCTTGGGGAGTTTGGACATTGTAAACTTCTTTTCTTAGTGGAGTTGTTTTAACCAATGAATTTTCGTCCACAATTTTTACCGTATCTTTTGATTTTACTGCACTTATTACAGCCTTGTATTCTTTTAAATTTTCTATTACTTTTTCAAATAATTCCTTGCTCGCAAAAGGTCTTACCCCATCGTGGGTTAAGACCAATTTTGAATCTTCGTCTACAGCTTTTAGGCCCTCGTAGCTTGAAAGCTCTCTTGTTTCTTTTCCAAAAACATAAGAAATTTTCTTATCATATTTTTTCAAAATATCTTTCAAATAATTTTCGTCTTCTTTTCTTATTACTACAATTATTTGGTCGATTTTTTCAAGAGTTACTATGGTATCAAGGCTAATTTCTAGAATTTTTCTGCCCATAATTTCTATGTAGGGTTTGGCCTTGTCGGATTTCATCCTAAGTCCGTTTCCTGCTGCTGTAATTACTGCTGATATTTTTTTGTCATCTATCATATTATTCCTTTGCCCTTACAAATATCATTTTTCCAGCCGATGTTTGTAAAACACTGGTTACTGTTGTACTAATTTTCTTTCCAATCAAATCTTTTCCATCTTCTACAACAACCATAGTTCCATCTTCAAGATAACCAACTCCTTGGTTTCTTGATTTTCCTTCTTTGATAACTTCAATTTCCATTATCTCTCCAGGTAAAACCTTAGTTTTCATTGCATTTGCCAAATCATTTATATTTAAAACTGTTATTCCTTGAACATCTGCAACCTTGTTTAGGTTGTAGTCATTGGTGAAAATTTTTGCTCCACTTTCTTGGGCAAATTTCAAAAGTTTTGAATCTACTTCTTTTATTTCTGGAAAATCTTTTGAGCTAATTTCAAGATTTATATCCTTATTTTTTTTGATCTCTTTTACAACATCTAGCCCACGTCTGCCCCTTTCTCTTTTTAAATCGTCGGGACTGTCGGCTATGTGTTGGAGCTCTTCTAGAACAAATTCTGGTATTATTAGTTTTCCTTCAATGAAATTTATCTTAATAATATCCAAAATTCTTCCATCAATTAAAACTGATGTGTCGATTAATTTTAAGGATGTATCTTTTGCGATTTCTTTTTTATTTTCTCTTCTGTTTGATATTTTTACTTCTTTTACTTTTTGAAATATTTGAGGGTATTTGTCTGGATATTTTGATGCAATTCTCCAACCCAAAAGTCCAAAGCCCAAATAAATAATAATGGATAATAGCACAAAAATCGAATTACCAACTACTGGTAATGACAAAGAGCTTAATGGTTTGGTTGCGAGAAAGGCTAAAAGTAAACCTACAATTACTCCGCTTATTCCAACTGCTACACTAAGAGGCGGTAAATCCTCCAAATATTTTTCTAATTTCATAAATACATCTTCCATCATTTTGTAAATTAAACCTGATAGAAAATAAAATATGCCTGCAAATGCTAAAGCTATTAGGACATTAAGTGTAATGAAAAAAACAGAACTATCTATTGTAAAATCCACAACAGATAGTACCAATTTTAACACAGATATGCCTAGAATAGCTCCGATTACAGAAAACATAATTCGAAATATTCTATTTAACATTATCTTCTCCTATTTTTTTATAAACCGATTGATTCATCAATCATTTTTTCGGCCTCATCTTTTTCAAGAGAGCCTGACAAGACTAGCTCACTTGCCATAATTCTTCTAGCCCTATTCAAAAGCTTTTTTTCAGTAGTTGAAAGTCCCTTGTCATCATCCAAGGCAACAAGGTCTCTAACCATATTTGCAATTTTGAAAATATCTCCAGTTTTTAAAATTTCTTGGTTTTCCCTATATCTTAGGTTCCAATTTGAATTTAATTCCTCAGGGTCTTCTTCTAGAATTGCAAGTATCTCTTCTCCTTCTTTTTTGGATATAATATCCCTAATATTCATTTTGTTAATATTTGCTTTTGGAATTGATATATCCATGTTACCTATAGGCATTTTGAGTATAAAATATTCTTTTTCCTCGCCTAAAAATTCTTTGGTTTGTACAGAATCTATTATCCCAGCTCCGTGCATAGGATAAACTATTTTATCACCGATTTTAAACATTTTGACCTCCTAGGTTCTCTCTATTATTATAACCTTTTTTGGCAAAATAGTAAAATCAAATAATTTTATAGTATACTACCTCTATATTCTTTTGTCAATTAATTTTTTATTATTAATTAACTCTCTACTATCTTTTGAAAATCCCGTCCTAAATTTAACTGCCCTGTTTAAAACTTTGACTTCACTTTTTTTGTAAGATCCGCCAAAATCTCCGTCCAAAGTCCAGTCAATTTTTTCTTCGCTTTCAACTTTAAAAACAGATCCTGACCTAAAAATTATATTATCATTTTCTTTTTTACTTCTTAGCCCATCAATGATTTGGTTTAATTCAATAAGTCCATTTGGTTTTTTTATCAAAACAGCTTCAAAAATCCCATCATCAAGACCAATATTTTTATTATAAAAATTATTAAAACCACCAACTGAAACGGAATTTGTCGCCATAAAATGGATAAAATCTCCTTCAAAGACTTCCTCATCAATTTTTATTTTCGCCTTGTAGGATTTTAAGTTTGAAACAGTTTTTACCCCTTCCAAAATATAGGCAAATCTTCCAAAAATATTTTTCATTGATTGGTCAGTTTCGTAAGAAACTTGGGCGATTGATCCAAAGGCTGCAACGTAGGTGAAAAATTTAGAATTAAATTTTCCTACATCCACATCCATAACCTCGCCTTTAATAGCAAATTTTGTAGATTTTTTTATATCGGAAGGAATTTTTAATGATCTTGAAAAATCATTTGTTGATCCTGTTGGAATGTATCCAATTATTGAATTTTCTTTTGCTTTTAATAAACCAGATACAACCTCATCCAAGGTTCCATCTCCTCCGCTTACTAAAATTTCATCATAATCCTTGGCAAATTCTTTGACCTTTTCCCTGGCATCATTTGCTTTTTGAGTTGCGTAGACTGTAGGAAAATATGAATTTTTGCAGAAATATTCAACAATTGAGCTTAAATGATTTCCAATAGTCCTTTGCCCACTCATTGGGTTATATATATATAATATTTTTTTCATTTTATTCCTCAATTTTTGTAAATAATATATCTACATTTTACTAATTTTTCTTCATTTTTAAAGTATTCTTTGCTTATATTATTTTATATTATTTAATTTTATTTCTTAACGTGATATACTTAAAATTGTTATTATGTAAAATATAACAGAAAAAAAGGAGTAAAATATGGAGAAAAATAATACAAGATTTATAGTTGAAGGAGGAGTGTCAATCGCCCTTTCCTTTATACTTTCTTTTGTGGTTTTATTTAAAATGCCTCTTGGAGGTTCTGTTACCCTTGCTTCCAGACTTCCTCTGGTAATTTTTGCTATAAGATGGGGATTTAAAAAAGGCTTGTGGGCAGCTTTGATTTTTGGAGTTTTGAATTTACTTACTGCAACAACAATACTCCATCCAGCCCAAGCTTTATTGGATTATATCCTATCCTTTTCAGCAATTGCCATTTCTGGAATTTCTTTTGGAAAAAGCAAAAGCAAATTTTCTTATATACCTTCAATAATAATTTCTTATTTAGTAAGCGGTGCTTTCAATGTTATTAGCGCTTTTATCTTTTTTAATGATATGACTACAGCAAAAGCTGCAGGATTTAATAATTTTACCTTGTACGCTTTCGCATACAACTATTCATTCTTATCAGTAGATGCTTTAATTTTGATAATAGTATTCTTATTAATTTTTGATAGGTTAAAAGTTTATTTAAATAAACAAAATTAAAATAGAATTTTTGTTTTAAGCTTACCGAAAAAAATAAACCCATTTCGAAAAAAAGTAATGAATTGAGAAGTCTTATGAGATCTCTTAACTTTCGCTCGAGATGGTTTTTATTTTATTTATACTTAGTTTGAACTTGATTCTACAATTTCTAAATTTCCTTTAAAAGAATAAGACTTACAATAATTTGTGATTATAAAAAAATCTCCTTTTTTTATAGGATATTTTTCATCATCTACAATAATTTCTCCCTCACCTTTTATTACACTTTCTAAAATATAAGGATCTTTTCTTTCAAATGAAATTTCTTTTTCTACATTTATTTTTTTTACTGTAAAATATTCGTTATCATACAAATTTTCTGTATTTTTCCCTAAATTTTCGTGGATTTTCTCTGTATCAAGACATTTTAAGGCTTTTTTCGATCTATCAAGATGTAAATCTCTTTTATTTCCATTTTTATCTTTTCTATCGTAATCATAAAGTCTGTAGGTTATATCTGATGCTTGTTGAATTTCTAAAATCAGGCTTCCTTTTTTTATGGCGTGGACCATGCCGGCAGGAACTTTAAAAAAATCTCCTTTTTTCGAATCTTCTTCTTTTAATAAATCATCCCATTTTTCCTTATCTATTAAATCAAGAGCCTCTTTTTTACCCTTCGTTTTTAAGCCGTAGATTATTTTTGCTTGATTTTCATTTAAAATATACCAGCACTCGCTTTTTCCGTAGGAATTTTCATTTTTTGCCATTTCATCATCCGGATGAACTTGGATTGATAAGTCATCATTTGCATCTATTAATTTTATTAAAAGGGGAAAGTTTTCTTTTTTTTCATCTCCAAAAAGGTCCTTGTGGTTTTGGTATAATAAATCTAAACTTTCTCCCTTATATTTTCCGTTTAAAATTTTTGAAGGAAAGTCTTTCATTGCAGAAATAGCCCAATATTCTCCTATATTTTCGGATTTAAATTGGTAGGGAAATTCTTTTTTTAGCCTATCTCCTCCCCAAATTTTTTCTACAAATTCTCCTTTTAAAAATAATATTTTTTCCATAAGTCACCTCTTTTTTATTATACTAAGAAAAAAATAAAGCCCAAGGATAAAGCTTGGGCCTTTCTTTATGCTACTGTTAATTTATTTTTGTGGAAGAAATTTGTGAGAAATATTTGTACGGCTGTTACTACTGTGTTTAAAATAGTACCTAGTCCCATCACTCTTGTCAATTCTTCTACAGTTTCCACATTGCTTAAATAGAAACCATTTTGTATTTGATCTGAGCTTCTTCCTGCATCTATTGAAAATGTTTCTAAAAATTTCACTCCAAATGTAAGTCCCAAAATTGAAATTACTATTGTTATCAAAATAAAGACTACAACTGGCCCGAATTTTCCTAAATCTTTGAAAGTTTTGCTTGATCCAATGCTTATTGATGCCAAAATTCTTGTAAGAGTTGCAAGAAGGGAAATTAAAACTGTAATTATAAAGACAAGTATAGTTTTTGATGGTACTTGGTCTAAAATTGTTTTTATTTGCTTAAATATTTGGCTTATATCCTCTCCCCTTGCTCCTGTTGTAATGAAAAAGAATCCGACAAATTCTATCAGAAATACAAGGCCTGCAAGTAAGGCAATAATCATTATATTTAAAATTCTTGATGTAGTTATATCTTTTGATTTTACTGGAAGAACATCATAAAAGGCAGCTTCTTCGCCATAAAACTTTTTATAATCATTTAAAATTACAATTATCATAGAAATCGCAAAGGATGAATACATAACTAACATTGAAATAACTGTTATAAAATCCAAAAACGCTGAATCAAGATATGAATTTATAAAGTTTAATACGACTGATATAATTAAAGGAATTACCATCCAAGGAAGGATGTCCCTAATATTTTCTTTTAATTGGTGTTTTAATAATTTAGCCATTGAAAACCTCCTCGAAATATTCTTCAACTCCCATCTTGTGTTTTTCTCTCAAATCATCAATATTTTCTTCCAAAATGATTTTTCCATCTGAAATGAAAATAACCTTATCCAAAAGTCTTTCGATTTGACTAATCAAATGGGTCGAAATAATCATAAGGCCATCAGAATCAAAATTATCAATTATCACATCCATAATTTTTTTCCTGCTTGCAGGATCAATCCCGCTCATCGGCTCATCCAAAAGATATAAATCGGACTTTCTTGAAAGAGAAAGAGCAATTTGAACCTTGTCCTTCATTCCCTTTGACATATTTTTTATTTTCATATTCATATCAAGCTTAAAATCTCTTATTATTTTTTCAAATTTTTCCTTGGAAAAATCTTCAAAAAATTCAGCATATAAATTCGAAATTTTTACCAAATTATATGATTTATCCAAGGGAAGGTGGTCTGGTTGATAGGATACAAAAGATTTTGTAAGATTATTTGGATCTTCTCCTCCAATTTTAACCTCCCCAGCATAATTTTTTTCAAGACCTGCAAGAATCCTAAGTAGGGTAGTTTTCCCAGATCCATTCGGTCCCAAAAGTCCAACAATTTCACCTTTTTTTAGTGACAAATTCATCTTATCTATAACAATTTTATTTTTATAAGATATTGTCAAATTTTTAATCTCTAACATTAGTCCACCTCCCAAAATTTATCAAGACCATCAAGAGCATCTTCTTTTGAAATTTTTAAATTTTTTGCATTGTTTATAAAATCTTCACAAATTATTTCAAAAGCATTTTTTGATAAAGATTTTATCAACTCCTCATCATCAGTTACAAACCTTCCAGCAGTTCTTTGACTTTTACAAAGACCATCACGCTCAAGTTCAGCCAAAGCCCTTTGAACAGTATTTGGATTAACCTCATAAAGTTTTGCCAAATTTCTTACAGAATCAATTTTTTCACCAGGACTCCAAATTCCACTTGAAATTTTCGACTTAAAATCTTCCAAAATTTGAAGATAAATAGGTCTATCATTATCAAATTCCATTTAAGCCTCCTTTTTTTCAATCGCTTGGCCAATAGTTAAACCTAAAAGCATTCCAATAGAAATCCAATATCCTATATCATCGAAAATACTTCCAAAAGCTGCTCCAAAAACTATCCCAAGCCCTATTCCTTCCGCCAAATAATTTCCATTATTTTCTAGATTTTTTTCTTTTTCATTTTTATAATTTTTGTCCAATTTTTTTATCAAAAAAATAAAAGAAATTCCTAATAAAAATATTGGCAAAATTATTTTTAAAATATCCATACATTTTCCTTTTTGTATTTCTGTGTTATTGTACCACTCTCTTAATACAATAATATTGTAACCCCTCTTTTTGTTTTTGTAAAGACTTTTTAAAAAAATTTTTTAAATTTTAAAAATCCTTGATTTTAAAAGCTTTTAGATGATTTTTAAATAAAAAAATTTAAAAATTTATAATTTTTACCTAAATTTTACAAATAATTTCAAATTATTAAACAAAACTTTCTTATTATTTAATTGAAAGAAAAAACAAAAAAATATCGCCAAATATTTTGGTGCTCTTCCTTAATTAATTGTTTTTTTCTTTTGGAAATATTTGAATTAATCCCTCAATAACAAATATTTCATATTTAATCTTTCATTGATTCAGGAATGTAAGATTAAAAGAAGTGTAAACTTCTCTTAATACAAATAGCCTTTTGCAAAAAATATTTTCAAAAGCCTCTTTTTTGTAGAATCTCCACTTAAAAAAGGTCTTAGGATTTCTCCTAAGACCTTTTTGTTTTTATTATCTATCTAAGATTTACTCTACCAAATGCTGATTTTATATCTAAATCTAAATCTGACTCTTCTGGGTCAGTTGAAACTTGATAGCCATCTTTGGTTTGCAATTTATTTTTAAATTTTTCTGCAATTGAATAAGATGATGACTTAATTAAAGCTTTAATGTTTTTATTAAATTCATTTGTATCAACAACAACTGATCCAAATTGAGTTGCCATATTTACATTTTTTGCATCAATAATTTTGAAAATTCTAATTGATCCAGCCTTTGAAGCTAGGTCTACATTTTCCATGTTTAATCCATCAATTCTGATTGATCCATTTACAACTTCTACATTTGCATTTTCACCTGAAACATTTGTAAGATAAACTGATCCATTTACATTTGAAACCTCAAGATCTCCATTAGTATTTCTAATTTCAATTTTTCCGTTTGTATTTTTTAGGTCAATGTTTCCCGCAGTATTTATAAGGGTGAATCTTGCATTAGTTGATTCAATATTATTTTCCTTAAAATCAACATCACAAATCTCAACTTGGCCATTTATAATATTTACATCAAGTTTGTCGTAAATATTTTTGCCCAAATATAATTTTACATTTGCACTTGCATCAATAGAGCTATAATTTTCATTTACGTTTATTAGAAGTTTATCTTCAACAACTTCAATATTTAGATAATCATTTTTTTGGTCTTCTTTGTTTTTGAAAAATACTTTTTCTTCAACCATAATGTGATTTTCTTGAGCTCTTTCAATATCCAAAGAACCATTTATAAGATTTATTTCAATTTCATTGATTTCATCGTCAATCTTTGTTTGATTTTCAGATTTTTGAGAATTGATGTGATAAATATTTGGAATATTTACACTATCAAGGTCTAAATCAAAATCAAAATTTGAAATAGTTTCGCTAGTTTTTTTCATAACTTTTTCAAAAGAAGTTGATAATTTGTCGATAAAACTTTCTTCGTTGTTTTTTGCCTTATCTTTTCCAACAGCTTCCAAAAGATCACTTGCTTGTTCAACAGTAATTTTTCCTTCTTTTAACATATCTAAAATCATTTTCTTTTCTTCATTCATCTTTTAGCTCCTTTAATAATTCACTTGCTTGGTCTGGAGTAATCTCTCCGCTATTGACCATGTTCAAAATATCTATTCTAGATTCTTGCTTATCTATTTTTCCACCAAGTTTTTTAACAAGCTTGTCAATTTTATTTCTTACAGTCGGGTAAGATATTCCCAAACTTTCACCAACGTCTTTTATACTTCCACGCTTTTGTAAAAAAAGTTCAATAAATTCCAAATCCTCCGCGTCAAGCCTTTGGAATTTTCCCATTTCAAATTCTCCGCTAACTTCAGTTAAACATGAATTACATTTATAAGATGTGATGACCAAGTCACCACCACAATTAGGACATTTATTAATCAAAACCCGCCTCCTTTATAAAATAAGTATACCAGCTTTTTAATTTTTGTAAAGTTATTTTTTAATATTTTTAATATTTTAATTGTAAATCTTAATTAATTTAATATTTTATTTTAATTAAATGATTTTAAAAATTGATTTTGTAAATTTTTCCAATAAAAAAAGACAAAAGAAATTCTTTTGTCAAAATTTATATAATATTTTTTAAACCAAGTCTTTTGCCCAGTGGCTTTTTAGGCTTCTTAGTATCCAGATAATTGTATTTACAACTATAGAAAGATTAAAGGTGAAATTTAATAAAAGTAAAATTTTGTAAATGTCCTCGCTTTTTATAAATTTAAAGGGATTTAAAAATGATATTAGGGAAAATATTAAAAATACTCCCATCCATTTTATAGAAGTTTTTACATTTTCCTTGTAATCTAGGAAAATAAAGTGCCTATTTTTGTATCTTTTTATAAAATTATCTCTTTTTTTCTTATAAATTTCCCTTTCTGCCCTTTCATTTTTTATTAATGCGGCATAATAAAAAATCATTTCATCATAAGTTGATGAAAATTTTCTTAAATTCATGCATTCTTCTTTGGAATAAACAAGGTCAATTATTCTTTTTGTAATATTTGCCTTTGATTTAAAGGAAATTCTTTCTTCTCTTAATTTTTTTAAATTTTCAATATTTTTTTCGTTTTGAATTTTTGAAAGAGTTTCATCTTCGTATTTTATGATTTTTTTTCTAATAATAAAATAAAAGCCTATCAAAATTAAAAATACTAAAATTTGCCCTGCAAATACCAAAATAAAATTGTTCGTACTCAAATTTGCAACAAAAAGCATCACAAAACTTGGAAGAACAATTATTAAAAGGGCAAATAATAAAAATTTTACTATGCTTCTCACTTATCTTCTCCTTTTAAAAGGTCTTGGTAATATTTTTTGAGAGTTTTACCAACATTTTCTATAGATTTTTCTTGGGCAATTTTGTATCCCTCGTTTTTTAAAGAAGGTAAGCTTTTTTCTAAAATTGCTTTAATTTTTTGGTGAAATTCCTCAATATCTTTCGCCTTATAAATTTCTTTTCCATCTTTTAAATTTTCATAAATTTCTATATCCCTAATTATTATGTCAGCCTTGGTTGAAAGGGCCTCAAGTAAAACTATGCCCTCAGTTTCTTCAAAAGTTGGAAATATGTATAAGTCTGAACCAGCATAGGCTTCTCTTAACGCTTCTTGATTAACATATCCTGGAAAATGTAAATTTTTTAAATCTGTTTGAACAGCTTTTTTAATTTTTTCTGGCACAAGTGTCAAATTTAATTCTCCAAACCAAACAAATTCGTATTGGGGAAGTCTTTTTGCAAGGTCTACAAAATCCAAAATCCCTTTTCTTTCAATAAAAAGACCTACAGAAATTATGGATTTTTTATTTTTATCAAGCCCATATCTTTGGTAAAAATTTTTCCTATCTTCCTTTTTCCCCTTCCAAAAATCAAGATCAATTCCATTAGAAACAACTTTAATTTCTTTTCCAATTTGGTAGGATTCTAAAATATTTTTAGAATATTCAGTTGGAGTTAGGATTAAATCTCCTTTTTTATAGCAATAAATAAGCCATTTTTTAAAAAGTGGTGCAAGTTGGTTTGATAAAATAAAAGAATTTTCAAAATCTTCCTTGGTAGAATGACCGTGGTAGACAATTTTTTTCCCTTCTTTTTTTGCCTTAGTCGCAAAGGATGCAGATTTGGGAAAAACTGTATTAATGTGGCAAATATCATAATCATCATTTGGGTCTAGAGTATAGGAAACCCCAGCAAGATCTAGGGCCTTTTTTTGGTGGTCAATTGCCTTTCCAACACCAGATTCCTTCACAGTTTCATAATCTTCGTTATAAATAAGAATTTTCATTTATCCTGCCTTTTTTTATTTTTATTGCTTCTTGATAAAGATTTACACATTTTTTTCCAAAAGAATCAATAGAAAAATTCTCAAGAGCATATTCTCTCGCGTTTTTTGAAAGTTCCTCTCTTTTTTTTCTGTCAGAAAAAATAATTTCTAAATCTTTTTTAAAATCATAAAAATCTTCATATTGATAGCCGTTAAAATCATTAATTATTACATCGTCAAGGCAAGTATCTTTCCTACAAATCGCCAAAGTCCCATTGCTCATAGCCTCATAATAAGTAAGACCTTGAGTTTCAGACTTGCTTGCAGAAACAAAAGCATCCGCCATCCTGTAATAATTATTTACTTCCTCGGGCCTAACCATGCCCGTAAAATAGATTTTTTTGTCAATTTTTTCCCCATAAGATTTTAATTTTTTCAAATAAGGACCACCGCCAACAAGGATAAATTTGAGTTTTTCCATATCAAGCCTATTGTAAAAATCTATCAATTCCTCAATATTTTTCTCCTCAGCAAGCCTTCCCAAATATAAAATGATTTTATCATTCTCATCAAAGCCATAATAATCTCTTAATTTATATTTATCATCAAGTTTTTCCGCCATTTCAATTCCTGTTGGAATTATTTTTATTTTTTCATCTTCAATATCATAGGATTTTAAAATTTCCATAGTTTTTTTGCTAGGTCCAATAATCATATCAACCCTATCAGCAATTGCCTTAGAAAAAACCGAAATTACTTTTTTGCCCACTTTTTTTGATGGAGAAAAATAATGAGTGTAATCTTCATAAATTGTATGATAGGTGTGGATTAGGGGGCAAGATGCTTTTTTTGCAATTTTTGTCGCCATCATAAAAGTAGAAAATTCACATTGAGAATGAACAATGTCTGGTTTCCAATTTTTTATTTCCCTAATATATTTATTTCTTAAAGTTGCGGAAATTCTTGCTTCAGGATAAATTTTTCCAGCACCAAGACTTCCTATATAATAAACATTTCCTTTTTTATAACTTTCAGTAGAATTTGAAAGAGTCAAAACCCTCACATCAAATCCATTATTTTCAAGATATGATTTTAAATTTAAAATTGATCTTACTACACCATTTACGACAGGATAGTACCAGTCAGATGTAATTAAAATTTTCACATAATCACCTCTTTTATTAGCTTAACATTTTTTTATTATAAACATATAAAGTCTATTAATATTGTATGCAAAAAGTAAATATTTTTCAATTTATATCAAATGGGGTATATTTTATCTAGATTATTTAAAAGAAAGGGTGATGATTTGGGAAATTTAATAGTTGGTGATGTTCTTTTATTATTCTTTTCAATTTATGTAGGAATATTTTTCAAAAAATTTCACACAGACTATCCAAAAATGAAAGTAGGATTTCACATTTGGGAAGTTTGTTACAATAAAGAATGTTGGGAATACGGAAATAATTTTGCAGGAAATCTTTCAATAATTCTTGGAATAATTTTATTCGGCATAATCTATCCCATAATTTTATATTTCAAAATAAAAAGAAATATATGCGTAATCCTTCTAATTCTTTTTACCATCCTTTATTTTATACTTTTGCTTACAATTTTAAGATATCATATGAGAAAAAAATTTAATTTAAAAGATGAAAAAGATGATGAAGATAAAAAATAAAGCTATCTTACTTTTGTAAAATAGCTCAAACTGTCGACAAGCTCAATTTACACCCATTTCGAGCAGATAAACAACCGTTGATTTCGGTTGTTTATCCCGATTTATCGTACGTAGTGAGTCGAGAAATCTCATGAGATCTCTCCACTCCTTTCAGTCGGTCAAGATGGGTTATTTTTTTGCAATGTAGTCAAATCCTCACGCTAAGAATATCATACGGAAAAAATTGATTTGATTTAAAATTTAAAAATTCGTGAAAAATCGCACTCTATAATTTAAAGCTAGGATTATTTATTAAATAACTTAAATCCCATCAAATTTTAATTCTTCGTTTTATTCCGAGGGATAAATATTAAAATCGTGCCACCGGCACAACTTTAATCTATTTATCTGTCATCGCGTTAGCGAGTTTGCGATTTTAGAATTTTGAAATTTATAAATCAACAATTTTTGAAGTCCGATATTCATGCTTGAGGATTTGTTTACATTGAGCTTTTTATTTTTAAAAAATTTAATCTTCTTCTTTGTCTATATATTTTCTTTTTAATCTTATAGCTGATGGGCAAGCTGCAACTCCACCTTCGCCTGTTTCTCTTAGGCTTGCTGGAAGGGCATCTCCAACTTCTTTTAAGGCTTCTACCGCTTCATCAAATGTTACCAAAACTTTTACTCCTGCAATCGCCATATCAGCTGCAGAAAGTGCGTTTATAACTCCTGATGCATTTCTAATATTGCAAGGAAATTCTACCATTCCTCCGATTGGATCACAAACAAGACCCATGATTGATAAAAGCGCAATTGATGCTGCATCTTCCATCACATAAATGTCACATCCTCTTAAATAACAAATTGCCGCTGCACACATGGCTGCTGCAGATCCACATTCAGCTTGGCATCCGCCCTCAGCTCCCGCAAAAGTTGCATTGTCGGCAATAATTTGTCCAAATTCTGTTGCAACCAGCATGGCTTTTATTAATTCTTCATCAGAATATCCATATTTTTCGCGCATAGCCATTAAACTTGCTGGAACAATTCCTGCAGATCCTGCTGTTGGGCTTGCTACAATTTTTCCCATTGAAGCATTAACTTCTGATGTTGAAAAAGCCATAGCCATAGCCTTTGTTGGCAAATCTCCCATTATTGTATCTTCTGATAGAAAATAATTATTCATTGATTTTGCATTTCCACCAGTCATCTTAGTCATTGACATTAATTTTTTATCGAGTGCTTTTTGTGAAGAATCTTTCATAACATCAAGAGATTTTTGTAGTAAGGCAAAAACTTCTTCTTTTGATTTTTTTGTAAGTTCCATTTCATCTTCAAGAGCTATCTCCCAAACTTCCTTGTTTTCTTCTTTTAATCTATTTTTAATATATTCCATTGTTGTTTTCATAAATTACCCCAAATATTTAATAAAGTCAAAATTCTTGCCAGCTTCAATTTCCTTGTAAATTTCTTCTTCCAAATCTTGATCTAATTCTACAATTAGCATGATTGTGTTTCCCTTGTTTATAGTTTTCATATTTTTAATATTATAATTGTGGTCAAACAAAACATTTGAAATGAAAGCTATCATTCCTTTTTGTTCAGGATAGGTGCAAATAATTGTAGGATTTTTTCCGTTATATTCTACGTCATTATCCATTATTTGATTTATCATAATATTTCCACCACCAATTGATGAGCCTCTCAAATTAAAATCGTGGCCGTCTGGATAGTGAAGAACAATTTTTACTGTGTTTGGATGAACATCTCCCAAATCTTGTGGAATAAAATTATAAGTTATTACAGCTTTATCTGCCAATTCAAAAGAATTTCTTAATCTTTCATCTTCTGGACCAAAACCCAAAATTCCTCCAACCAAAGCCCTATCTGTTCCGTGGCCTTGATAAGTTTTTTCAAATGATCCGTGTAAATAAAAATCTACTTTTGTAAATCCTTCTCCGCCCAAATCTCTTGCAATTTTTGCAATTCTGTTCGCTCCTGCAGTGTGGGATGATGATGGGCCTATCATTACAGGTCCAATAATATCAAATACTGATAAATTTGCCATTATACTCTCCTTATTTTTGAAATTTCTTTTGGACTATCTATTATAAGATCTGGCTTTAAATTTTCAAGAATTTTTCTTTCCCTAAAACCCCAAGCACATCCTACAGTAAATACTCCAGCATTTTTACCGCACTTCATGTCGACTTCGCTATCTCCAAAATAAAAAATATCTGAATAGTCGACTCCAAATCTTTCTTTTATAATATACATACCCTCAGGTGAAGGCTTTCTTTTCACATCTTCCCTGTATCCTAAAATAAAATCAAAATAGCCTTCTCCAAAAATCTCCCCTATAACTTTTTTGCAAGTAGAATCTGGCTTGTTTGAATAGGCAACCAAAATTTCGCCTCTTTTTTTAATTTTTTCTAGCTCTTCTACTATTCCATCATAGGGCCTTGTAAGATAAGTTGGATTGTCGTCATATCTTTTGTTATAAGAATTTAAAATTTCTTCTCTTTTTCGAGATTTTTCAAATCCAATATAATCAAGAGTTTTTTCAATCAAAACTTTTGGGCCGTTTCCTACAAATTCCCTGATTTTTTCTGTGGGAACTTGGCTAAGACCAAATTTTTTTAAAGTTTGGTTTATATTAAATGATATGGAATCAATTGTATATAAAAGCGTTCCATCTATGTCAAAAATATACATTTATATTCTCCTTTTCCTAGCTTTTTTAAAGCATTATTACTATACCTCTTATAAGTGGTATAATAAAAACAATATTGAAGCGAAAAAAATGAAAAATTTGAGGAAGGAAATATGAAAACAAGAAGAAATTTATCCATGCTCAGTGATTTTTATGAATTCACCATGGCTTATGGATATTTTGAAAGTGGAATGAAAGATACGATTGCAGTTTTTGATGCGTTTTATAGAAAAAATCCTGATGAGGGAGGATTTTCAATTTTTTCTGGCTTAGATGATATTATTGATTATGTAGAAAATATTCATTTTGACGAGGAAGATATTGAATATTTTAGAAAAAACACAAGATTTTCAGAAGAATTTTTAACTTATTTGAAAAATTTTAAATTTAGCGGAGATATTTGGGCTTTTCCAGAAGGATCTGCAATGTTTCCATCTGAACCAATTGTAACTGTAAGAGCTCCAATAATTGAAGCGCAAATTTTGGAAACTTATTTGCTTTTATCTTTAAATTATGGATCTTTGGTTGCTACAAAAACAAATAGGATTGTAAGAGCTGCAAAGGGAAGAACTGTAATGGAATTTGGGGCAAGACGCGCCCAAGGACCTGACGCTTCTGTAAAAGGAGCAAGATCTGCCTTTATAGCTGGAGCTCCAATCACATCAAATACTCTTTCAAGTCAAATGTATGATTATCCTGCTGGAGGAACTATGGCACATTCCTGGGTTCAATCATTTGATTCAGAATATGAGGCATTTTTGGCTTACGCAAAATTATATCCAGATAACTGCATTTTATTAATTGACACCTACGATGTTTTAAAACAAGGTTTGCCAAATGCTATGAAAGTTTTCAAAGAAGTTTTGGATCCTTTGGGAATTTCTGGAGGAGTTAGGATAGATTCAGGAGATATTGCCTACCTAACAAAAGAAACCAGAAAAATTTTGGATGAAAATGGCTACAAGGATGCAAAAATTGTCGCAAGCAATTCTCTTGATGAATACAAAATAGAATCCCTTCTCCAACAAGGTGCAGAAATTGATTCATTTGGAATCGGAGAAAGACTAATCACTGCAAAATCTGATCCTGTTTTTGGTGGAGTTTATAAACTCGTTCAAGTTGAGGATGAAAAAGGCAAAACTGCAAAAATAAAAGTATCAGAAAATGTAGAAAAAATTACAACACCAGGTCTAAAAGAAGTTTACAGATTATACGACAAAAAAACCGGCAAGGCTGAAGCTGATTATATAACTTTAAAAGAAGAAGTTGTTGATGAAAATAAACCGCTTGTAATTTTTGATCCACACTTTACATGGAAGATGAAAAGAATGGAAAATTATGAACTTCGTAAAATGCAAGTTCCAATCTTTAAAAATGGAAAAAAAGTTTACAAGTCACCAAAAATCGAAGAAATAAACGAATATTGCAAATCCGAAGTGAAATCTTTGTGGGATGAGGTAAAAAGATTTGACCAACCTCACAATTATTACGTCGATCTTTCTCACGATTTGTGGAATTTAAAACAAAACCTAATAATGAAGGCTATGAGCAAATAATGATAGCCATAATTACAGGAGCAAGTTCAGGCATAGGCTATGAATTTGCAAGGCAAATTGACAAAAAAAATTATGAAGAAATTTGGATAATCGGAAGAAGGGCCGAAAAACTTCAAAATTTATCAGAAAAATTACAAACAAGGGCAAGAATATTTGCCCTTGATTTGTGTGAGGAAAAATCTTTTGAAATTTTAAAAAAAGAATTAGAAAATTCAAATAAAAAAATTGGACTTTTGATAAATTCTGCCGGTATGGGAGAAAATGATTATTTTAAAAATACAAAGTTAGAAAATGATATGAAAACTTTGGACTTAAATATAAAAGCCCTAACAGCAATGACAAAAATTTCCCTAGATTTTTTCAAAAGAGACGGAATAATTTTAAACATTTCCTCATCTGCAGCCTTTATTCCACAAGGAAAATTTGCCCTTTATGCTGCAAGTAAGTCCTATGTTTTGTCTTTTTCAAGGGCTATAAGACGCGAGTTTAAAGATATAAAAATTTCAGTTTTGTGTCCAAACAGGGTCCAAACAGAATTTTTAAAAAAATCAAACAATAATTCATCTGGAATAAAAAATTTGGGAAATGAAAATCTAGAAAAAATGGTAGAAAAAACTATAAAAAAAATGGGCAAAAAAGACCTAATAACCACCCACCCAAGCGCAAAAATTTTATTAATAATTTCAAAAATCCTACCCCATTCTTTTATCTTGTGGATTGAGGGATTTTTGGGGATCTATTAGTTATAAAAATTTTATAGCTTAAAAAATAATGAGCGAAGAAAATAATCTTCGCTCATTTTTAATATTTTTTTAATTTTAGGATCTTATTGCTTTATTTTTTTATTTTACTAATTCTAGTGGTGAGTCAACTTTTTCGTCTACTTTTTCACCTTTTAGATATTTTACT
The DNA here is from genome assembly GCF_001182725.1 of Anaerococcus jeddahensis. Taxonomy (GTDB): domain Bacteria; phylum Bacillota; class Clostridia; order Tissierellales; family Peptoniphilaceae; genus Anaerococcus; species Anaerococcus jeddahensis. The sequence goes on from NZ_CWHU01000003.1 coordinate 113,788, forward strand.
GCAGTTTCTAGGGCGATTTTTCCCATTTCTTTTGGTTTTTGTGCAACTGTTGCTGCCATTGATCCTTCTTTTACTGCATTTATTGCATCTTCGTTTCCATCAAATCCAACTAAAACTATATCCTTGCCACTTGCTTTTATAGCCTCGCTTGCTCCTAGTGCCATTTCATCGTTTTGGCAAAATACTGCTTTTACATCTGGTTGAGCTTGGAGTAAGTTTTCCATTACTGTCATTCCTTCAGCCCTATCAAAGTTTGCTGTTTGGCTTGCTACTAGGTCAATTTTCCCATCTGTTGCTTTTTTAAATCCTTCTCCTCTTTCACGAGTTGAACTTGCTCCAGGAATTCCTTCTAGTTGAATTACTTTTGCATCTTTTCCTACTTTTTCTAAAATAAATTCTCCAGCAAGTTTTCCACCTTCAACGTTGTTACTTGCAATAAAGCTTACAATTTCTCCTTCATCTGATCCCCTGTCTACGCAAATTACAGGAATATTTGCCTCGTTTGCTTTTTTTACTGATGATGAGATTGCTGTTGAATCTACTGGATTTATTATAATTAAATCTACTTTTTGGGTTATTAAATCTTCAACTTGGTTATTTTGTGTTGATGAATCGTTTTGGGCATCTGTTATAACTGTTTCAACATCCTTGTCTTTTGCAGCTTCTTCTACCCCTTCTCTTATTGATACGAAAAATGGATTGTTTAATGTTGATAGGGAAACTCCTACTTTTAATTTTCCATCTTTTGCTTTTTCTTCTTTTTTTGTGTTTGATGAATTATCTTTTGTATCTTGTCCTTCTATGCTACAAGCTGTAAATGTAAAGATAGCTATGGCTAAAACAGCCAATAATTTTCTAAATTTTTTCATGTTTATCTCCTATTTATTTCTCTTTCTGTCTATTAGAACGGCAATCAAGATTACTATTCCTTTTACTATTTGTTGATAAAAACTTGAAACTCCCAATAAGTTTAGTCCGTTATTTAAGACTCCTAAAATTAAAATTCCTATTAATGTTCCTGTTAATGATCCACTTCCACCTGTCATACTTGTTCCACCTAATACAACGGCTGCTATGGCATCCATTTCATAGGCAGAACCTGCTGTTGGTTGGGCTGAGTTTAGTCTTGATGTAAGTACAAGTCCTGATAAAACTGCCATCAAGGCACTTATTATATATACAAAAGTTTTTGATTTTGCTATGTTAATTCCTGATATGAAACTTGCTTTTTCATTTCCTCCAACGGCAAATATTTTTCTACCGTAAGAAGTTTTATTCAAAAGCATCCACAATATTAAATAGACTATTATAAATAAAATTACTTGGAAAGGAATTCCAAAAATTTGCCCCTTTCCTAAAAATTGAAATACAAAGTCATCTCTTTGTCCAGCTATTGGTCTTCCATCCATTAATACTAAGGTTAGACCCCTAAAAATTGTCATTGTTGCAAGGGTTACTATAAATGGTGCAAGTTTTCCTTTGGTTATTAGTAAACCATTTATTAAGCCCAATAAAACTCCCAATAATATTGCAACTATTATTGCAAATATTGTGCTTATTCCACTTTGCATAAGCCAGGCAAATATTGCTGAACTTAAGGCAAGGGTTGATCCGACTGAAAGGTCAATTCCTCCTGTTAAAATTACAAAGGTCATTCCTAGGGCAACAAAACCATTTATTATAAGTTGACGCATTAAGTTTAATAAGTTACTTACTTGCAAAAAAGCTGGGTTAAGTAAACTTACAAAACATATTAAAATTATTAAGGCAAGTATTGTCCCAAGATTTTGATTTTCTTTAAATCGATTTTTTATATTGGTCATATTTTTCCTCCTGTGGCAAGGGTCATTATTTTTTCTTGATTTGCATTTTCACTTGAAATTTCCCCTTGCATTTTTCCTTCATATATTACATAAATTCTATTTGATAGGCTAAGTAACTCTGGCAAATCGCTTGAAATAAGTATGATTGATACGCCTTTTTTTGTTAAATCTTTTATTAAATCATATATTTCTCTTTTTGCCCCTACGTCTACCCCCTTGGTTGGCTCATCTAGAATTAAAATTTCTGGATCTATGGCATACCACTTTGCAAATACAACTTTTTGTTGGTTTCCTCCAGATAAGTCCGAAACTTTTACTTCTGATGATTGGGTTTTAACTTTAAAACTTTCAACCAAGCTATCAGATAGATTCTCTTCTTTTTTCTTATCTATAAATGAATTTTTTGAAAATTTATCAAAGTTTAAGAGGGAAATATTTTCTCTTATAGATTCATCAAGGACAAGGCCCTCTTCTTGCCTATTTTCTGTTACAAAGGCAATTTTGTTTTTTATGGCATCTATTGGTTTATTTATTACAACTTTTTTGCCATCAATAAAAACTTCTCCCTTATCTTTTGGGTCAAGTCCAAAAACAGATCTCATAATTTCAGTTCTTCCTGCTCCCATAAGACCAGAAATTCCCAAAACTTCACCTTTTTTTGCTTTTATATTTATATTCTCAAAATATCCCTTCCTATTAAAATCTTTTATTTCAATTTTTACATCAGATATTTCTGCATCCATTTTAGGGTAAAAATCTCCAATATCTCGACCTACCATGGCTGAAACCACTTCTTTTTCGCAAGTTTTATTTGTATCCATCAATGATACCGATTTTCCATCTCTCATTACTGTAATTTTATTGGTCAAGGAAAAAATTTCTTCCATCCTGTGGGATATATAGATCATGGAAACTTTTTGATCTCTTAGTCTTTTTATTAGCTTAAATAATTTGTCAATCTCATTATTGGTTAGGGCCGATGTTGGTTCGTCAAGGATTAATACATTTACCTTGTTTAAGTTCGCCTTGGCAATTTCCATCATTTGCCTTTGGCCTACTGACAATTTTGAAACCTTTGTATCAGGATCAATATCTAGGTCAAATCTTTTTAGAAGTTCTATGGATTTTTTTCTCATAGAATCTTTATCAAGAAAAATCCCCTTTCTAAATTCATTGTTCATAAAAATATTGTCCATGATACTAAGCTCCGGCCAATCTGATAATTCTTGGTGGATAAAACTTATGCCGTATTTTTTGGCATCGTTGGTGGTATTAATTTCAACTTTTTTTCCATCAATTAATATTTCTCCCTTATCTTTTGACAAAACTCCAGATAAAATATTCATTAGGGTAGATTTTCCTGCCCCATTTTCTCCAACCAAGGCATGAATTTCTCCTTCATTTAAGGTAAAATCTACACCCTTTAGGACGTCATTTTTTCCAAAAGATTTGTAAATATCTTTCATTTCAATTTTCATAAAATCCTCCTAAAAGATATTTTTTGATCTTAAAATTATATTTGAATAAGGTGTGTCTTCCCCGGTCCTTATTACAAATTTCACATCTTTTAATTTTTTCTTAAAATCTTCGTGAGATATATAAGAAGAGTCACAATCTGGTAAAAGATTTTTTATATCCTTTTCTTGCTTTGGATTATTTTCCTTAATTTCTTCAGCCAAGTAATAATATTCACATCCAAAATCTTCAAGTAAAACTTCTAAGACATGGATAAATTTAGGCTCGCCAAGTTTTAAGGCCAAGTCTATTTTTTTGTCAGGATCAATTGGCAAACCACAATCGCCAATTGCTATTAGGTCAGTGTGACCCAAGTCAGAAAGTCTTTTTGAAATTTCGCTATTTAATATTCCTTTTTCTTTCATACATCGCTCCTTTCAAAATTTTTAACATCATCAAGGCTTGGAATTGAAATACTTGCACCCTTTTTTGTAACTGATAAGGCTGATGCCTTGCTTGCAAGCTCCATTGCCTTTTTAATATCTTTTCCTTGGTAAAAATAAGATACAAAATATCCAGTAAAGGTATCTCCAGCTCCTGTAGTATCAAGAGCCTTAACCTTGAAAGAGTCTTGTTTTATTTTTTCATCCTTAGCTATAAAAATTGACCCCTTGCTTCCCAAGGTCATAACTACTTTTAAGTTTGGGTAGGTATTTTTAAAATAAGCAATTTTCTCATCGTTTGTTTTTTTCCCACTAATGCTTGCTGCCTCATGTTCATTAACCAAGATAAGGTCAATTTTTTCATAATCAAATTCCTTTATCCTATCTGTTATAGGAGAAGGATTCAAAACTATTTTCATATTTTTCTCATAGGCCCTATCTATTAAATATTTCATTGAATTTATCTCATTTTGTAAGACCAAAACATCGTTTTTACCAAAATCATCCAAAACTTGGTCGATAAATTTCTCATCATTATCAAAATTTGCTCCCTTATAAAGGACTATTGAATTTTCCCCCTTATCATCTACCTGAATTATTGCATTTCCTGTCAATTTTTCAGATTTTTTTATATACTCGGTATCTACATTTTCTTTTTTCAAATAATCAATCAAATATAGGCCATCTTGACCCACGCTTCCAGCATGATAAACTTTATCAAAACTTTTAGCTAGAGCAACAGATTGGTTTAATCCCTTGCCACCTGGTCTTTTTTCAATACTTTTTGCACTAATAGTTTCCCCAGGTTTTACAATTTCTTCGACCCTGAAAAATATATCAATATTTAAAGAACCAAAATTAAGTATCTTCATTCTTATCCCCTACACTTTCTCCAAAATTTATAAAAGGTTCAACCATAACCTTCCTATCAACTTTTTTATTTTTTATCAAATCATCTGCCATTTTAATAGAGTATTTTGCAATCATTTCAAGATTTTGATCAATAGATGTAAGCCTTGGACTAACAATATTATTTAAAAATAAATTATCATAGCTTATCAAAGAAATATCATCTGGTACCTTAATTTTATTTTCAGAAAAAAATTTCAAAAGTCCGTATGATGACATATCAGAAAAAGAAAAAATTGCATCGATATTTTTTTCCAAGAAATATTTGCCTGCCTTATATCCACCCTCAAAAGTATAATCTCCATGAATTATATTTGAAGAATCAATATAAATATCCTTGTTCATAGCAACCTTAATGGCTCCTGAAAGTCTTCTGGATGAGTTAGCAGTAGACCTTGGACCAATTAGGATTCCAATATTATTAAAACCCCTACCTATCAAATATTCCATGCCCAAAAGTCCGCCTTTTTCATTATTTCCAGTCACCATGTGGTAAGAATTATTATTAAAATCTACCTCATCCAAAAAAATAATGTTATTTTTCTCAATCAAATCCTGGTCAAGATTTTTAACATTCCTGTCAACAATCAAAGAGGCTGCTACAAAATTGCTATTTAAAATATTTAAAAATTTCCCCTTATCCAAGTCCTTGTTGTTCGTGTTGTGGATGTATAAAAAATACTTATATTTTTCTGCATAATAGGTAAGATTTTTAACCAGCAAAGAAAAAAATGGATTGGAAATGTCGGGAATGATAGCCATAATCACATTACTTTTCTTGCTAGCAAGGGCTCTTGCAAAATTATTTGCCTTATAATTTAAGCTTTCAGCTGCATCAATAACTTTTTTCCTAGTTTGGTCAGATATTTTATTGTTAGTCTTGTTCAAAACCATAGAAACTGTAGTTATAGAAACTCCAGCAAGTTTTGCTACATCTTTAATAGTTGCCATAAAAAACTCCGTTAAAACGTTTTAATCATTTACAATATAACCTTTTATATTTCTTTTGTCAACATTTTTCTATAAGTTTTTTGAAATTTTTGATTTTTTCGCAAAAAAAGACTCTTGTAAATTTACAAGAGTCAGAGCGAAGACAAAGTATAGTTTTAGCTAATATTTTATTATAAAATAAAAATTAAGCTACATACCATCTCGACTAGATTATTGTGCCTTGATTTGGCACAATAATCCCTAAAACTAGTGCGATAGCACGGAAAAATTTGCGGAGAAAAAGTGTTTTAGTGCGAGTGAAACGAACGCATGGAGAGATCTCATGAGATTTCTCGACTCACTACGTTCGCTCGAAATGGGAAAATTTTTAGTTTGTCAACAGACTGAGAGTCATCAAGGCTCTTTTATTTTCCAAAAACATCTAAGATTACTTCTTTTATATTTTTCATCTCTTTTATTTCTAAATTTTTGTATTCTTTTTTATCTATTTGTGATTTTCCTATGTAGGCTTTTTTGTAGCCTAATCTTTCTAGCTCTTTTAGTCTGGATTTTATTTGTGGGACTTTTTTTAGCTCTCCTGTTAGGCCCACTTCTGCTATAAAAACTGTTTTATTGTCAACTGGTTTTTTCAAATATGATGAGGCGATTGAAATCATTATGGCAAGATTTACTGATTGCTCTCTCATTTTTAGTCCGCCCGTTGCTTTTATTATTACATTTTCATCGAATAAATTTATTCCTGCTCTTTCTTGTAAAATTGAAATTAAAGTATTCAAATCATCTTTTCTTAAGCTATCTCCAATTCTTTGGGGATAGGGCATAAATGATTTTGAAACCAAAGATTCTATTTCAATTTCTAAAAGCCTGCTTCCTTCTTTCATCACAGAAATTGCAGATCCTTCGATGCCTGAATCTCTTTCTGTAATAAAATATTCTGATGGATTTGTAATTTCGATTAGGCCTTCTTCCTGCATGGAAAATAATCCAACTTCTCCTGTTGGGCCAAACCTATTTTTTGTGCTTGTCAAAAGCCTTAAATCGTCTTCGCTTTCTCCATCCAAAACTAAAACCGTATCAACCAAATGCTCCAAGGTCCTAAGTCCTGCCATTTCTCCTGATTTATTCATATGTCCTACCATAATAAAGGCTCTTTTTTTCTCAGGATTTTTTGCAAGTTCAACACACTTATTTGCACATTCAATGGTTTGGGTAGGAGATCCTTGTTTGTTGTCAAATTCGTTTAAAGCAAAAGTTTGAATTGAGTCCAAAATTATTATATCTGCATCTTTTTTCTTTATTTCAATTTCAGCAAGATCCATCGAATTTGTTGACAAAATCCAAATATTTTGTGAAATTTCTCCAATAATCCTATCAGCTCTCGCTTTTATTTGGGATTCGCTTTCTTCTCCCGAAACATACATGACCTTAAATCCATCTTTGGCATAGGATGAAGATAATTGTAAAAGTAGGGTAGATTTTCCAGCTCCAGGCCTTGCTGTTAAAATTGAAACTGAATCTTTTACAAGACCTCCCCCAATCGCCCTATCAAATTCTTCAAAGGAGGATTTTATTCTTTCGGACTCGTCAAGTTTAATTTCTTTTAATAATCTTGCCTGATTATCAAAATCAAGAGAGATGGAATTTTTTGATGAAGATTCTTTTTTTATGGTTTTTTCAGTCAAAGTTCCCCATTTTCCACATTCTGGGCATTGGCCTGCCCAAACATTTTGAACATGGCCACAATTTTTACATTCAAAAGCCCTTTTAAGCTTTGCCATTAATCTCACCTAGGGCATAATTTACAGAAAATTTCTCGCAAGCTTTTTTGGGATCTCTTTTATAAATTTTTTCAAATTTATCTCTTAAAACTTCTTTTTCATCCTTCAATTTTTCTATGGAAGAAAGATAGATTTTTTCATTTTCATCAAGTCCATCTTTTGCAAGAGAAATAAAATATTTTATCCATTCACAAATAGTTTTACCCTCATACTTTGCATAAAGTCCAAGCTCTTTTGCTTGTGATTTTAAATTTTGACAATTTTCATAGGTCATATTTTTAAAATCATCTCTTAATTTATTTAGATTTTCTTCATTATAAAATAGGCCCTTGATTAAGGCTGGGAAGGAAAGATTGTAAGGGTAAGGCACTGCATCAGGCATTCTTATTTCTATGTATTTTTTAACCCTAACGTCTGGAAAAACAATTGAAAGAGCGTGGAAAATCATCTCATCGGATGAATCTTTGTCCATTATTTTTTCAAATTTTGTATCTCCCTTATAAATATCTTTTCCATCTTCGTTTATAAAAATTATATCTGTATTTAAAATTTTTTCTGCATATTTTTCATAAGACATATCCTCATCAAAGGCAAAATTATAAAGACCTGTCCTATTTTTATCACAATATTCCCAAATTTCTTGGCGAAGATTTTTATTTTCGTATGGTTTTCCTTGGAAAATATAGGCATTGTCATAAAGAGTGTACATAAAAGGTGCAAGAGCATTTGCTACAAAAAATTTATTTTTAAAATCTTCTTCAGAAGAAAAATCTATGGCAGTTTGAACACTTGCAGTTCCTCTCATCATATTTAAAGCATATTTTCCGCCAAATTCGGTGAAATATTTTTGCATATATTTATACCTATCTTTTGGAATAATTTTTAAATCCATAATTTTTGATTTTGGATGATAGCCCAAGGTTTCAAGATATTGGTTTTTTTCTTCAAAAATCGGAATAATCTCTCCCATAATTTTTTTATAAGATTCATCCAAATCTTTTATGTTTTTTTTAGCATCAATAGCAAGCTCAAATTGACCAGCTGGCTCAAGATTTACGGCTATATCATTTTTTCTAAGACCAAGAATGTATCCATCATGTTCATTAGTTACAGAAAATCCCTTTTCCTTTAAATCTTCCAAAGTAGATCCAACTCCTTTTTCTCCAAAATAATCGTAAGAAAAAAGCTCATCTTTATCTATAACAAAATGTTCCATTTCTAGACCAACTTTAAAATTTTCTTTTTGGCTTTCACCAGATTTTATATATTCAACAATTTTGTCTATTTTTTCTTGATAATTCACAATATCCTCCACTTTCTAGATATTTTTCTCTAACTAATAATATACCCCTTTTGCCTTTAGAATAAATTTCTATATTTTTTATAAAATCAAGGATAGGGGATGATTTTTTTGCTTTTAAAATACTTTCTATTTATTTTAAAATGTTATATGATTTAGACAAGAAATTAAAAAGGAGATAATATGATCAAAAAATTTTTCATAGGCCTTTCCCTGTTAATTTTTTTAACAGGATGTGGAAAAAATTCTAAAAAATCAGATGAAAGCATAGAAATTTATAATAAGGCTTCAGATAATATTTCAAATTCTAATACCAAATCAAACTTAAAGGAAGGTGCAAATGAGGAAAAAAATCCTTACCAAGATATTTATAAACAAATAGAAGGCGTAAAGTTTTATAATTCTGGCGGATCTGCAATTGAATCTATTTATTTTTATAGAGATGGTTATTTTGATGGAGCATTAAAAACTGGAAACGGGTATGAAATAGGTCAATCCTTTTATAACGGAAAATTTGATATAGTTGAAAAAATTGATGATACAAGCTACAAAATAAAACTTGTAAGGTTTGATTATGATAGCAAAACTGGAGAAAAATCTAGCAAGAATATAAATGGAACTAATTTCCAAATAACAAATATCAAAACTGTTTTTTTTGATAATGAAAATAAAACTTATATCCTCCACCTGCCTGATACAAAAACAGCAAGTCTTAATGAGAATATAATTACTGGTATGAAAATGGCTGGTAACAATTTTGGAGAAGATAAGATTGGTCTTTTTCTTCTAACAAAAGAAAAGGCAGGAGGAGAATCTTTTGCCATGGTCCAATATATAAAATAGGAGGTTTTTATGAAATTTACAAAAAAACTAGGCTTAATTTTAGGCTTTATAATATTTATCCCATCCCTAACACATGCAAGTAAGCTTGTTGATATTAAAGAAATTAGGGGAGATAAAAATCATTACATGGATTTTCTTTTTAACAATACCGAAATGATTTGTGATAAAAATGATCTTCAAGGAAAATCCCAAGAAAATAGTCAAGAAAAAAGTGAAGACAATAAGAGATGGGAAGGCGATATTTTAAAAGAGCTTTCTGGTAAAAGTTTTTCATTTTATTCGGGACTTGGTGCTTGGATGACAAATTTAACCTTTACAGATGGGAAGGGAAATTTTGAAGCAAGTTTTTCAGATTCTGATATAGACCAAGTTCAAGGGGCAGAATGCGTGGGAAAATTTGACCTTGTGGAAAGAATTGACGATACTTCTTATAAGTTAAAACTTTCAAATGTAAAAACCACTTCACAAATTGGCGAATCTTATGTAAACGGAAAATTAAATATAGGAAAAAAAGTTCCCTATGGTTTTGAAAGCTCTGAAAATCCGGATGAGTATTCCACTTCCTTCACCCTCTACTTACCAAAAAGATTAAAATCTCAAATAGATGAAAATGTATATGCTTGGGCCTACAATGTGACTGACCACGCCTATATAGATGATTACCAATCAAGAATTTTTATCCTAGCAAACGACTCCACCAAGGCTGGTTTTGCCGAAAATATAAATTAAAAAACTGCCCTAAAGGCAGTTTTTTCTTATATTCTTCCTAGCATTTTTAAAATAATTTGAGCTATAATTGCAGATCCAAGATAGGTTCCAAGGATTACAAATATTGCCAAAATAATAATTTTTGGTCCAGTTTTTTTCAAATTATCTAAATTTTCTCCAGTATAAATTCCTGCATAGGCAAGAATCGGTGTACAAAGTGTAGTGAAATCTACATTTCCTGTGTGGTAGGAAATAAATTCAGAAAATGGAAAGGCTGGAATTGTAACTATAGTTGCAAGAGTTACAATATAGGCTACTGCTGGAATTTTTCCAGGCATTATTTCAGAAATCCCTATTCCTGCAATTGAAATTAAGGCTAAAATTAAAACTCCAGGTATTCCTTTTAGTGGGCTTATGCCAGGTCCTATCCAGTTTGCTATTACAGAAATCGCAGCTGTTATTGCTAGTACATAAATTTTTTCTTTAAATTTCATAGCTAACTCCTTTTTTTCATCATCTTGCTATAAATTTTTTCTGCAAGGGGTATTGCTAAAAATACTGACATGTAAACTCCATCAAGTCCTGACAAAAGGTTACTTGCAGCTCCAAAAGCTGTAATTTCATTTGCCATATTTGGATATAATTCTACCAAAGATCCAACTGAAGCTGTCATCATTGATGCTGATCCAACTCCTGATGCCATAGCAAGAGAAAGTGGATGAAGTGGAGTTGATGTTGCAAGAAGAGATGCAATTATTCCCATAAAAATTGTTCCAAAAACTGTTCCAACTATATAAACTCCCAAAACTCCTTCGCCTTCTGGGCTATCAAGTCCATATTTTTCTGCAATCAAGGCTACGTTTGGCTCTCTAGAAATTGAGTGAGCCCCACCAATAACTTCTCTTTTAAGTCCTAAGAAAATTCCCAAAGGAACTCCAAGAAAAACTGTTCCTAAATTTCCAAATTCTTGTAAAATTAAGGCTGGTGATGATTTTATAACTGTATCAATTGTTGGTCCAATAGTTGTCCCGTATTTTGCCATCAAAAGCATTAAAGTTACAGAAATTAACCTGCCTGCTTCCTTCATTTCCTTTTCACCTGAAATTTTTAAAAATTTTGGTGTTGTCAAAATTCCAATTATTAAGGCAAATAACATTGGAAGCAAAACTATAGTTCCTATCCCAATATCAAAAGTATGTTTTCCAATAAGCTCTGAAACTAAAACTACTCCCAAAGCTATAATATGAAGTTTATATTTTTTCATTTTGAACCTTCTTTCAAATATCTATAAGCTACTTCTGCCATAAGGCCTGATCCAATATAAAATGCACTCTCATCTACATCAAATTTAGAATTGTGGTGGGGATAAACTTTTCCATCCTTATTAGCCTTTAAATTATTCAAAGATAAGAATGTGCCCCTTGCTTCTTTTTCTAAAAAAGCAAAATCTTCTCCACCCATGGTAGGTTTTGAAATTTCTATTACCTTATCATCTCCCAAAATTTCTTGGGCTATATTTTTTACATAGGCTGTAAATTCTTTGTCGTTAATAACAGCTGGATAATATCTTTTATAATCAAGCTCAGCTTCGCACCTAAAGGCCTTGGCAATATTTTCAGAAATTTCTTTCATTCTTTTTTCAACAAAATCTCTCACATCTTCATCAAGAGTCCTAACAGTTCCTTCTTCCCAAACCTCATCTGGAATAATATTTTGACAAGTTCCTCCATGAATTTGGCAAATAGAAATTAAGGCAGATTTTGTTGGATCAAGTTCTCTAGAAATTATTTTTTGTAAGGCAAGGTTAATTTCACTTATTGTAACGATTGGATCTATAAAATTTTCAGGCCTTGCCCCATGTCCTCCATGACCCTTAACTTTTAGGATAAAAGCATCCATAGAAGCCATCATGGCACCTTCTTTATAACCAACAGTTCCTGTTGGAAGATGACCAAAAATTCCACCTTCGTGAAGGCCAATAACCCTATCAACTTTTGGATTTTCCATACAGCCCTCATCAATCATAGGTTTTGCCCCACCTGGAATTTCTTCTCCTGGTTGGAAAAATATTTTTACCAAACCATCAAGATTTTTTTCATTTTCTTTTAAAATTCTACAAGCTCCAAGAGCCATTGCCGTGTGACCATCATGGCCACAAGCATGCATCTTTCCTTCATGAGTTGAACAAAAAGAAAGAGAAGTTTCTTCCTTAATAGGAAGAGCGTCCATGTCAGCTCTTATAGCTATACATTTTCCCTTATAATCACCAATTTCTGCAACAAGGGCATTTTCATTAACAAGTTTTTTATAGGAAATATCTAATTTTTTTAATTCATTTTCTACATAAGCTACTGTTTTTGGAAGAGATAATTGCAATTCTGGAATTTTATGTAATTGTCTTCTGTCATTAATAATTACATCTTCAATTTCTTTAGCTCTTTTTAAACAATTCATTTTATCACCACCTTAAAGTATTATATTAATATTTTATAATATTATAAGTTTGAAAGCAAGAATATTATTTTCCTTGTTTTTTATTTATAATATAGATAAAATAAAGATAAGAATATGAAAAAAAGGAGAGCTTATGAAAAAGAAATTAACACTTATTTTTGCCATGAGTCTATTGCTTACATCTTGTGGTGGATCGATGGTAAAGGTTAACCAAGGTGAGATTGCCAAAAATAAAGCTGAATTAGAAGCAAAAAATCAAAAAAGAGAAATTGAAGGCTTAGAAGAAGATAAGTCAGATGAAAAAAAATCCAAAAAAGATAAAAATAAGAAAAAAATAAAATTAGAAGAAGAAAATAAAAAAGATAAAAAAACCAAAAAAGATAAAAAAGAGAAGGATTCTGACAAAAAGCTTGTAAAAAACAATAATAAAAATAAAAAAAACTCTGAACCTACTAGAAACAATAATACAAATACAAAAAGAAACAATGATACCAAAAATAACAAGGTGGTAAATAATAATAGCCCTAGAGAAAATAAAGAAGAAGATAATAGCCAAAACCAAAATACTCAAAATAAATCCTATGTATCATTTAAAAATCCTGACACATCAAATAATTCCGGAAATTATCCTGAAGTGTTAAGGGATTTGAACGGAAAAAAATTCGTCTTCTCATCAGGAGCTGGTGGCTGGCAAACTGTTTTGAATTTTTCCCAAGATGGTAATTTTAAAGCCAAATTTGAAGATTATGATTATGATTCTGTAGCTATTTGTGAATTTAATGGAAAACTATCTATAGATTCAAAGGTAAATGAAACCGCCTATATTTTAAGGCTTGATAGGGCTGAAATAACTACTCCTATAAATACCCAAGAAGTTAAAAATATTGGAGGAAAAGATATGACAGTAAGGTATGTTGACCTTCCTTATGGATTTGCAGTAAATAATGACACTGACCACTCCTTCCAAGGAATGTTCTCCCTTTATCTTCCATTAAGAAAAAGATCAGATATGAGCGCTGAAGTAAATCACTGGCTTGATATAACAGGAGAAAAAAACGTAGAAAAAGATATAAGTAGGATCTATTTGCTTGTAAATAACAAAACAATCGACACCTTTAGAGAAAAAGTAGAGTAATGAAAGCCTATTATAAAAAAGAAAATTTTATTTTTGAAATAGGCTATGATAGAAAAATAAAGTCCATAAAAATTGTAGAAAAAGAAAAAACAGGGGAAAAATCTCCCCTATCTGACCTCACCTTTAAAGAAATCTCCAAATTTCTTGATGGAAAATTAGAAAAATTTTCCTTTGAAATTGACCCTCAAGGCACAGATTTTCAAAAAAAAGTTTGGAAAGAAATAGAAAAAATCCCCTACGGAAAAACTTTAACCTACAAAGAAATTGGGGATAAGATAAATTCAAAAGCCTACCAAGCTATAGGCACAGCTTGTGGCAAAAATCCAATTTTATTTAGGATCCCCTGCCACAGGGTCCTCGGGAAAAATAATCTGGGAGGATTTTCCTACGGCCTTGATTTGAAGAAAAATTTATTAAAAATGGAAAAATCTTGCAAATTTTAATTTCGCAAGATTTTTATTTTTTGAGCAAGAAAGTAATTCTTGCTCTTTTTTATTTAATTTTAAAATATATCATTTTTTTAAGATTTATGGTCTATCAATAAATAAAAAAATGTATCAACCCATACTTTGATAATTATTGGGTTGATACACAAAATTATTTTAGATTTTTAAAAATCTAGTAATGATTTATATTTTTCTATTAAACCTTCTAGTTTTGGTTGAGATGGTCTTGTTTTTAATAACTCATCGTTTGTTTCTTCTATTGCTTTTGCAACTTCTCTTCTCTTATCTCCATCTCTTACTGCTTTTTTGGCTTTTGCTCTCCATTCTTTTGCCTCTTTTATTATATAATTTGGCGCTTTGAATTCTTTGGAGTTTATTGCCTTTGCAACAGCTTGATCAAGTTCATCGCTTGCTTGATATATTTCTTTTACAGTTGTTTGTGGTTTTAATCTTATATTTGTAATTCTTGCAATTTCTCTATCTAATTCTTTGATTACATCTGTTGATTTGTTTTTCAAATCATTAAATTTCATGAATCTTGCTTTATTTAATTTTACATCAAGATCTGATCTTACATAAAGATTTGCTGTATCTTCTAAAGTTATATCTGGATATGATAATAATTTTTGTTTTAGTGCTTCAAATTCTTCCATATAAACTTTCATATCTTCTCTTGTGTGGAAAGGACTTGCTGCTATTACTAAACCTCTAAATACATACTCAGCTATTTCAGTATGAGCTGCATCAACTTTGTATCTTAATTCAGTTGTTGCAAATCTAATGGCAACTCCTAGTCTTCCCAAAAGCATAATTCTGTCTGGTATAGAATCAAGATCATAAATATTTGCAAATCCAATTGCTCCTACTGACATCTTATCTATATTTTCTTCAATTTCTAAAGATTTCTCATTGTAGTCAGCTTTCATTTCTTCTTGTATTTCTTTGTTTGTTTGAATATTTAAAACATCATCTCTCATTCCTGAAAGTTGCTTTTTAAATTCTTGAGCATCAGAAATTTCAAGTTTTGGAGCTTCTGATTTTTGATTTTCTTCTGTATTTTCTTCGCCTTGATTAGTATTTTCTACTTCTTCATTAGAATTTTCATTTGAATCTACTTCTAAATTTTGATCTGCCTTCTCTTCATTTTGATAATTTTCAGATACTTCTAGACCTTCCTTAGCATAAGCTATTGAAGGAGCAACTGTAGTAAAAATCATTACTGATGCTATTGCTGCAGTTAAAATTTTTTTCATTTTTTTCTCCTTATTTATAAAACTCACTCAAATCTATATTATTATCGCCACTTGGATCTAATTGTGGTAAGTTTTCTAGAACTTCACCTGGTCCTACGATTTGTAGATTAAAAGCTTTTTTGACTCCGCTATCTTTTGAAACAGCTATAATATTTACATTTCCTGTTTTTAATGGAATTATTTCATCTCCACTTACTCTTGCTATATATGAATTTGATGAGTATAGGATATAATCTTTATTTTTAACTTCTTCAGGTCTAATTACTGGTCTGATTTTTGTTTTTTTATCAATTTGGATATATCCCTTGTCACCTTCCATAAATTCTATATTTGAAGCTTTAACTTTTGGTCCTGTAATTTTTTCTACTGCTTTATTCAATTTTTCAACTTGCTCATCAAGTTCACCACAAGTTACAGTTATTCTCCAAAGCATAGCTGAAGTTTGTCTTATTGGTTCTTCCAAATATTTTATTGAAAAACCTTTAAATCTTCTATTTTCATTCATTACTCTTCTAGCATCTGCAAGTTGTCTTGAAACTGAAGCTTTTTTATAAATTGTAGCTATATCTTGAGGTTGTAAGTCTGGATATTGTAACAATTCTTGTTCTAAAGCATCCCATTGGTTGATATAGTCCATAATTTGAGATGAGCTTGCGAATGGATTTAAAGTATATAAAATTCCTGTTGTAACATATTCTGCAAGTTTAGTATGGGCAGCTACAACCTTATTTGATAGCTCTGTTGTTCCAAATCTTATTGCTCTTCCAATTCTTATTAAAAGTTGAATTCTTGTAGGAATTGTTTGAACATCTAGAATTTGACTTCCTCCGACTGCGCCTTCTGGTCTTGATTGATTTTGTTCGATTTTATCAATTTGTTCATTTAACTCTACAACAGCTTGGTTATATTTATCCAACATTTCCTTTTCATCATCGTTGTAAGGTGTGATATCTTGTACAGCTTTTTGAGCCCTTGTCAAATCTTCTCTTAGACCAGAAATTTCTAGCTTGCTTACCTCGCCTGACTTATCTTCAATTTTGTTTTCATCATTGATTTCAAGTTCATCAGTTGACTTATCTGAATTTTCATCTGATGATATTTCTAGATCAGAAGAATTTTTATCTTCTTCACTAGATTCTGAAAATTCTAGTTCATTTGAATCACTTTCTTGATCATTTGTTATATCAGCTTTTGATGTAAAAGAATTAAATGAAATCATCATAAGTGATAAAGACAAGATAAGAATCTTTTTTTTCATAAATACCTCCTTAATTTTTTTATTTTAACAACTTTATTTATATAAAATTAAATTGTTAACCTATTCAAAAGAGAATTCAGTTTCAAAACTGTCATCTCCAAATTTGATTTGACAATTGTAGTCATTTCTCCAAACTCCAAAATCAAATCCTGTGAAAGTTTCTTCACTATTACCTTCTTTAAACTCTATATCTTTTTCTAAAGTTCTATCTCCTGAGCTTATAATTAATTTAGCAGGACCTGTATAAGGGCCAGATTCATCTTCAGCTTGCATATTTATATTAAATACCCCAGCTTTCCTTTCAGAAGTTTCAAAATTTGTTAGTTCAACTTTTGAGACTGATCTTTCTTTATCTGTTTGAACATCTTCTTCAATCTTTGAAAAATCAAATTCACAAGTTGAAACTTGATCTTTCACCTTAAGCTCTGCATTGTATTTGTTTCTCCAAACTCCAAAATCAAATCCTGTGTATTTTGATTCTGCCTTTCCATTATTAAAATATATTTTTCTTTCTATAACACGATCGTCACTTACAAGTTTTAAGGTTGCTCCGCCGTTATAAGGCTTAGAATTATATTCTGCTTTCATTTGTATAGAAAATATACCAGCTTTTCTGTCTGTATTTTTCATCTCAATAATGTTAAGACCTGTCGGATCAGTTTTTTCTAATACTTCTACATTTACACTTGTTTTTAAATTATTGTGAGTTACTATAGTAATTTTTGTAGAGCCTTTTGATAAAGCACATAAATTTCCATTTTCATCTACATCGGCAATTGATGGATTATCAGAAATATAAGTTAATTTTTTTTCTGCTTCTTTTGGATAAAGAGAAACTTCTTCTTCCAAATTAAGTACATCTTCTTCATGTAAGGTTATTTTATCCAAACTCACATTTATATCTCTTGGAATTTTTGGATCAGTCTTTATTGTATCTTCTCCAGGTCTATTTCCATCAGATGGTTTTTCTTCATTTTTGTCCGTATCCTTTTTATCTGTGTCATCTTTTTCATTTTCTGGAGGAATATAATCATTTTCACCAATTACAGTAACCTCCGCTCTTCCTTGGACTCTTAATCCAACTGGAACTACTTGAAGATTAAATACTTTTGAAACTTTTCCGGATTCACTTTTTGCTACTATATTTACATTTCCATATTCTCTTGGATATAAAATTCCTTTTTCCTTATCAACGACACATATATTTGGTTTTGATGATTTAAAGCTTACTTTTTCACTTGAGTTTTCAGGTTTTATTAAAGTTGTAAGTTGACCTTTTTTAGATACGTCAATATATCCTAAATTTCCTTCTGCAAATGATATTTCTTTAATTTTTATAGATGAATCATCATTTGGCTTTTGATCATCTTTTTTATCTTTATCATCTATTGGATTTGTATTATTGCCACCAGAAAAATTAAAATCTTTTTTATCGATTGTTGTAGTTATAGCTTTTATGCAAGCATTAGCATTTGGCAAGGCCTTATTTAAATCAGACCAAGATTTTCCGTCTGATGAAACAAAAGATTGATTATTTTCACTTGATGCCTTTGAAGAAAAATCTTTTATTCTTGCTTCAACAGGCATTGGATACCTGTAACCTTGATCTGAAGAATCCATATAAGCCACCAATGCAAAATTTTTACCTTTTTTAAGATTTATACGATTAACATCTACTGTATAATAACCAGGTTCATTTAAAACTCCAGAAGCTATTTCTTTTTTATCAGTATCAAGTTGTGAAGTTTTATTTATGTCTTCTACCAAATAAATTTTATACTTAGTCTCTGCACTTACATTATAAAGGCCAACTTCCTTTAAAGTTTCATCCCTTTTAGCAGTAAAAATATTTGCCATATAACCCTTGCCTGCATAACCAACGCTTCTTGTAGCTCCTAGTGGGTCATATTGGTAAATAAAAGCAGAATTATCTTTCTTTTTTGGTATAAATACAGCATTTCCAGTTCCAGCATAATTATCATAGTAAGATACATAATAATATCCACCATCCATATATCCGCTGCCCCAAGAATTTTTACAAATCCAAGCCCCATTTCCTGGAGCACTTTTTGTAAAAGCATTTTTTGAAAAATCATCATCCCAACCAACAATAGTTACAGCGTGATCTGCTTTTCCGCTTCCAGGATTGTAATAAGATTTATATTTTGTAGATTCATAATATTTAGAAGAATTTATAACTGTATAAACTCCTCCATATTCCATAATAGCTTTTTTTATATCCCTTGTGTCAGTTCCGTTAATTTTGTCTCTGATATATAAAACTTTTTCAATATCAAGGCTTCTTTCAAGTCCATCAGGAGAGTTAAAATTATTATCTTCATAAGGGTCATCTTCCTCATTTATAGGACCATCACCCCTAGCAAAATATGCCGTAGCTATGTCCCTATTTCCACCATCTTCATTTCCCCAGTCAAATCCATGCTTATTTCTTAAATGTTTTTCAGAAAAATCATAATTTCCATAAGGTTTTAAAAAAGATTCCATAGAACCATAAGCCGCAAAGGCCCAACAAGAACCATTACTACCTTGACGTCTTACAGGAGAAACCCTGTTTAACTTACGTAAGTCAAATTTTCTAGGAATTGCAGCTCTTTCAGAAGTCCTATCCTCGTTTTCATTTATTTGAAGAGGTGATGCCTTTTGTCCAGACTTATAATCTTTATTTATAGGAGAAAGATCTAAACTGTTTTTTTCTTTCAAAGCATCATTAATTAATTTTCCGCTTATACCTATTTCATTATTATCAGCTTTATTATTATCAGCTTTATTATTATCAGCAAAACTTGTACTTGGAAGAAGTAAAATCATTGATAAAATTAAGCTTAACGTTTTCTTCATCATAAGATTTCCTTTCATTTTATTTTATATTAAATATTTCTATAAAAAAATAAGTTTTCTTATTTAAAGAATATCATAAATTTCTCTGTAAGAAAATAGGAAAACATACAATATATTTGTTTTTTTATCTCAATATATATAAAAATATGTAAAATTTTATCAATCTTAATTTAATTTTGTAAACAAATAATAAAATATTAACATCTGTGTTAAAATAAAAATATAAAATTTATGATTTAAAATATGAAAATTGTTTTCTTAATTTTAAATTAATGAAAGGATAAGGATATGAAGAAAAAAATATCGGTTTTAACCTTAATTTTATTTATCTTAACTTCTCCAATCTCAAATGCTCAAACTGATCTTAAAGAGAATGTAAGTTTTGATAAAGATGTTAATATCAATTCAAAAGAAGCTAATAAAGAAGAAAAGCAAATTGAATTTCAAGAGATAAATCCCGATTTTTATGATTTTGAAAAAAGTGTAAATAAACAGAAATCAGGGAAAAATAGTGAAAAATCTTACAATGGATTTAGACCAGAACCTTATAAAATTTTTTATGGAAATGAAAAAGAAAATAAAAAAAATAGGCAAATGGCACAAAATTTTCCTTCAAGTTATGATTTAAGAGATTATAGAAAACTTACCCCAATTAGAAATCAAGGTCCTAATGGTTCTTGTTGGGCTTTTGCATCCTATGGTTCTCTAGAGTCAACTTTAATGCCAACATATCACGATTTTTCTGAAAAACACATGAGAAATACTCACGGTTATGATTGGGATCCAACTCAAGGTGGAAATAGAGCCATATCAACTGCCTATCTTGCAAGATGGTCTGGGCCTATTAATGAAAGTGATGATCCTTATGCTCCTTTTGAATTTTATTCAAATCCTAATCTTATAAGATCAATGGATTTAAAAGCCGTGTGGTATCTTCCTGATAAAACATCATTTGATTCTAATATGAATCTTATAAAGGAAACTTTAATGAAATATGGAGCAGTTCAAACTGGAATGAATGCAAATGATTATTTTGTAAACAAAAGAACTTGGGCTCATTATTCTAATGTTCCTAGATATGATAACCACGCTGTAACTATAGTTGGATGGGATGATAATTATTCTAGATATAATTTCAATCAAACGCCTCCTACAGATGGTGCTTGGCTTATCAAAAACTCTTGGGGTGAGTATCTAGGAATAAATGGATATTATTGGATATCATATCACGATTATAATGTAGCTAGCTCAAACGCTATATATTTTGCTAAAAATAAGGGTAGAAATACCAATATTTATCAATATGACTGGTTAGGAATGACTTCATCGTTTGGTTATGGTGGAAGTGGATTTATGGCTAATGTTTTTGGTCCTGCAAATTATGATCAATATGTAAATTCAGTTGGATTTTTTACACCAGCTGGTGAAACTAGCTATGACATATATTTAGTTGATAATTTCATAAATACTGGGTCATTTTCCAATATGAAAAAATTAAAATCTGGAAAAGTTAATTTTGCTGGCTACCATACTATCGATTTTGGTTCACAAAAAATAAATGCAAACAATAAATTTTCTCTTGTAGTTGAACTATCATCTCCTTATACATCTACTCCTCTTGGTGTTGAAGAACCTATATGGGGATATTCATCAAGGGCCAGAGCGGGATATGGACAATCCTATGTATCAAGCAATGGTTACAACTGGTCTGATTTAAATTCAATTAGGTTTGGGACAAACGCTTGTGTTAAAGCTTTTACATCTAGGAAAGCTTCATCAATATTAATAAATGATAATAGTCCAATAGATGATAAAAAAGATGAAGAAAAATATTCTTACAAGCTAAAAGAAAATAAAAAAGACCTACTTCAAGGTCAAACTCTAGAGTTGAAATTTGATGGTCCTGAAAATGTAAAATGGAAATCATCAGATGAAAAAATAGCCTATGTTGATAAAAACGGAAAAGTATATGCAAGAAAACCAGGAAATGTTGAGATAAGGGCAGAGGTAGATAATAAGTCAGATACTGCTAACATAAATATCTCAGAAAATAAAAGAGCGAGATTTGAAATTAATACAGATAAATTTGACAACAAATTAAATGATTTAGTTGTATTTAAGATAAGGGCTTTCGACTATAATAATAGCTTATTGATGGGACAAAATCTAGGAATAAAAGTTAAAACTCCTAGCGGAAAAGAGTTTAAATTAAATAAACAGACGGATTCAAATGGGTATGTTCCAGTTTATGTTTATACAGACCAAATAGGAGAAGAAGGTATATATACAATTGATTTAATGGGATACATCTCTTCTTATATGGTTAAAAATGGTTCTTACTTTAAAGTAAGCGAAAATCCTTCTTATGATAAAGAAAATGAAGATCCAGAAAAACCAAATCCTAAACCTGAACCTGAACCACTCCCTGTGCCTGAGCCCGAGCCAATCCCTGAGCCTGAACCTAAACCTGAACCAATCCCTAAGCCAGAACCTGAGCCAAATCCTAAACCAGAGCCTAAACCTGAACCAGATCCGGATAAAGAAGATAAAAAAGATAAAATTTTTAACATAAAAGTTGGAGATAGAATAAAAATTTTAAGAAACAATAATTCAAATTCGATGTTTAAAGTAGAAGATGAAAATTTAGCAAAAGTTATTGGCCAAAATATAATAGCACTAAAACCTGGAAAAACAAAAATTTTAACAATAAATGATGAAGAAGAAAAAGCTTCAATACTAAACATAGAAGAAAAGAAAGAAAATGAAAACAGGATAATAAAACTTGATGAAGAAATTTCAGATAAAGAAAATGCACTAATATTTTCCTACAAGCTTATAAATTATAGGGGTAGAATTTGTAAAAACAACACAGTATCTTGTAACATCCAAAATCTAGATAATAAAACCATCTACAATAAAATTTTAAAAACTGACAATGATGGCATTATAAAACTAGAAATGGATTTAAGTTCTCTAGAAGATAATTTCTATCAAATAGAATTAGTAAGTTATATTGATGGATATCTAGTAAAATATTATGATATCCTTGAAATAGAATAAAACTTATGAAAAAATATTAATTTAAAAGACTCTTGCAAAAATTTAAAATTTGCAAGAGTCTTTTAACTACTATGTTTTACATATTAGGCTCAATATAATTATATGAATCCCTAATATTTCCAGATATTTTTAGTTTTTCAAACATTTCTAGGACATTTCTAGAATCAATCAATTTTTTCTTTGAAGACTCAAAATCTTTATTTTCAAAAATTTCTCTAAAATATTCAAATTCATAAAAATACAAATCTCTTTCTTTTTTTATCTCGATAAATTCACTCTTTCCATCTTTAAAAATTTCTATTTTTTCTGCTTCTTGGATATTTCCATAAACTTTTATATAGCCTTCTTCTCCTTGAATTATTATATAATTTTCACTTTTACTATCCTTGGCATTAGTAAATGATACTGAAAAATTTCCATAAGAAATAATTCCACTTCCTCCTATATCAACACCATAATCATTTATATTTCCAAAATAAGAAAATTCTTCTCCCATTCCAAAAAGTTCATAAATTAAATGTAGATTATATATCCCAAGATCTGCCAAGGCTCCTGCTGAAAATTCACTTTTAAAAATATTTTCAACAATTCCCGCCTTGTACTTATCAAATCTTGATGAATATTGGGAGTAATTAATCATACAAGTAGAAATTTTCCCAATTTGTCTCAAAAGATTTTTCAATATGCCAAGACTTGGCAAATATTTTATAGAAATTGCCTCAAACAAAAATAAATTTTTCTCATCAGAAATTTTTATTAAATCATCAAGCTCTTTTGTATTTGTGAAAAATGGTTTTTCACAAATTACATTTTTATTTGCCAAAAGACACATTTTTGCCTGCTTATAATGCAAAGAGTTTGGACTTGCTATATAAACAAGGTCAATTTTTGGATCTTCAAGCATCTTTGAAAGATTATCAAAAGACATCTCTGCCCCAAATTTTTCTTTCAAATAATCTGCCTTTTCAATAGACCTAGAATAGGCTCCATAATAATTGTATCCGTCCATTTTTACTACAGTTTTTAAAATATTTTCAACTATAAAATTAGATCCAATTGTTGCAAAATTAATCATAAAACCCCCTATTTTTTACCCTAATATAAAAAATAATTGTAGAAATTAAATAACACATTATAAATAAATATTTCAAAGAAAGTCTTTCAAAGACTAAAGTTATTAATAAATCAATAAAAAAAGATGGAAGAAATGATTTAATATAGTTTTTACCTATATATTTATCGCCAATCATTGATTTTGGATGTTCAGTAAATATAGGCTTATTATAAAATAACAAAACTATATTCTCACTTGCTAGTGTTGCAAGAATTAAAATTAAAATATCAAAAAAATCTTTTATATCTACTAGTTTATATTTTAACAAAAAACTAAGAAGGAAAACTAATATTACCAGCATACTTGTAGGAAAAATTGCAAATAAATTTTTACTTAAAATATATGATAGGACATTATTTTTATTTAGTTTTTTCTTATCCTCAAAATAAATTTCGTCCGAAAGACAAGCCTCTCTAAAAATAAGTGAGGTCAAAATAGAAATTAAAAAATAAAATAAAAATATTAGACCTCCTCCATTAATCAACAATTTCAAAGATAAATATACCATAGCCAAAATTGTAAAAATAATAAATATTAATTTTTCATCAAAATATTTTTTGAATGTGTCTTTAAAAAACATAAATCCTCCCAACAAATTTCTACCCAAAATTTGGGTAAACTAATTTTAGGAGGACTTATGAAATATTTTTTATTAATATGCTTATTAATATGGATTATCTTTATCAAATCCATACAAAAAAGGATAATTATTAAGACCATGTTTTTATCAATATATTATTTTATTTGCCTTGGGCTTTTTCGATTTTATTTTTGATAATTTACAAATACTCTTTTACTTTTCTAGATTTTTCCATAATTTTCTTGATAAGCTTTGGATTTTTCTTATCTTTAAAAAATCAAGGACTTACAAAAAATTCTATTATTATTTTCGAAAAAATTTTTCATTTTTTTAAATCTATAAAATTTGGCGAAATAAAAAATATAGAAATAATAATAAATTCAAAATACCCAAAGTGTAGAATTTGGGCTTATGGAAATTTTTATGATTTTTACTTTAAAGATTACAAATATATAGTGATTTTTAAAAATATTTTTGAAAATTATATAGATCATAAAATTTAATCTAGTATATGATTAAAAATCTTAAATTTAAAGCCTAGGTAAAATAAGTTAGCATTATACAAAATATAATTCAGAGCGTAGACAAAGTAAGTTTAGTAATTTATTAGTAATTCAAAATAAAATTAGGAAAAAACCCATCTCGACTAGATAAATGTGCATTGATTTTGCACATTTATTCCTAAAACTAGTTTGATAACACAGAAAAGTTTGCAAAGCAAAGGTGTTTTAGCGTGAGTGAAACAAAGGCATGGAGAAATCCCATGAGATTTCTTCGCTCGTTACACTAGGTCAAAATAGGAAATTTTTTTACTTTGCCAACAATCTGCATTATACAAAATATAATTTTATTTTACATAAGATATAAATATCTAATAAAATTTATAAATTTCAACTATGTAAAATAAAAAGATTAGTTCAAATTTTAAAATTTTTCTATTATTGCCTCGACATTATCAATTCAAATAAAACAAATTTATGTGGTCAGAATTCTTATATTTAAATGAATAATTTTCTACAACAGACATTTATTTTTACGTTTTACACTAATCATTTAATAAAAAACTTTTATAATTTTTAGTTTTAAACATAAGCTCAACATTTATTTTCATAATGATTTTACAAGTTTCATTTTTCCAAATATCAAATTTAAAATATAAGTTTTAAAATTTTAATAATAGAAAAAATTTTTATAGCTTAGATTTTAAAGTTTATCCCTATTCTTATTGATTTCATTGGTTTTTTTATATTTTCGTAGAGAAGTTTCTTCATCCATTTATTTTAAATTTTTAGAAAATTTTAAATGATAATGCAAATCGTTCTTGACATTTGTTATTTTTGTTGCTAATATTTAGTTGTCGATAGTTAATTAACTAAAAATACAAATTTATAAATTAAATAATAAGGAGAATAAAATGAAAAATAAAAAATCACTTAGTTTAATTGCCCTTTTATCTTTGGGCCTTGTTATGACAGCTTGTCAAAAAGATCAAAAAAATGATGAGACTTCAAGTTCAAATGTTTCTCAAGAAATGAAAAAAGATGATGCTTCAAATGTAAGCGATTCTTCTTCAAATACTGAAGAGAAAAAAGAAGATTCAGCAGAGGTAAGTCTTTCTGACTGGGAAGGCGAATGGAATGATATGGGCGGATATCTTGAAAAAGATGAAGTTCAAAATGCTTTTAAAACTTTAGCTGAAAAAGAAAAAGTTGATGAAAAAGAAGCTAAGGAAAATTATTTAAAGAAAAGAAAATGTGATTTTGGTGGTCTTGAAATAAAAGATAATAAAATCAAATTCTTAAAAGATTTCCCTGATAAAAAAGGTGAAGTTATCGGTGAGAGCGAATATAAATATGTTGAAAAACAAGAAATTGAACATGGTGGCCATAAATTAGAATGGGATATTTTTGAAGCTGTAAATGATGATGCGCCTTATAAATTTATTCTTATGATGCCAATTCATGGAGAAGAAAGCCTAACACATTTCCATATGAGATATGGCGATGACAAAGATAAATTATTAAAAGATGAAGGTTGGTTCCCTACTTTTGTAAAACCAAATACAACTGATGCACAAATAATTGATGAAATTACTGAATAGATTATGTGGGTTGAAATTTTTCAACCCTCTTTCTAAGGAGGAAGAATGAAAAAAAGATATATAAGTTTTTTTATTTTCTTGCTTTTTATTTTTAGCTCTTGTTCAAACAAGAGTAAACAATCTTCTGATAAACCTTTGGTTTATACATCTTTTTATCCTGTTTACGAAATGACAAAAATGATTGGTGATGACACAATAGACGTGGAATCTTTTATGCCCCTTGATAAGCAACCTCACCTTTGGGAACCAAGTCCTAAAGATATGAAAAAACTTGCAAAATGTGATCTTTTGGTTGTAAATGGTGCCAATATGGAACCTTGGCTTGATAAGGTTAAGGAAAATTTACCAAATCTTGATATTTTAAAATTATCTGATTCTGTTGACCTTATTACTTATAAGGGTGCAGCAGCTATCGGTGATTTTCAATACATGTCCAAAGTAAATTTAAAAAAGGGGAAAAATAAATTTGATTTTGGCCACACTCATGAAGATATGATGAGGGTTGCTTTTATAAAAGATGATGGTACTCGCGGAGAAAATTTGGTAAAAAAATGTAAAGATATAATGAGCCAAAAGGGAGAGTTGATTCATCAAAAAGAAACTTTCGACCTTGAAGAAGGAAAGGTTTATGGACTTGAAATGGGACATGAATCTGGAGAAATTTTCTTTAATATTCCAAAAGATGGAGATTATATTTTTATAAGTGATAGGATAAGCGAAGACCTCCTACCATATAATTTGGTTGGAAGTGATGGTAAATTTTTAAAAGATGAAAAAAAGGAAGAGCCTTTGATGGAGGGCTCATCTTCCGGATTTGATAAAATAACTTATGATCCCCACTCATGGTTATCCATTACCAATGCAAAAAAATATTTGAATGCTATCAATGAAAAATTAACCGAGAAATATCCGAAAAATGAAAGAGTTTATAGGAAAAATAAATTAAAGTATGTTGATAAACTTACTGATATTGATGCAAAATATAAAGAAAAATTCTCAAAAATTGATAAAAATAACAGAAATTTCTTGGTAATTCATTATGCCTATGCTTATATAGCAAGAGATTTTGATTTGTTTCAATATCCATTACAAGGATTGACCAGTTTAGAAAATCCTAGCCTTAAAACTATAAAAAAAGCCATAGACTTTTCTGAAAGCAAAAATATTTCCACAGTTTTTTATGAATTTGGACAAAATCCAAAGCAAGCTAAAGCCTTAGCCGAAGAAATCGGTGGAAAAGTATCCCCTCTTGCCTCTATGGAATATGTGAATAAAGAGCAGGAAAAAAACAAACTTAATTATATTGATCTTATGGAAATGAACCTTGAAAATCTCTACAAATCTATGAACGAGGAGGAAAATAATGAAAGCAGTGTCAATAAATAATTTGAATTTTTCTTATTCACAAATTCCTGTTTTAAAAAATTGCAATTTGAATGTTGATATTGGTGAATTTACGGTAATTCTTGGCGGAAATGGGTCAGGTAAATCGACTTTAATAAAGCTTATGCTTGGAGAATTAAAAAAGAATAGTGGAGAAATTAAAATTCTTGGAAAAAATATTGAAGATTATACTTCCTTCAAAGATATAGGCTATGTACCACAAATAAATATAGTAAATAAAATTGCCTTTCCTATAACTTGCCTTGAACTAGTTTCTCTAAATCTTTATGAAGATTTTGGATTTATTAAAATCCCCAAGAAAAATCATTACCAAAAATCAAAAGATATACTAAAAAAAATGGGGATGGAAAAATATATCAATACTCCTGTAAATGAATTGTCGGGAGGTCTCGCTCAAAGAGCAATGATTTCAAAAGCTATGATAAATGATCCAAAAATTTTAATTCTTGATGAACCAACAGCAGGAGTTGATAAGTATTCTAAGGACCATTTTTTTGAAACAATAGATTTTCTTTCAAAAAAATTTAATGTAACTATAATTATGGTTACTCACGAATTAAAGGAAATGGAATCTTTAAATATTAAAATGACAAAATATGAAATGATAGAAGGGAGTTTAAGAAAATGCTAGAATTTGCTTTTATGAGAAAAGCACTTATTTTGGGATTTTTACTTTCTATTATGATTCCTATAATAGGAATTGTAATGGTAAATAGAAAAACTTCCATGATAGGTGATGCCCTATCTCACACAGCTCTTGCTGGGGTTGGGATGGGCCTAATATTAGGTTTTGATCCACTTTTAGGATCTTCAATCGTATGTGTTGTCGCTGCCTTTTTGATAGAACTTATCAGAAAAAAACTTCCCCAATATGGAGATATGGCAACAGCTGTTATAATGAGTACAGGGCTAGGAATTGCGGCCATTCTTTCAGATTTTGCTCCAGGAGGAAATTCTTTTGAATCTTATCTTTTCGGTTCAATTTCATCAGTTACAGATAGAGATATAATAAATACAAGTGTTGCTTTTATTTTTGTTTTATTATTAGCAACTTCAAGATACTCATCCCTATTAGCTATAGCAATAGACCCAAATACAGCTAGACTTTCAGGAGTAAAGGTAAAAAGTCTAGACGCATCTTTTACCCTCCTTGCTGCAATAACTATAGCCTTATCTGTAAAAATAATAGGAGCTCTAATGGTAACTAGCTTAATAGTTTTACCAGTAGCAACTGCTTTAATTATTGCCAAAAGTTATAAACAAACATTTTTTATTACAATTACACTTGGAATTATTTATATGATGCTTGGCATTATTCTAAGTTATCAATTCGATATAAAACCAGGAGGATCAATTGTTATAAATTCAATAATAGGTATGCTCTCCTTCTTTGCTTACAAAAAACTAAGAAGATAAAATATGTAAATTCTTCTAATACAATTTTTACAATTTAAAATTAATAATTTCACCCAAGTGTCATATCAAATACCAATGATTCTTGGGTGAAATTTTATTTATCCTTCTTTAAAATTTTTTTAATTACATTTATAATTTCAATATTGATATCTTTTATTTATAAATAGTTTTTAATTTTATAATTTAGTCACTTATTTGATTGTAAAAAATATATATGATTCAGAGTTTATTACAATTAAATTTATTGCATTGAATTTTATTTATCTAGATGATAAAATTAAAATATATTATGTAGAAAATTTGTTTATTGGAGGAAATTTTATGAAAAAAACTCTTGTAAAGATATTAATTTTGATGTTGGGTCTTGCTGTTGGTGGGGCAATCGCTTTTTTTCAATTTAAGGGAAGTGATAGAAATAATATTTTAAGTAAAAAAGATGGAAAGGTTGATACGACAAATGCTGATATAAAAGTAGAAATCAGTGGATTTGACGGATACGCTAAGGCAAAGCTTTCTAAAAATGAGCTTGAAAATTTGGATGTTGAATCTTTTAATGATGAGTATTCTACTGATGATATTCTTGATAATATTGATGTAAGTGTTAAGGCTGATAAAAAAGAAAATCTTTCTAACGGCGACACCCTTACTATTACTATGAATTTTAAAAATACATCTGACCTTAATATTGATATTACTAAGAAAAAAGTTGTAAAAAAAGTTAAGGTAAAGGGCCTAGAGAAAATCGTAAATTCTTTGGATGATTTTGACGAAGACACTCTTGATAGAATGCATGCTGATGCCAATAAGATTTTAGCAAAAGATTATAATGATCCAAAAGAAGGAACTAATCGTAGTTTTTATAATGGTGATAAGGTTAATTATGAATTTATTAGAAAAAATATTTTTGAAAAGAAACTTTCTGAAAAAGATATTTTAGAAAAAAACAAGTTTGATAATCAAAAAACTTATTCAATTGCCATGATTTACCAAGTTAAATATGATGAGGTAAAGGATACTGACTATGATTCTGACTCTGATAAAAGAATAATTACCAAAAAAGAAGAAAAAACAAAATATGTTGTTTTTGTTTTTGATAAAATCCAAGCAAATAACGGCGGAATAATTTATTCAACAAACAAGTCCTATGTTTTTGATAGTGAAGAAAAAGCAACAAATCAAGTTAAATATGATGGATTTTCATTAGTAGAAGTAGAAGAAGACCAAAAGACAGAAAGTAATGATAATCAAAATTCTAATGAATCTGATGAAAATAAAGATAATTCTTCAAATAAATAAGAGATTATCCTTTAAGGAGATTTATGAAAAAAAAATCAAAATTATTAGCCCTCTTTTTTCTAATTTTTATTCTTGCTGGATGTAATTTTTTTAAAAACGAGAAAAATATTAGCAATGAACAAATAAAAAAAGATGCCTTTGTAATGTATAATCCCAAAGGAATAAAAGATGAGAGCATAGAAATTTATAATAAATCTATGGCAAAAGATCTTTTTGAAACGACCTACGCTTATAAAATTTATGAAAAAAAGAATAAAGATCTAGAAAAAGCACGTGATTATATTATGGAAGAATGTGTGGATTATGCCAATAATTTGTATTTCGTGTATAGTCAAGATCTTGAAAAAATGAAAAAAAATAAAAGCATAAAGGCGAAGCTTCCAAAAGAAAATGGAGAAGATTTTAGGAAAAAAAGTCTTTATAAGACTCAATTGTTGGCAATTTGTGATACATCTTCAAGGCTTTATTATGCAATAAATGATTTAAAACTTGTAAATGATTTGATGGGAAATTCTCATGATGATTTGAAAATTTATGCCAAGGATTTTGTAGAAAGAAATGGGGAAAATTTATTAGATGATAATATGAAAGCTTATGGTTTAAAATACGATGAAAAGTCCAAAGAAACCATAGAAAAGCTAATAATTTCCTACCTAGATGACTTCAAATATGACCTCCCCCACAAAGACGGGAGCAAGGAAAATATAAAAATCGAAAAAGAAGTAAAACTTACAATGAAAACTCTTGGCGTTTCAAAATATTTCAAAGATTTAAAAAAAGCTGTAAGAGAAGTTTACAAAGAAGATTAGGTGAATTTTATGAATAAAAAAATAATTATTATTGGCTTAATTTTACCCCTACTTGTTTCATGTAAGAAAAATAAAAGGGTAATAGAAACAGAAAGTAGATCAGTTGAAAGCGTAGAAAAATTTTCAAGTAATAATAATCTTTCAAAAAATCAAAAAGTAAACGAAAAAAATGATTCAAATATCAAAAATAATGAAGAAGTAAAAAAAGAAGAAACTGATCCAATTTTCAATGAATTGGAGGGAAAAACTTTTGTTTACAAGCACGTAAATAATAGATATTACCAAACTTTAACCTTTGGGAAAAACGGATTTTTTAATTCAAAATATACTTTTACTCAAACAAACACCGAAGGTGGTCCTGATTATCAAAGTGTTTGCCAAATGCAAGGAAAATTTATTGTAGAAAACCATCTTGATGAAACTTGCTATATTTTAAGATTAACAAATCCAGCCGTAACTTCAAATACAGGAGCCACCGAGCTTGATTCAAATAATCAAATTGAATATAAGGATATAAAGGGCGGACTTAGCTTAGATGATTTAAACGGAGAAAATGAATTTCAATACCTCTACACCTTGTATCTTCCTGGAAGAAGTAAAGATAGTATGACCGATAAATTAAAACAAAATTTAGAAAATCTTTATATAAATTTTGAGGGACAAAGCCCTTACTATCTTCTAGTAAATAATAACAGCACAGCATTTTTTATTGAAGGATTAGAATAATTTTAAAAAAATAGGCTTAAATAAATTTTTAAGCCTATTTTTATACTAAAATTTAGCTAATTTAAATCATTTTCCAAATCTTTTAACTACTTTATTAAATCTTCTAAGACATCTCCACTTAATTTTTTAGGATTCCAACCAATTATAGCTAAATTTTCCTTTGTATGGTCATTTAAATAATTAATCCATTTTACTTCTTCATTTGCTTTTGATTTTAGGATTTTATTTGTTGTGTTTGAAGCATATAATGAGGAATTTATAAGCCACCATTTGCTAAAAATTCCTGCTCTTTTTAAATCTTCTTCAAGTCTTAAAGCTTCATAAACTGGAGTTGGTTCTGCAAGAGTCACTATTATTACTTCTGTTTCTTTTTCATTTTTAAGTCTTGGCAAAAGTTTTTTAGTTGCTTCTGGAATATCTCCATTTGAACGCATTATTTCTTGGTTATAACTTTGGGTTGATTCTAATAATAAAAGAGTGTGGCCTGTTGGAGCTGTATCAATTACAACTATTTCTTCCTCACTTTTTTCTACAAGATCTGCAAAAGCTCTAAAAACTGCTATTTCTTGTGTGCAAGGTGACCTTAAATCTTCTTCTATATAAGATAGATCATCATTTGACATAGTTTCTTTTGCCTTTTGTAAAACTTCTTTCCTATATTTTTCAAGCTCTAACTTTTCATCAATATGACTTACTGATAAATTTTCATTTTCTTTTATTGTATATTTTAAATGATCTGCTGGATCAGTTGTTGTAAGATGAACTTTCTTTCCTTTTTTTGAAAGTCCAAGAGCTATAGCCGCTGCCACAGTTGTCTTTCCTACTCCACCCTTTCCCATTGTGAATATAACTTTCTTATTATTTTTATACAAATTATCTATTATATCTTTTAATTTTTTATCAATTTTTATTTCTTTGTCAAAAGTTTTTTCTGTATAAGTATCTTCATCAAACAAGGACCTAAGTTTTGAAATTCCTGTTATATTATATCCTCTTAAAGGTATAAGATAATTTTGTAAATTTTTTAAATTTTCTGGCATTTTTTCTAGGGATTCTTTTTGTTTTTCATAATAAGCCTTGGATATTTTATCATCATATATAGTTAATAGGCCGTTTACCAATAATATTTGATTTTTAATACCTATATCTTTTAATTCCTTTGAAGCCCTATAAGCTTCTTTTAAAGGACCATCTTCTGGTCTTGTTACAAGGATTAAACTTGTTTTATCTTTATCAGATAAAGTTTCTACAGCTTTTTTATACATGCCTTTTTGACTTTCAAGACCTGACAATTGTCCCAAACAAGAAACACCTTGGGTATTATCTTCAATAAAATTATCCCAAGCTTGTGGAAGTTGTAACATTCTTAAAGTGTGGCCGGTTGGAGCTGTATCAAAAATAATATAATCGTATTTATCTTCTGTTTCTTTATCAGTTATATATTTTGCAAATTCATTAAAAGCTGCAATTTCTACAGTACATGATCCTGATAATTCTTCTTCCATTTTATTTATTACACTATCTGGAAGTTTACCAATATAGGGAGATACTATACTTTTCTTATATTCATCTGCTGCCTTAATTGGGTCTAAATTTGCAACAAACAAACCTTCTACTTCTTCAATTTTTGTAATTTCATTATCTAATTTTTCCACAAAAATATCTTGGAGGTTTGAGGCCGGATCTGTGCTTACCAATAAAACCTTAGATCCCTTGTCACATAAATTTACAGCTGTGGCACAAGCGGTAGATGTTTTTCCAACTCCTCCCTTTCCTGTAAAAAATATATATTTTCCAAATTTTATTTTCTCGGGACTAAATTTTTCCATAAAATACCTTTCTAAAAGTTAGCAACAACATCCACTATCAGAAGAACATCCACAAGAACTTTCTTCTTCATTTTTTTCATCAAGTTTTATAGATAAAATTTCTTCAAATTCTTCATTTGAAGGATATAATCCACTTTTTATTATTTCTTCATCAACCATTGTAAGAGGAAGAATATCTTCTCCCTTTTCATTCAAAATTTCATTTACTTTTTTATTTTCAACAAATTCTTGAGGGGCACTGTTAAGATTAAATCTTTTTATATCAATTCCTTTTTTATCTAATTTTTCTACTAGGCTTGACATTCTTAAAAGCTCAGGGTCAACACTTACCCCACAAACTCCTGTTGAGCAACACATTGCTGGTTCATATATTCTTATTTTTTTCATGATTTTCTCCTTAAATTTTTTTGAGGAAAGTTTTAATGTAAATATACATAGATACATTTGAATGTTTCTATGTAATTGGCAAAAAAATTATTTTTTGCAGATACAATCTGGACTAGATTTAAATATTTTTCCCAATAAATTATAAAGTTCATCTAGGCTTTCTTTGTTTACAATATAAAATACATTTTTACCTTCCTTGCGACTTTTTATTATATTCGCATCTTCAAGTTTTTTCATATCACTTGATAAGGTGGGTTGGCTTATATCAAATTTTTCTAGTATTTCACAAGCACAAAGTTCTTCGCATGATAGCATATCTACAATCTCAAGTCTTTTGGGATCACTTAGAACTTTTAATTTTTTAGAAATATTTATATACTTATTATCCATTTCTCTCCTCCACAAATTTATTCTACCACACATATAGAAATTTTTCTATATGTTTTTTCTTCCATTAAAAAAACTGCTGTAAATTTTAACAGCAGCCAGACTGTTGACAAAATAGAAACATTTCCCATTTCGACCGAGTGCAACGAGCGGAGAAATCTCGTGAGATCTCTCCATGCGTTCGTTTCACTCACACTAAAACACGTTTGCTTTACAAACTTCTTTGTGCTTTCGCACTTGGTTTTAGGGATAAATATGCCAAATCAAGGCATATTTATCTAGTCGAGATGGTACGTAGCTTAATTTTTATTTTAAAATAAAATATTATCTACATTCATACTTTGTCTACGCTCTGACTGCTGTAATTTTTTACAGCAGCTTATTTATATTTTTTAAGAAACAGGTATTTCTTCTTTTATTTTTTCTTTTTTGTTGGCAAAATTTATTTTTCCTTCTTTTACTGTAAGATTTATTACCATATCTTTTGATAATTTTCCTTCCAAAATTTCTTCTGCCAATTGGTTGTCGATTTTATTTGTGATATGGCGTTCAAGTGGTCTTGCTCCGTATTCTTTTGAAAATCCGCCTTCTGATAGTAAATCAATAACTCTCTTATTGTAATTTATTTCTATTCCAAGATTTTTAAGTCTATCTTTTGTTTCTTCAAGTAAAATTTTTGTAATTTCCTTGATAGCATTTTTATCAAGAGAATTGAACATTATTATATCGTCAAGCCTATTTATAAATTCTGGAGCAAAGGCATTTTTTATTGCCTTATTTATTATTTCCTTATTTGAATCATCAATTTCTTTTTCGAGATCTCCGGTTCCAAATCCAATTTTTGGATTTTGATTTAAGGATGAAACTCCAACGTTACTGGTCATTATTATAATTGTATTTTTAAAATCTACAGTTCTTCCTTGGCCGTCTGTCAAACGTCCATCATCAAGAATTTGTAAAAGTAAATTGAAAATATCTGGGTGGGCTTTTTCAATTTCGTCAAATAAAATTACAGAATATGGATGTTTTCTTACAGCTTCTGTAAGTTGGCCGCCTT
Organism: Anaerococcus jeddahensis; assembly: GCF_001182725.1. GTDB lineage: Bacteria > Bacillota > Clostridia > Tissierellales > Peptoniphilaceae > Anaerococcus > Anaerococcus jeddahensis. The sequence continues at coordinate 149,569 of NZ_CWHU01000003.1, forward strand.
CTTCATAACCAACATATCCCGGAGGAGATCCAACAAGTCTTGACACAGCAAATTTTTCCATATATTCACTCATGTCCATCCTGATTAGATTATCCATATCTCCAAATAAATTTTTTGCTAAAGATTTTGCAAGATATGTTTTTCCAACTCCTGTTGGCCCTACAAAAATAAATGAACCTATTGGTTTTTTTGGATCTTTTAAGCCAACTCTTGCTCTTTTTATGGCATGAGAAATTTTATCAATAGCCTTATCTTGACCTATAACTTCTTTTTTAAGGTCAATATCAAGATCCATATATCTTTGTTTTTCATCTTCTGTTAATTTTGTTATAGGAACTTTTGACCAAGATGAAACTATTTTTGCAACTTCATCGAAAGAAATTTTTAAATCAATTTTATTTTCTTCTTTTTCTTTTTCAAGTTTTTCGCGTGCTTCATTAATTTGATCTCTTAGACTTGCTGCTTTTTCAAAATTTTGCTCATTTATGGCCTGATTTTTTTCTTCAACAAGCTTATCTAAAATTTCTTTATTTGAAACTTGGTCCTTGTTTTCCTTGTAATTTTTGATTCTTTCTTTTGAACAAGCCTCATCAATTACATCAATTGCCTTATCTGGCAAAAACCTGTCTTGGATATATCTTTGTGATAAATCTACAGCAGCTTTTATTGCCTCATCTGTAATTTCTACCTTGTGGTGGCCTTCGTATTTATCTTTTAATCCTTCAATTATTTTTATCGTGTCATCTTTGTTTGGCTCTTCAACATGAACTGGTTGCATTCTTCTGGTTAAGGCTTGGTCTTTTTCTACGTGCTTTCTATATTCATCAATTGTTGTCGCACCTATAATTTGAATATCGCCTTTTGCAAGAATTGGTTTTAAAATATTTGCCGCATCCATAGATCCTTCGCTTGCTCCAGCTCCCAAAACCATATGAAATTCGTCAATAAATAAAACTACATCGTCCCTGTCTTCAAGTTCTTCAAATAATTTTTTTAATCTTTCCTCAAAATCTCCACGATATTTTGTTCCTGCAATCATGCTTGCAAGGTCAAGAGAAACAATAGTTTTTTCCTTCATAACAAAAGGAACCCTTCCCTCAACAATTCTTTGAGCAAGTCCTTCAATTATTGCAGTTTTTCCAACTCCTGGATCTCCAATTAAAATCGGATTATTTTTTGTTCTTCTTAAAAGAATTTGAATAACTCTTTCAACTTCCCCATCCCTTCCAATAACTGGATCAATTTTTCCAGCCTCTGCCAATTCATTTAAATTTTTGGAAAATTTTTTAAGATTTTCTCCCAAACTATTAGAAGAATTTGAAGAGTCTTCTTCATTTTGCAAACGAATCAAATTATCCCTGATAATTTTTTTATCAAGACCTGATAGCATAAACATTAAATTTGTAAATGAATCTTCGTCATTTAAAATTGCAAGAAGAACATCTTCCTCGCTTGCAGAAACTTTTTTTCTTTTTTGGGCAAAAAGTCTTGCTTTACCCAAAATTTGTTTTAGCTTATTAGAATATTCTTTAGCTGGCCTTACTGCAGATCCCTTGCCAATATTATTTATTACAATTGATCTTAAAAGTTCGTAATTTGCACCGGCTTCTTCCAAAGCCTTTGTCGCAAGAGAACCAGTTTTCATAAGGGCCAAAAGCAAATGTTCTACACCTATATAATCATGGCTAAGAGAATAGGATTCTCTTCTGGCAAGGCCAGTTAGCCTATTTAATTTGTTGTTTTCCATTATCTAGCCTCCATATATGAATTTAAAAATTCATATCTTTCACTGTCACGGTTGCCCTTGTACTTATCCTTTGAAATATTAAAAATCAAATAATCAATTTCTTGATTTGATAATTTTGTTTTAAAACCCAAAACATTATATTTTTTTAAATCATAAAGACAATTTACCATGCTGGTTAGGGTCTTTAAATTTTTACTTTCCAAATTATCTTCCAAAATTTTTATAGAATCTTTTATATCTTCATCATTTAATCCATTTAAAGATTGGAAATCTCTCCTAAATCTTCTCTCATTTCTAATAATTATATCGATATTTTCTTCAAAATTTTTCAAATATTCGTCCATTTTTTCCCTATAATTTCCGAAATTTTTCAAAATATAAATATCATCATCATAGGATTTAAAATAATCTGGGACAAATCTTGTAAGAAAAATTCCATCGTGGGCAAGGCTTGATTTTAAAGTTAGAAAGGCTTGGGTGTTATCCAAAAGCCCAAATAAAAACAATTTTAGCCTTATTTCAATTCCATTTCCAGAATTTCTTCCAAAACTTGTCAAATATCCATATTGAGGAGAAAAAGAAAAATCAAATTTTTCATCTAATTCTTTTTCAATATCCATTGCCCTATCATAGGCAAATTTTAAATCCCCATCAAAAGTCGAAATATTTATAGAAATATGGTCGCTGTCATTAATAACCAAAATATAATCATCTTTAAAAACAAGGCCAATCACGGCTTCCTTGTTTTTAGAATCAGGAGAAATTTTTCCTGCATTTATAAGTTTATTTAGGGTATTTTCATCCATCTCATCAAGAAGTATAAGCTCATCCCCATAAATTTCCCTAAATTTTTCAATAATTTCAAGAGAATCTTTTTCCGAAAGACTTATAGGAAAATTATAACCTTCAATATTTCTTTTCAAAGATAAGTTATTTTCAAGTACTATGTCCTTGTAATAATCTATCAATTTCTCACCTTCATATTCAATTCATCTATTTTTTCTTTAAGATCTTGAGCCTTCTCAAAATCTTCAACTTCAACTGATTTTTGCAATTCTTCTTGCAAGTTTTTAATTTTTATAGCCACTTCCCTGAAATCCCTTTGTTTTCTTGGGAATTTTCCATCATATTTTTTCAAATTATTTACGGCCCTTAAAATTTCACCCGTAAGTTTTTTATCAATTTCATAGCAATGTGGACATCCAAAAACTCCACTTTTTATATTTGTAAAAGAATTTCCACACTTTGGACAAGTCTCTTCTTTTAATGATGAAAAATAATCATAAGAAAAATTATTTTTTGAAATTTTATAATCATAATAAGAATCAATAATTTGATCAAGGCTTGGAATAAATTTATCAACCAAACTCTTCCAATCAAAATTATTCATATCAAGATTTTTAAAATCTCCATCCAAAAGAAGATTTGGATCTCCTTTTGATAATTTTTCCATACAATCATTACACAAGTGGAAGTCATGTTCTGTGCCATTTATTATTGCTTTTACGGTTACATTTGCCTCGTTGTCGCATCTATCGCACTTCATATTTAACTCCTTATTAGAAAGCTCAGTAAAATATTTTTTACTATATCATGCCTTACTAAATTTCTCTTATCTTTTTCTACATTCATAAGGGACTTATCAAGGATAGCATAGACTGCAATTCCCAATTCATTTTCGTCCATATAGCCCTTGTTGAAAAGTTCTGTAAAAAAACTTTTCGCCCTTTCTTCAGTTAATTCTTTATCTAAATTTTTAATAATATATTTTATATAATCGTCTTCATCTTCAACTATAGTAATAATTCTTATAAAACCGTTGCCGCCTCTTTTGCTTTCGATAAGATATCCGTTGTAAGGGGTAAATCTTGTTGAAAGCACATAATTAATTTGGCTTGGAGAGCACTCAAATCTTGTTGCCAAATCATTTCTTCCGATTTCAACAAAACCATCTTGAGTATTTTCCAAAAGAGCCTTTAAGAATTTTTCTATATCAGACGTTAGTCCTGCCATAGATTTACCTCGATTTCTTTGACTTTCTCTGACCTTTCAAATAATAAATAAAGATTCCTATGAATCTTATTTTTATTGTACACTAAAATAGTAGAGATTCAAGAATCCTAAAAATTAATCAAAAATACAAATAAAAAAACAAGGCTAAAAATAGCCTCAGAGCGTATACAAAGTACAAATTTAAATAAAATTTTGTTTTAAAATAAAAATAAAGCTAAGTATCATTTCGACTAAGTGAGTGAAACGAACGCATGGAGAAATCTCATGAGATTTCTCGACTCACTACGTTCGCTCGAAATGGGAAAAATTTGCTTTGTCAAAAGTCTAAGTCTAAAAAATTAGCCTTGTAAATTTTTAATCATCTCGTCTGTTTCCAAATAAAATCCATAATCTTAAAAATTGAAGGGCAGTTGATAAGGTTGCTGCAACATAAGTTAGGGCTGCAGATTTTAGCATATCTTTTGCATAATCATTTTCAACTCCAACAAGCATGCCAGATTCGTCCAAAACTTTTAAGGCTCTTCTTGATGCATCAAATTCTACAGGAAGAGTAATTATTTGAAAAATTAATACAAAAGAAAATAAAAATATTCCAATACTTATTAATTTTCCCATTGAAAGAAAAATTCCCAACAAAATCAAAGGAAAAGATAATTTTGATCCAATATTTACAGCCGGAACTATATAAGATTTAATTTTTAAAGGAATATAACCTTCCTTGTATTGAATAACGTGACCGCACTCGTGAGCTGCAACTGCAAGAGATGCAATTGAAGTATCTGTCATAGAAGTTTCTGACAAGGCAATTTCCTTACTAATAGGATTAAAATAATCAGACAAAGATCCCCCGATTTTTTTAATAGAAATATCATTGTAAGAATTAGTAGATAAAATATATCTAGCAGCATCAAAACCTGTTATAGATTTTTGAGTTTTTATTTTTTTATACTTATCAAATTTTTTTTGAATATTAGCTTGAGCCAGACTACTAATAAGAAGTCCAATCAAAACTAGGACATAAGTTCTGTCAAAATAAAACATAATTTTCTCCTTTTATTTTTTTCAATATACTATAGGGATTTTTTATTTCAATTGGAAAAATAAAATACTAGAAAATTAGAAAAATAAAATAAAAAATAATAAAAGAGATCTCTCGACTAGGCTCGAGATGGGGTATTATTGGATTTATATTTGTGCTAAAGGATAAATTAAAATAATTATCTGAGAAATTTTAAAACTATTATTATATATAAACTCAAACGAAGAAGTTCCCATTCCGACCATAGTGGAGAGATCTCATTGGTTTGGTTTATTTATGGATTTTGTAAATTAATGGATAAAGTTAATAAAAGAGATTTCTCGACAAAGCTTGAGATGGGTAATTATTGTATTTATGTATTGGCTAAAGTATAGATTAAATTTTGAGAAATTTTAAAACTATTATTATATATAATCTAACGAAGAAGTTCCCATCCCGACCGAAGTGGAGGGATCTCATTGGTTTGGTTTATTTATGGATTTTGTAAATTAATAGATAAAGTTAATAAAAGAGATCTCTCGACAAAGCTCGAGATGGGTGGTGCCCTATTTAATTTAAATAATTATAATTTTTAAAAATAGACTTTGTCTTTATCGTGAAAATTCAAAAATTTAAGCCAATAAAAAATAAAAAGCATCTCGACTAGATGATTGTGCTTTGATTTAGCACAATCATCCCTAAAATGAAGTGTGAAAGCACGAAAAAGTTTGCGAAGCAAACGTGTTTTAGTATGAGCAAAGCGACTGCGTAGAGAGATCTCATGAATTAAATCTGCAAAAAATAAATAAAATCCTTGAAAAATTTACCAAAATAAAAAGACCCTTGACGGGTCTTTTTATAATATAGAAAAGAATAAGTTAGTCCTAGTTTTCTATAGGGAAAACTATAAGGAATTAATAATGAAAAACCTAGCTATTTACTAGCTAATATTATTATAACACGATTTTTCTTAAATGCAAACTTTTTTTTGCAAATTTTATATCCTTATAATTTCAATCTTTATATGAAAAATTTTCGTTTTCCTGTTTTTTTATTTATACCTATCAACTTCTTTTTGAAGCTTTTCTGCATGTTCACTATCTCCCAACAAAACCAAAGTATCATCTTTTTCAATTTTCCAATTTGCCTCGGGATTTATTACCAATTCTCCATCTCTTTTGTAGGCTATTACCATCATTTTATATTTTTTTCTAAAATCTATTTCAGCCAAAGTTTTTCCAATAATATCATTAAATGCTTTTAACTCTAACATGGAATAATCATCAGAAAAATGGAAAAATTGGAGAAGATTTGATCCTGCTATGCTTCTTGCAAGTTTTTCACCCATATCTATTTCTGGAAAAATTATTTGATCTGCTCCAATTTTTGTCAAAATTCTTGCATGATCTTTTGAAGTAGCTTTGGCTATAATTTTTCCAACATTATGGTCTTTTGCAAAAAGTGTTGCCACCATTGAAGCTTCAAGACTTTCTCCTGTAGCAACTACTACCACGTCAAAATTTCCCATTCCCAATTCTTCAAGGGCCTTATCATTTGCAATATCGCATTGAACGGCGCTTGTTACCTTGTCAGAAATATTTTGAACTAAATCATAATTTTTGTCGACCGCCATAACTTCCAAACCGTCTTCGTAAAGTTTTGTTGCAACTCTTTCTCCAAATCTACCGATTCCTAAAACTATTACACTTTTGTCCATTTTTTTCTCCTAACCTATACTAATATTTGCTTCTGGATATCTTATATATTTTGTTGATGACTTTAGTCCAATTGAATAAGCCATGGTCATAGGTCCTATTCTTCCCAAATACATGCAGCAAGTTATCAAAATTTTTCCAAGAATTGAAAGATCTCCCGTAATTCCCCTACTTGCTCCAACTGTTCCAAAGGCTGATGCCACTTCGTAAGCAATATCTAAAACTTTAAAATTTTCACTTAAAGATAAAATAAATATAGCCAAAAATATTAGCACAAAATAAACCATTATAATTGCAAGGGCCTTTCTGATTGTTTTTGAGTCAATGTGTTTATTAAAAATTGTAACTTCATCTTCTTCTTTAAAAATTGAAATTGTCGATAAAGCCAAAACTCCAAAAGTTGTTGTTTTTAAACCACCAGCAGTTGAGCCTGGAGAACCCCCTATAGTCATCAAAACTATTAACAGCAAAACGCTTGTGTCGTGCATTTGATTTAATTTTACAGAATAAAAACCCGCTGTTCTTGCAGAAATTGATTGGAAGGCTGATTGCAAGATAGAATTTTTAATTCCTTCTTGATACAAAACTCCTCCAATTTGTCTTTCAATTAAACAAAAAACAAGTGTTCCTACCACAATTAAAAAAGCACTTATTATTAAAACTAATTTGGCGTGAGTTGATAATTTTTTGAAAGATTTTTTTCTAAAAATTTCTGCTGTAACCATAAAACCAAGTCCGCCAATTACAATTAGGCTCATTAAAGTTACATTTATTAAACTATCATTTCTGTATGGATAAATTGAATCTCCCAAAAGATCAAATCCCGCATTACAAAAAGCAGAAATTGAATGGAAAATTGAATACCACAATCCCTTTGCCATGCCAAAAATTGGCACAAAACGAAAAGACAATAAAAATGCTCCAAAAAATTCTACCAAAAATGTAAAAACCAAAACATGCCTAAATAATTTCATAATTCCTTGAAGGGTTTCGATATTTAATTGCTCTTTTAAAATTTGCCTTGATTTTAAGCCGATTTTTTTTCTCAAAAGTAGGGGAAAAAGTGTCGCCAAGGTCATTACACCAAGGCCTCCAATTTGAATTAAAAATAAAATCAAAACGTGACCAAAAGTATTCCAATGCTCTGCAGTATTTACAGTTGTAAGTCCTGTAACACAAGATGCTGATGCTGCTACAAAAATTGAATCAATTAAATTTGTAGGCTCTCCGCTTCTTGTAAAAATTGGAAGGGATAAAATACATCCCCCAATTGAAATTAAAATCGCAAAGCCCAAGGTCAAATATAAAGGTGGATTTGAAGTAATCTTATCCGACAATTTTCCCAAAAAATTTTTTTTATTTCTTCTAGTATTTTTCATTTTCTTTCCTTAATATGATTAATAAAATTAAAGTCTATTTTAAAGGTTATCTCATCTAATTTTATACCCTATAATTAAAATGTCAACTCAAAGATAAGGACTTTTAAAATATTAGATTTTTTTAATTTTTAATTTTTTTTTGGGTATAATTTTAGCAAAGAAAGGGAATTTTTATGAAAAAATATTATTTTAAAGAAAAATTTTTTAAACTTACAGATAAATATCCAATTTTGGATGAAAATGGAAATGAAGCTTATTTTTTTGACCAAGATTTTAAATTTGTAGGATATCAGGCAAAATTAAAAGATATGGATGGAAATGTTTTGTTTGATATTTCCAAAAAAGTACTTTCTTTTCTCCAAACTTATTATGTGGATTTTTATGATGGAAGTCACATGGAGATAAATCAAAAATTATCTTTTTTAAAAAGAAAAGTTGATGTCTTTTATGAGGGAAAAGAACTAAATTTGAGGGGCAATTATCTTGATCATGATTTTGAAGTTTATTTTAAAAATAATTTAATCGCTGAAATGAACAAGAAATTTTTTGCCTTTACCGACCAATATGAGCTTACGGTTTATGACGAAGATTTTACTTTAGTATTAATTGGTCTTTGCCTTTGCATAAATGAAATGAAAAACAGGGACGATGCAGCTGCATCTCACTCTTAATAAAAATTGATTTTTCCTCTATTTGCTATATAATTATATCAACAAGAGGGAGTAGCTTAATTATTCAATCGTCATTACGGTTTAACCCGGTTGAATAAACCATTTGGTAGCAAGACTTTTGGCGATTTGCCAGAAGTCTTTTCTTTTTGTAAAGAAAAATAAAAAAATTTAAGGAGGTAGGAATGGACTATTTAGGTCAAAAAAATGAAATTGTAAAAAAACTTGACTCTGATAGCTTAAGAGGCTTATCAAGTGATCTTGCAGCTAAACGTCTTGAAGAAAACGGCCCAAATAAAATTGAATCCAAGAAGAAAAAATCTCTTGGCAAAAAAATAGCCGAGCAAATCATTGATCCGATGGTAATTTTATTGATAGTTGCATCAATCGTATCAGCTTTTACGGGAGATAAAATTGAATGCGCAATAATTATTGCCATTGTAATTATTAATGCAATTATGTCAATTATTCAAGAAGGAAGGGCTGAAGATTCTGTTGAGGCCTTGCAAAAAATGTCATCACCCGAGGCAAGTGTAATTCGTGACGGCAAAAAGATAAAAGTTAAGGCAGAAGAATTGGTTGTTGGTGATATTGTTGTAATTGAAACTGGAGATATTGTTCCAGCTGATATGCGTTTATTAGAATCATCAAATTTACAAATCGACGAATCTTCTCTTACTGGTGAATCTGTAGCTGCAGAAAAAAATTCTGAAGTTATTTATGACAGCGAGGTTGGAATTGGTGATAGGGAAAATTTTGCTTTCTCATCAACAATAGTAACTTACGGTCACGGAAAGGGAATTGTAACTCAAACTGGATCTGATTCAGAAATGGGAAAAATCGCATCAAGTCTGCATCAAGTTGAAGATAAGGATACGCCTCTACAAAAACAATTAAATAAATTGTCAAAACTTTTGGCAATTCTTGTAGTTGTCGTTTGTATAATTGTATTTATTGTTGGATATTTTAGAACTGGCGATTCCTTATTGGATAATTTAATGGTTGCAGTTTCTCTTGCAGTTGCCGCAATTCCTGAAGGACTTACTGCAGTTGTAACAATTGTTTTATCAATCGGAATGAACAGAATGGCAGAAAGAAAAGCAATTGTAAAATCATTGGTTTCTGTAGAAACACTAGGAGCGACAACAGCAATTTGTTCAGATAAAACTGGAACTTTGACTCAAAACGAGATGACCATTACAAAAATTTGGACAAATGAAAAAGAATATGAAGTTGAAGGAAGCGGATATGAGCCAAAGGGTCAAATAAAACTTGACGATGAAAAAATAGAAGATGAAGAAAATATAAAACTTCTAATGACAATTTCAACTTTGTGTAACGACGCCGACCTAACTCGTGAAGGTGACCAATATAAAATCATTGGCGACCCAACAGAAGGAGCTATGCTTACATTTTCTGAAAAATGGGGAATTGTTCAAGAAGATTTGGAAGAAAAACACCCAAGAATTGAAGAAATTCCATTTGATTCTGACAGAAAAATGATGACAACCTTCCACAACATAGAAGAAAATTATAAGTCAATGACAAAGGGAGCTCCTGATATAATTATTTCAAATTCTTCTAAAATTTTATTAAATGGAGAAATTGTTGATTTTACAGAAGATTTAAAGAAAAAGGCAATGGATGAAAATAAAAATCTTGCCAAACAAGCTCTTCGTGTAATGGCTTACGCCTTTAGGGAATTTGATTCAATAAAAAATGAAGAATTGACAAGTGAAAATATTGAAAGAGAAATGGTATTTGTAGGTCTTACTGGAATGATAGATCCACCAAGACCAGAAGCAAAAAAAGCAGTTTCCGAATGTCGCTCATCAGGAATTGATGTTATCATGATTACTGGAGATTATTTAGAAACAGCCTTCGCAATTGCAAGAGATTTGGGAATTGCAGATTCCAAAGACCAAGCAATCGAAGGAAAAGAATTAAATAATATGAGTGATGAAGAAATTAGAAAAATTGCCAAAGAAAAAAGAGTTTTTGCAAGAGTATCTCCACAAAATAAGGTTCAACTTGTAAACGCCCTCCAAGAAAACGGAGAAATAGTTGCCATGACAGGAGACGGAGTAAACGATGCTCCAGCAATTAAAAACGCTGATATTGGAATTTCTATGGGAATTACAGGAACTGACGTTGCCAAAGATACAGCAAATATGATTTTGGTTGACGATAACTTTGCAACAATTGTAAATGCAGTCGAAGAAGGAAGAATAATTTTCTCAAATATCAGAAAATTCGTTTCATTCCTACTTTCATGTAACATTGCAGAAGTTTTGATTGTATTTTTGTCAATTTTATTTGGCCTACCTTCTCCACTAACACCAATCCAACTCCTCTGGTTAAACCTTGTGACAGATGCTTTCCCAGCACTTGCTCTTGGAGTTGAACCAGGAGAAAAAGATATAATGGAAAGAAATCCAAGAGATCCAAAAGAATCAATAATTTCTGGAGATTTGAAAAATTCACTAATTGTTCAATCACTAGCAATTACATTTTCAGTTTTAGCATCTTATTTGATAGGACTTAAATGGATTTTCCCAGGAAATATAGAAGGAGCCCACACAATGGTTTTTGCAACCTTAATTACAAGTGAGCTTTTAAGAGCATTTTCTGTAAGAAGTACAAAATATACCCTAAAAGAATTGGGAATTGGATCAAACAAGCAATTAATAAAAGCAAATCTCTTATCATTTGCCCTACTTTTAATTGTAATGTATGTAGGACCACTTAGATATTTATTTGAATTAGAATTTATCACCTGGCAATGGATAATAATTCTAGCACTAGCCTTTATCCCATTAATTTTAGGAGAAGTTCACAAAATTAGTGCGAGAAAAAAATAAAATAATTTTAAAAAGCAAGAGTTTTATTCTTGCTTTTTTCTTATCATATTGTTTGATATAATTAAAGTGTTTAAAGATATCAATAAATCATTTATCCTAACTATTATCATATAGGTTAACGATAAAAAAATTAATCTTTAGTAATTTTACAGTTTTTCGGTTAATTTGATTAAAATACTCTATTGATTTTTTATATCTAATGAGTATAATATTTTTGAGTAAAGAATATAGATTCATGGAATCAAAAAAAAGCAGGAGGGGCAACTCCTGCTTTTTTTAGGCTAGTTATCATTTTTGTAATATCTATCTAACCATTTGCTAATGTAATGAGTAGTTACGCCAGCCAAAATAGATATTAGAAAAGAATATAAACATTTCATGGAATCCCTCCCTTCTGTTATCAGAATGGAAATGATAACACAATGATTATATCAAATTTAAAATTTAGAGGTAAATTTATGAGAAAAAAAGAAAAACAAAAGTATTTTATGGAAAAACTTCATGAAATTTACAATGATAAAAATTTAAACTTAACTGAAACTTGTAGAAAAAAAATATTAGACCAATATAAAGAACTATCATACAATAAAACGAATATAAACTATGCCTCATATAAGCTCTATCCGTATTTAAGAGATGCCCTTTATGACAACAAGGATTCAAAACTTTTAGGTGATTTTATGAAAATAATTTTAAAATATAGGTGGAAGGCGTATTTTGCAATGATTTTACCTACAAAATTTTAATTTCAAAAAAGCAGGAGTATAAATTCCTGCCTTTTACAATTTAAAAATAATTCCAAAAACTGCACCCATCCCTATTATTAATAGTGGATGGATTTTTTTGTATTTTCTTAATAAAAATAAAAATCCTAGAAACAAAACAAGCTGGATTATTTGAAATAAGTCTAGAAAATTTCCTGTTTTTTCATATAATTTTACATTAAATAGTGAAATTACCATTACATTTAACATAGCACCCAAAATAAGTCCTGCTGTTGATGGCCTTATGTATTCAAATGCATTTTTTACACTAAGAGATGTTTTAAATTTATCTAGAGATCTTGCTATTATTAAAATGATAATTATTGCTGGCATTATTAATGAAAAAGTTGCAAGAATTGCGCCAGTAATTCCGTAAGCCTTGTAGCCTGCAAAACTTGCCACATTTATGCCAATTGCTCCTGGAGTTGATTCTGAAACTGCTATCATATCCAATAATTCTTCGCTTGTAAACCAATCATAATTTTCTGCCATTTTTTGTAGGAAAGGAAAAGTTGCCATTCCTCCTCCAATTGCAAAAAGTCCAGTTTTGAAAAATTCCCACATCAACCTAAGCATATTTTCCTCCAAAAACAATTCCAAAAATTCCACAAGCTATAACAATAATTATTGGCGAGATTGAAAATATTCCAATGGCAAGAAAGGTTAGGAAAAATATTAAAATTTTTATTTTTGTATTGGCGGTTTTTTTGACCATATTTATTACTGTATTTAAAACTAAAGCCGAAACTGCAATTCTAATTCCAGCAAAGGCGTGTTGGATCAAAAGCAAATGGGAAAATTCTTTTAAAAAATTTGCAATAAGAGTAATGATTATTATTGATGGAGTGATAAAGCCCAATGATGCAATTATGCCACCCAAATTTCCCTTCCTTTTTCTCCCACAAAATGTAGAAGTATTTACGGCAATTATTCCTGGAGTTGTTTGGCCAATTGCGTAATAATCTAGGATTTCTTCTTGGCTAATCCATTTTCTTTTATCGACCAACTCTCTTTCTAAAAGCGGAAGCATGGCATAGCCCCCGCCAAAGGTAAAGGCTCCAATTTTAAAAAATGTTAAATAAAGTTCTAATAAAATTTTCATTTAAATTTCTCCTTTTTTTTATTATAGCACAAGGGGTGAGATTGGCTAAATCACTTGATTTTAAGCTTTTTTGTAGTATGATTATTTAATATGACTAAAAATGAAAGGAAATTTATGAATTTAACTTTAGAAAATTCTTACATAAATTATTTAGACGAAATTAAAAAATTATATATAGAAGCTTTTCCAAAAGCTGAAAGAAAACCAATGAAGCAAATTTTAAAAGTTTGCCAAGATGGTTTGGGAAGAATTATTCCAATTTTACTTGATGAAGAATTTGTTGGAATGTTTATAACTTTGGATTCTGATAATGACGACACTCTTTTAATTGATTATTTTGCTATAAAAAATGATTATAGGGGTCTAAGTCTTGGTTCAAAGGCAATAAACTTATTAAACAAAATGGAAAATAAAACTATAATTATTGAAATCGAACCTTGTCACAAAGAGGCCGAGAATTTTATTCAAAGAAAAAAGAGAAAGAAATTTTACAAAAATCTCGGTTTTAGGCAAACCGATGTAAATATTTCCTGGTTTGGAGTTGATCTTGAATTGATGAGCCTAAATAAAACCATAAATTTTGATCATTACATGACTTTATTGACTTCAATTTTTCCAAAATCATATATTGAAGAAAATATTAAACTTGCTTAAATTTTAAGGAGGATTTATGAAATTATTATTTGATTGCGACGGAACAATTCTTGATTCTATGCACATTTGGCTTGAACCAATCAATAGGCTTTTAAAAGAATATAATTATAACTTAACAACTAAGGAAAAAGGACAAATGGAAGCTCTTCCTTTTACTGATACTATAAAATGGTTAAATGAAAATGTCTGCACCGACAAAAGCGAAAAAGAAGTTTTCGATTATTTTTCAAAAACGATAGAAGATGCTTACAAAAATCATCTTCTTCCAAAAGAAGGAGCTGTAGAAATTTTAAAAAATTTGAAAAACCAAGGCTATGACATGTGCATTTGTTCATCAACCGACAAATTTCACTTGGTAAATGCCCTTAAAAGACTTGACTTGATAGATTTATTTGATTTTATTTTAACTCCAGATAAATTCCCCTACAAAAAAAGCGATAATGAGTACTGGCAAAAGGCTCTAGACAATTACAAAATTGAAGCAAATGACGCAGTTTTATTTGACGATGCCCTCTATGCCGTAAAAGCCGCAAAAAAAGTCGGCATAAAAACCGTAGGCATAAAAGACTTCCCTTATAATAAAAATGAATGGGAAGAAATAAAAAAAGAAGCAGATATGGTAATTGATAATATCAAAGATATAGATATGGAAAAAATTAAAAATCTATAAAATAAAACCACCAAATGGTGGTTCAGTCTGTTGACAAACTAAAAATTTTCCCATTTCGAGCGAACGTAGTGAGTCGAGAAATCTCATGAGATCTCTCCATGCGTTCGTTTCACTCACACTTAAACACGTTTGCTTTGCAAACTTTTCTGTGTTATCACACTAGTTTTAGGGATAAATGTGCAAAATCAATGCACATTTATCTAGTCGAGATGGGTTTTAGCGTAATTTTTATTTTAAAATAAAATATTATCTACATTCATACTTTGTCTACGTTCTGAATCACCAAATGGTGGTCATTTTTTTGAAATTTTTTATTAAATTCTACCTAAAATCTGTAAATTTTAAATTCTTTTTTATTTTTTTTCTCAAAAGATAAAGGGAAAGAGTACCTTTTATTATTGATGTTATGGTCATTGANCGTTCGTTTCACTCACACTTAAACACGTTTGCTTTGCAAACTTTTCTGTGTTATCACACTAGTTTTAGGGATAAATGTGCAAAATCAATGCACATTTATCTAGTCGAGATGGGTTTTAGCGTAATTTTTATTTTAAAATAAAATATTATCTACATTCATACTTTGTCTACGTTCTGAATCACCAAATGGTGGTCATTTTTTTGAAATTTTTTATTAAATTCTACCTAAAATCTGTAAATTTTAAATTCTTTTTTATTTTTTTTCTCAAAAGATAAAGGGAAAGAGTACCTTTTATTATTGATGTTATGGTCATTGATAACCAAATTCCCAAAACTCCAAAATATGGAATTAATAAAAATGAAATTGGAATTCTTGCTGCGTTAAAAATTACAGAAATTGCTGATGGTGTTCTTGTGTCGGATAAGCCTTGGAAAATTCCTGTAGATCCTATTTCTAAAGACATCATAAGTTGGCTTGCGGAAAGAATTGCCAAATATTTTGCCCCCAAATTTATTGTATCCAAATCTCCTGGAACGAAAACTTTGAACAAGTGATTTCTAAATCCAAAAAGAATAATTGTTGCAATTATTCCTATCCATCCTACAAGTTTTAAACTTTCTTTTACCCCTTTTTTGACCCTATCAACCAAACCTGCCCCAAAATTTTGGGCGATGAGGGATTGGACAACTGCTTGGCAACCCTCGGTTGTTTTCCAAGAAATTGATTCAAGTTGGCTTCCTATAGAATAAACTGCAACAGGTTTTGGTCCAAATCCTGCCATAAGTTTATTTAAAATTATGGTAATAAAGGCATGAATGCCACTAATAAAAGAAACTGGAAGTCCAAGCTCAAAAATTCTTTTTTGCCATTTTGTAGACAAGGTAAAATTTTCCAAAGAATCTTTTATTACCCCTTCTTTTCTTTTCATAACAAATAAAAATATTAAAAATACTGTAGCTTGGCCCGTAACTGTTGCAAAAGCAGCCCCTCTTATGCCCATAGGAGGTATTGGCCCAAAGCCAAAAATAAAAAGAGGATCCAAAATTATATTAAGGACAAGGCCTATTGTATTGATTTTAAAAGGAGTTACACTTTCTCCAATCGAATAAAAAGATTGGGAAAATATTGGATTTAAAAAAACAAAAATATATCCCAAGGCTGTAATTGAAAGATAAGCATTTGCAAAATCAGAAACTTCCTTTCCTAGCTTATAAAAATCAATAATATAAGTTTTAAAAGTTAGGATTAAAATTATGTAAATTATTGCCGTAATGCTTCCTTGCAAATATCCATTTTGTAAAATCAAAGAAGTAAGTTTTTTATCTTTTCTCCCATAAGCTTGAGCCGCATAAACTCCTCCCCCAATTTTTGCAATCAAGGACAAGGCTTCAGCAATCCAAGCCAAAAAATATGAAACTCCAACGGCAGCTACAGCATTTGAACCGATTCTACCAATCCAAACCATATCAACCAAAGTGTAGGCAATTTGAACAAAAGCAGTAAGAGTTAGAGGAATTGATAAAATTATCAAAGATCTTCTAATATCTTCTTTGGTCAAATCAATATTTTTTCTTTTCTCCATAAAACCTCCTTTATTTTAATTTATATTATAAATCTTACAATTTTAAATAAAAATATCCTCTTCTAATCTCCTAAATTTTACGAAATTTAAATTATTTTGTCAATATTTATCAAATAGAATTTTGGCACAAAAAAAGCTGCAATTTTTGCAGCTTTTACTTTTATTATTTCCTATTTTCTTCTATAATTTTTTTCAAAAATCCTTCTTTTTCTTTTAATTTTTCCATTGAAGTAAATTTAAAAGTCCAGTTTTTTTCATCTAAAGTTGCAGGTTCGTTGATTCTCGCCTCATCTCCCAAGCCCAAAATATCTTGGAGGGGAATTATTACGTATTCACTATCTCTTCTCATGGCAAATTCAAAAAAATCTTCTCCTATATTTTTATTTTTTATGCCAAGTTTTTTGAATAGTTTTTTTATATCTTCTCTTTTTTCCTTGCTTAAATCTTCATACCAAGCCATTAGGGTTTTGTTGTCGTGGGTTCCTGTGTAGGACACAGAATTTTTTGGGGCATCTATATATTTTTTTTCTTTTGGTTTTAAAAATTCTTGAATTATAACCATGCCTTTTAGGTCAAAATAATCTCTTAGCTCATAAACTTCTGGCCTTATTTCTCCCAAATCTTCCGCGATAAATTCCACATCTTTTAATTCTTTTTTCACTCTTTCAAATAATTCATAGCCTGGTGCAAGAAGCCACTTTCCTTTTATTGCCGTTTTTTCTTTTGCATCAATAACCCAATAAGTATCAAAGGCCCTAAAATGATCAAGCCTTACTATATCATAAAGTTTTCCGTTATAGAGAAGTCTATTAATCCAAAATGAAAAATCATCTTCTTTTATTTTTTCCCAATTATAAATCGGATTTCCCCATCTTTGTCCTGTTGCTGAAAAATTATCTGGTGGAACTCCTGCTATTAATTTTGGATTTCCCTCTTTTGTTATTTGGAAATATTTTTGATTTTCCCATACATCCAAACTATCAAGGCCAACATAAAATGGAATATCTCCAAAAATTTTTATCTTATTTTTGTTAGCATAGGCCTTTAATTTCATCCATTGTTTGTAGAAAATATATTGAAGAAAAATTTCATAATTAATTTTATCTTGGTAAGGTGTCAAATCGAATTTTTTATCAACAATCCAATTTTTCATCTCATCCGGCCAATCCTTCCAAGATTTTAGGTCATTTTCTTTTTTTAAAGTTATAAAAACCCCATAATTATAGACAAAATCAAATTTCAAAAATTCCTTATAAGACTTATCTTCATATCCCTTATTTTTTTTGAAATTTTCATAGGCTTTTTTTAAATATTTTCCCTTATATTTTCTTACAAATTCATAATCAATTCTTGATTTTCCTTCTAATTTTTTTGGCTTTTCACTAAGAAGTCCATCTTCATACAAAAGTTCTAGACTTATATAAATTTCATCTCCTGCAAATGAAGAATAAGGTTGGTAGGGAGAATTTCCATATCCAAGTGGGTTTAAGGGCAAAATTTGCCACATATCAAAGCCAGATTTTTTGATTATATCTATAAATTCATAAGATTTTTCTCCAAAATCTCCAATCCCATAATCGCCATTTATACTTTGCAGTGGTAGTAAAATACCTGCTTTTTTCATATTTCCCTCCTATAATAAATCGTGAAAACTTGCAATCATAATAATAGCAAAACCAATCATCATCAAAATCCTAAAAATATACTCACTTTCACTATACTTTTCTTTTTTAATAAAAATTTTATAAATCATTCCAGAAAAAATCATGGTTGAAAATATTGCATTTGGGCCGCTAGTGTCTAGATTTTTAATCCAGGATATTATCATTACAAGAATATAAGCAAGGCTTGATCCAATAATTTGAAAATTTTTTGTCCTATCTTTCATTTTTTTCTTCCCAGTATTTTTCCGCCAATTTTAAATGATATTTTATTATTCCAAAATCAACTTTTGTATAAGGTCCTTTTTTTCTAATAAGTTTATAGGTCCCATCTTCCTTAAATTCAAGATAAAATTTTTGTTGATTTAAAGCTGTTGGGGCAAGCTTACAAAATTCTAAAATAATACTATTTTTTTCATTATAGAATTCTTTTATATTTGAAAGGTCATCATCATCTTTGGATTTATGAATCTTTCCCCTTTCATCTCCATAGGCAAAGGCTATAAGGCAAAGTTCTTTTTCATTTTTATTAATTTTTGCCATAGATTTTCCATGAGTAAGGCCGACCCAACAAGTATTAAGTCCCAAATCTTGCAAAAACAAAAGCAAATCTTGACCAAAATATCCAATTTTTTTACCCAAATCTGTAGATTTTTCTCCAACTAGACTTATATAATTGTTTGCATTTTTAAAAGATCCGTAAGTAAAAATTTTTGATTTAAAACACTTAGGCTCATCAAAAAATACTTGAAAATTTAGTCCGCTTTCCTCATTAAGGCTTCTGACTTTTTCCTTAATTTTATTCTTTTTATCCTCTTGTATTTTTAAATCTTTAAATTTTCTAACAGAATGCCTATTCCTAACTAAATCTAAATAATCCATAACTCCTCCTTATAAATTTTTACCCTAATGAGCTATTTCATAAAAAATAAAAAGATCCATCTTGATTAAAATAAAATTCTAGGTTTTATCAAATCAAAATGGAAAATCAAATTAAAATATTATAAAAAATTATATCCAATTGCCATGGTTATTGGGAAGGCTAAAATTAGTAAAATATTCAAAAATGATAAGATTATATTTCTATTTTTTATAGAAAAAATCATTCCAATTATACCCAAAATTGGACAGATAAAAATTGTAGCAAGCCCTATTGGTCTTAATCCATTTCCAAGAATAAATTCTAAGCTGTTGATTGGTAAAAACAAAGATATAAGCCAAATTGCAAGGCCCAAAATAAATACAGGTATTTCTATTTGTTTTTTCATATCATCCTCCTATGTATTAGAATATTACCCGAATAAAACACATTAAAACTAATTTATGAATCTCTTAATTTTATTTGCAAATAAAAAAGGAGCTTTAGCTCCTCAGACTGTTGACAAACTCTATTTTCACCCATTTCGAGCGAACGTAGTGAGTCGAGAAATCTCATGAGATCTCTCCATGCGTTCGTTTCACTCACTTAGTCGAGATGGGTTTTAGCGTAATTTTATTTTTAAATCGTTAATGAATTATTAAACTGACTTTGTCTACGCTCTGAGGAGCTTTAGCTCCTCTTATTACTTTAACCTATTTTTTTCTGGTAAATATTTCCAATATTTTTTTGGCATATTTGAAATCATAAGTTTTTTATTTTTTCGCTCCTTTATAGAAATCGAATCGTAAAATNTCGAGCGAACGTAGTGAGTCGAGAAATCTCATGAGATCTCTCCATGCGTTCGTTTCACTCACTTAGTCGAGATGGGTTTTAGCGTAATTTTATTTTTAAATCGTTAATGAATTATTAAACTGACTTTGTCTACGCTCTGAGGAGCTTTAGCTCCTCTTATTACTTTAACCTATTTTTTTCTGGTAAATATTTCCAATATTTTTTTGGCATATTTGAAATCATAAGTTTTTTATTTTTTCGCTCCTTTATAGAAATCGAATCGTAAAATTCTATCCATAAATCTTTAAAAAATTTCTCTTCATCACTTTCTTCTATAGAAAGATTTAAAATTTCTACAACTTCAACATTTCCAAAAATCGAAATAAAGGCTTTTTTTCTATTTTTATCATAAATAATAAATTTTTCCTTGGGCATTCTTCTTAGAAAATGTCTTGAAAGATCTTCCAAAATATAGTTGTGTGATTCGTATTGGGCAAATAAAAAACCTTCTTGAATTTCCTTAAATCTCAAAAGTCCCTTCAAGGCGTGGGCCTCGCTCCCATAATTTTTTAGCAATTTATTAAAGGCTATGGCGTATTTGTTGGTTGACTTTACAATTTTTTCACCCTTTAAAAATGAAAGCTTAATTAGCCTTGCAATTATAGTATCCTTATTTTTATAATCCGACCTAAAGGCTATTTTTATATTGTAAAAAAATTCTCCCGAAATATTTTTCTTTATAGAAGCTTCCACCCTTTTCGCTTTTTCAAAATCCGTTTTGATAACTTTTTGGTCAAGAAAAGAAATTTGATCTTTTTCACTTTCTATTTTTATTTTAAAAAGATCCTTGTAAGAAATAAAAACCGCCGTTAAAAACCCCTCAAAAGATCCATCATATACAATAATTTCCATATTTTATCCAAAAAATGACAATTGCTCAAAAGATTTTGGATCAGAAAGGCTCATCCTATCCTTTAAATCTTTTTGGTCTTTAAATTTTAAACCTTGGTACTTGCCATTGACCGTTATAAAATTTCTAGCTCTTTTTACAGAAATGTTTAAGGCTTTTAAGTGCCAATATTCAAGTTTTCTGTATTTTCTTGCATTTACAATTTTTCTTGCAGAAACTCTACCAATTCCTGGAATTTTCATCAAATCATAAAAGCTTGCCTTATTTATTTCCATAGGAAATTTCCCAATATTATTTATCGCCCAATCCGTTTTTGGATCAATTCTTAGGTCAAAATTTTGATTTTCTTCATTTAATAAATCAGAAGATTTAAAGCCATAAAATCTCAAAAGCCAGTCTGCTTGATAAAGCCTATGCTCCCTTAAAAGAGGAGCTTTTTTCACATCATTGGTAAATTCACTTTTTACAACCGGAACAAAAGCTGAATAAAAAACCCTTTTTAAAGAATAATCCTCGTACAAATTTTCTGCCCTAGTAACTATATCAAAATCACTTTCCTCTCCTGCCCCAATTATCATCTGAGTAGTTTGACCTGCTGGAAGAAATTTTGGCGTGTGTCTGTATAATTTTATTTCATTTTTTCTTTGGACGATTTTTTCTTTTGCAAAAGTCATGGAAGATTCAATTTGCCTTATAGATTTTTGGGGAGCTAGGATTTTTAGAGATTTTTCTGTAGGAAGTTCTACATTTATACTCATCCTATCAACCAAAAGCCCCATTTTTTTGACCAAATCAGAATCTGCACCAGGTATTGATTTCATGTGAATGTAACCATTATAATGGTATTCATTTCTCAAAATATCCGCAGTCTTTATCAAAAGCTCCATGGTATAATTCGGATTTTTTATGATACCAGATGATAAAAATAAACCTTCAATATAATTTCTCCTATAAAAATTTATAGTAAGATCTGCAACTTCTCTTGGAGTAAACTCTGCTCTTTTTGTGACATTTGATGACCTATTTATACAATATTCACAATCATAAATACACTTGTTTGTAAATAAAATTTTCAAAAGAGAAATACATCTTCCATCCTCGCTCCAAGAATGGCAAATCCCAGAAATATGACCATTCCCCAATCCTTTCGAAGAATTTTTCCTAGTAGAACCCGAAGAAGAACAAGACACATCATATTTAGCAGCATCCGTCAAAATCTCCAACTTTTCTAAAATGTCCATAGCTCCTCCTTCTTTAGACTCTTAATGTCCTATAATTATATAGGAATTTTTAAAAAATTTCAAGAAAAATAGAGGTCATAAGCCTCTTTAATATTTTTATCTTAATTGAAAATTTTTAAAAGATTTAATTCCTTCTTTATATAACACTATAACATTTTACTTTCTATCAATTGACATAAAAGTAAAAGCAAGTCTATAACCTGCATTTATGGATAGGTTCATTGAATCTATGTGTGAAAATTGACTTGCTGTAATTGGCAATATTTCTTTATTATTTTTTAAAATTTCATAGGTCATATTGTTTAGCATATAAGCCATAATTTTTTTATATTTTGGATCTTTGGAAAATTTTTGACATGAAAATTCCCAAAAATATTTAGAATTTTTGCTAAAAGATCCCAAACCTATCAATTTTTTCCCATCATAATAGGCATAGGCAAACTTTGAATTAAAATAAGGATCATCAAAATCAAATACAAATTTGTATTTTCTGTATTTTTCGGCATTTTTAAGGTCGATTTTTTCAAATTTAAAGGGACTTTCAATTTTCTTGAAATTTTTATTAGGCTCAAAAACTGGACCATAATTTACAATTTTTTGACCATATTTTCTAATAATTTTATCTATTTTATAAATATTCTCATATTCAAAAAACCATTCTGAGGGAAAATCTCCAAATTCATTTTTTAATTTTTCTAAAATTTCTTTATTATCCGACTTTACAAGAATATTTTTCCCACAGCCAATTATAGAAGTTGGATAGAGATTGTAGGTCAAGGATTCTTTTTTATATTTCATATTTAAAAAAATATTTTTATTTTTAACTAAATCATCATTTTCTAAATCAAAGTCGTAAAGAATTTGTTTTTTTGTTAAATTTCTCATTTTATCCTCTTTCTTTTTAAAACAATAAGTTTGACATATTTTTTTATCTATAATATTGTATAAATAGAAAAAAGGAAAGGATTTTTTATGAAAACAACAGTGATTTTTATAGTAATTTTAATAATAAGTGCAATAGTAAATTTCCTTTTATTGTCAAAATTCAGTTTTGGCGATGATAGAGATAGGAAAATTTTTAATAAAACCTGCTCTCACACCCTAATGGCCTTTATAATATATCTTTTACTTGATATGATTTTACCTTTTACAAATAATACTGATTCTTTTACAAATCTTTTTGTAATTTCCTTTTTATTTTTGATAAATCAACTTATCTATAGAAAGAAATTTTCATAAACTGTAAATTACAAAATAAATATTTAAAATTAAGCACAAAAAAATCGACTTTAAATTTTCTTTACAATCTAAAGTCGATTTATTTTATATGTCCACTAGCACAGCTTTCTGATTTTGGTTCAATCACTCTTTTGTCCTTTCTCTTTTCATATTTAAATATTATATATTAAACATCTCAGCACATTGACAATTTTTGTATATTTTTTATTCTATGGGAAAACTTTCCTCCTAACAAAACTTTTATCTATTCAATTGTTAGCTTGCTTTTTATTTAGTCTATAAACAAATCTTTTAGAAAAATGTCAGATGGCTCTACTTTAACAATTAATTTCCACCACTTTTTCTACGAAAACCTATATTATTTTCTTTTTTTAAATAAATCTCCACAATTGTAAAGTTTTATAATATAAGATTTCAGATTTTAAATTCATTTAAATTCTTATAGCTAAATACCTTTATAGTTTTAAAATCTCTTCTATATTACTATAAATTTTAAGCTTTTTTTACATCCATGCTAGTGGACTATCAGAAGTTTTATCTTCTGTTATTATAATATTACCCAGTGAAATCGATTCTAAACATTATTTTTAAATTTTTTTGATTTTTTTTGAAATTTTTAAAAAAACTTTATTTTTTAATCAAATTTTATTTTTTCCCCTTCTTTTTTATAGATTCGTCTATTGCTTTTTTTAATAATTTTAAATATGCGTCGTTAGCTGCTTTTTCTCTGTAAAAATGTACTCCGTCTGTGCCTTTGTAATATTCTGGGTGGGCCATGGCTTCTTTTTCCCAATCCATTATTGTTATAAAGTCGTATTTTTCTGCCAATTTTTTCATGGCTTTTGTGGTTTTGTGGGGATGGTCGAAGCGGTCATCAAAACATGTTACAAATATTAGTTTGTGTTTTTTTGGTAGGGTTTTTATTATTTCCCCTAGGCTTTCTTCTGGATCTTTTATGGCATTTGTCCCTAGGGCAATTACAACAGTTGAACCCAAATTTCCTTCTTTTTGCATTTGTTTTATAAGATCACTTGCGGATTCTAGAGGCCTACTTCCTTCTGCGTTTACATATAAATTTTCTATATTTTCTTGTAACATTTCTCTGTTTCCCAAAAGAACGCTGTCTGCAATGACGGTTATTGGTGCAGATTTTTCTGCTTCAATTTCTTTTTTTATTTGCCTATCAAGCATAGCCTTATCAAATTTTATCTTGTCAATGTCTTGCTTTATGGATTTTTCATAGATTGTTTTTTCAATTTCTATCATATTGTCTGCTTTTTGGTCTATAAAATATCCTGAAAAAATTGTAAATC
Organism: Anaerococcus jeddahensis; assembly: GCF_001182725.1. GTDB lineage: Bacteria > Bacillota > Clostridia > Tissierellales > Peptoniphilaceae > Anaerococcus > Anaerococcus jeddahensis. The sequence goes on from NZ_CWHU01000003.1 coordinate 174,175, forward strand.
CTAAGACAAGGCCCACAAGGCTTTGGATATAAATTTTGTATTTATCGTAGGAAAATTTCTTTTTTCCAAAAATTTTAAGGTCTATTTCAAAATCATCTTTTTTAAATAGGTTTTCAAAGACATAATAATTAAATAAAACCAAGATGCTTGTAACAAATAAACTTATTAAAACCCACCACCATTCTTTTGTAAAGCTTGTAACTATAACATAAACTGGCCAGTGGAAGAGAAATATTCCGTATGAATAGGCTGATAATTTTTGAATTATTTTTCTTTCTTCTAATTCTTTGTTGGAATAGGCTATAAGAATTAGGATTACTGTTGTTAAATCTGCGAGAAAAAATCCCAAGCTATAGGTGATTTTATTATTGTATGAAAATAAAAATGAAATTATTATCAAAAATAGTGAAAATCCTATGGTCGGTTTTAGGTAGGGGATTTTTTTGAAAGAAAATCTTTTTACAAAACAGGCTAAAAATGATCCAAATACAAAAGATCCCATTCGGCTTAGGTCAAAAAAGTAAACAAAGGATATTAAATTTTTATCTTTCAATACAAGACTTACCATCAAGAAATATGAAAGTAAATAAAAAAGTAGGGTTATTTTCATTAAACTTGCAGAAAATCTTTTTTTGAAACGGTCTTCATCCTTATATATTTTATAAAGAAATGATAAAAACAATGGCCATAATATATAAAAATGAACTTCTATTGCCAAAGACCAAGTTGGCATAAATAAACTTTTTATAAATTGTCCTTCGTATGATCCTCCCCTTATTATTTCAAAAATATTGTAATTAAAGGAAAGAGCTGAAATAAATTGGTCAAAATATCCTACTGTAAAGTCCTTTTTTATAAAAAATGCGGCTATATTTGTTAAAAAAATCATTAAAAGAAGGGGTGGAAAAATTCTTACAAATCTTTTGTAATAAAATTTTTTTAAATCTATATCTCCACCTTCGTAGATTTCATCTAGCAAATGAAAACTTATCAAAAATCCGGACAAGACAAATAGGACATTTACCCCGAAAAATCCTCCAGGTAAAAATCCGGAAAAAAGATGGTAAAAAACCACCAAAAATATTCCCAATAATCTTATATAGTCCAAGCCCTTAATTCTCATTATCTTCTACCATCTTCAAAGTTTTTCCTTCTTTTTTATAGACACTTCCGTCTTTTAGCTTAATTTTTATATTTTTATTTCCCTTATCTTTGTCAAAATCACAAATATAGGTATAATCTTGATTTACAAATTTACCCTTACCGTTAAATCTTCCGTTTTTAAAATTTCCAATATATTTTCCATCAGAAGTTTTAAGCTCTCCCTTGCCTTCAAATTTATTTTTTACAATTTTCCCCTCATAAAAAATTTCTTCATTCACCTTATAATTTGAAACTTTTCTTGGTATTTTTAAAAATAAAATATATACAAAAGAAAGCACAATCAAAAATCCAATAAGTATTCCTAATTGTGAATTAAATTTTTTCCTATCCATTTTCTCTCCTTTTATATTTATAAGTTTATTATAACAAAGTCTCAGAAATTTTTAATGTTTTCCCAAAAGTTTTTATAAGAACGCCCGATTTCGATAGAGAAATAAAGGATAAAAATTATTTTTGGTAACGTTTGTCTAATTCGTTTTATTGTTTTATAATATCTTTGGAGGTACACTATGAAAATATTTAATAAATTATGTGTTTTTGCACTTAGTGCAGTATTTTTATTTACTGCTCTTGCCTTGCCTGCAAAGGCTTGTACAGGCGTTATAGTTGGTAGCGATTTGACCGAAGATGGTACAACAATTTTTGGTCGTACAGAAGATTTGGAAGTAAACCACAACAAGGTTTACAAAATCAATGAAGCTGGTAAATACAAAAAGGGAGAAAAACTTGTAGATGTTTCTTACGCAGAAAAAGGTGGATATGAATTCGAACTTCCACACGATTCTTATCGTTTTACATCAATAAGTGATACAACTCCAGAACATGGATATTTTGATGAAGCAGGTTACAACGAAAAAGGTCTTATGGCTGATATGACTGTTTCTGCTTCTGCAAATGAAGAAATTCAAAAAGTTGACCCATATCTTGACGGAGAAGAAGAAGGAAAACCTATAGGAATTTCTGAAGCTATAATGCCAACAGTAATTTTATCAAGCGCAGACAATGCCTTAGATGCTGTAAAATTATTGGCTGACCAAGTTGCTACAAAGGGAGCTGCTGAGGGAAATGCTCTTGTAGTTTCTGACAAAAGTGATTTATGGTATGTAGAAATTTATTCAGGCCATCAATTTGTTGCAATGAAATATCCTAAAGATAAATTTTCAGTTTTCCCTAACACATTTTGGCTCAATGAAGCAAAACTTACAAAGGGCGAAGAAAGTGACAATTATATAATGAGTGAAGATGGCAATTATCTTTATTCAAAGGGAATTTTTGAAACAGCTAAAAAAGCAAAAACTTTTGAGGGAAATGAAGATGAAAGAGTAATAAATCTCGCTAAATCTTATGCAGAAAAAGAACTTTCTCCATCAAACCGTTCAAGAGTTGCATCTGGAATCAAAGCCTTAAATCCTGATTCTGATGTTGACATGAAAACTGAAACTTACGAATTTTTACAAGATGCTAAAAAATCTTCAATTTCAGTTAAAAATGTAATGGATTTTACAAGAAACAGACTTGAAAATTTTGATATCAAAGCAAACGATAGGGGAAGAGACGATGCTTATCCAATAGGAAATAGAAATACTATGGAATCACACATCTTCCAAGTCGGAGAAAATGCAGATGCAACAAATCCTGGAATTATGTGGCTAACACTAGGTTCACCACTCGTTCAACCATTCGTTGCTTATTATCCAAACCAAGAAGGTTCAATCGATAAAGTTTCAAATGAAACAAACGATCCAGACAAAGAAAAATCACACTATTGGTTAGCAATGGATACCCTACACATGGTAGAAGCAAACAGAGAAGACTTCATGAAAGATATCACTCCAGAAATTGACAAATTTGAAAAAGATCAAATAGCAAATACAAAAGTTTCAGGAGAAAAAGATCCAACAGAAAAGAACAAAAAAGAAGCTCAAAAATCATTTGATTTATTAAAAGGTTTCAACAAAGATCTTGAGAAAAAATACAAAGATTACCTAAAGAAAAACGACTACACCTACACCTTCTACGGAAGAAAAGCTACTGAAAACTTCTCAGAAACAACAATGGATGTCAAAAAAGACACAAGCGACACCTATTTAAATCTTCAAGTAGAACCAAACGAAAAAGAAACAGGTGGAGAAATCAAAGTAGTTGATCCTTACGGAAATCCAGTAGAAAAACTAAACAATCCAGTAAAAATCTCAATTCCAAAAAAAGCTTTCGAAAAACAAGCAACATTTGGAACAAAAGACGATAAAATTGATGTAAAAGAAGAAGGCGACAAATACGTATTTGAAACAGAAAAATCTTCAATAAAATACCAAACAGAAGCAAAAGAAGAAAAAGACGCATCAAACGAAAAAGCATCTTCAGACGCATCAAGCAATGAAAAAGGCACAAAAAAATCAGAAAACAAGTCAAACAAATCATTGATAATAATAGCAGTTGCAGTAATAGCAGCAGTTGTAGCAGTGTTTTCAAGAAAAAAGAAAAACTAGAAAATAAATAAAAGTTAAAAATCGTATTGGAAAATCCAATACGATTTTTTTTAAGATAAATTTTAAAAAATTTACTGATTAAACAAATACAAAAATCACAACTCGATCAGATAAACAACCGTTAACTTCGATTGATTATCCCGATTTATCGTGCGTAGCAAGCGGAGAGATCTTGTGGTTAAAGTAAATAAATAAAAATATAGCTAAGAAATCTCAATGGAAGAATAAATAAAATATCCAAATAAAACCAAGAGATCTCTCGACTTCGCTCGAGATGGGTGTGGCTGATCTTATTAGGATAATTAGACTAATATAAGCAATAAAATTTAAAATAAAAACCAAACTTTAGCAATTAAATAAATATAATAATTACCCATCTCGACTAAAGGAGCGAAGCGACTGCGTGGAGAGATCTAATAGCAAAAGTAAGTAAAAATAAAAAACCTCCCCTTAAGGGAGATTTTTCATATAATTTTTATATGAGGTCTAAAGCTTGATTTAAATCTTCTATTATTTCATCAGCATCTTCAAGGCCTACTGATAGTCTTATTAAGCCTGGTGCAATTCCTGCTTCTTTTAGGGCTTCTTCTGTGTAGGTTGAGTGGGTCATTGTTGCTGGGTGTTCGATTAATGTTTCTGCATCGCCTAAACTTACTGCTAATGAACATAGTTTTACGTTGTTCATTACGCATCTTCCTGCTTCGATTCCGCCTTTTACTTCAAATGTTACCATTGCTCCGTAGTCTTTCATTTGTTTTTTGGCTACTTCGTGGTTTTTGAAATCTTCTAGGCCTGGATAGTATACTTTTTCTACGTTTTTGTGTTTTTGTAATGCTTCTACAACCTTTTTGGTGTTTGCTACGTGTTGTTTCATTCTTACTTCGAGTGTTTTCATTCCTCTAAAGATTAAAAATGCATCATGAGCTGATAGGACTGAACCTGTGAAATCTTTTTGGCCCACTAGTCTTACTTGGGTCATTAACTCTTTTGATCCGCATGAAAATCCTGCTATTACGTCGCCGTGGCCGTTTAGGTATTTGGTTGCTGAGTGAACTACTATATCTACTCCTAGTTTTAATGGATTTTGTAGGTATGGGGTTGCAAAGGTGTTGTCTGCTATTACCATGGTGTCTTTTGAGTTTTTCTTTGCAAGTTTTACTACTTCTTCTATGTCTATTATGTCTAGTGTTGGGTTTGCTGGTGTTTCTAGATATACTATTCTTGTGTTTTCTTTTAAGTGAGCTTTCACTTCTTCAAGGTCTGTCATGTCTATGAATTCTACGTCTATGTTAAATTTTTTGATTTCGTTTAAAAAGGCAAAGGTACATCCATAAAGTGTCGCACATGCTAGGATATGATCTCCTGCTTTTATGAATGGCCAGATTGAGGATGTGATTGCTCCCATTCCTGATGATGTTGATACTGCAGCTTCTGCACCTTCAAGGGCTGCTAGTTTTTTTTCTAGGGCATCGTTTGTTGGATTTCCTAGTCTTGAGTAGATAAATCCTTCTTCTTCTAGGGCAAATCTTCTTCCGCCTTGTTCTGCGTTTTCGAAGATAAATGTTGATGTTTGGTATATTGGTAGTCCCAATGAACCATATGTATCCTTTATTGCGCCTGCGTGTATTTTTTTTTTTTCAAAAAATATTTTTTTTTTTTTTTCTTTTTTTAATCCTTTC
>NZ_CWHU01000004.1 GCF_001182725.1 Anaerococcus jeddahensis
TTTGATCTGCTGTCGTAGGAGTTTTTGCTTCTACTAAGTCACTACCTTTGATTGTATCTGTTGATTTATCTGGGTATGTGATTGTTGCTGTTCCGTCCTTACCAACTTCTACTGTTGTTCCTGCTGGCAATTTATCTTTGTTTGCATCTTCGATTGCTTTCTTAACTGCTGCTTTTTCATCATCTGTTAAGTTAGTCTTGTCTGCAACTGGTGTCTTAGCTGGAACTACTGGTTCAGTTTTATCTGCTGTTGTAGGAGTTTTTGCTGTTCCTGCAGTTGATGCATTACCTGCTTCATCTTTTGCTTTTGCACTTACTTCTGTACCGTCTTTAACTTTGTCTGCTGGAATTGTTACTACGCCAGATGCTGGATCTATTTTTAGACCGCTATCTGCTGGTAGTGACCAATTGCCATAGTCATCTTTTGTTGCTTTAACTGTGACTGGTGTGTCTGATCCTTCTGGTGTATATGTTATATCCATTGACTTAACATCTACATCCTTAGGTGGTGTTACTGTTACGCTGCCATCGTCTTTTGCTTCTACTGTTGGTGCAGCTGGTGCTGTTTTGTCTTTAGTATTATTTTTTACAACTGTATTTTTAGCTGGTATTGTTGCTGGACTTCTACCATCTGATGTTGGATAAGTTACTGTTACTGTACCATCATTTCCTACAACAACAGTAGTACCCTCTGGTAGATTTGGGTTAGCTTTTCTAACTGCTCTTTCAACATCGGCTTTTTCGTTTTCAGTAAGTTTAGCCGGATTGGCAACCTCAGTTATTTCAGGGTATTTTAATTTTTCAACAACATTATCTTTTTGTGCAAGTGCATATTTCTTGTCACCTCTTGTAATAACTGCAGAACCATCATCATTAATTACTACTTCTTCTTTTGTTAGTTTAAGGTCTGGGTTAGCATCAATTATCGCTTGTTCAACCGCTTCTTGTTCTGGTTCTGTAAGCTTATTAATGTCAGCAACTTCTGTCTTCTTAGGTTCCTTAACATCAAGTAGTTTGGCGTCTTTCTTAACAGTATCTGCTGGTGCAAATTCTTTTGAAGATTTGCCTCTTGTTACCGTTGCCTTACCGTTTTCATCTACTGTGATTTCATTATCTTGTAAGTCGTAGTCTTTGTTGGCAGCCTTGATAGCATCTTTAACTGCTTGTTTTTCATTTTCTGTTAGATTTTTATCATTTGCTACAGGCGTTACTGTCGGTTTCTTTAATTTTGACAAGTCTTTTTCTTTAACTGTCTTTGAAGCAGGAATTTCTCCTGTCTTTCCATCACTGGTCTTAACACTAACGTTACCTTTAGAGTCTACTGTGATGTCATTTTCAGTCAAGCCACTATTCTTTGCAATAACAGCTTTCTTTACTGCATCTTTTTCTTCTTCAGTAAGATTGTTAATGTCCTTAACTTCAGTTACATCAGGATCAACTAATGTTAAAACTGAGTCCTTAGCCTTAACGGTCTTATCAGCAGGAATAGTTCCTACTTTACCGTCTTGGTTGATTTTTACAGTACCGTCATCTGCAACTGTAATGTCATCATCTGTAAAGTTTCTGTCCGGGTTGGCTTTTTTAACAGCGTCTTTAACTGCTTGTTTTTCCTTAGGTGTTAATGTGCTTGTATTATCAACAAGAACCGGTTCTTTTGGTGGGTTGAAGTTGTTTTGAACTTCTTTTTGTTCTACAGTTTCTTCCGGCTTAAACTCTTTGGTCTTGCCATCTTTACTTACGATGGCTTTACCGTCGTTTTCAACCTTGATATCTGCTGCTGTTAATTTTGCATCTGGGTTTGCTTTTATAATAGCTGCAATTACAGCATCCTTTTCTCCTGATGTTAATGCGTTTAAATCTCCTACTGGAGTTTTTTTAGGATTTTTTAAAGTAAGTTCTGCGTCAGCCTTCTTTTCCCAAACTGCATATACAGTTTTTGCTGCTGTTACATTATTTAAGATGTTAGCATCAGCTTCTGTTGCATCTTTGCTTGCTGCCCAGCCCTTGAAAGTATAGCCTTCTCTTGTTGGATCAGCTGGTTTTGTAACACTACCACTTTCGGCTTCAACTGTCGTTGTGTCCTTGCCATCGGCAAACTTACCTTCGTTCGCATCAAAGGTAACCGCTACATCTTCTGAATAAATAGCATAGACAACCAAATGTTTTGTTACAGGTGTTTCGTTAGTAAAGATTTGATCTTTGCTTAACTTGCCAAAGGCATCAGCTGTAACAACCGCATTGTCGCCTAGTACTTTCTTACCTGCTTCAGTAACCCAACCCAAGAAGTTCTTTCCTGCTAGTGTTGGTGCACCTGGGAATTTATCGCCAGTATTTGCCTCTACATTTGCACCTTCAAAACCGTTAGCTTTGTAGCCTTCTTGGCCGTAGAACTTAACGTTATCTGGTGCTATTTTAACAACTCTATCAACTTGTTTGCCGCCTTCTGTTAATTTACCGGTATTTGCATCAAATAATACTCTTGCTCTAACTCTTGTTTCATATAGGTCAGATGGAAGTGATGAACCGTCTGATGCTGTTGAAACAAACTTCATATCCTTCAATAACGTAAGTGGTTTAGGTGTTTTATCTTCTGAATGATAAAGGAGCATCTCTCTTAAGTTTACTGTATACTCATAAGCTCTATATTCTTTGTTATCTCCTTCAAATTGAGCATCAAAGATATCAGACTTAGGAATAGTAATCTTCTTACTATTATCAGTTTTTATTTCGCCCTTATCAGTATATTCATCTGCAGCAGCTTCAACTTTTGCGTAAAGTTTGCCAACTCTTCCTTCTTCATAAAGAGTTCTTACTTTACCGCCGTCATACTTTGTATAACCAACGAAGCTTGTAGTGTCTTTCATAAAGTTTTCATTAGTTCCAGTAAATGCTCTTGGATCCTTGTAGAAGTCATCTGTTCCTTCTGCATAATCATTTGTAAATATCAATTGATATGGAGTGTAAAGTGACTTATTGATAGATAGGATTGATGAAGTATCTGTGTGGTCAACCCAAGTCATATCATTGTATACACTTACCTTGTTAACTTTAGAATATCTAAAGTAAGAAGTTTTATCTTCTAATTTATTACCTTTTTCATCATAAGCATCTACAAATATATCTTTTCCTTTTTCTAGCTTTGTAGTATCTATATAGAAGTTACCACCTGTAGAAGTTGAAGATCTATTTGGTATACCTGTTAAAACTTTGTCACTGTCATTATATTTCCATAGTCCACCTGCAAGATTTGGCTTAGTGAAAACTAATTCTTTTTCTTCAGTTTGACCTTTTAGAGTATATCTTAATTTAAATGTTGCTCCACCAGGAAGGTCTGTGTAAAGGTGCATATTGATATTTCTATCTTTTTGCAATCTTAGTTGGGCAGATCCCTTGTTATAGTCTGTGCCGTCATTGGCTTCTAAGAAGTTGACCGTATCTGGGTGGTCTCCTACATAAGGTACAAGTATTCTTATCTTTTGTCCTTTTTCAATAGTAGCACCTTCTCTAAGTGTAAATTTATATACACCTTTAGCAAATTCATCGATTTGGTCGATGCCATTTTTGCCAGTAACGTAGCCATTGTAGTAACCTTGCGGTTTTCTATAGATAGCTCTTGTTTCGTCACCAATTTGAACCATGATTTGGTTGCTTGCAGGTTTTGTTCCTACGTCAATTAGGTAGGATTCTCCTTCAGGTACTCTATAGTCGTTTTCATATTCTTTTTCAAAAACTGTCCAACCGTTAATGTTTGGATTCATCCAACCGGACATCATTGAGTAGTCTAGTTTGTTTGTGCCAACAAAGTTATCTGCAAATTTAGTCTTGTCTACTAGATAATCAATAGCAGTGAAATAAAAACCTTGAAGCATTGTATATTGGTCATGCTTAGAAATTTCTACTTTATTAACGCCATCTTTTTGGAAGGCCTTAGGTGCTAGTACAACATAGGCTAGCTTGCCATCCTTTGAGTAGTTAATGTCAGTCTTTTTAATTTTCACCTTGTTGGCAAATTTTGATACGGTCCTATCTTCATTTAATAGGTTTGTATAGGCAATAGTACCATCAGCTTCTTCTTTTAAGAAAGGTACAAGTTTCGCGTCAAAGACTTGAACGAAGGCAATAGGTTCTCCGCCTACTGTAGGCGAATCTGCAGTACCTTTTCTTTGCCCCTTATATTGAGTTCTGATTATACCAATATTAGTTGTATCAGCATACTCGTCCGGGTTAGCTATATACTCAGACATAAAGAATTCTTGATTCGTCGCATTTTCACTGTCACTTTGTTGGCCGCCCTTTACGAAAAGTGAGTCAACCTTGTCGCTAAGTGAAACTGAGGTAGATTTCGTATAAGATGAATAGTCCATTGAAGACTTGCCCGGTGCGTAGGCGTATATCTTAGTCGCATCGTCACCATTAGTGATACGCATTTGAACGATATAGTTCCTATCTCCTAGGTCCTTTGTTCTTAAACCTTCATTTAATACTAAGTTTATAGGTAGATTCTTTCTTTGGTTCGTTCTGTCCCCGGTAGCTCTACCAATATCCAGCAGTCTTTCTTTTCTGTCGTTAAATGGTTTTAAATCATACTTTGTTTCACCATCTCTACCTACAACATAGGACTTGTCATAGTCAACGTATTGGTCAAGCTCTCCAAAGTTGAACAATGCTCTGTACCAAACGCCGGAAGTAGCAGCTGCCTTTTCCCTGTATATAAGTCTAAGTACAGTTCTACCATTGGCATCAATAAATGCTCCGTCGTAGTTTACATCGTTCATTTCTAGTGGGTCTGATGTGGATACCCTCACAAGTCTTTGTTTGTCGCCTATAGGCCAACGAGACTTATCTTTGATTTTATTTTCCCAGTTGGCCTTGTTGTAATAAGTCGCAGATGAAATTGCATCAACCCCTTCATTAGGAGCAGTCACTCCTGTCTTTTCTTCTTCTGGAGAAACTTCTAATGAATTTTCAGTATTTTTTTCTTCAGTTTTTTCTACTGGATTTACATTTACTTTTATTTCAACTTCTTTTGTTGATCCATCAGAAAATGTAATTGTTGCTTTTACAGCTTTTTCTCCAGCTTCTTTTGTATCTGCTGGTGTTGTTACATCAAGTTTTGCATCTTGTGGAAGATTTGTTATTGCTTTTTTATAATCTTCTACATTTTTTCCTTGATCTACTGTAATAGTTTGTAGGTTAGCTTTAAATGTATCAGCTTGTTTTGTTTCTACTTTTTTTTCTACAGCTGGTGTAGTTTCTGTAGGATTTTCTACAGGCGTTGCTGTTTCTTCTTTTGGTGTTTCAGCAGGTTTTGTTTCATCTACAACAGGAGTTTCTGGAATGTTTTTTTCAGAAGCTGCTGCTTCTGGACTTTCTTTTAACTCTATTGCTTTTGATGAGCATGGTGCGATTATTAGTGAAAACCCTAACATACATGATACTAAACCAATTGATAGTTTTCTTGTGCCATATTTAGGAGTTTTCTCTTCGCTTAACTCTTTTTTCTTTTCGATGATTTCTATCATCTTCTTCGAATTTTTCATAACTTTCCTTTCTTATACCATTATCAAGGTAAGATTATAATTTTTTAGTTGCATACAACAATTTACTTTTATAAATATTTAGTATTTTATTATTTGTTTTTATAAGATACTAAATATTTTAAAAAGCTCGTATTAATTTTAAAAAAAATTAAATTTTTACACTTCCATTATATCATCTTTCTTCAAAAAGTCTACATATTTTATAAATATTCATAAAAACCTATTTAATATTTTTAGTGCTTTTTTAAGTCATTTGATAAATATTATTAAAATAATTTATATGAATTGGGAAATTAAATTTTTTTAAGATTTTTAAGAATTTTTATTCAAAATTTATTTTAAATTTTTAGATTATTTTTTGTAAATTTTACAAATAATTTAAAAAGACCACCTTTGGTGATCTCAGACTGTTGACAAACTAATTTTTTTCCCATTTCGAGCGAACGTAGTGAGTCGAGAAATCTCATGAGATCTCTCCATGCGTTCGTTTCACTCACTTAGTCGAGATGGTACGTCGCTTAATATTTATTTTAAAATAAAATATTAGCTAAATTTATACTTTGTCTACGCTCTGAGACCACCCTTGGGTGATCTTTGTTTTATAATTTTTTTAAAGAATATTTTTAAGAAATTGTCCTGTGTATGATTTTTTGCATTTTGCTATTTCTTCTGGAGTCCCTGTTACTAAAAGTTCTCCGCCTCCGTCGCCTCCTTCTGGTCCTAGGTCTATTATGTGGTCGGCGACTTTTATTACGTCAAGGTTGTGTTCGATTACTACTACTGTGTTATTTTGATCAACTAATCTATTTAAAACCTCTATTAATTTATGAACATCTGCCATATGAAGTCCTGTGGTTGGTTCGTCCAAAATGTATAGGGTTTGTCCTGTAGACCTTTTTGCAAGCTCGCTTGCAAGTTTTACTCTTTGGGCTTCTCCTCCAGAAAGTTCTGTTGATGGTTGGCCGATTTTTATATAGCCGAGTCCAACGTCATAAAGAGTTTGTAATTTTCTTATTATTGATGGATGATTTTCGAAAAATTTTAAGGCTTCTTCTACTGTCATGTCCAAAACTTCTGATATATTTTTTCCCTTGTATTTTACTTCTAGGGTTTCTCTGTTATATCTTTGTCCGTGACAAACTTCGCATGGAACGTAGACATCTGGCAAGAACATCATGTCAACTTTTATTGTTCCATCGCCCTTACAAGCCTCACACCTTCCTCCTTTTACATTGAAAGAAAATCTTCCCTTATCAAAGCCTTTCATTTTTGCTTCTGTTGTCATTGCAAAAACGTCCCTGATATTGTCAAATAATTTTGTGTAGGTTGCTGGATTTGATCTTGGGGTTCTTCCTATTGGGGATTGGTCGATGGAAATTATTTTGTCAATTTGTTCAACGCCTTCGACTGAATCGTGTTTTCCCGGGTGAGTTTTGGATTTGTTTAATTTTTTGGTGACTGCCTTGTACAAAATTTCATTTACCAAGGAAGATTTTCCCGATCCTGACACTCCTGTTACTGCTGTGAAGGTTGATAGAGGAAATTTTACGTCTATTCCTTTTAAATTATTTTGTCTGGCGTTTTTTACTTCTATATATTTGTCCCATGTTCTTCTTTCTTTTGGAACTGGAATTTTTTCTTTTCCTGAAAGGTAGGCTCCTGTAATTGATTTTTTGCATTTTTTTATATCAGAAAGTGATCCTTTTGCTACAATTTCTCCTCCGTGAACTCCTGCTTTTGGTCCAATATCTACAAGAAAATCTGCAGCTTTCATGGTATCTTCGTCGTGTTCTACAATTATTAGTGTATTTCCTATATCGGTTAAATTTCTCAAGGATTTTATTAATTTATTGTTATCTCTTTGGTGAAGTCCAATTGATGGCTCATCCAAAACATAGCAAACTCCAACAAGTCCCGATCCGATTTGGGTTGCAAGTCTTATTCTTTGGCTTTCTCCTCCTGAAAGGGTTGATGCTGCTCTTGAAAGAGAAAGATAACCAAGTCCTACGTCTTGTAAAAATTTGATTCTTGCCTTTATTTCTTTTATTATTAATTCGGCAATTTTTTCTTTCATTGGTGAAAGTTTTAAATTATCAAAAAATTCTATGCTTTTATCAACTGACATATCTGCAATTTCTGAAATTGATTTACCGTCAACTTTTATGGCAAGAATTTCATCTTTTAGTCTTTGGCCGTGACAAGTTTTACATTCTTCCTCGCTCATAAAGCCTCTCATTCTTTTCTTTTGAGCGTCGGAATTTGTTCTTTCGTACCTGTCGGATAAATTTTTTATTGCTCCTTCAAAATGGCCTGTATAATTTTTTCTTCCTGAAAAATGGCTATCGAAAGTAAAGGAAACTTTCTTTTTTGTTCCGTACAAAATTTCATCAATCATTTTTTTTGGAGCATTTTTTATAGGCTCATCAAGGGAAAATTTGTGATTTTTGGCAATAGCCTTAATCATTTCGTTGTAATAAGTTCCCTTTCCACTTGTAGCATATGGGTCGATTGCTCCTTCATTTATGGAAAGATTTTTGTCGGGAATTACAAGATCAGGGTCAATTTGCAAATGAAATCCTAGCCCGTTACATTCTGGGCACATACCTTGGGGAGCGTTGAAGGAGAACATATTTGGTGTGATTTCTGGAAGGGAAATGTGGCCTTCTGGGCAGGCAAGTTTTGATGAAAGGATAAAATCTTCTCCGTCCAAAACATTTATTTCTACAAGTCCGTCGGTAAGTTCAAGGGCCGTTTCCAAGGAATCGGAAAGTCTTGAATTTATTCCTTCTTTTATTACAATCCTATCTACAATTATTGAAATATCGTGTTTTTTGGTTTTTGAAAGTTCGATTTCTTCTTCAAGATCATATCTTTCGCCGTCAATCATCACTCTGACGTAGCCCATTTTTTGGATATTTTCGAGTTTCTTTTTGTGTTGTCCTTTTTTTTCTCTTACTACTGGGGCAAGGATTTGAATTCTTGTTTTATTTTCAAGTTTTAAAATCCTATCGACCATTTGGTCAATGGATTGGGCCTCGATTTTTTTGCCACAAACTGGGCAATAGGCATCTCCAATTCTTGCAAACAAAAGCCTATAATAGTCATAAATTTCTGTTACGGTTGCGACTGTTGATCTTGGGTTTCTGTTGGTTGTTTTTTGGTCGATTGAAATTGATGGGGAAAGTCCCTCGATTGAATCGACATCTGCCTTGTCCAAGTTTCCCAAAAATTGTCTGGCATAGGATGATAAACTTTCCACATATCTTCTTTGACCTTCGGCATAAATTGTGTCAAAAGCCAAGGTGGACTTTCCCGATCCGGAAAGTCCAGTAAATACAATCATTTTATCTCGAGGAATGGTCAGATCAATATTTTTTAAATTATTGGTCCTCGCCCCCTTTATTACTATTTTATTTTCACTCATTTATACCTCCGCATATTGTCTTTGCATTTTTTTATTGATTTGCTTAAATTTCTAAAAGTCTAGAAAAAGTAAATTATATGATAAGTTTAATTCATGAGATCTCTCGACTTCGCTCGAGATGGGTGTAGCATAGTTTTTCCCTGTACTTGAGATAAGTTTTTGCTTAATTTTCCATTTAATCAAAGTAAATTATAATGATAAGTTTAATTCACGAGATCTCTCCACTCGCTCGTACTAAAACACGTTTGCTTTGCAAACTCAGACTGTTAACAAACTCAATTTTCACCCATTTCGAGCGAACGTAGTGAGTCGAGAAATCTCATGAGATCTCTCCATGCGTTCGTTTCACTCACTTAGTCGAGATGGGTTTTAGCGTAATTTTATTTTTAAAACGTTAATGAATTATTAAACTGACTTTTTCTACGCTCTGCGTTTGCTTTGCATATTTCTTCGTGTTCTCACACTTTGTTTTAGAAATTATTGGCTAATCAAGGCACAATAATCTAGTAGAGATGGCGCATGGTTTAATTCTTATTTCTATAAATATATTACTAAATTCAACTTTTTAAATTTCTTTGAATTTTATACCCCAGCAAATTCTCTTTTCATTTTTGCTATTTGGTCACGAATTTCTGCTGCTCTTTCGAAGTCTAGCTCTTCTGCAGCCTTATACATTTCTGTTTCTAAATTAATTATAATATTTTCAACTTGCTCGTGTGAGAATTCTTCTTTTACTTCTTCTATTTCATTTGTTGATTTTGTTACTTGGATTATTTCAGCAATATTTTTCTTTATTGTTGTTGGGGTTATGCCGTGTTTTTCGTTAAATTCTGTTTGGATTTTTCTTCTTCTTTCGGTTTCATCAATGGCTTTTTTCATTGATCTTGTAATTTTATCTGCATACATTATTACTCGACCTTCTGAATTTCTCGCTGCCCTTCCTATAGTTTGGATAAGGGAGGTTTCACTTCTTAAAAATCCTTCCTTGTCTGCATCCAAAATTGCAATCAAAGAAACTTCTGGTAAATCTAGTCCTTCACGAAGAAGGTTTATTCCTACCAAAACATCAAATTTTCCAAGTCTTAAATCCCTAATTATTTCACTTCGCTCGATTGTTTTTATGTCTGAGTGAAGATATTTTACCTTGATTCCATTTTCTGATAAGTAATCGGTCAAGTCTTCTGCCATTCTTTTTGTAAGAGTTGTAACAAGAACCCTTTCTTTTTTCTCAATAGTTTGGTGGATATTTTCTATCAAATCATCAATTTGATTTTCAACTGGTTTTACTTCAATTATTGGATCTAAAAGTCCAGTTGGTCTTATGATTTGTTCAATAACTTTTCCACCAGTTTTTTCCATTTCATAAGGGCCAGGAGTTGCTGAAACATAAACTGTTTGATTGATTAATTTTTCAAATTCAGGAAATTTTAGAGGCCTATTGTCAAGGGCTGATGGAAGTCTAAAGCCAAAATCTACAAGATTTTGCTTTCTTGACCTATCGCCTTCATACATTCCTCCAACTTGGGGAATTGAAACGTGAGATTCATCAACAAAAAGCACAAAATCGTCTGGAAAATAATCTATTAATGTATAAGGTCTTGAGCCTGGTTCTCTTTGGGATAAGTGTCTTGAATAATTTTCTATTCCTGAACAAAATCCAATTTCTTCTAGCATTTCTATATCATAATTTGTCCTTTGTTCAAGCCTTTGAGCCTCGACCAATTTATTTTGATTTTCAAGCTCAGCTAATCTTTCTTTTAATTCTTCTTTTATTGTTGTGATAGCGGCTGCAGCTTTTTCTGCACTTGTTGCATAGTGACTTGCAGGATAAATATAGCCGTGGGATATGTGGCTTATAACTTTTCCTGTTAATGAATCAAATTCTGAAATCCTATCAATTTCATCTCCAAAAAATTCTACCCTAATTGCTTTTTCCTCATTTCCTGCTGGGAAAATATCTAGGACATCTCCCCTTTTTCTAAAAGTTCCTCGTGAAAAATCAAAATCATTTCTTACAAATTGTCTTTCGATTAATTCTTTCATAACTTCTTCTGGGGAAATTTCTTGGCCTGGTCTTAGTGATAAAACTAATTTTCTATATTCTTCAGGATCTCCCAAGCCATAAATACAAGAAACACTCGCCACAATTATTACATCTCGTCTTTCAAAAAGACTCATAGTTGCAGAGTGTCTTAATTTATCAATTTCATCATTGATTGAAGAATCTTTTGCTATATATGTGTCGGTTGCCGCAACATAGGCTTCTGGTTGGTAATAATCATAATAAGAAACGAAATATTCAACGGCATTTTCTGGGAAAAATTCTTTAAATTCTGTAAATAATTGGTAGGCTAGTGTTTTGTTGTGGGCAAGAACAAGAGTTGGTCTTTGGACATCTTGAATTATATTTGCCATGGTAAAAGTTTTACCAGATCCTGTAACTCCTTGGAGGATTTGGTGGTGCTTTCCTTTTTTTATTCCTTCGGCAAGTTCTTTAATTGCCTCCGGTTGGTCTCCTTTTGGAGTGTAGTCTGATTTTAAAATAAATTTATTTTCTTTCATTAAACACTTCCTTTATGTAAATCTTAATTTATTAATATTCGCTTTAAAAAAATCTAATTTTAGTCTTTTCCAATATACACTTATAGGATTTAAATTCAACTTATTTACTCGGGATTAAAAGCTTTAAATCTTGCCACAAATTCCCCTTTCTGCTATAATTTTTTGTGAATATAAAAGAAAATAATTAATTTTTAAAATATTTTTAATTTTGGAGAAAATTATAAATAAATACATTTGAGAAAAATATACAATAAAAAGATATCGCGAGATCTCTCCACGCACTCGTTTCGCTCCTTTGGTCGAGATGGGTTGATGGGTGTTTTTAATTAAAGTTTTTCAATTGGAATTTAAAGGCTTAAATTATAGAATGATTTTAAATTTATGAAAGGTATATATATGGAAATTTTTAGAAATATGAAAAAAGAGAGAAAAAAGGATCTGATAAGTTTAATATTTTATGCAATTTTACTTGTCATAGTCACTTATTTTTACAAGCAAGGTGGGAGGAAATTTTTTATAATTATAAGCTATCTTGCCATGTATTTAATTATTGGAGATGATATTTTTATAAAAGCTATTGAAGCTTTTTCTAAAAAAAATTTAAAAGATGAAAGTTTCCTTATTACACTTTCTAGCTTCCTTACATTTTTTATAGGATTTTTCCTTGAAGCTTGTTTAATAGTGCTTATTTTTAATTTTGCTAAATTTTTTAAAAAACTTGCCTTGGACAAGGAGGGGGAAAATTTCAAAAATATTTCTAATATTTTCCCAAAAAATGTAAATAAAATTTCATCAAATGGAAAAATTGTAAAAATTTCCACAAAAAATATAAAAAAAGGCGATATTCTTCTTGCAAAAGAAGGTGAAAAAATCCCAGTTTATGGAATAGTAATCTCAGGCGAAGGGCTTTTGGATACTTCGACTTTAAACGGAGAAAATCTTCCGATTGAAGTTAAAGAAAATTGCCAAGTCTTTTCTACTTCTGTTTTAAAAACTGGACAAATAAGATATGAGGCAAAAGAAGTTTTTGAAAATTCTTTGGCTTTTGAAATTATGGATTTGATAAAAAAATCTTGCCAAACAAAAACTGAAAGTGAAATGATAATTAGAAATTTTACTAAGATTTTTACACCAATGATTTTTGCCCTTGCAATTTTTCTTGCAGTAGTTCCTGCAGTTTTGGGAGCAAATCTTGGTAAATTCGTACAAAAATCAATTAGTTTTATGATTTTAGCAAGTCCTACAAGTATTATTTTGGGGACTTCTCTTCCATATATTTTTGGACTAATCCTTTCAAAGAAAAATAAAATTCTTGTCAAAGACAAAAAAACTTTTGAAAAAATAATCGATAGCCACTATTTTTACACAAATATGACCAATACCATGACTCTTGGTGAATTCAAGGTCAAGGATATAATTTATTATGGAAATTATAACAAAAATTTGATTTTGGATTATCTTTATAATTTGGAAAAATTATCAAAAAGTCCCATTGGAAAATCTATTGTAAGTAAGCTTAAAAGAAGAGATAATCCTTCATATTTTTTGGCAAAAGAGATTGTAAATGACCTTGATATTTGGGCAAAAACTTATGATAATGAAGAAATAAAAATTGGTAGAAAAGAATTTGTAAATGTAAGTGATGATTCTTTTGACAAGGCAATTTATATGAGCTTAAATGACAATTTGGTTTGTAAAATTGTTTTGGAAGATTACTTAAAAGATGACGTAAAAGAAAGCATAGATTATTTGAAAAATCAATTTTCTGATATAGCAATTCTTTCTTCAAACGATGAAATGGAAGTTAAAAATCTTGCAAAAGAGCTTGAAATTTCCTATGGCTTTGGACTTAGTCCAAAGGAAAAATTAAATATAATTTTAAATGAGGAAAAAAATGGTCATAAGGTCGTTTTTGTTGGAGATGATAAGCTTGATAAAAATGCTTTAAAAGCTTCTAATGTTGGAATAAGTTTGGTAAAAAAAGATTGCAATTTTAATTTTAAAAATTTGGATGTAATAATTTTTGATAGAGCCTTTGGAAAAACAAAAGATTTGGTAAAAATTTCAAAAATTATTGATAAAAAAGCGAAAAAAAATCTAGCAATTATTATGATAACAAAAATTATTCTTATGATTTTAAGTCTTCTTGGATTTGGCCCAATTTGGCTTTCAATTGTGGGCGATGTTGGAATTTTGATCTTTACCATTATTTCATCAGTAAATATTTTAAAGAAAAAAATATAGCAGGAAAATTAAAACTTCCTGCTAATTTTTTTATACATTTCTAGTTATAGTAAAATCATCTTCATTTTCTATAATTTTATTTTCTCCTTCAATATCACCCGTTAAATTTAAATAATTATCTGCAAGCCTTGCTGCTATAATTGGAGAAATCAGAATAAAATATATACCCAAAATTCCAGCTCCTACTATAGTAATTCCTATGCCCATTTGAACGCTATCTGCTCCAACGATTATTCCAATAATTATTCCAAAAATAAGAATAAGAGGTAAAACTATATACAACAAATATAATAAGATAGTTTTTCCAAATAATTTTCCACCAATTGAAAATACACTTTTAAAAGCATCCGGAATTGATTGGTCTTTATTTCTAGGATCTGAAACTATATGATTTGCGTAGGCTGTAAAAATCGCAAAAATTGCAGTAAGAATTGTTCCAAGTAAACCTGCAGATAAAATTCCTGCTGGATTATCTTTTACAGCTGCAAATCCAGCTCCTCCTCCAAATGCCACAGTTAATAAAACTGTTATTGCTATAAGCAATAAATTTACAATAATCGCTTTTTTATCTAGTCTTCCAATTTGATTTAAATAATCTCCAAGCCTTCCCTTTCTGTTATTAATTAGGCCTGAAGCAATAACAAATGATCCTAGCCAAGTTATAATTGAACTGATAATAGAAAAAATTGTGCTTTCATTAGCCTTCTCTCCAAAAGCCATATAAATACCAAAGCTAACTATTGCAATTATAATTTCAACTAGAATAATTGATCCGTAACTATATTCTCTTTTCATAATATTCCTTTCTATTTTTAATAAATTTCCATCTTCTAGAAATATTTATACCCAGATTTTTTTCTATAAATAAAAATTATGGGTATAAGCAAAAAAAGAGGTGATAAAATGGAATACAAAATTAATGAAGATGAAAAACAAATACAAGTTTTTGATGGAGATAAAAAAATTGGTTTTATAAGTCTAGTAAATAAGGGATATTTGATAGATGCCCCTCACACAGAAGTTGACAAAGAATATGGTGGTCAAGGAATAGCAGGAAAATTGGTTGACAAATTGGTGGAATACGCAAGAGAAAATAAGAAAAAAATAATTCCAACCTGCCCTTATATCAAAAATAAATTTGAAAAAGATGAAAAATACAAGGATGTTTATTTTAAATAAATAATTTGAATTAAAAAAATCTCTAGATTGACTTTCGAGAAATCAAAGCGTAGACAAAGTCAGTTTAGTAATTCATTGTTAATTTAAAAATAAAATTACGCTGCAACCCATCTCGACTAGATAAATATGCCTTGATTTGGCATATTTATCCCTAAAACTAAATGCGAAAGCATGAAGAAGTTTGCAAAGCAAACGTGTTTTAATGTGAGTGAAACGAACGCATGGAGAGATTCCATGAGATTTCTCCGCTCGTTACACTCGGTCGAAATGGGAAATTTTTTAGTTTGTCAGCAGTCTGATCTCTCGATTTAGTTTCGAGAGATTATTTTTTTCTTCTTCTATAAAATATTCCTATAATAATTAAATAAATTATGACAAATCCAATAAAGCCCTTTGAAATAGAATTTGTATTAAGAATTTTATCCATAATTTTCATAAAAATTGGAGCTATAAATACTCCTGTATTACAACCTATAAAAATTAAATTTGTGGCAATTCTTGAGCTGTGTCCTTTTACATATTTGGGAACTTCTGCAAAAATATATGGCATGCACATGGATTGACCAAAAGTCAAAAGCAAAATGCAAAGTAAAAATCCTATTAGATTTTTGTCAAAATTAATTATCAAAAAATTTGCCAAAACAAAAAATCCAAGTCCAAAAAACATGGTCTTATTTTTTAATTTTCTATTTATTGGGGTAAATAAAAAAGCTGAAATCATTCCAACAATTGGAACAAAATTTAAATAAAAACTTATATTTACATCCATTCCACGACTTAGGCTTGCCACAAAGGGAAATCTCATTGTCATGGCACTTGCATTTAATAGGACGATCATTGCAAAAATTATAAAAAGAAAAATATTTGAGTTAAAATTAATTTTTGTCTCATCCTTTCTTATTTTCACATCTTCTACATTAAATTTAAAAAATACCAAAATCAAAAAAGCAGACGTATAAAGTAAAAATGTATAAATATAATTAATTTTTACAAGAATTCCTGCAAGAGAAAATAGTATTATTTGTCCAATAAATTCCGCTGCATTTCTTAGACCATGAAGTTTGGTTCTTTCTTTGTCATCGTGATAAATAAGATTTATATAATTTGCCGAATGCCCATTAAACATTCCAAGACCTGCACCTAGGATAAATCTTGAAATAATTATTCCAGGATAAGTTTCAAAAATTACAGGAATAAGCCCGCTAATTCCAACAAGGCCAAGGCCCAAAAGAATAGTTTTTTTAAGGCCTAGCCAAAGAGCAATATATTCTGCCAAGAATATAAAAATCATTACAGTAAAGCTTGAAAGGGTAATTATAAACTCAGCCTCATTTCTTGTAAGATTGAAAGCTTCTTGAATATAGACCAAACTTCCAGAAATTATGCTGTTACTTGTTAAAATCAAAGAAATTGATAAAATGGCAATTTTTTCTCTTAATGAATTTTCTTTCATTGGCGCTCCACATATTTATCAAATAAAGTTTGTGAAAAATCGATTAAATCGTGAGAAAAATCATTTCTCAAATATTTTTCATTCAAATCTCCAAGCCTAACCCTATCAAGGGCGTCGGCGTCTTTGAAAAGTCCTGACAAATATTTTGCCCTTGAAGTATTTTTTACAAAAAATTCATTTATAGTTTGATCCATAATCTTGTCAGGTCTTGAATGAACTGCAAGAACTGCTTGGAGAATATTTTTATCATTTTCCTTTATTTTTGCATAATCTATTGAATATAAAGCTGCCCTATAACCGTGTTCAGTATCGTAGGAATCATCAACTCTTTTTGTATCGTGAAGGGCTGCCGCATATCTTAAAATATTTGTATCGTCTTCATTTAATTTATAATAAAAAGCCAAAAGCATAGAAAGTAAAATCACCCTTTCAATATGACCTTGACCGTGAATGTGACTTTGGTAAAGAATTTTTGTATTCAAATTTTCATAAGTATCTAGCAAAATTTCATAATAAGAAGAATTTTTAAAATTTTTAAAAAAATCATAATCATCTAGCCACTTATCTTCATTTAAAATTTTCAAAATAAGCATAAATTACTCCTTTTTTTCTACTTAATTATTATTATATCAAATTGGGTAAATATTTTATATAAATAAGTAGGTGATAAAAATGTTTATGAAAAGAGAAGATATTGAAAAAAGAATACTAGAATGTATAGAAAAATCAAAAAAATACAAGGAAGTTGGAGAAGTTGCATCCTACATACCAGAACTTTCAAATGTAGATAAAGATGCCTTTGCCCTATCAATTGTCACAACAAGTGGAGATATTTATAATTTTGGAGAAAGTGAAAAAATATTTTCCGTTCAATCAATTTCAAAAATTTTTACCTTGATTATGGCATTAAAAGACAACACAATCGAGGAAGTTTTTTCAAAAGTTGGAACAGAACCAACTAAATACGAATTTAATTCCCTAATTCCAATCGAACAAAGAGCTGCAAATCCCTTTATAAATGCAGGCGCAATTACAACTACCTCAATGATTTTTGGAAAAAACAAGGAAGAAAAATTTGAAAGAGTAATAGAATTAATAGACGAAATGAGCCAAGGCGGGAATTTTTCATTTATGGAAGATATTTATAAATCAGAAATTTCAACCACAGATAGAAACAGAGCCATTGCCTATTATTTAAAAAGCAAAAATATTTTCGACCAAAACGCTGATGAAGTTTTGGATTTATATGTAAGAATTTGTGCAATAGGAGCAAACGTAGAAACTCTAGCAAGATTTGGGGCAGTCCTAGCAAACGAAGGCTTTGATATAGATTCCTCAAATTTAATAATTCCACAAAACATAGTACAAATGACAATAGCCCAAATGGCATCATGCGGAATGTATGAAACGAGTGGAGAATATTTAATGAAAGTAGGCATCCCATCAAAATCCGGAGTAGGCGGAGGAATTTTAGGAGTAGTCCCAAATAAATGCGGCATATGCGTATATTCTCCAAGACTAGATAAATCAGGAAACTCAGTCGTTGGGAAAAATTTATTAAAAATTTTATCAGCAGACTTAGGGCTTAATATATTTCTGTAGAAATATGAAAAGGACTTTTTTGTTTTTATTAAAAACAAAAATTTTATATAAAATTAAAACTCCGTAGACTTAGGGCGGAAGGAACAGGGGACTTCCGATTGTCCCCTTTTTCCTTCCCCCTAAGAACCCCCATCTTTATAACCCCTTAACCGGCCCTTGCAGGGGGCAAAATTTAGAAAGAAACTAAAGTTTCTTTCGATTTTTAAATTGATTATTCGAATTTAATAAAGATAAATACCCAAAATAAATAAATTCTAAGTTCATTAATAGAGAAAAAATAACTCACTTTCGTTCAAACAATTTTTTCTCTAATAATGAACTTGAATTTATAATTATTTTTAAATAACAATCAAACTATAAAAACTTGAAAGAAGCGAAGCTTCTTACAAGAAAAGCTCCATGCAATGGTCGGTTGCAGGGGGGGCAAAAAAGTGGGGGTCGTTAGGGGGAGGAAAAAGGGGGAGAATCGAAACTCCCCCATTTCCTCCCCCTAACACAACGAAGAGTTAATTTTATAAAGTAATATGCTTTAATGTAAAACAAAAATATATAACAAAATTTTCAAACTGTCGACAAACTAAAATTTACCCTTTTCCACCGAGTGCAACATCCAGAGAAATTTCATGAGATCTCTCCACTCCTTTCAGTCGGTCGAGATGGGTTAAATCTTTCTTAATTTTAAATTACTAATAATTTATTACATATATTTTATCTAGTAAATAACAAAATTTTAAAAATAATTATTTTATTCAATAAAGAAGTAAATTTATATAACAAAAAAAGAAGCTTTTTCAAGCTTCTAAATTTTTTAAAAATTTATAAAGATTTCAACATATCCACATATCTAGGCATTGAATAATTTTCTCTGGAAATTTCTTTTTCTAGCTTATCTGAAACTTCTCTTATTTCTTCTGTAATTTTTCTTGTTTTTTCTTGGAGATAGATTGTTTTTTCTTCTATTTCTTTTATATTTTCAAAATCCATTAAAATTTCTTTAATTTTATCCCCATATTCTAAAAGTGTTTTTACATTTTCATTTATTCTTTTTGCTTTTTCTTCTAATTTTTCATTTTCTAAAAAAGCTAGATATGATTTTATTTCTTTTATTTCTTTCATGGCTGATGGAAGGATTTCTTGGTAGATTAAATTTGATAAAATTTCAAGCTCTTGTTGGCAAAATTTTATTATTTCTTCAAATTCTACATTTATTATTGAATCTATTTCTTTTTGGTTAAAAATTTCTTCTTCCTTGTAAATATCGTAGGAAGAATTTTTTTTGGCGAAAAGTAAAGCATCTAGGAAGGTTTTGTGGTTTTGAAGTCCTCTTTTTTCTGCTTCTTTTATCCATTCTTTTGAATAGCCATCGCCTTGGAATAAAATTTCCCCATTTTCCTTGTAAGTTTCTTTTACAATTTCATATACTTCAGACTTTAATTCTTCATCAGTTTTTCCTTCAAGTCTTTGTCCAAATTCTTTTAAAACTTTTGCCATAGCAAGATTTATAAGAGTATTTAAATCTGCAGCTGATTTTGACGAGCCAAGCATCCTAAATTCAAATTTATTTCCAGTAAAGGCGATTGGTGAAGTCCTGTTTCTGTCTGATGAATCCGTTTCTATTTCTCCAAGATGGGGAATTTTCACCTTGTTATTTATGTCTTTAATCTTTTCATCGTTTGCAATTGATTTTAAAATATTTTCCAAATCTTTTCCAATAAAAACTGAAATAATTGATGGTGGTGCCTCATTTCCCCCAAGTCTATAATCGTTTGAAACTGAAGATGATGAAAGTCTAATTTGGTTTTGATAAAGATTACAAACTTTAATCATTGCTGATAAAAATAGCAAAAATAAATGATTATTTTTGGGATCATTTCCTGGTGAAAAACAATTTTTACCATAATTTGTTGCAAGGGAATAATTATTGTGTTTTCCACTTCCTGCCATATTTTTGAAAGGTTTTTCTTTTAAAAGACAAGCTAAATTGTGTTTTATGGCAGTTTTTTCCAAAATGTGCATCAATAATTGGTTGTTATCAACTGAAATATTAGAGTTTTCAAACATAATTGCAATTTCAAATTGGTTTGGACCAACTTCATTGTGCTCAGCTTCCATGTATATTCCCAAATCGCATAATTGTTCGTTCACATCTTCAAAAAAATCATTAACTCTTTGAGGAATTGCGCCAAGATAGTGGGAAATTATTTCTTTTTCAACCATTGAGTCACTTCCAACAAGACTCATTCCACAATATTCAAGATCAATTCTTTTATCATAAAATTCTTTATCAATTAGATAAAATTCTTGCTCAAGACCGACCTTGGCCTTAACCCTATAAGTTTTTTGCTCTTTCAAAAACATATTACAAATTGGACTTGCAGCCTTAGAAAGCCTATTCATTGATTCAATTAAGGGCAATTTTTTATCAAGTTTTTCCCCATAAAATGAAACAAAAACTGAAGGAATATATAAAACCTTATCTTCAATAAAAGAATTTGCAGTCAAATCCCAATATGTATAACCACGAGCTTCAAAAGTTGATCTCATTCCTCCAGAAGGAAATGATGAAGCATCTGGCTCTCCTTTTATAAGTTCTTTTCCAGAAAATCTGTTGATGGGATTGTGCTTGTCATCTCTATTTAAAAATGCTGTTTTTTTGTTGGCAGTTTTCCCATTTAGTGGTTGAAACCAGTGAGTGTAGGAAGTTGCTCCTTTTGAAAGCGCCCAAATTTTCATAGCGTGAGCAATTGAATCAGCGGTTTCCCTGTCTAGAATATCATTATTTCTTGCAGCTTCCTTCCATTTTAAATAAACAGGATAGGGAACATTTTCTTTCATTGTTTTTTTATCAAAAGCCAAATTTCCAAATTTTTTTAGATTCATAATTTCACCTTTCTTGAAATTTTAAAAATTTTTCAAATTAATTATATCACAATTATTTTCTTTTAATTTTAAAAAACAATTTTTATTTACATTTAAAGTTTAATTAATTGACAGCAAATCAATATAATGATAAATTAACAGTAGTTGAAATTTAAATAATTTGAGGATGGGAAAATGAGAAAAAACAAAAAAATAATTTTATTTATATCAACAATAATGCTTGCGCAATTATTTACTCCAAAAAAATCTAACGCCAAGGCCTTGTTAATAAATTATGATTTAACCGAAGGGGTTAATGTAACTGACAAAGTTAGCGGCGAAGAAGGAATGAAATTTGTTGGAGGAATTGATTATCCTGATATTTATCATATAAAGGGCGAAAAAAGTAATTGTTTTGAAATTGATTTCAAAGGAAAAACTGCATACACAGAAAAAGCTTGGTACCATGTTCTTGATGATATAAAAGCAATCAAAGACGGAAAAATTTACGAAAAAGCTGACGAAAATTCCAAAGAAATTTCAAATTTTAAAGACAAAGAAAAAGTAGACTTGGTTAATTTTGATGCAAATACAAATTTTGTAAAAGTAAAAAAAGAAGGCAAAACAGGTTTTGCAAAAATTGATTCTTTTGATATATCTAAAAAAGATCAAAAGGACTTGGATAAATTAAAAGATAAATACAAAAAAATCTACGATTCTGTAAAAAGATATATGGATTATTTGGATAGAAATAATTTGAGCTTGTACCCAGTCGATGAAAAAGAAAAGGCTGAAGAAAATGATATTGTTAGACAATATTTAGAAGATGAGCCAGAAGAAAATACTGAAGAAGTTCAATATGTTTATTATACAGTTTCTGGCGATGATATTGGTTCACAAGCTTACAATTTTGCAACAAATTTCATAGGAAATCCATATGTTTGGGGTGGAACAAGCCTTACAAATGGAGTTGATTGTTCTGGATTTACTCAACAAGTTTACGGAAAATTTGGAATTGGCCTTCCTCACTTTGCCCAAAGCCAAGCAGATTATGGAAAAACTATAAATCTTGGTGAAGAAAAAGCTGGCGATTTAGTATTTTTTGGAACTAGCCTTTCAAACATTACCCACGTGGCAATTGCTGACGGCCAAGGTGGCATAGTTCACGCAGCAAATCCAAGAGATGGAATAATAACATCAGGAATTGGTAATCCTATAATAATAAAAAGATTACTTGAAGAATAAAATACACCTTTCGAGGTGTCAGAGCGTAGACAAAGTCAGCTTAATAACTCAATAATGATTTAAAAATAAAATTACGCTAAAACCCATCTCGACTAAGTAAGTGAAACGAACGCACGGAGAGATCTCTGAGATTTCTCGACTTACTTCGTTCGCTCGAAATGGGGAAAATTTTAGTTTGTCAACAGTATAAATACACCTTTCGAGGTGTATTTTTTTATTGTGCGATAAAAAAAATGGTGCTATAATAAATTAAAAGATTAAATTTTATAGAAATAAATTAGTAAATATAAGGAGTTAAAAATGACAGATACATTAAATCCGTTAGAATCTGCGCAATTACAAATAAAAAAAGCTTGCGAGAAATTAAATTTAAATCCAGGAGTTTATGAAATTTTAAAAGAGCCTCAAAGGGTTATTGAAATTTCGATACCAGTAAAAATGGATGATGGTTCTTTGAAAGTTTTTAAAGGATATAGGTCGGCTCACAACCATGCACTAGGTCCTTCAAAAGGCGGAGTAAGATTTCATCAAAATGTAAATTTAGAAGAAGTTAAGGCTCTTTCAACTTGGATGAGTTTAAAAGCAGGACTTTTGGCTCTTCCTTATGGCGGAGGAAAAGGCGGAATAGCTGTTGATCCAAAAAAATTATCAGAAAGAGAAATAGAATCTTTATCTCGTGGTTATATCAGAGGGCTTTATAAATATTTGGGAGAAAGAATTGACATCCCTGCTCCTGATGTAAATACAAATGGACAAATCATGTCTTATTTTGTGGACGAATATATAAAATTAAATGGCGACAGAGAAGATTTGGGAACTTTTACTGGAAAGCCATTAATTCTTGGAGGAAGTCTCGGACGAAACGAAGCTACAGGATATGGAGTTGTAATTTCTACAAAATATGTAGCAAAAAAACATGGAATTGATTTGAAAAATGCAGAAATTGGTCTTCAAGGTTTTGGAAATGTTGGAAGTTTTACCTTAAAATATTTACAAGATGAAGGAGCGAAAGTTAAATATCTTTCAATAAGAGATGAAAGTGAAGAATGCGGACGCTCTGCCCTATATTCTGAAGATGGATTTGATTATGAATCTTTGCAAAAATATAGGGATGAAAACAAAAGTCTTGTTGGCTATCCAAAGGCAAAGAAAATTTCCGACCAAGAATTTTGGACACATAAATTCGATATTTTAATACCAGCAGCTCTTGAAAATATAATTACAGAAAAAATCGCCAAAAATTTAGATGTAAAATTAATAGCAGAAGGAGCAAATGGTCCAACAACACCAGAAGCTGATGAAATATTAAAAGAAAAAAATGTAGAAATAATTCCAGATATCTTGGCAAATTCCGGTGGAGTTTTGGTTTCATATTATGAATGGGTTCAAAATCAATACGGATCTTATTGGACAAAAAAAGAAGTCCAAGAAAAACAAGAAAAAGATATGCTAAAGGCAATTGAAGGAATTTTTGCAATAAAAGACCAATACAAAACTGACGTAAGAGAAGCAGCCTATATGTTTGCAATAAAAAGAATAGCAGAAGCAATGAAGCTTCGTGGTTGGTATTAAAAATAATAAATTTTTCATTTTCAAATTTGACTTTTTTAATTTTTGACTTAAACTTTAGTTTAAAAATAAATAAAAAAAATTACCCATCTCGAGCAGATAAATGTACCTTGATTTGGTACATTTATCCCTGAAATTAGTGCGAAAGCACGGTAAAGTTTGCAAAGCAAACGAATTTCAGTAGTCGAGAGATCTATTGGTTTAGTTTATCATAAAATTTACTTACTCTTTGAGATCTCTCCACTCCCTACAGTCGGTCGAGATGGGTTTTTGTTGCATTTTTTTATTCTTAAAGATTTTATTATTAATCAAATTTTTTCTTATATTTTATTCAAATTTTGACCTTTATTTTGATTCTTTTAAAGATTTAAATTTAAATTTTTAATTTTTAACTTAAACTTTAGCTTAAATATAAATAAAAAAATTAAACCATCTCGAGCGAATGGAATGAGTCGAGAGATCTCTTTTGTCTATTTTATCTTAAAAATTTACTTATTATTTGAGATCTCTCCACGCAGTCGCACAGCTCCTTTGGTCGAGATGGGTTAATGTTAGAGTTTTTTAATTGCTGAAGTTTTTATTTTTTTATTTCTGTAATTTACATAATGTTATGTGCTTGTATATGATATATGATTTTAAATTTTGATTTTATGTATTTTTATATTCAAATTTATTTTTTAATCTCAAACTTAAAAATTCATCTTAAACTTTAGCTTAAATATAAATAAAAAAATTAAACCATCTCGAGCGAATGGAATGAGTCGAGAGATCTATTGGTTTTGTTTATTTTATAAACTTATTTATACTTTGAGATCTCACTTTGTTTTATTGTAAATATTCAAATTCAAGAAATATTTACCTGGTCGAGATGGGTTTTTTTGTTTTTTATTTAATTATTTGAACTATCATTACTTGAATTTGATGTAAATGAACTGAATAAGTCTTTGAAAAATTGTACTATTTTATCCCAAAGACCTGATTCTTTTATATCATTTCCTACCTTGTCTATGTCTTCTTTGTTATCTTGATAGAATTTTTTTCCTTTTTCTGTAGCTATTCCTGCGAATTTTTTTAGGTTTTCTTCTACATTTTTGCTGTCAATTGCTGGACTTTCTTGGTATTTTTCAAAATAATTTACTAGAATTTGTATATTATTATTTGATAAAATATCTCCCATATTTACATCTTTCAAAGCATCTTGAATGAAAATTTGTATTTGTCCGCTATCTGCTGTTTGGCCGTTTTTGTCTTTGTAGTCTTTTAAATTTTGTTTTACTTCAGCAACTGCTTGGTCTAATTTGTCCTTGTCGAATGATCCGTTATTTTCATTTTCATCACTTATTTTCTTTAGTGTTCCAAGTTCTTCTTGAGCTGTTTGGGTGCTTTCTGTGTCTACTTTTTCTCCAGACATTTCCAAAGCTTTATATACTCCTACAAGAGCAGATTCTCCAGTAACTTGAGTTGGACTTGCTACTTTTATTTCTGCATCAGAAATTCCTGATGTAATTGCTGCGTTTGTGTATTGACTTTGGGTAATTGATGTAATATTTTCTGGTGTCAAAATTTCAACCTTAATTCCACTTCCTTTTGGTAGTTTTTTTACGGAAACTGATGAAATCATATTATAATCATCTGCCCTGTAGCCTAAATATTTTTCACAATCAGATCCATTTACACTTTCCATGTTTATATCATCTGAAAGGCCTAATTTATTTTTTACATTTTCTATTTGATTTTGATTTAATCCTGCGCCATACATATATGACTCTTTGCTTGAATCAAAATTTCCTACTGCCTTTGAAATTGATGGAACAATCAAAACTAAGGCAAAAATTAAAATTTTTGATAATTTATTTTTAAATATCTTTTTCATAAAATCTCCTTATAATTTTTCAATTTTTTCTACTAATTTATCAAGGTCATTTTCTTCTACTTCTTCAATTTTTCCTTGGTCAATTAAACTTGTAATTTCTGGATTAATTGCAAGTTTTGCTACTGTGTCAATTTTAAATTTCTCAGTAATTTCGTCTGTTTTTCCTTCTCCAAATATTTTGTAAATATTTCCAGTATCTGGAGCCTTAAAATATGACATATTTTCAACAATTCCAAGAATTTCCTTGCCCATCATTTTTGCCATATTTAAGGATTTTTCTACAACCATTCCTACCAAATCTTGAGGAGTTGTAACTGCAATTACCCCATCAATATTTAATGATTGGAAAACTGTTAGAGGAATATCGCTTGTTCCTGGCGGCATATCTATCAAAAGATAATCTATTTCTCCCCAATCAACGTCTGTGTAAAATTGTTTTAAAACATTATTTACAATTGATGATCTCCAAACAACTGGAGCAGATTTATCTTCTAAAACCAAATTTATTGACATAATTTTTATTCCGCCCACACTTTCTGGTGCAAGCAAGGTTCCATCTTCAAGGCTTCTTACGCTTTCTTTTATACCAAAAGCTTGTGGGATTGATGGACCAGTTATATCTGCGTCCAAAATTGCAACTTTATTTCCATTTTTAGAAAGTTTTGCTGCAAGCATACTTGTTACAGAAGATTTTCCAACTCCTCCCTTTCCTGACATTACTGCTATAGTTTTTTTGATTAGAGATCCCTCTCTAGTTTTTATTTTAAATTTATCAAAATTCATTTTATTTTCTGTCATTTCAAACTCCTTTATATTTCTTGCAAATATATTATATGGTATTTTTTATAATTTTCTATTTATATTCTTCTTACAATTTCCTTTTCAATTTTACATGATAAATTTGTCTAAAAAAAGTTTAAAAATTTTTCAAAAATTATAATTTTTCATTTAAAAATATAAATATTTATTTGACAAATGTAATTTGAGGATGTATCATTAGTCTAAGATTAAATATAAAAACTTTGAAAAGAAGAGTAGCTAAAAAATTATAGGCGTAGAGAATCTTTGGATGGTGAAAAAAGATCTTATAATCTTAGTGAATAAAGCCTTAGAGTTGCATCAAGGATATTTTGATTTGATGCCGTAATTTGCACGTTATAGCAAAGGGGTATAATTTTGTACTTTCTAATGGGATCCTTTGAAAGTATATTTTGTACTTAATAAGGATATTTTTGTGAAAGAATATTAAATTTGGGTGGTAACACGGTCTTCGTCCCTTGAGGGATGAGGACCGTTTTTTATATTTAATTCTTAAAATTAAGTTACGAAAAAAAATAAAAAATTTTGGAGGAGAAAATGAAAAGAATAATTAAGTTCTTGGTGGCTTTTGTATTTGCTTTCGTTTTTACAATGGAAGTTTCACACGCTGATGAGGACACATTTAAGGTTGGTATGGAAGTTAATTATGCACCTTTTAACTTTGCACAAGTTAATGATGCAAATGGAGCTGTTGAAGTTAAAAATTCCAAGGGAGAATTTGCAAATGGATACGATGTTCAAATAGCAAAAAAAATCGCCGATCAATTGGGCAAAAAATTAGAAATTTATAAAATTGAATGGGACGGCCTTCCACCAGCTCTTACTAGTGGAAAAATCGATGCGATTATCGCTGGTATGAGTCCTACTGCTGAAAGAAAAAAAGAAATTGACTTTACCGATTCTTATTATGTTTCTGATTTGGTAATAGTTTTGAAAAAAGATTCTTCTTTTGTTAATGCTAAATCTTTAAATGATTTTAAGGGAGCAAAAGTTACCGGACAATTAAATACCTTCCATTACACAGTACTAGATCAAATTGATGGACTTGATAAACAGGCTGCTATGGAATCTTTCCCTTCAATGATTTCTGCAACAAAATCTGGAAATATTGACGGTTATGTTTCAGAAAAACCAGGAGCTATGTCAGCAGTTTCTGCAAATAATGACTTAACTTATGTAGAATTTGCAAAAGGCAAGGGATTTGAAACTTCATCAGAAGATACATCAATTGCTGTAGGTCTTAGAAA
Organism: Anaerococcus jeddahensis; assembly: GCF_001182725.1. Classification (GTDB taxonomy): domain Bacteria; phylum Bacillota; class Clostridia; order Tissierellales; family Peptoniphilaceae; genus Anaerococcus; species Anaerococcus jeddahensis. The sequence continues at coordinate 27,616 of NZ_CWHU01000004.1, forward strand.
AAATTCTCAAATGAAAGATCAAATAAATAAAATTTTATCTCAAATGAATACCAAAGACCAAGATAAGATTATGAATGAAATGGTAAATTTATCTGAAAATGATGGAAGTGAAGTTTCATTTTTTGGTCAAATGAAAGAAATTTGGAATGAGTATTCTTCCCTATTTATAAATGGAATTTTCTCAACACTTTTCATTTCAATAATTTCAACTTTAATTGGATTTGCAATAGGCCTTGTGGTAGCAGTTATTAGAAAAATTAAGGTTGACAAAAATAAAAATATTTATGCCTACATTCTACACAAAATAATTAATTTTATTTTAGTTTGTTATATAGAAATATTTAGGGGAACTCCAATGATGGTTCAAGCAATCCTAATATTTTATGGAGCAAAACAATTCTTATCAATCGATATGTCAACCATGCTTGCAGCCTTTATAATTGTTTCAATTAATACAGGAGCATATTTATCAGAAGTTGTAAGAGGTGGAATAAACTCAGTTGATGAAGGACAATTTGAAGCTTGTAAGGCTTTAGGTATGACCCATTCACAAACAATGTTTAATGTTGTAATTCCACAAACAATCAAATCAATTTTACCAGCAATTGCAAATGAATTTGTAGTAAATATAAAAGATACATCAGTATTAAACGTAATCAGTGTAACAGAATTATTCTTTGTATCAAAATCAATAGCAGGTTCAACCTACCAAATATTCCAAACATATTTGATAACAGCTATAATTTATTTCATACTAACATTCTTAACAACAAGAATAATCTTATTAGTTGAAAAAAGATTTAATAACAAAGAATTTACACTCGGATCAGTAACAGGAGGAATCCATGCCTAGTATTATAAAAGTAAATAATTTAGAAAAAAAATTCGGACAAAATTTAGTTTTAAAAGATATAAATATGGAAGTTCAAAAAGGTGAAGTAGTAACAATAATCGGGTCCTCTGGATCTGGAAAGTCTACCCTTTTAAGATGCTTAAACCTTTTAGAAGAGCCAACAAACGGAGAAATTTTATACAAGGATAAAAATATTTTAGATAAAAAATTTGACCTTAGAGCCTACAGAACAAAAGTCGGCATGGTTTTTCAAAATTTTAACTTATTTGAAAATAAAACCGTCCTAGATAACTGCACCCTAAGCCAAGAAAAAGTTTTAAAAATTTCAAAAAAAGATGCAGAAGAAAAAGCAAAAAAATTCCTTCAACTTGTTGGTATGGACCAATATATAAACGCAAAACCATCACAAATTTCTGGTGGACAAAAACAAAGAGTTGCAATTGCAAGAGCCCTTTGTATGGATCCAGAAGTATTACTTTTCGATGAGCCAACAAGCGCCCTTGATCCAGAGATGGTCGGAGAAGTTTTGGAAGTTATGACAAAACTTGCAAAAGAAGGAATTACAATGATAGTTGTAACCCACGAGATGGATTTTGCAAGAGAAGTTTCAAGTAGAGTTTTATTTATGAATGAAGGAATAATTCTAGAAGAAGGCTCTCCAGAAGAAATTTTCACAAATCCAAAAAATCAAAGGACAAAAGATTTCTTAAAAAGATATATGGAATAAAAGCAGGATTTTTCCTGCTTTTTATTTTGCCTTAATTTAGTATAATAAAAGAAAAAAAGGGGGAATTATGGAAAATAAATTAGTAGAACTTTTAAATGAAAATTCATCCTTTGCCTATGGATTTTTATTATATGAAGATGATGAAAAAGTTTTAATAAATAACCTAGATGATCAAGGAAGATTTGATGGATATACTTTAATTTCAAAAGATTTGGTGGAAATAAATGATAAATCAGATTTTTTAAAAAAATTAAAAATTTATAATGAGTATTGGAAGTCAATAAAGATAGGAAAATCTGACAGCGAAATTTTTAAAAATAAGCCTGATTTTTTCGATTTAGTCAAGTATGCAAAGGACAATGAAAAAATAATAAATTTAGGAAAAACTTTGGATTATTATGAATTAATTTGTGGCTATGTTAAAGATATAGATGATGATTTTGCCACAATTGATGCAGTAGACCAAAATTCTGGTGAGATTTACGATGAGTTTGAGATTTGTATTAAGGAAATAAAATATATAGAAGTAGAATCGATAGATAATATTTTGCTTGATTTTGTAAATAAAAAATAAGTTTGGGAATATAATTCTGAATGGGTTTCTTCGGAAAAATTTAAATTTTAGATTTAATTAATAAAGAGATCTATCCACACTAAAACCAATTTGCTTTGCAAATTTTCCCTTGATTTCACACTAGTTTTAGGGATAAATATGCCAAATCAAGGCATATTTATCAGGTCGAGATGGGTTTTGGCTAGATTTTTTTAATTGCTAAAGTTTTTAGTTGTTAGTCTCTATTAATTTAATATTTTGTTTCGATTAAATTTCGACTTTAAGATTTAATTTCAAGATTTTTACATCATTAAAATTTATTAATTCATTAAATCCAACAAAGAAGCAACCCATCTCGAGCAGATAAATGTACCTTGATTTGGTACATTTATCCCTGAAATTAGTGCGAAAGCACGGTAAAGTTTGCAAAGTAAACGAATTTCAGTAGTCGAGAGATCTCTTGGTTTTTTTCTTAAAAATTTACTAATTCTTTGAGATCTCTCCACGCACTCGCACAGCTCCTTTAGTCGAGATGGGTTATTGTGTGCATTTTTTAAATTACTAAAGTTCTTATTTTTTATATGATTATAATATTATTTGATTTATATGATATTTGATTTTAAATTTGAATTTTTATATCTTTAAATTTTCAATTTTATTTTTTTAATCTCAAACTTAAATTTTAACTTAAAAATTTATTTCAAACTTTAGCTTAAAATTTCATCTTAAACTTTAGCTTAAATATAAATAAAAAAATTAACCCATCTCGAGCGAATGTAATGAGTCGAGAGATCTATTGGTTTTGTTTATTTTTTCATTTTACCAATTCTTTGAGATGTCTAACTTTTTATCACTCGATATGGGTTTATTTTTTTATAATTCTTGAATTTTTTCTTTCAAATTGCAGCTTGTTTGATAAACATCTTCTGCATCCATTATTGCTCTTACTACGCAAATCCCGTCGGCTTTTGAATTTTTCAAAACGTCTACATTTTCGATATTTAAGCCACCTATTGCATAAACGTCAATATCTACAGTCTCTTTTATTTTTTTGAAAGTTTCAACTGAGGTTCTTTTGGTTTTTACATGGGTTTTTGTTTCAAAAATTGCCCCAACTCCCAAATAGTCTGCCCCATCTTCTTGGGCTTTTTTTGCGGCTTCTACTGATTTTGCAGTAGCTCCTATTAATGCCTTATCTCCCAATAATTTTCTGCAAAGTGAAATTGGAAAATCATCCGCCCCAACATGAACACCACAGCCAAGTGCCCAAGCAAGGTGAGGTTTGTCATCAATTAGCAAAGGAGTCTTATATTTATCGCAAATTTTTTTTACTTTTTTTCCTAAATTCAAAATCTCAAGGTCTGTTTTTTCTTTTTCTCTTAATTGAAGAATATCAACTCCACCTTTTAGGGCATCTTCAATTCTTTTTAAAAATTCTTCTTCAGTATATTTATCTGAATTTGTTACCAAATATAATTTTTTCATAATACTCCTAAACATTAATATAATCTGTGAAAACCGGAGTCATGCCTATTGATTTTAAATCTTTTATGGCATCATCACATGACCTATTATCTGCAATTTCAAATTGTTCGTCTCCCTCGTCTTGGGATTTTTTTGACCTGTGGCCGATTGATGTATCTACTGATGCAGAAATTTTTGTTGCTGCATATTTTACTGCCAAATTTCTAAACTCGCGCTCTTCTCTTGTTGAAAGAGTTATTGATGCAAATGGCAAAAATATTCTAAGGGCAAGCATGATTTGGAAAAATTTCTTATCATTTACTTCAAAAAATTTAAGTTCGTCTGCCCCATGAGTTGGTCTAATTCTTGGAAGAGAAATTGCAATTTCTGCATGAGGATATTTTTTTTGAATTTTTTGAGCATGAAGGCCCAATTTAAAAGCTTCTTCTATCGGATCATTTAGTCCAAAAAGTGTTCCAAATCCAACTCCCCTAAATCCTGCCATCATCGCTCTTTCTTGGGTGTCAATCCTATAAACCCAAGATCTTTTGTGGCCGTAAGGATGGTAAAAATCATAAGTTTTTGGATTATAAGATTCTTGAAAAACTGTAACAAAATCTGCTCCTGCCTCTTTTAATTTTTTATAATCATCTACATTTGCAGGATAGACTTCAATTCCTATTGTCTTAAAATATTTTTTTGCAATTTCACAAGCTTTTGCTATATAGTCTACTGATGAAAATTTTTGACTTTCCCCTGTTAAAATTAAAACATCTTCTATTCCAGTATCTGAAAGAGCCTTCATCTCTTCTTCAATTTCTTCAAAATTTAATTTTGCCCTTTTTATATCAGATTTTGCCCTAAATCCACAATACCTACAAGAATTTTCGCAATAATTCGCTATATAAATCGGTGAGAAAAGACAAACATTATTTCCAAAATATCTCACTCTCTTATCTTTTGCAAGCTCTCCCATTTTTTCTAAATAATCAAGAGCCTTGTCTGATAAAAGATTGTAAAAATCTTCTTCATCAAGTCTTTCTTTTTCTAAACTTGCAAGAATATCGGCATGACTTACATTTTTATTTTTTATTTTTTCGTAATTATCTAAAACTTCGGTTTTTATATTTGAATCTATTATATCCATTTCTGGAAAATAATCTGTAACTTTTTTAATATTCATCTTAATCGAAAAAATCCCTCAATGGTGATGATGGATCAGCACCTTTTTCTAAAACTCTGCCTGGTTTTGAAAGACGAGCAAGACGACCTGCTTCAATTCCAAGTTTAAAAGCTCTTGCCATCATTGTAATATCAGATGCACTTGCAATTCCTGTATTTGCCATAATTGCAGCAGCTCCCATTTCCATTGCCTCTGCAGCTTGACTTGGAAGACCAATTCCTGCATCAACTATAACTGGAAGATCAACCTCATCAATTATTATTTTTATAAATTCTTTTGTAACAAGTCCCTTGTTAGATCCAATTGGAGCAGCAAGCGGCATTATAGCAGCAGCTCCCGCATCTCTTAAATCTCTTGCATAATTTAAATCTGGATACATATAAGGAAGAACAACAAATCCTTCATCAGCCAAAACTTTTGTAGCCTTCAAAGTCTCTTCGTTATCTGGCAAAAGATATTTGCTATCTCTCATAATTTCAATTTTTACAAAATTTCCACAGCCCATTTCTCTTGCAAGTCTTGCAATTCTAATTGCCTCATCGGCATTTCTTGCCCCAGAAGTATTTGGAATAATTGTAACGTGTTTTGGTATATAATTTAAAATATTTGCCACATCTTTTGTATTTGCACGTCTTAGGGCAACTGTAATCATTTCACATTCTGCGTTTTTTACAGCAGCATCAATTAATTCAACAGAATATTTCCCACTACCAAGAATAAATCTCGAATTAAATTCCTTGCCACCTAGTATAAATTTATCTTCCATAATAATCCTTTCTTATTTTTTTCAAACACTCAAGCGCTTCAAGACTTGCCATGATTGATACATAGGCAAGATAAAGCCCATCTTTTTTTGCGTTCGATTTGAAATCACCAACCATAGTGATATTATTTATTTTTTTAACCATAATATCTGAAATATCCCCAAGTCCAGCCATGCCCGATGCAGTGAAAAGAAATTTATTTTCCTTTTTTGAAAAATAATCAAAGGCCATAACCTTGGACTCTTTATTGTCAAAAGCCTCAATAAAATAATCTGTATTTTCTACAATTTCATCCATATTTTTTTCATCCAAATGCATATTTTTTGCATGAACTTTTGCATAGGGAATAGTTTCTTCAATTATTTTTTTTGTTGCGAGTACTTTTTCTTTTCCAATATCAGAAATTTTATAATTTTGCCTGTTTAAATTTGAATATTCAACCTTATCAAAATCATACAAAAAAATTTCTCCAATACCTGCTCTTGCCAAAATCATGGCAATATTTGAGCCAAGTCCCCCACAACCTAAAATCGAAACTTTTGCTTTTTCAAATATTTCATTGTCATTTTTATTTTGTCTTTTTAAAATTTTATCTCTTAAATCCAAATCAACCCCCTCCAACAAAGGAAAAAACTTCAACCTTGTAGCCATCTTTTACAAGAAAATTTTTAAAATTTTCTCTTTTTACAAGTGCTTGGTTGACTTCAACAGCCACAAAGTGAGGATCGAATTTATTTTCTTTTAAAAATTCATACAAAGAAATTTCATTTTTTATTTTTACTTCCTTGCCATTTATTAAAACCATATTCACCTCCTAAAAAAAAGAACACAAATAGAATCCATACCCGAGGTGGTATGCCCCATTTGTGTTCGACACATAGATAAATAGACATTTGCAGGATCAAAAAAAGACCCTTCACTAGGGTCTTTGAGAATTGACAGAGTTTATTTTTAAAATTTATAAGAAATTAAAATTAAATAAGCTCAAACCCATCTCGACCAGATAAACAACCGTTGATTTCGATTGTTTATCCCGATTTATCGTACAAAGGGAGTGGAGAGATCTCCTTAGATTTCTCCGCTCACTACGTTCGGTCGAAATGGGATATTCTTTTATTTAGTCATCATAAAAGACCCTTCACTAGGGTCTTTAAACTTCTTTTAAAAAATTATCGCTTTCTTACGCAGGTTTTAACCTAATCAAGTTTAAAGGGTTAATGGAAAATCCATCTCTCAGCTAAAAGCACCCCTAGCTATTTTTATTATAGGACAAATTTATTTAATTTGCAAAATTTTTTTAAATCACCTTTCATCCATTGATAAATATTTTTTTGTTTGGCTCAAGGACTTGTAAGCTGGTCTTATTATTTTTGAATCTTCAATTTGTTCAAGCCTGTGGGCTGACCAACCGACTGTTCTTGCTATGGCAAAAATTGGAATATATAAATCTTTTGGTATATCTAGCATTTCATAGCAAAATCCTGAATATAAATCTACATTTGCACAAATTGGATAGGATTTATTTAATCTTTCCATCAAAATTTCTCCACCAATTTTTTCGATTTTTTCTATAAATTCAAAATCTTTTTCGCAATTTTTTATTTTTGAAAGCTCCCTTGCCTTCTCTTTTAACAAAACCGCCCTTGGATCTGAAAGGGTATAGACTGCATGGCCCAAACCATAAATCAAACCCTTTTTGTCAAAGGCCTTTTTGTCCAAAATTTTCTCCAAATATTTTCTAATTTCTTTTTCATCTTCTCTATTTTTCAAATTTTCCCTAATATTTTCAAGCATAAGGCTTACTTTTAAATTTGCTCCTCCATGTCTTGGTCCTTTAAGTGATCCAAGTCCAGTGGAAATTGCAGAATATGTATCAGTTCCTGATGATGAAACAACGTGGGTTGCAAAGGCTGAATTGTTTCCTCCTCCGTGTTCTGCATGAATTATCAATAGTAAATCCAAAATTTCCGCCTCTTCTTTTTTATATTTTTGGTCCGCCCTTAACATAGAAAGAATATTTTCAGCAATTGACTTATTTTTATCTTGGTTATGAATTATAAGAGATTTGCCGTCAAAATTGTGGATTTTTGCTTGATAGGAATAAATTGCAATAAGAGGCATTTTTGAAATTAAAGAAAGTGATTGGGACAAAACATTTAAAGTATCAGTATCATCTGGATTATTATCGTAAGAATAAAGGGCAAGGACTGACCTCATCATTATGTTCATGATATTATTTCCAGGAAGATTTAGGATTGTATCTTCAAAAAATTTTTTTGGAAGCTTTCTTTCTTCAACAAGGATATTTTTAAAATCCTCAAGGTCACATTTATTTGGAAGTTTATTAAATAATAAAAGATAGATTACCTCTTCAAAGCCAAGTCTTTTTGTCTTATTAAAATCAGCGACCATAGAAGTTAAAGGAAATCCCCTATAAAAAAGCTCGCCTTCTTTTGGAATTTTTTCTCCATTTTCAATTTTATAGCCAAAAACATCTCCGACCTTGGTCACTCCAACCAAAACTCCGGTTCCATTTTTATTTCTAAGCCCTCTTTTTATGGAAAATTTATCGTAAAGCTCTTTATCAATTGTATTTTCCTTTTTTATTTCCTTTGAAAGGGCTTTTAATTTCTTCGTATCCATCTTAGGCCTCCAAATTTTTTATTATTTCTTGGGTGATTTTTTCTAAACTTGCCTCTCCTCCCAGATCTTTTGTATGATTTTTCTTATCTTCCATTGTTTTTTCAATAGACTTTCTTAATTTTTCGGACAAATTTCCTTCCCCAATGTCATCAAGCATGAGAGATGCTGTGAGTAAAATTGCAATAGGATTTGCCAAATTTTTTCCAGCAATATCAGGAGCTGAACCATGAACGGATTCATAAATTGAAATATCCTCTCCCTTGTTTACTCCAGGAATTAAGCCAAGTCCACCAACAAGGCCTGCTGCCAAGTCTGACAAAATATCCCCATACAAATTTTCAGTAACAACAACGTCAAATTTATTAGGATTTAAAACCATTTGCATGGCAGTATTATCAACCAAAAGCTCTTCAAATTCAATGTTTGGATAAGATTTTGAAATTTCACGTCCAACATTTAAAAACAAACCATCTGTAAATTTCATTATATTTGCCTTGGTAACTATGGTAACTTTTTTCCTATTAAATTTTTGGGCATATTCAAAGGCTGCCCATATAATTCTTTCTGATTTTTTTCTAGTGATTACCTTTATTGAATGAAATTCATCATCAGAAATTTTTTCTTCAAGACCCATATACAAGTCTTCAGTATTTTCCCTAAAAATCACCATATCAACATTTTCATATTTTGTTTTTATATTTTTTATTGACTTTATTAGCCTAATATTTGCAAAAAGATCGTATCTTTTCCTAAGTTCAACATTAATTGACCTAAAACCATGGCCAATTGGGGTTGTGATTGGACCTTTAATGGCAATTTTATTTTTTTCAATTGATTTAAAAACTTCATCTGGTATAAAAGTATTTTCTTTTTCAAAAACGCTCGCTCCAGCATTTACTTCTTCAAACTCAACCTTTGATCCCAAGGCCTTTAAAACTTTTTTCATCGAATCGCAAATTTCTGGACCGATTCCATCCCCCATTATTAAAGTTACTTTCATAATTACTCCAATTCTAAATTTTTGGCATAATTTATATAGCCACCAATTTTTAAAATTTCAATTTCTCTTTTTGAAAAATCTCCCCTGACTTTTATTTCTATATCCTTATCCAAATCTTTTAAAATAAACTCCCCGCTTTCTAAAGAATTTTCTATATTTTTTATTTGAATATTATCAAATTCAGATAATTTTTCATAATCTTTTTCATTTTCAAATTCTAACGGTAAAATTGCATTGTTAATCAAATTTGACCTGTGGATTCTTGCAAAAGATTTGGCAATAACCGCTTTTATATTTAGGTAAAGAGGAATGAGGGCAGCATGTTCTCTTGATGAGCCTTGACCATAATTTATACCCGCAACAATTACTCCACCAGAATTTTTCTCGGCTCTTTTTTTGAAATTATCGATTTTTGTTGTAAAGGCAAATTCTGATAAGTATTCTATATTTGACCTAAATGGCAAAAGTCTAGCATTTGATGGACAAATATCATCAGTTGTAATTTCATCTCCCGCCTTATAAATTATTTTTGAATTTATTTCAGAAACAGGACTTGCCTTTGGAAATGGCTTGATATTTTTCCCTTTTACAGTTTCTTTAATTCTTTTTGATAAATCTTCTTCTCTTTTTATAAAATAGGCATCAGTATGGTCAAAAATAATATTTTCGTCAAAATCTTTTTTAAATTCGGCATCTTTAGGATTTGATATATATCCGTTAATCGCAGAAATCGCACAAGTTTCTGGACTTGCCAAATAAATTTGGGCATCAATTGTGCCAGATCTTCCCTTAAAATTTCTATTAAAAGATCTTAGAGAAATTCCGCCAGCTTTTGGAGCTTGGCCCATGCCGATACAAGGCCCACAACCCGATTCCAAAATTCTTGCTCCTGCCTTAATCATCTTTGCCAAAGCACCATTTTCTGATAATTTTTCCAAAATTGTTGCAGAGCCCGGAGAAATTACAAGAGAAACATCAGGATTAACTTTTTTTCCATCAAGAATTGAAGCAACTTTCATCATATCCATGTAGGATGAATTGGTACAAGATCCGATTGCAACTTGGTCGATTTTTATTTTCTCCATTTCAGAAATTTTTTGGTATTGGTCTGGAAAATGAGGTCTTGCAACAGCAGGTTCGATTTTTTCCAAATCAATTTCCATTACCTCATCATAAAAAGCATCCTCATCCGCCTCTAATTTTTTATAATCTTCTTTTCTATTTTGGCTTGTTAAATATTTTAAAGTATTTTCATCAGATGGGAAAATTGAAGTCGTCGCCCCAAGTTCTGCTCCCATATTACAAATTGTCGCCCTATCAGTTACGGACAAAGATTTTACACCTTCCCCTGAATATTCCATTATATATCCAGTTCCGCCTTTTACAGATAATTTCCCCAAAATATATAAAATTAAATCCTTGGCATTTACATAATCTTTCAAAGAATTTTTAAGACGAATATTATAAATTTTTGGAACCTTTACAAAATAAAATCCCTTTGCCATAGCAACCGCAACATCAAGTCCACCAGCTCCAATTGCAATTTGACCCAAAGCACCGCCCGTTGGAGTGTGAGAATCAGAACCCAACAAAGTTTTTCCAGGCTTTCCAAATTGTTCCAAATGAACTTGGTGGCAAATTCCACAGCCAGCTTTTGAAAAAGTTATACCAAATTTGTTGGCGGCTGATTTTATAAACTCATGGTCATCAGCATTTTCAAATCCCTCTTGTAAAATATTGTGGTCTATGTAGGCGAGAGATTTTTCAGTTTTTACATCCTCAATATCCATAGCCTCAAGTTGCAAATATGCCATTGTTCCCGTCGAATCTTGAGTTAAAGTTTGGTCAATTTTAATAGCAATTTCATTTCCTGTTTTTATTTCACCTTGTAAAAGATGATTTTCTAAAATTTTTATAGCTAAAGATTTTTTCATTTAATACTCCTTACTTTACTATATTATTGTAATAATTATACACTGAAGTAAAATAATTTCCAAAAAATATCCCACAAAATATGAGACAAGATTAGAATATCAAATTGTAAAAAGTTAAAAATTAAAATTTCTATTAATGATAATTCGAAGAAAAAATAAATCAAAATTAAAGCCAATAAAAGAGATCTCTCCACAGGGTCGAGATGGGTGATTGTTAGATGGTTTTAATTGCTAAAGTTTAATTTTTTTATTATCTTTAAAATTTTAAAAATTGAAATTTAAGCAATATATTAGTTTATTCTTCAGCTATTAATTACATATAAAGATTAACCCATCTCGAGCGAAAATCGAGAGATCTCATAGATTAAATATATCCTATAAATTTACTCTTACACTGAGATCTCTCCGCAGGGTCGAGATGGGTGATTATTGGATGGTTTTAATTGCTAAAGTTTTTCGATTTTTACAAATTAATTATTTTTTTACAAAATTAAATTCATTATTTAATAAACTAAAACGAAGACTATACCCATCCCGAGCGAATGTAATGAGTCGAGAGATCTCTTATGTTAAATTTATCTTATATATTTATCTTACACTGAGATCTCTCCACACTAAAACCAATAATTTTCCCTTGATTTCAAACTAGTTTTAGGGATAAATATGCCAAATCAAGGCATATTTATCAGGTCGAGATGGGTAATTACGGTATGTTTTTTTATTGCTAAAGTTTAATTTTTTTATTATCTTTAAAATTTTAAAAAATGAAATTTAAGCAATATATTAGTTTATTCTTCAGCTATTAATTACATATAAAGATTAACCCATCTCGAGCTTGTCGAGAGATCTCCTGCGTTTAATTTATCTTCTTTATTTACTTTTACTTAAAGATCTCTCCACTCCCTATGGTCGGTCGAGATGGGTGATTGTTATATTTATTTAATCGATAAAGGTTTTTAATATAAATTATTTATACCTTAATTTCTTTTACTTAATCAACCTTATATTTAAATAATAAAAAACGAAGATATAACCCATCTCGAGCCTGTCGAGAGATCTCTGGATTAATTTTGCTGATAAAAAAATTCATGGAAAATTTTTTTCTCAAAAATCCCCATGAATTTAATTACATATTCTTAGCCTTATTAAAAGAAGCCTCAACTGCCTTTATCAATCCTGCCCTAAAATTATTTTCTTCCAAGGCCTTGACCCCTTCGATTGTTGTTCCTTTTGGGCTTGTTACCTTATCTTTTAAAAGTCCTGGATGATCTCCTGACTCTTCCATTAATTTTGCAGATCCTATTATAGTTTGGGCAATTAATTTATAAGAAATATCTCTTTTAAGTCCACAAAGAACCGCCCCATCAGACAAGCCTTCTATAAATAAATCTACAAAAGCAGGCAGACAACCATTTACAATACTTGCTGAATCAAATTGATTTTCGTCAATTTTTATGGCCTTGCCAAAAGATGAAAAAATTTCCAAAACATTTGAAAATTCATCTTCACTCACATTTGAATTTGGACAAAGAATTGACATCCCTTCCCCAACAGATGCAGGAGTATTTGGCATAGTCATAACAATTTTTTTGTCAGATCCCAATAAATTTTCAAGTTTTTCAAGAGTAAAACCTGCAGCTATTGAAATAAAAACTTTATTTTCCAACAAATCTTTTATCTCATCAATTACATCTTTATAATAATTTGGTTTTACAGCCAAAATTATATAATCAGAATTTTCCACGACTTTTCTATTTTCCATTATAGAAACTTCTTTATCCTTAAAATATTCTAAATTAGATCCCCTGTTAGACAAAAAAAGTTCATTTTTGCCCAAAAGACCTTTTGCAATAGCAGAACCCATGTTTCCAATGCCGATAATACCAATTTTCATATTTCCTCCTTATAGAAAAATATATTTATTTTTTTTCTTAAAGTTAGTAATTTTATAAAATTAATTCTTCGTTATGTTAGGGCGAAGGAAATGGGGGAGTTTCGATTCTCCCCCTTTTTCCACGCTAACTTACTTTTTAAATTTAAAAAAATCTTAAATCAAAATTCAATTTCAAATTAAAACTACGAATAAATTCCGCGGTATAATTATTGAAATTGTACCACTGGCACAATTTCAAGCTAATTATATCCCCTAAAGCCCCAATCTTTATAACCCCTTAACCGGCCCTTGCAGGGTGCAAAATTAGAAAGAAACTAAATTTTCTTTCTCAGACTGTTGCCAAACTAAATTTTCACCCATTTCGAGCAGATAAACAACCGTTGATTTCGGTTGTTTATCCCGATTTATCGTACGTAGTGAGTCGAGAAATCTCATGAGATCTCTCCATGCGTTCGTTTCACTCACTTAGTCGAGATGGGTTTTAGCATGATTTTATTATTAAATTATTAATAAATTATTAAACTGACTTTGTCTACGCTCTGGGAAAAAAATAGCTCACTAAGGTTCTAACATTTTTTTCTCTAATAATTCACTTGAATTTATAATTATTTTTAAATAGCAGTAAATCTTTAAAAACTTGAAAGAAGCGTAAGCTTCTTACAAGAAAAGCTCCATGCAATGGTCGGTTGAAGGGGGGCAAAAAAGTGGGGGTCGTTAGGGGTAGGAAAAAGGGGGAGAATCGAAACTCCCCCATTTCCTCCGCCCTAACATAACGAAGTATTAAATATATATAACAATTTATTACAAGAAAAAACCTAAATTTCTAAAAATAATCTTTAAAAAGATTATTCCCTAATTTGCCCTTGACCCAAAATCACATATTTATATGTTGTAAGCTCATTCAATCCTACTGGTCCTCTGGCGTGAAGCCTTTGGGTTGAGATTCCTATTTCTGCTCCAAAGCCAAATTCTGAACCGTCTGTAAATCTTGTTGAGGCATTTACATAAACGCAGGCTGAATCTACTTCTTCTACAAATTTATTTGCTGCTTCTATTTTTTCTGTGATTATTGCATCAGAATGTCCTGTAGAATATTTGTAGATATGATCAATCGCCTCGTCTATACTTTCAACTTCTTTTACTGAAAATTCGTAGTCCAAATATTCTTTCCCATAATCTTCATCGCTTGCTGGGATTGCTCCTTTTATTTTTTCTATTAAATTTTCACAAGCGTGAACTTTTAACTTATATTTTTCTACAATTTTATTTAATCCATGGTAAAAACTTTGGTCGATGTCTTTGTGAACTACCAAACTTTCAAGGGCATTACACACGCCAATTCTTTGGGTTTTGCCGTTTTCAAAAATCTTCAATGCTTTTTCAATATCAGCGTACTTATCAACATACAAATGGCAATTTCCCACTCCCGTTTCAAGGGTTGGGACACTTGCATTTTTTACAACTGCGTTTATAAGAGATGCTGAACCTCTTGGAATTAACAAGTCTACATAGCCATTTAATTTCATAAGTTCAGTTGATGACTCTCTCGTAGTATCGTCAATTATTTGTACAATATTTTCATCAAAACCTGTATTTTTTATTCCTTCTCTAATTGCACTTGCTATGGCAAGTGAAGAATTTATTGCCTCTTTTCCACTTCTTAAGATTATAGAATTTGAAGATTTTATGGCAAGAATTGACGCATCCAAGGTTACATTTGGCCTAGCTTCATAAATCATTGCCAAAACTCCAATTGCAACTGATTTTTTCCCAATCAAAAGTCCATTTTCAAGAGTTCTCACATCTGTCATTTTCCCAATTGGATCTGGAAGTTTTATCATTTGATCGATTGATGAAATCATTGAATCAATTCTTTGGTCATCAAGTTTTAGCCTATCAAGAAGACCTTCTGCCATATTATTGGAAAGTCCCTTGTCATAGTCTTTTTTGTTAGCATCAAGAATGTTTTTCCTGTTTTTTTCCATGGAAATTTTTATATTTTCCAAAATTTTATTTTTATCTTTTGTTGAAAGCTTTACAAAATCTTTTTTTGCTTTTTTGGAAAGCTCACCCATTTTAGTTAATTTTTCTTTTAAAGATTGTTCCAATTTCTTCACCTTTCACAATTTTTCTAATATTTTTTAAATCTTTTGAATTTGCAATTACCGTATCAATTCCCTTTTCCATGCAAAGGTTGGCTGCATTGATTTTTGTTGCCATCCCCCCTGTTCCAAGATTTGAATAAGAATCTTTGCCCATTGACCTTAATTTTTCGTCAATTACATTAACTTCTTTGATCAATTTTGCATCCTTATTAATTCTTGGATCATCCGTATAAAGCCCGTCAATATCTGACAAAAGTAAGAGCAAATCAGCATCAACCAACTTTGCAACTACAGATGATAGGGTATCATTGTCCCCAAAATCAATTTCGTAAGTAGAAATTGTGTCATTTTCATTTACAATTGGAATAACACCCATTTCCAACAAATCATTTATAGTATTTTTGGCATTAAAATTCATAACATCGTTAGTTTCAACCATTCTTGTAAGAAGAATTTGACCGATAGAATACCCATATTCCGCAAAAGCCTTGAGGAAAGTATTCATCAAAGTAACCTGACCAACGGCAGCTGTGGCTTGTTTTTTGCTAATATCATTTCTTGGCCTTTTAATAGAAAGCCTGTTTGCCCCAGTTGCAATCGCACCAGATGAAACCAAAATCACCTTAATGCCCTTGTTTTCCAAATTTACAATTTCTTTCGCCAAATCCTCAATTCTTTCAATATCAACTCCACCATTTTCATGGCTTACAGAAGAAGATCCGACTTTTATAACTATTTTTCTTAATTCATTACTAAATTCTCTCATATTTTTTCACCATATTATATTTTATAAGAAAACGAAAAAATAAGCAATTTAAAACACCCATTTTTTGGGTGTTTTGGAAGAAAATGTTAGAATTTTTAATTACTAAAGTTTAAATTTAATTGTAAGCATAATTTTATAAGAGATCTCTCCACAGGGTCGAGATGGGTAATTATTGAAGGTCTTTAATTGCTAAAGGTTTTTATATAAATTTCTTACAAATTAATTATTTTTAATTCATTAACCCTATATTAAAATAATATAAAATGAAGATATAACCCATCTCGAGCGAAGTCGAGAGATCTCTTAGATTAAATATATCCAATAAATTAACTCTTCCACGAGATCTCTCCACTCCTTACAGTCTGTCGAGATGGCTAATTAAGGTATTTTAAAATTCTAAAGTTTAATCTTAATTATAAGAATTATTTTCTAAGATATGTCTCCTACAAAACTTCCTCAGCAACTTCTTTTAATAATTTAATTTTTTTCCATTGGTCTTCTTCTGTAAGTTTATTTCCTTCTTCTGTGGATGAGAATCCGCATTGTGGGGAGATTGAAATTTGGTCTTTGTCTAGGTATTTTTTGGCTTCATTTATTCTTTCTATCAAATCCTTTTTCTTTTCAAGCTCTCCATTTTTGCTTGTAACTATTCCTAGGACTACTTTTTTTCCTTTTGGAACTTTTCTTAAAGCTTCAAAAGATCCTGATCTTTCATCGTCATATTCTAGGAAAAATCCATTTACATGTTCATCTTTCAATAAATAATCTGCAATATTATCATATCCACCCTTAAAATGGAAAGATGACTTATAATTTCCCCTACAAATATGGGTCAAAACATTTAATCCTTCTGGCGCCTTGTCAATTGCCTTGTTATTTATTTTCAAATAAGTTTTCTTTAATTCTTCAACATTTTTGCCATCATTTTCGTATTTTTTTATTGCATCTTCATCAACCAAGGCGCCCCAGGTGCAATCGTCAATTTGTACAGTCCTACAACCAAGATCATAAATTTCTTGGAAAAATTCCCCATAAGCCTTTGCTACATCTTCTATAAAATCATCTTCATTTGCATAAATTTCTCCCTCTCCAATTTGCCTATAAACTGTCCTTAACAATTGGGCTGGAGCAGGAATTGTTTGTTTTGCCTTTACATCCTCTTCCTCAAATTTTTGTACAAATTTAAAATGTTTTAAAAA
This sequence comes from Anaerococcus jeddahensis, assembly GCF_001182725.1. GTDB lineage: Bacteria > Bacillota > Clostridia > Tissierellales > Peptoniphilaceae > Anaerococcus > Anaerococcus jeddahensis. Next base: position 44,701 of record NZ_CWHU01000004.1, read on the forward strand.
CGGATGATTTGTGCCTGTTATTTTTCCTACAATTTTTACTGAATCAGGTCTTAAAACTTCTCCGTGAAATTTTATTCTTTCATTTTCAGCCAAGGTGTATTTTTCAATTCCATTTAGGCCCCAGTAAAAGTCATAGTGCCACCAACTTCTCCTAAATTCACCGTCTGTAATAAATTTAAGACCAGCCTCTTTTTCTTTTTTAATTAATTTTTCAATTTCTTCATTCTCAATTTTTGTAAGGTCAATTTCATTAATTTTTCCCTTAGAAAAATCTTCTCTTGCTTTTTTAATTCTTTCTGGTCTTAAAAAAGATCCTACGATATCGTATTTGTATGGTGCTCTTATTGTCATTTTTTCTCCTTAAAAATATAAATTTTTAGGCCTAAGTTAAAATCGGTTTTGTAAATGGAATTTTTAAAAAATTTCTAATAAAAAAGTCCTTACTATAATCAAATGATTATAATAAGGACGAAATTTTCCGCGTTACCACCTTAATTGCATATATTTTATGCCTCTTCAGATACATTCATATCCTATCTCTATAACGGGAGATCCCGTCTTGTCCTAAATATCGAACAAGCCCATCGGAGGCCATTTTCATTTTTGCTTTGTTTTATTCCATCTCAGCTTACGGAACTCTCTTTGAAAACTCTGCTAAATTACTTTTCTCGTTTTATGGTTTATTAATCTTCTAACTTGTTTTTAATTCTAGCAAGGATTTTTCCTTTTGTCAAATTTTTTAATCCTCGAGGCACATTTGGTAAATTTTTTTCACATCTTCAGGGTGAAGTTCTACAAAACCATTTATTTTTCCATTTTTACCACAAGCCTTCTTGCTCATTTGGTCAAAATATTTTTCATCAATATCAATATCTTTAAGATTTGAATCAAGTCCAAGGGTATCAAAGAAAAATTCTTTTGTTTTTTCTATAGCTTTTTTTGCAACTTCCATTTGGTCAAGATTTTTGTCAATATCAAAAACATTTACACCCAAATCATAGAATTTGTGAACAGTTTTTTCACTCAAAACATATTCCATCCATCTTGGTGTCAAAATCGCAAGACCAAGACCGTGGGTTATATCATAAAAGGCTGAAAGTTCGTGTTCAATTGGGTGAACTGTCCAAGCAGCCTTTGAAGAATCTGCTATAAAATCATTGATTGCCCAAGATGATGCCCACATAAGATTTGCCCTTGCCTCATAATTTTTAGGATCTTTCATGGCAATTGGACCATATTTTATTACAGTTTTCATCAAAGATTCCATAATTCTATCAAGCATAAACATTGAATCATTAACATTAAAATAGGATTCAAAAATGTGAGATAAAATGTCACTAGAACCACAAGCTGTTTGGAATTCACTTACAGAATAAGTAATTTCTGGATTTAAAAATGAAACTTTTGGTCTGGTATCAGGATGGCCTGATGAAAGTTTTTCCTTTGTTTCAGGATTTGTAATAACTCCACCACAATCCATTTCAGAACCAGTTGCAGCCATGGTAAGAACTGCCAAAAGTGGAATTGCAGGGCTCATTGGTTTTCCTTTGGAAATAAATTCCCAAGGATCAAAATCTGCACAAGCACCAGCTGCCATAAATTTAGACGCATCAATAGTAGATCCACCACCAACAGCAAGAATTACACCGATATTATTTTCCTTAATTATTTTGACCCCTTCTCTTACAGAATCAATCCTAGGGTTTGGTTCAATTCCAGAAAGCTCAAAAATTTCAACTCCAGAATTTTTAAGCTCTTTTATAATCTTGTCATAAACTCCGTTTTTCTTAATAGATCCACCACCATAAGTGATAAGTACCTTATCAGAATATTTTTTAACTTCCTCGCCCACAAAATCAAGAGCGTCTTTCCCAAAATGTATTTTTGTTGGAATATTATAAGTAAAATCTAACATAAACTCTCCTTTTTAAATTATTTTTAATAAAATACTTTCTATAATAAGTACTTACCCATAAATTTATCCTTTTTTTGATAAATTTTCACAAAAAAACTGACCCTAAATTTGAAATCAATCAAATTAAGAGTCAGTCAAAATTTAAGATAAATTTTAATGATTAACTATTTTTTTCAAGATTTAATCCCTTGTTCTTTTTCTTATTGTAATAATAAGCTGCAAGAAGCATTAGGATAAGTCCAATAATAGTAAATCCAATCCAAGCCCTCAAACCATGTGTAAATGGTAGGCTTAGTTTTTTGTTTTCTATTTCTATAGGAGTATAAGCGTTAGTTTCTGAATCCTTAGAAATTTCTTTCGATGTTGTGAACTTATAAGAGTGGTTGACTTTTTCGTCTCCCTTAGTTCCTATATGGAAAGTTCTGTCTTCGCTTATCTTGTCTTTGCCATCGCCTATTTCTATCTTAGAATTAATATCTAATACTGTACTTAAAGCAAGAGTTGAATACATTGATAATTCAATGGTATTTTCTGATTCGAATGAATCACCAGTTTTCTTTTCCAATTCTTTTACTAATTCATAAAGGTCGATAGTTATATTACCCTTACTGTCAGTACCATATTGACTAAGAGGAACAGTGTAACTCTTCGCTGAAGATCTGCTACTAGTATTTACTAGTCTTGCATCGATGGTTATTCCCTTCTTGGTATCAATATTATTTTCATAATATTCGTTATTCAAAGGTAAACCTGATAATGTTATTTTTGACTTACCTTGTTCATAAGTTATCTTTTCATGATCAGGGTTAAATCTCATTGTTATATCAGCATTATAAACATCGTGCATTCCATTAGCATAGAACTCAGACTTGGTCTTAGAAACCTTCATTTCCGTCAAGTATTTTTCTTCTTGAACTTTACCATCTTTTACAACAAACTCTTTAACGTAGTCTCTTGGTTTTATATAACCTGATGGAGCTTTTGTTTCTTTAAGAGCGTAGTAGCCATTTTCATGGAAAGTAAACTCAATCTTACCATCTTTACCTGTAGTAAACTTATCTACTGCTTTATATTCTGTTGGAGCAGTTTCATCTTTATTTAATACTAACTTATCTCCTTTATCATTTTGATAAAGTTTAAGCTCAGTGTCAGAATATTCTCCAGTCTTTTCTTTCTTATACCAAACTTCAAACTCAGCACCTTCAAGTTTTGTATCTTTGTTAGCTGCATCGACTTTAACAAAACTTATCTTTTGCTCTTTCTTATTTACTATTTCAATAGGCGTTATTCCATGTTCTTCTTCATTATTTGAAGTATTTGCTGCTGTTCCACTTACTGGTTTATTAACCTTATCTTTTCTAATGATTCTACCGTTTTCATCTACATCAAATACTGCTACTGGATCTTCTGCCTTTTTATATCCAGTTGGGGCAGATGTTTCTATTACCTTATAGCTACCTGGTTTAAGCTTAGTATATTCAAATACTCCGTCTTCACCAGTTGTTTTATCTCTAGATGCATCTACTTTCCATTGACCGTCTTCTTGATATTGAAGTTGGAATTTAGCACCTGCTAGAGGATTGCCATCTTGGTCAACTTTTTTGAATTTGATTATATTTTCTGGGTTTACGGCTTGAATTTCTAGATTTGCTTTAGCAGTGGCGTCATTTTCATATGCATAGTGGCCATCCCACCTTGTAACGTAACGCCCTGGATAATCTATCATTTGAAGCTTGCCATGCGCAACATAGGACGACTTATCTTTTCCACTTACTTTTCCTGTAACTTTGAAGATATATGATGAATTATTATTTAATCCATTATTAAAACTAATGCTTTCTTCTTGACCTGCACCTAGATATGACCTTGATCTTATTTGTACGGGTGCAGGAAGTCTAGGGTTATCTTCGTTTACACCAAATGATAAAGGCATTAACTCATCAAGGTTTGCATTACCATCGAGTTTGTAATATTCGATATTCATGTTTTCAATATCTTGGTCAGGTGAGTAATAGAATCTTGACCTTGGAGTATTACTTCTATCTCTATTTACATAGTAGTAATGAACAAATTCGCCTGTATCAGGATTAAATTTAATAATCTTTGATCCAAGGTTGAGGTGGTTTTCGGTCTTTTCATACCAATATCCATCAGTAGCTAGATATTTTTCTCTTGCAGTCATTGAATCATATACGACATTAATACTGTTTGTTATCATGTCGTGACCGATAACTCCACGCCCAATACTTTCAGTGCTATTACTTGGTACTTTGTTTAGGTTGATATATGCTTTTAGCTTATTAGAAAATTCTACTAGGCTATAAGTGTCAGCATAGTCTGTGAAAGTATAAGTTATTGTGCCTTCTTTTCTATTATAATCAGCCTTAGCAATTGTACCTACTCCATCTGCAATTATATCAAGGTTAGTAATATGATTTTCCATTATTCCGTGGAGGTCAATGTTGTCACTTAATTGTAGTACAAAATAATCCCCAGGATTAATCTTTAAGTTGGAATCAATAGTGTATTTGTTAGCGAATTCAAATACTTCTCCAAAGTGTGGGTGCATTTCTTTTTGATTATCAGATAGTAAACCATCATTTTTACTTTCTGGGTTTAACACGCTAAGTTTAGATTCAGATATTTGGATGCTACTTGATACATCTTTTCTTCTTTGTGGTGCTTCTCCTGAATATGGGTCAAGTCCTTCTCCACCTATTGTGAAGTTCCACACTTGCTTGTTGTTGATATATCCATCAGGTGATTTTACTTCTTCAAGTCTATAGTCACCTATATTTAAGGCAGTAAATTTAAGTGTACCATCTGTACCAACTGTTCCTTCTTCATGCTTTCCTGTTTCCTTGTTAGTTATTTTAAACTTTGCACCTGGAAGGATTTGTTTATTGCCATCAAATTTCTTAACAGTTACTTCACCTTTACCTGGTTTTTCGTTTATGATTTTACCCATGTTCTTGGCAGTGGCGCTTGTTACGAAGTCCACTAGCTTACCATCTTTTTCTGATGTGGATTTTTCTGGAACGTATTGGTAAACACCATTTGCCTTGTCATATTCTAGTGAGATGTAACCACTTGATCCATCAACGATTTTAATTTGCTTGATAGGATATCCGTAACCATCTGCTGTTACGATAATTAAATCATTTAGATTAACTATGGCATTTGTAGTAGGGTTTACAATCTTACTATCCTTAATGCTAATTTTCTTTGAATCCACACTGCTTACTTTTATGATTTGGTCAGAATCATCTGGATTAACCATACTTAAGTCGCTCAATTTATAAGTTTTAGTATCAGTTTCAGCAAATTTAACATTAATAGATTTGATATCAACGACTTTACCTGATTCTGGATCTACAATATTACCAGAATTTGTCTTAATTGTTTCTACTGTAAATTGTAGAAGTGGCCCATTTATTGGCTTGTAGCCTTCTGGAGCTTTTACTTCTATAAGTTGATATCTACCTGGTTTTAGTCCTCTAAATCCAAAGTATCCGTTAAAGGCTGATGATATAGTTGAACCTTCTACATCCTTGTAACCATTGATTACATATTCTTGAAGCTTGAATACTGCTCCTTCAAGTCTTCTCTTTGTTACATCTTCACCGTTAATATCTTCATCTTTATTATCACGTCCGTGTTTAGAGAATGTGATGTTATAAGTTTCTTCGTCATTGACTATATCCATACCTTCTGGACCAACTTGAGTCTTCTTAGTAGATGAATAGAGTGGTCTGATGTTTATACTTGTTGTAACTGATTCAATTTTTTTATCTTCATAACCATTAGGCACTGCGACTATACCAAATTTCCTAGGTACGTTGTTCCAATCCGTAAATGCCTTGCTCAACCAGTTAGGATATTTTTGTCCATCAGGTTTATATGCTCCCCATGGAGTAGGAGTGCCTTTTTTCTTAAGCTCTCCATTTACATATTGGTCTTCTTGGTAAACTAAACCAAATGTTTCTGCCCCTGCTTGATAGGATCCTCCAAGTTTAAAGTGTTGAGTGCCATTTTGGTTGAAACCATCTGCTTGCCAGAAGTATCTTGGTGTCATGAAGTCTATATCCATTTTTATTTTGCCAATATTTTCTTTTGTTATATTGTCATCGTAGAAGCCTTCGACATCAATGTAATAAACGCCTGGGTCAAGGTTTAATTGGTCTTCATCAAAGCCCCAATCAAAAGGTCTCCATCTAGCTGTGTTTACTACTGATACATCGTCGTTTGCTATAGTATAGTTTCTGAAGATGTCATTAAGTTTTGCATCAGTTGGATTTTTATCTAATCCCTTTATCTCATAAGTTGATCTGTAGGCAGTCTTTACACCATATTTTCCTTCATAACCAATTTTTGGTGGTTGACCTGGAGCATCCAATTCTTCTCTTTTTATTACTGGTTTGATTTGAACATTGACAGGTCCATTGTATCCTCTTGTATCAATATAGATTCTTTGAATATAAGTCTTACCTTCTGTATTGATATTAGTTAAACGAGCTGCATATTTAATACCGCTATTAGTTGTTTTTATTATATTTTGTCCCTGTGTTTTATTAGGATCATAGCCATCCAAAGCCTTATCAGAGCTTACGAAAGAGTTTGGTGTTTCGTCTGGTCCTTGGTATTCTGCCTTTAATTGGTTAGTAGTAGTGTCTTCATATACATGAATCTTCCAAGGAGCTTGGGCTTTTTTGTAGCCTGATGGAGATTTTGTTTCTTCTAATACATAGTAACCTGGTTGTAAGGCTAGTGTTTGTTCTTTACCATTCTTGTCAGTAAATACTAACTTACCGTCGCTACTTGAAATACCATCCATTGGGGTAAATGTATTATCTTGAGTTTTATAATCTTCTTTTGTTTTCTTTAATGTAAACTTTCCACCTTCAAGAGGTCTACTATTAGAATCTCTCTTGAATATTTTAAGGTCAAGGCCTGTTTGCTTGTTGGTTATTTTTATTAATTCGCCGTCACTTGGTATAGTAATTTCGCCGTCTTGTGGTCCTGTTATTTCTTTTTGTTTAAATGAAGCAGCAATACTTACAGGTTTATCTGGCATTTTAAACTTATAATTTCCTTGAGCATCTTTGTTAATAGCTTGTCCATTATAAGTTAGGCTTGCTAGTTCGTAGTAATCATCTGGGTTTACACTTACTGTAACTTCTTCTCCATTTGTCGCACTAGCTTTTACACTTACACTACCATTTTGTGATGGTTCTATACTTATTGGATAAACATTCTTTGGTTTTTCCTTAAATGTTGCTGTAACTGTAACCTTAGAATTTGGCATTGTAAATTGATTATTTTCATTTACTGTTACCGGATTTTTACTAGCATCTTTTACAACAAATTTATCTAATAGATAGCCTTCACTTGGAGTTGCTGATAGGGAAACTGTATCTCCTGCTTTTACATTTGTATTCGGTTCAGCAGTAATAGTTCCACCTTGAGCTTGAGTTACTTCTACATTGTAGCTTGGTCTATCATCTACAAAGTGAGCTGTGAGTGTCACGCTATATGCCGGCATTGTAAATGTTATATCTCCAGCTGCTGGAAGACTTATAGTTTGTTCATCTCCATTATTATCGTTATAAGTTATCTTTTCTAACTTATATCCCGATTCTGGGTTAGCAGTTATTTTAACAGTATCTCCAACTTTTAGATTACTATTTCGATTTGCAGAAATAGAACCATGGTCTACAGTTTGTGTCCATATTGAATATAATTTTTCTTTAAATGTAGCAGATACTGCAACATTACTTGCTGGCATAGTGAATGAATATTGTCCATTTTCCACACTATTTGTTTTATCAACTCCAGCTACTGTCAATTTTTCAAGTTGGTATCCATCTTCTGGTTTTACAGTTAATGTGATATTTTCGCCTTGGTTAATTCCAGTAGATTTACTTGCTGTAACACTTCCATTTCCACCACTAGTGATATTAAGATCAAATGATGAAACTAGGTTTTTATTTATTGAAGCTTCTTTATCATAAGAGTCAGCAATCCATAAAGTTGAATCTTTTCCCCATGGAGGTGTACCCTTGGAATAAGTATAGTCAACTCCTAAGCCCACTCCATATTGATTATTATATGGTGTTTCTATTTCAACATATAAAGGTCCTCTAATTGTCGCTGGAATTACAGACATAATCCTTTGTTTTTTGCCAGATGGTGTTGGAAAAGTTTGTGTACAAGCTGTTGTGACATCTTTTATTTTTATTGGATTATCCAAAGTTGATTTAGAATCTACTGTATAAATTTTATAAGTAGTTTTACCACCATCACTTAAATTTATGCCATAGTCTTCTGGCTGTCTATGAAATTGAACTTCTCTTTTTGAAGTAGAAGAATAGTCTTTTAGCAAGAAAACTTGTCTAAACTTCTTATCAACCTTATTAATTTCAGTGATTTTTGTACTTGCTAAGTCCTTGTTTTGGATATTATCTCTTCTTCCAGTAGAAGCATTTGGATCAACTTTTTGCCAATCACTTGCCGCTCTTAGAGGGCTTGAGATTGATTCTTCTGAAAATTCTAGTGTATTTTCAGCTAATTTTAATCTTTCTCCTGTGTTAAATTCCTCCATAGAATTTAAGCTTGGAGCCTCGGATAAGTTTTTATTAGCTAATATTCGGCTATTATTTTCTAAAAATCCTCTGTAAGCTAAAGTTCTTACTGATGTGTTAGTATTTGTTCCATTAGTATTTGGTTTAACAAGCTTAGTATTTTCTTCTGTAACACCTGTTTTCTTATTAACCTTGATATACTTATTGCCATCAGATGTTATTCTTACAGTCCAATCTACATTTGATTTTTCATAACCTGATGCAGGTTCGATTTCTTCTAATTTATAGATACCTGGTTTTAGTTTGTCGAAGGAAATTATACCGTCTTTTCCAGTTGTGATTTCTCTTTCTTCTCCACCTTCGCCAGGTCCAGTTAACTTAAATTTCGCACCTTCAATATTTTTTGTATTATCATTATCCTTAACTTTTTGAAGTTTAAAATCAAATGTTTTAAACTCATTTGTTACATCTAAGGATCCTTCTGATATATATGATCCTACGATATTTCCATCATTTGATACTACAGGAGATGCTTCTTTTATTACACTTGCTCTTTCGTAGTAGTCACTCTTCCAGTATGTTGTACCATTTTCAGTCCAATCCATACCAGTACCGACTCCGCCAGATTCTTCTTTGTAAGGAACTTTGATGTCAACAACTAGTGGCTTATCAGTTGCTGGTAAAGTTAGTTTTAGTCTTTGTGGTTGACCGGAGTGAGTGTTATCTACATCTTTTTTAACCCCGCTTGTAATATCTGTTGCACCATATTCTGCAAGTCTGATGTCTGATATTACTCCTGTGACTGGTTTGTTAAGTTTAAATACTTGGAATTCTTCTCCAGAATTTAAAGCTCCACTATACCAGTCCATGTTTGGATATTCTGGTTTTTCTCTGTGAATTGTGGCAGTAGTAGCACCAATACTTACTGCTTCTGGGTTTATTACATATCTTTGGATGATATATCTATCTTTTCTATTTATACCGACAATTCTTGTACCCATTTTATATGGTGTTGGGAAGTTTCCTGTCCAACCTGTGTATCTGTTGTCGTATAATTCCCAGCCATCAAGTGATCTTCCTGCAACGTCTACCCAGTTAACATTAGGTTTTTCTAGGATTGAGTTTAATGTTGTAGTTGTTTCAGAACTTCCCCTATAATTATAGACTTTTTTATTTCCATCTTTGTCTATTACAAGAACCCACTTTTTGTCGAGTTTTTTGTAGCCTGATGGTGCTTGGGATTCTTCTATAATATAGGTGTTTCCTTGAGTTAGATCTTTAAATTCTACAACACCGTTAGCGTTAGATTCACCATCTTTAACTTTAGTACCTTCTTTATTTTTTATAACAAACTTAGCACCTTGAAGTGGTTTCCCGTCAGAGTCTTTCTTATAAATACGGAATTCTGTTCCGGTTGGTTTATTAGATACTGGCATGATGATTATATTTTCGTTATTTCCAAAATATGATTCATCAGATCCAAGTATTCCTATTTGAGCAATTCTAACTGATCCATCTGCATAAACATTTACTGTCCATCTTTTTTCTGACTTGATAAAGTCCTTTGGAGCTCTGGTTTCTTTTAGTGTATATGAGCCAGGCGCAAGATTTGTGAAGCTTAATTCTCCGTTATTACCTGAAGTTCTATAGATGGTATTATTATTAGCATCTGTTAATTCAAATGTAGCTCCAGCAAGTTTGCTTTTATCGGCTTCATTTGATTTTATAATTTTAAATTGTCCAGGTGTGTATTTCTTATTGATTACACCGACATCTTCCTTATAATACTTTGGAGTTTCTCCACCAGTTTGGTCTCCTTTTGCAAAACTTTTGTTGGCTCCACTTGCGAAGGCTGATTTAAGGTTGCCGTTGTTCATAACAAAGGCTCTCCATTTGTTATTAAAAGCATCTATATCTGGAATCTTAAATCTTTGCTCAATAACATAACCTTCACCATTATTAATACTAGGCATATTAATCTTAAGTGGTTGATTCTTATTATCTATAAGCTTTCCATTTGGATTAATTTGCCCCTTATCATAAACCAAGGTAATGCCATTTTGTGATATGGTTGCATTTTGATTTGGATCAATTGAAGCATTGAAAACTGGTCTGTAAATATCAGGATTTTGTTCTGCATTGTAGCCCATTGACAATGGCATGTAGTCATTAACTAGAAAATCATTGTTTATAGTTCTAACATTTGCCTCAGTACGATATATTTTTACCCTATCTAGTACTTGCCTTGGTTCAGTACCTTCTCCTACCCAATTAGCAATGTTTCCTCCTTGGAATTTAGTTGTTATCCAGTTATAGGCAAGTGTTTTAGGATTAACTTTCTTATATGGATTTCTATCGCCTATTACGTTGTAGTAGGATATTACATCTACATAATACTGTCCATTTTCTTCATAGATTTCTCTGAAGTAATAGTTTTGTACAGGCTCGTTGTTACCTGAATCATATGCGTCAAAGAAGGCTTCAATGTTTTTATTATATTTTTGACCTGATATACCTGTTTGGTTTGGTTGTACAGTTATAGTAAATGGATAGGTGCCAGTATTTTTGGCATAATATTTACTTGGTATCATACCTATAAGGTCAATAGTAGCTGTGGCTGGACCTCCCGCAGTCTTATCATTAAATACATAAGTTAATAGATTAGTTTCATAGTTGAAGTATGGATCTGCTACTTCTTTTCCATTTATTTTAAGTTTTGGGAATCCATTAAAGTATTGGGTGAAGTCAAGGTTAGGATCAAATTGTATTTCAAATCTATCGCCTTTATTTGATTGAGATAAAGTAATATCTGCGTGATATTTTAAAGATTCGTATCTGTAAGCTTCCCATACCTTTGGTCTTTCACCACGGCTGTAGGATTGTCCTTCGTTGTAGTCAAGCCATTGGTTAACACTAGTTACTATATTATTACTATGGTTTCCAACTTCTTCTCCCTTTTCTATAAAGTAATCTTGACCTGGTTGTGGCCTAGCTGATGAATTTTCAAAACGAGGAGTATATGATACTTCGCTAGATTCGTTAACTTCTACTTCAAAGTAGACTCCGTTTTTCTCATATCCGTCTGGAGCTTTAACTTCTTCGACAATATATTTTCCTTCTGGATATTCTCCAAAACTTGCCTTACCATTTTTGTCGGTAAAGACATTTTTAATGATGTTTCCTTCGCTATCTTTTAATACAAATTCGGCTCCAGAAAGTCTATCTCTCTTGCCGTCAGTATAAGTATTGGAAAATTTGAAAATTTCTATTGGCTTCTTTTCAAATGGGGTATTTTTAATAGTTATTGTTGGCTTATCATCTGCACCGCTTGTATTTTTGCTTAAAGTCACAACTTTTTGTATACTTGCTTGATTTGCTGTATCTTCATTAGTTAACCAATCATAATATAAGTTTGCTGAATTATTTTGACCAATATTAGCCTTAACCTTTACCAAGAATCCCCAATCGCCTGCAAATCTTTCTTTTGGGAAGTAGATTTGATAACCAGTTCTTCCTGTGTAAGCATCTGTTGTATTTTGAGTGCCTGTAATCTTATTTCCGTGGTTGGCGTTTATTACATCATTTCCAAGCATGGAAGTATATTGATCTGCAATTTGTTGTTCCATACTGTATTTAACATTTTGTCTATATCCTGGAGATACATTGTATGCTGTTACATCTGTAATATTTACGCCTGGTATAGAAATATCAAGTCTTGTATTTCTATCAGTTTGCCCACCTTGTCTTGGAGCTATTGGTTTTAGGTATAGGTAGAATTCTGCATTACCTTTGGCGTCAACTTTCCCATAATGCATAGCATTCATATAGTCTGGCCAGTTCGGATATTTGTTGTGTTCTACTACTTCTGTTTTTCCTGCTGGTTGTGAGAAGTCGACGTTTTTACCAGATACATTTACATTACCATCATCTGATATAGTTATGGTCTTGTTTTCTCCATCTAATTTGTAGCCCTTTGGAGCTTTTGTTTCTTTAAATGTATAAGTTCCTGGTGGAATGTTTGTAAATGTGGCTTCACCGTTCGCATCTGTCACTACACTTACTCCAGAGCCCAATAAGTGGAAGTTTGCTCCTTGGAGTTTCTTACCAGTTTTGCTATCTACCTTAACTATTTTAAAAGTAGCGGGCTTTTTATTATCGACCTCCATTAGTGAGTTTAAGATGAAGTGATTTTTGTCACTATAATTGTAGTAACTTGTGTTTTCACTATATTTATATTGCTTTGTTCCTATGGTTACATCATTTGTAGGGAAAGTTTGTTTTATTTTATGATCAATAAAACCAGCTTCGCCTTTTTCATTTATATTCCAATATTTAACATTAGGAACTGTGAAATATCTTTGCTTAGCATTTTGTTGTGCATCTACATGAACACTTCCTAAATTTTTTCCACTTTTATCAACAACATTTATGTCTTGTTCAGGCATATTTTCGTGGCCTTGTGGAAGGTTCCAGTGTTGGTCTATAGGTAGGTCTCTGAATCTTGATATAGAAACACCTGAAACACTGTAGTTATTCGCTTTATCTGGATTAGTTAGACTTGTATCCATTTCATAAACTGCAATATTTCCTACTGGTTGGTGACCTGATGGATTTTCGTTTTTAAAAGGCTCTCTCTTTAATTCGACACTACCATCAATACTACCATTAACAGTCTTCACAACCATTTTACCATCTTTATCTAAACCATAAACAGCAGTTTTACCAGTTTTAAATGTTTGATTATCTAGAGTTCTAGTTTCAAGAGGAAGCCCTAAATTTCGATCTCCAGATGATATACTATCTGTGATTGTCCACTTAGCTGTATTGTTTGATGTGAATTCACCTAGTATTGTAGTTCTGTTGTTTATACCAACGCGAGTTGGTGTAGCAGTGTCAATTCTATCTTGGGAATAACCTTCTTTTTGAACAAGTCTCACTGCTCCGGCCTTATCCTTTTCTTTTATAAAAACCGAAATATCAAGCATGTATGAGTCTTGTTTATTTGTTACCGGTGTATAGAAAGTATATAAAAGCTCTTGTGAAGAAGACTTTAAATCATGGTGTTTTGAATCGACTATTCCAAGTTTTCCTTGTAATTGATTAGTAAAATCAGAATCTTTTAATTCAGTACCATTTAATTTAGCCTTTTGAATTTTCCCAAGTCCTGAACCTTTAACTGTTGTTAGGTTTAACTTTAATCCGAGTGCTTTTAAATCTTGGTTAGAGCTTATCCTTATGCTCCAATTAATTCCTTTCATTTCTCCATTTTCTACATCTGGAGTTCCGTTAGAATCTATATTTACTTTATAATCGCCACTATTATCATCTATTACTTGAATTACATCTTTTCTTCCAGGTTCAATGATTGACCCAACTGAGTTACCATTTTTGTCGATTTTTTGTGGAACTAAATCTTTTGATGCCTTTACTCCAAGTCCTGATACTTTGTTAGTTACTGTGAAATTACCATTAGCATCAACTTTTATGTTATCCACATTGTAGTCAACAGGAATTTCTAGTGGTATTTGTAAATCATCAGTTATTTCTTTTTCCAACTTGTAAGTTATGGAATTTGTAGTTTCATTATAATTTGGTCTTGCAATAACATTTCCATTTTCATCTTTTATTGGCTCAAGCGTTGAATCGTCATTTACTTTGAGTTTATCATCTAGCTTGATAGTGAATGATTGTGTGGTTGGAATATTTCCATTTGCTACTGAAGCGTCAAATCTTGTTTTAATAATAAATTTCTTTTTACTTAATTTTTCTTTTTCTTCAGCAGTAAGATCTCTTGATCCCATAGCAGCCATTAGCACTTGTGGGCTAAAGTTCTTATCGGCATCTTTTTCGATAAGTGCTTTGATTGCCTCTTCGTTATCTGCCATAAGCTTGGCTTGTTCTTCTTGTGTAAGCTTATATTTTTCAGAAAAGCTTGTTAGAAGATTTTGAATTTCTTCTAGGCCGTTTTTCTCATCTGCTAGGGCATTTTTTAAGTCTTTGTCTGCTCTTTGAAGATCTGTAAGTCCAAGGATAGATTTTATTCCGTCTAATAGACCCTTTTTTTCTTTTTTAGAAGAAGTTTTGCTTTCTTCTTTTTTCTCTTTTACAAGTTTTGAGAATTCTTCTTTCTTTTCTTTTTTCTCTTTACTTGTTGCAGGTATTTTTTTCTCTTCTTTTTTATCTTCATTTGAAGATGAATCTATCTTTTTGTCAGTTTGTTTTTCATTATTAGAAGAATCTATTTTATTTTCTTCTGATTTTTTTGTTTCTTCTTTTTTATTAGAATCAGTTTTTGTTTCTTTTTCTTCTTTTGAAGTTTCGTTTGATTCTACTTTTATTTCTGTTTTGCTTTCTTTTTCTTTATTTGAATCTTCTTTGGAGTTTTCTGATTGTTCTTCCTTGTTTGATGAAGATTTTTCTGCTTTGGCTTTTTCTTCTTGGGGTTTTTTTGCCTCTTCCTGTTTTTGTTTTTCTTCCGCCTCTTTTTTAGACTTTTCTTCTTTGCAGGTTTTTAGATTGTTATAATCTTCTTCTAATTTTTTTGTATCGTACAAAGATTTTTTATCGTTTACTAAAAGGGCAAAGATATCCCCTTGGTTTTTGATTTTCAAATTTCCTTCTTGGTCTTTTTCGTAAAGGTTAAAATCTGGGTCTAGTGATTCGTATTGAAGGAGTTCTAGGTTAAATATTAGCTTATCTTCGTCTAATAATTTTTGATTTCCTTTTTCGTTGAAATCAAAATCATCCATTATTTTGAAATCTATGTATGAATAGTTTTCTCCATAAGGATTTTCTTTTTCTTTGTCTTTATTTTCTGCTTCTTCTTTTGCTACTAATTTGAATCCGTTTTCATCTTCGATTATTTCCAAATCAAGGTCAAGTCCTTGGGCGTTTAGCATATCTTTAACACGCCAATATTCCTTGCTTGCCTTTTCATTTGTTTCAAAATATTTATCATCAAATAATTTTAGGTCATTTCTTTTTACAAGCCTAAATTTGGAGTTTGTATCTGGAATACTTACGGCTATCGTGAATTTATCTTGGTCTTTTTTGGCTTTCTTTTTGTCGTAAATTTCCTGTGATTTTTTGATTGATAGGTCAAGATCGGGATCATCTTCGAGCTTGTCGACCGATTTTATGGAATTTGGATTTTCATCTTCTGCCTTCGAGCTAGTTGCAAAAGCTGGCAAGATTACTTGTAATACCATAAAAACTGCCATCAATAGTGACATCATTTTTCTTGCTAATTTTTTCATAATAACTCCTTTATTTAATATTGATGAATTTCTAATTTTCATTTCTTTTTAATAAATATTAAAATATATTTAATTTATTTTTCTGGTGTATTTTATTAAAGCAATTGATTAATTTTTTTCTTTATTTGTCTTAAATTATTAGAAATTCAGACACTTTTACTTATAACAATTATAGCTCTTTACAAATTTTTAGTCAACGAATTTTAGTTATATTATTGAAATAAATTATAAATATAAATTTTTTTCTAAAAAAATTTTTTAACAAAAAAATCCCCTTAATTTTTTTCAAAATTAAAGGGAAATTTATAGCTTTATTTTTCAAATTGGTCTAGGACCCACAAGTAGGATTCTTCTGTTATTTTGTTCCAATAATCATAATCATGGTCAAATTCTTTGCCATCCTTTTTAAATTCTGTGTTTACCTCGGCTTCTTCTAATTTTTTGTTGAATTTTTCTATGTCGTTAATTTTTATTTTTGTATCGCCCTCGGCTGATCTTATATAGAAATTTATATCTTTTGACTCTGCGTTTATGAAATTTGTAGGAAATTTTTCCTTATAAACATCGTCTGACCAATTTTGTATTCCGTCTGAAAATGCAAGATAATTTCTTCTAATTAGGCTATCTTTGTCAAGCTTGTACCAAAGGGTTGGGGAAATTAAAAGTGCTTTTGTAAATAGGTCAGGATTTTTTAGGGAAATACTTGCTGCCCCATATCCTCCTACAGAAATCCCTCCGATTGCTCTGGAATTTTTGTTTGCATCAGTCTTATAATTTTCGTCAATTTCTTTTATCAACTCATCTTTTATTGCACTTTCCATATTTTTATCGTAATCGCTATTTATAAAAAATGAAGTAAATCCATCAACAAAAACCACAATCATTTTATTTTCTTTATCTTTCATGATTTTATCGAGGACATCTTTTGTATTGGATTTTTCAAGAATTGATGATGAATTTTCTCCAAATCCGTGGAGCATATATAAAACCGGATATTTTTCATGGCTTTTTTCATCATATCCGTTTGGAAGATATACCTTATACTTCCAATTTTGCTTTAAAATTTCTGAATTTATTGATCCATCAACAACTTTTCCTTGGTCTTTTTTTGAAACTGTAGAGTTTTTATTTTCCTCATTTGATTTTTTTGATTCCTTGCTAGAAGTGGAAAGTGTTGAAGCTGATGAAGGATTTGCCTTGTTATTTTTATTACTACAAGCACTAAAAACAATCCCCAAGCTAAGGACTCCTATCATTAATTTCATTTTATTTTTTATCATATATTCACCTCAATTTAATATTGTATCTATTATACAATAGGGATAAAAATTCTTCAATCTACAAATTTTTTCACAAAAAAATCCCAGTTTTTTTAAAGCCAGGATTAAATTTAAATAAAAATTTAACTTTTGATTTGAAATAAAAATATTTTTCTGTGATATAATAATTTTGCCTATTGCTTAATAGGTGAAAAGAGGTGATGAAATTGTTAACCTCAATATTGGAAAATTTTATTTTTCCCTTGTTGGTTGGACTTATACTATTTTTTATAAAAAAGTATTATTCCGAAAACAAGTAAATGAAAAGACAGTAGTTCGCCCTACTGTCTTTTTTTGTGGTGATTCCACATTGTTAACCTCAATTCCTTGAATTATTCAAGGATTATAAGAGAATTCCTCTTACTTAAAGTATATCACAAAATCCTATTTTTTCAAGTTTTTAAAAATTGGTGGAGAATAGGGGATTTGAACCCCTGGCCTCTTGACTGCCAGTCAAGCGCTCTCCCAACTGAGCTAATTCCCCAAGTGACTTTTTCCTAAGAGTAAAGAAAAAGTCTAATATTTATTTAATTATACCATATTAAATTTAATAAAGCCTATATATTAAGGTAGGAAATATCAAATTCAAATTTCCTTACCGTTTCTTACCGTTTTCTTAATTATTCTCATGATTTTAATATTTTTCTTTTGAATTAATAATATTTACCTGACAGGATTTCATAGCGTCTAGGGCAATTTGGTGATTTTTTTCGTTTGTGGCCTTGCACAAATCTTCTATAACTGTAACTTCTGTATCCAATAGGGCATTTTTTAATAAAATTGCATTTGATATTACGCAAATATCGGTGCAAATTCCTACCATATAGATATTTTTGATTTTTTCTTTTTGATTTAATTTTTCTAAATATTCCACAAGTTCGTAGGAACCAAAAGATGGTTTGTCTATTACTTTGTGATTTTTTGTATCAATTCTTACTTGCCAGCCTTTGGAATTTTTTAAGCAGTGTTCTGCCGGTAGATGTTTCCCTTCTAGTGTTTTTAGATAGGATTTGTCGTGGGTGTCTCTTGTAAAAATAACCTCTCCATTGAAATTTTCTACCAATTTTTCAATAGGCTCAACTATTTTTTCATTTCCTTCATTTCCCAAGGCACCATCAATAAAATCATTTTGTAGGTCAATTACTAATAATACGTCCATTTTTTTCTCCCTGTTTTTTCTTATTTTTTAGAATTTAGGTGTTTTTAAAAAAATCAATCCTAATTTTCCCTATACATTTTTTCAATTCCCAATAATTTTTTTACCTTTTCATCTGGGACTTTATCTACGGATTTTTCATTCCAGTTTGCCTTTTCTTTATCAATTATTAAAGATCTTATTCCCTTTTCCATCAAGCCTTCTTTTCTTGAATATTTTAAAATTTTTAAATCTAGGGCAAAGACTTCATCTTGGCTTAAGTTTTTGCATACAAAATATTTTTCAAATTGAACTTTTAGCATGAAAGGAGATTTTTCATATAAATTTTCCAAGGTATTTTTTGCACATTCATCCTTGTCCTTGTTTTTTTCAAGGATTTCAAAAATTTCTTCTATCGAAGATTTTGAAAAATATTTTTCAATTTTTTCTAAATTATTAGAAATTTTAGAATTTTCCTCGGTATTTTTGAATTTTTCGCTTTCTGTTCTAAATTCTTTTATTAATTTTTCTCCCTCATATTTCTTTGAAAGATCAAATAAAATATTTAAAATATTTTCGTAATCTTCTGATTTTATATATAAGTCTATCAAATCATAATTTATAAGGTCAGTTGATCCTAGACTTTCTCCACAAAGTCCAAGGTATTGACCAAGGGCTTGGGGTAGATTTGAAAGGTGCTTACATACTCCAACATCTGGAACAAAACCAAGTCTTGTTTCTGGCATAGCCCAATTTACGCTTTCGTCTGCAAGTATAAAATCAGAATTTATGCTAAGGCCAATGCCTCCTCCCATCACTATGCCAAAATAATGGCTAAGAACTGGTTTTTTGTAATTTTTTACAAATTTATCAAGGATAAATTCTTCCTCATAAAACTCATCCTTATTTTGGCAAGACTCATTTAAAAGATAATCATTATAAATTTCTTTTAAATCTCCGCCAGCACAAAATCCTTTCCTGCAAAGTGAATCAAATAAAACCGCCTTTATTTTGTCATCATTTTCCCATTTTTTTAGGATTTTTTCTATATCTTTAACCATTTCTAAATTTAGAGCATTTATTACTTCTTTTTTATCTAAATAAATTATTCCAATATTTTCTATTATTTTTTCTTTAATCATTTTATCACCTATATCTAGGATAGTTTAAAAGTAGAAATTGTCAAGAAATTTGACCGATAAATATTTTATAAATTATTCGGTTCCCAAGGCTTTTATGGTATCACCGTGAAGTTTTTCTTTGATATTTTTATCTTCTTTTACAAAGTATGAATACAAAATATCAACCATTACTGAAATTGGGAATTGGGGACTTATGGCATTGCCGTAGTTTAAATGTTTTAGGGATGGAACAAGTATTACCTCGTTGCAATAATCCTTGTACAAATCTCTATTTTGGGAAGTAATTAGGATTGTTTTTGCGTTTTTGTTGTAGGCTTGGGATAAAAAGAGCAAAACTTCGCTTGTATTTCCACTTATACTCAAACCAAAAATCAAGGAATTTTCATCATGAAAGGCCCCTCTCATTTTCATTTGATCAGAATCTGTTATGGAGTCTATGTTTACTCCTATTCTCATAAATCTTAACTCCATCTCATTTGCAGCAAGTCCAGATGATCCTTTCCCACAAGCAACAACTCGGTTTGCCCTGTTTATATAATTTATTATTCTTTTTATTTGATTTTCATCTACTAGGCTATATGTTTTGTTTAAAAGTTCTTGGTAAGTGTTTAAAACTTGGCTAACATTTCCGTTTATATCTTCTTTTTTTTCTACAAAATCTTGGCCATATTGGTAAACAAATTCTCTATATCCTCTAAATCCACATTTTTGTGCAAATCTTGAAAGGGATGCTTGGGAAACAAATAGTTTTTCTGCTATGGATTTGCTTGAAAAATCCTCTCTTTTGTTGTTGTAAATAAAAAAATCTGCTATATTTCTTTCAACTTCTGTAAAGTTTTCATAATTTGATTCTACTATTTCTACAACAGATTTATTGTAATAATCCAAAATAATCCCCTACTTTTCTTCAATTTCCCTAAAATTATAGTAGGCTCCAAGCATGCCTGCAGAATTTTTGTGTTTGGCAAATTTTATGCTGATATTTTTATAGAATCTCTCTTCCAAATATTCGGATAATTTTCCTTCAATTTTTTCTTTCAAATATTCTTCTTGGGCCATTATTCCTCCTCCCAAAACCACAGTATCAGGATTTAACATATAGGATAGATTTGCTATACCAAGACCCAAAACATCACACATTTCATCAATTGCTCTTATACAAATTTCATCGCCTTTTTTTGCATTTTCAAAAACTTTTTTTCCATTCCACAAGGATAAGTCTTGGTTTTTTTCTTTTGCAACCTTTTCAACCAAAGTTTTTGCTGAGCCAAGTCTTTCAAATTTATCTCCTTTGATGTTCATGTAGCCTACTTCAAAAGCTGATCCATTTGCCCCATGGATAATTTCCCCATCAATTATTCCACAGCCACCAATTCCTGTTCCAATTGTAAGGGTTAGGCAAACTTTGCTATCTTTTCCTGCTCCAGATTCATATTCAGCAAAACCCGCACAATTTACATCATTTTCAACCTGGCAAGGCAAGGAAAATTTTTCTTCAATGGTCTTTTTAAAATTAATTCCAATATAATTTGGAATAAGATCTGATGCATGATAAATTGAGCCTTTTTTTGTATCAACCACACCTGCCGTTGAAATACAAACTCCCATTAATTGGTCATTTTGATTTTCTTTTACAAAATTTTCAACTATCTTTATAACTTCATTTAGGATATGGTCTCCACCTTTTTGGGCATTTGTATCGATTTCATACTTTTCCAAAATATTTGCATCACAATCGATAAGTCCATATTTTATGGCAGTTCCGCCTATATCTATGCTTATATATTTTTTCATAATATCTCCTTTTAAAAAATAAGAGGCAAATGCTCATCACACTGCCTCTATTATATCCTATAATTTGATTTTAAAAATTGCTTTTTTAATTTTTTGTGGATCTTTAACTTTTACGGCTGTCATATGACCATCATTTGGATAGCAAATTAGAAAATCTCCCTCATTTAAAATTACTGATGAATTTTTTTCACCCTCCATTGCTTGATAATCATCTTCTTTTTTATATGGGCCCAAGTCCATATTACCTATAAAATTTAAATCAATTTGTTCAATTCCATCAAGCATAAGGTGAAGGTCAAGATAATCTTTGTGAGCTTCCCAAAATCTATTTTCAGGATTTGTAGTTTCATATTCTACAATATTTACAAAAAGATCTTCTCCCTTTATAGGATGACTTCCCTTTTCCATATTTTTCAAATCATTATTTTTATAAAATTCAAAACATTCTTTTATTTGACCGTTTAAATAATCAAATTCTTCTAAATTTTTTATATTTCCAAATATCATTTTTGCCCCTAATTTTGATTATAAATTGTTGTGTTTTTTGGTACTATAGTTTCTTTTCCCTTAACTTTATTGTAAATTGCTGATCCAATAAGTCCAACTACTAAAGAAACTAATATTGATATAATTGAGTATGACCAGAAAGAAATTTTTGCTGGATCTACGAAATATTTTATATAAATCATAACTCCACTTGCTGCAATAAAGGCAAGTGTTGCTCCAAATTTATTTGCAGTTTTTGTAAATGCTCCAAGGATAAAGGTTCCTACAAGTATTCCCAAAACAAGACCCATAAATCCATTAAACCATTCGTAAGCAGATTTAATATCTCCATTTGCCAAAATCATTGAAACAATTATTGCAAAAATTCCAACTATTAATGAAACTCTTTGACCAATTTTTGTTTGTTTTTCAAAACTTAAATTTGTATTTAAACTTGATTGAATATCCAAAGCCCAACTTGAAGCAACTGAGTTTAGTCCTGTTGAAAGGGTAGATTGGCTTGCTGCATAAATTGCTGCAAGTAATACTCCTGTAAATCCTACTGGAAGCTCAAAAGCTATCCAAGATGCGAAAATTTGATCTTGTTGAGCTGCTGTTGGCAAAGGATTGCCTTGAACTTTATAAAATACGAAAAGTCCAGTTCCTATAAGATAAAATACTGTTGCAATAAAAATTGAAAGACAACCATTTGTTATCATCATTTTGTTTAATTTTTTTGTATCAGTTGTAGTTGTAAATCTTTGTACAATATCTTGACTTGAAACATAAGATCCTATTGTATTTAAACCAGCTCCAACTATTAATAAAAATATTGAATCCCTAAATATATTTGCATCAAATATTGGCTCGTCTAGTGCTAAAAATTTGTGATTTGTGAAAAGTTCACTTGCAACTGCCCCAAATCCACCGTTAATATTTGCAATTAAATAAATTAAACCAAAAGTTACACCAATAAGAAGAACTGATCCTTGGATAAAATCTGTCCACAAAACTGATTTTAATCCGCCAGTATAAGAATAAATAATTGCAATAACTCCCATAATTATAATTAAAATGTTTACGTTTATACCCATAAGTTTGGATAAAACCATACATGGAAGATACATTATAATTGACATACGACCAACTTGGTAAATTATAAACATTACTGCCCCAAGAATTCTTAGACCCTTGCTGTCAAATCTTAATTCTAGGTAATGGTAAGCTGTATCTATATCAAGTTTACTATAAATTGGAAGGAAAAATTTTATAGTAAAAGGAATTGCTACAAGCATTCCAAGTTGTGCAAACCACATAATCCAAGTTCCTGCATAAGAATTTCCTGCAAGAGATAAAAATGAAATCGGACTTAAAAGTGTTGCAAAAATAGAAACTGAAGTTACCCACCAAGGCACTGTTCCATCACCCTTAAAATATTCTTTGCCCTTCATTTCTTTTTTAGAGAAATGAAGGCCGGCAAATAATACTGCTGCTAAATATACAATTAAGATTGCTAAATCAATTTTTGTAAAACCTTGCATTTTTTCACCTTAACCTAGATATTTATTCTTCGCATCATTTATCATCTTAGCAGCTTCTTTTACAATTTCCATATCTGAATCAATTAAGTTTTCAAGAGGTTTTCTAACTCCACCAATATCTAAATCTTCATTAATTCTTAATATTTCTTTTATTACTGCATACATATTGCCGTGAGCTGAGCACATTTTATAAATTATTGCATCAACAGCATATTGGATTTCACGAGCCTTGTCTAAATCTTTATTTTTTAGACATTCATCCATTTTTAAAATTAATTCAGGCATTACACCATATGTTCCACCAATTGCTCCTTCAGCTCCAATAAGTCTTCCTGAAATAAATTGTTCATCTGGTCCGTTGAAAATTATATAATCATCTCCGGCATTTTGTTTAAACATTTGAATATCTTGAACTGGCATTGAAGAATTTTTAACACCGATTACATTAGGATTTTTTCTCATTTCACTAAATAAAGACTCTGTTAAAGCAACTCCAGCAAGTTGTGGAATATTATAAATTACAAAATCAGTATTTGGTGCCGCAGAAGAAATATCATTCCAATAAGCTGCAATAGAATATTCTGGAAGTCTAAAATAAATTGGAGGTATAGCTGCAATTGCATCAACTCCCAAGCTTTCAGCGTGAGCTGCAAGTTCCATAGAATCTTTTGTATTGTTGCAAGCTACGTGAGCAATAACTGTAAGTTTTCCCTTAGCTTCCTTCATTACATTTTCAAGAACAATTTTTTTATCCTCAACACTTTGGTAAATACATTCTCCAGAAGAACCATTAACATAAACACCCTTAACACCTTTGTTAATGTGATATCTTGTAAGTTCTCTTACTCTTTCAGGACTAATTTCTCCATTTTCATCGTAGCATGCATAAAATGCTGGAATAACTCCCTTATATTTGTCTAAATTTCTCATAATCTTTCCTTCCTTTTTTATTTTTCTAATTCTTTAATTTTTTCAGTAAAATTTTTAGTAATAACTTGTGGTCTTGTAATAATTGAACCAACAACAACACTATAGGCACCAAGTTCCAAAACTCTTTTTGCTTTCTCAGGTGTATTAATATTTCCTTCAGCAATTACTTTATTCTTTACATTTTTAATAATTTTTCTAAGAATTTCGAAATCATTTTCATCGATTTTATCATTTTTAGATTGGTCAGTATATCCAACCAAGGTAGTTCCAATAAAATCAAATCCAAGCCTATCTGCATTTATAGCCTCATCAATAGTAGAACAATCAGCCATAAACAATTTATTTGGATATTTTTCCTTAACTTTTTTGAAAAATTCATCAATTGTAATATTTCCAGGTCTTAAATCACTTGTAGCATCCATGGCTATAATATCAGCCCCACAAGAAACAAGTTCATCAACCTCATCCATGGTTGGAGTTATGTAGACTTTAGAATCCTCAAAATCTTTTTTTACAATTCCTATAATAGGTAGGTCAACTTCTTTTTGTATTTCTTTAATATCTTCACTGGTATTAGCTCTAATACCTTTTGCTCCACCTTCTTTAGCAGCTTTTGCCATTCTTCCCATAATAAAAGATGAATGCAAAGGCTCATCAGGCAAAGCTTGACAAGATACTATTAATTTTTTTTCAATAGCATTTACATTAACTTCATCAGCCATAAAAACCTCCTTGATGGTTAAAGTATATTCCATCTTAAATTTATTTTCAAGATTTTGATTTAATTTGAAATTACTTTCAAAAAAATAAAATAAAAAAATCATTTTCCCGTTTTCCAATAAAAATTTTAAAAGCTAAAAGAAATTACTTTCATTAAATTTATATTATTTAAAATTAATTACTAGAAAAATAATTAGAAAATAAGAAAGCAGGATAAATCCTACCAGAGCGTTGACAAAGTAAGATTTTAGCTAATATTTTATTTTATAATAAAAATTAAGCTACGTACCATCTCGACTAGATAAATGTGCATTGATTTTGCACATTTATCCCTAAAACTAAGTGCGAAAGCACGTAGACAAAGTAAGATTTTAGCTAATATTTTATTTTATAATAAAAATTAAGCTACGTACCATCTCGACTAGATAAATGTGCATTGATTTTGCACATTTATCCCTAAAACTAAGTGCGAAAGCACGAAGAAGTTTGCAAAGCAAACGTGTTTTAGTGTGAGTGAAACGAACGCATGGAGAGATCTCATGAGATTTCTCCGCTCGTTGCACACGATAAATCGGGATAAACAACCGAAATCAACGGTTATTTATCTGATAGAAATGGGAAATGTTTCTAATTTGTCAACAGTCTGAGCAGGACAAGTCCTGCTTTTTTACAATTTTTATATTTTTTCATAAAAAAATAAGCTTATCAAATTAATTAATAATTTGATAAGCTTATTTTTATTTTATCAGCCTATACCTCCAAGAACTGCCCCGGCAATTAAGGCTATTACTGCTGCTCCTACGTAAACGTATTTTGAAAGTGGATAATACCAAGATCCTATTGGTTTTTTTGCACCTTCGTTAACAGCTTTTATTGCGAAATCTTTTCCTGCAACCCATAAGAACATTATTGCTGCTAGTGCTGCTCCAAGTGGGCAGATATAAATTGAAATTACATCCATCCATTGAGAAACTATAGGTTGAATTAATATCGCAATTACACATCCAAATATATGGATTATTAGGGTTGATTTTTTTCTTGAAAAATTAAATTTTTCTTGCAAATATGCTACTGATGATTCATATAAATTTATTATTGAGCTTACTCCTGCAAATAATACGCAAACATAAAATATTATGCTTACTATTCTACCACCAGGCATTCCGTTTAATACATTTACTAAATAAATAAACATTAATCCAGGACCGCCTGTATCTAGTGCTGTATTTGCTGTAGCCATAGCTGGAATTATTACAAATGCTGCCATTAATGCTGCTATTGTATCAAAAATTGCTACATTGGCTGCAGATGTTATCAAGTTTTCTTTTTTTGATAGGTATGAACCATAAATTACAGTTCCTGATCCTGCTACTGAAAGTGAGAAGAATGCTTGTCCAAAAGCATATATCCAAACTTTTGGATTTTTTATTAACTCATTATCAATTGTAAATATATATTTATATCCATCTGATGAGCCTGGTATTGTTGTAATATAAATAGCAAGAACTACAAAAAGAATGAATAAGGCTGGCATCATGATTTTATTTGATTTTTCAATTCCGTTTGAAACTCCAAGAATCATTATTACACAACTTACAACTATTGCAACTACAATCCAAAGATTTGCTCCCATTGCTGTAGCAGTTTCAGAAAACGTTTTTCCGATTAGGTCCATATCTTGACCCATTCCACTAAGCTCACCAGAAAAAGCCATGAAAGTATATTTAAATATCCAAGCCATTACACAAGTATAACCTATTGCAAGAGCAAGAGATCCAGCTACAGGTATTACTCCAAGACCTTCCCCGATTTTTTTATTTCCATATTTTAATTCAGTACATTTACCAAAAGCTCTTACTGTTCCTGATTCTGTTGAACGTCCAAGAGCCATTTCTGTTATTACTCCTGTTGTAGCTATCAGAATTACAAAGATAAAATATGGAATCAAAAATGTCATTCCACCATATTGAGAAACAAGGATAGGAAATCTCCAAATATTTCCCATTCCAACTGCAGATCCTACACATGCAAGGATAAATCCCCACTTAGACTGAAAACCGTCTCTGTTTGATATTTTATTTTCCATAACATACTCCCTAATATTATGAATTTAGCAGAATCTCAAAAGAGATCCTGCTAAAAATTTATTTTTCTTCTTCACTTGGTTCATATGGTTCTAGGAATGCGTGGAAGTGACGCATTGGTAGATTATGACCTTTAACAATTTTAATATTAGGTATTGTTGATCTATCTTCGTACAACGCTTTAACTGCTGCTATTACATAATCCATATGTTCTTTGCTAAGTTGACTTCTATTAACTGCAAATCTAACTACGTTAGCTACTTCTTTTTGTTGTTCTGGTGTTTTTAGATCGTATTCCATTGAATAGTTTCCAAGCTCAGCTGTTCTTATTCCGTATCTTCTAATAAGTTCTACTGAGAAACCTTGTCCAGCAAAAGTTTCTGGAGCTCTTTTGTTATCAAAGAATTCATCCATGTTGATATAAACACCGTGTCCACCTGCTGGAAGTACGACACCTTTTACTCCTGCTTTGTAGAATCCTTGAGCTAAATATTCACATTGTTTAACACGTGCATCTAAATATTCAAATTTTGAAGCTTCATAAAGACCTGCTGCTAGTGCCATAATATCTCTACCACTCATTCCACCGTATGAGTCATTTCCATATGATGAAATTTGTTTTACTTTTAGTAAGATACCTACGTCAGTTTTAACTGATCCGTCTTCATTAAAGTCTGAGAATTTCTTCCAGAATAATCCCTTATCTCTAAATGCTAAAACTCCACCCATATTTGCATGGCCATCTTTTTTAAGAGATGCTGTAAATCCATCACAGTATGAGAACATTTCTTGAGCTATTTCATTTATAGATTTATCTTGGTAGCCTTCTTCATTTACTTTTATGAAATAAGCATTTTCTGCCCATCTAGCTGCATCAAACATATAAGGAATATCGTATTTATGAGCAATTCTTGAGCATTCTCTCATGTTTGCCATAGATACTGGTTGTCCACAAACTGTATTATTTGTAATTGTTGTATAAACTAATGGTACATTTTCTGGTCCTAGTTTTGTAATTAACTCTTCAAGTTTTTCTGTATCCATATTTCCTTTAAAAGGATTCTTTTCATATTTACCACCTTCTGGAACTTCCCATAATAATTCTTTATTATAAAGGTTTCTTGGAATTGAACCCATTTGTTTGATATTTCCTTCTGTTGTATCAAAGTGTCCGTTTGATGGAATTGTATAAGTTTTTCCTGGTTCTCTACTATTTAATATATTTTTTACAAGTTCGAATAATACTGATTCAGCTGCACGACCTTGTTGGATGATAAATGTGTTTGGTCTTTCCATTTGAGCAGATCCACCATTAAATAGTCCGCCTTCATATTCACATAAATAAACTTCATCCATCATTTTTTCTACGTCTTCGCAGTCGGTTCTTACTAGATCAATTATTCTTTTTTGATCATTTCCTCTTTCAAATACATCTCTAAATGTATCTAAAAGTACATAATATCCCTTATTTCTACCATAGGATTCATCTCCTAAAAACATTGCAGACCATTGTACATCTGTCATCGCAGTTGTACCTGAATCTGAAAGCATATCGATTGTTAGCATGCCTGCTGGGAAAGCAAATTCATTGTAGTGAGTTGCTTTTAATGCTCTTTCTCTTTGTTCAATTGTTACGTTTGGAATATTTTTTGTTACATAAGTGTAAGAATGTGGTGTAGGTACATTCAATTGGTACTTTTTCATTTTAATGCCTCCATATAAATAGCTATGTTAATAGTTATAATTAAAACTGTACAGAGGAACCCCGGTCATTAATTTCAAAAAATTAACTAGCGGACAGTATCCAAATTGAGAACCCCGGTTATCAAAAATGATTGTAGATTAGTGGTTAAATTTAAAAATTTCCACATATCGAAAAAAAATTGATGAGCGGTCAGCACTCCGAAAAATTCTAGAATTATCTATGAAATAGATTACATCAATTATTTAACTTTGTCAAGAATAAGTTTAAAAGCCCTAGAATTATCTGCGATATAGACATTTTCAAAAAAATACAATTTTTGAAAACGTATGTAAATATTTTGTTGATTATGTAAAACTTAACATAAAAAAAGTGGAAGCTTGAATTTTTCTTGCATCCACTTTTTTTAAATTTCTTTTTAAATTTTAATGAAAAAATTTATTTTTCCTATCAGAAGATTTTTACTCCTCTTACAAATTTCGAAACAACATCTTCATCTTTTGAAATATATACTATTCTTTCTAGTCTTTGTTTTAAGTCAAATTTATCTTCTTCTAATAATTTTTCATCGTCAATAATTATTGCATCAAATTCGTATCCTTTTTCAAATGATCCGACTTTTCCAAAAAATTCTCCTCCACCCAAAGTTGCCATATAAAAGGCTTCTTCAAGGCTTAGAGGTTTTATTTTTTCGTCTAATAATCTGTATCTTAATTTTGAAACTTTTATGGCATCTGCCATAGCTTTAAATATTGATGAGTGAGTTGCCCCTGCAACATCTGATCCAAGCCCAATTTTTTGCCCTTCTCTTAGGTATTTTCCTGCTGGGGCAATTCCTGATGTAAGGTTGGTGTTTGAATCTGGACAGTGGGCTATGAAGACTTCATTTTCTTTTATCAAATCTTCTTCATCTTCATTTGAATATACACAATGAGCCATCACCGTCTTGTTATTTTTGCCAAATAAATCAAAAATATTGTAGGCATCTCCATAAAATTTAGCCTTAGGAACTAATTCTTTGACCCATTCTATCTCATCCAAATTTTCTGATAAGTGGGATTGGATAGGAAGATTGTACTCATCTTTTATTTTTCTTAGTCTTTCCAATAAATCGTCAGTACATGATGGGATAAATCTTGGTGTTAAAATAGGATAGGTATTTTTATATTTTCCTTTAATTGATTCAAGCCAAGCGATTGTAGCCTTTTCTGATTCCTTAGCATCCTTTTCTTCAAGATCTACTCCACCATTTCTGTCCATATTTACTTTTCCAACAAAAGAAACCATTTTTGATTCTTCCATCAAATCCATCAAAATTATTGTGGATTTCACATGAAGACTTGAAAAAATCACATGCCTTGTATTTGGTCCATATTTTAAATAATCTACAAATCTTTGGTAGGATTTTTTTGCATAATTTTCGTCTTTAAATTTTGCTTCACTTGGAAATGTGTAGGTATTTAGCCAATACAATAATTCTAAATCCATTCCCATGCCCCTAAAATTATATTGAGGGGCGTGGATATGAAGATCTGTAAGACCTGGACAAATTATTTTTTCTCCAAAGTCTATAACTTTTATGTCCTTGTATTTTTCATCTAATTTTTCAAAAACTCCCATTGAAAGTCCGTCTTTACAAATCAAAAAAGAATTTTCACAAAAATTTATTACGTTTTGATTTTTACTATAAATTATATTTCCCTTTAGGGCAAATGTTTTTGTCATATTTTCACCTATCCAAATTATGAATTTTACTATAAATATATCTTGAAATTTTAAGATATTTCCGTCCAAAATTTCAAAAGAGATTTACACTACTATGAGGTTTTTTATTATACTATTTACATTTTTTTATCCAAAGCTAGTTTATTCAAACAAAGTCTCATATTTGTAATTTTTATAAATTTAAATTCTAATTCCATTAAAAAATGGGTAAATATATTAGGACTTTAGGAGGAATTATGAAAAAAAGATTAAAGAACAAAAATTATATCATTGGACTTATTATGTTTATTATTACCTTGATTTTTTCTTTTTTTGCATACAAGGGAGTATTTTTTCTCCACAAGCAAGAAGAAATTTTTAAAATATACGAAAATCCACTAATACCTATTGGTTTTAGTTTTTATATTTGGATTTTTATCTATATTTTTTCTACTCTTTTTTTGCTTTTGCCTTTTATAAAAAAGCTTTCTATGACAAATGAGGAAATATATTATGAAAAATTGATGCCACTTTTTATTTTTTGGAATATGGCAAATGGAATTTTTTCTGTAATGACAAACAATAATTATCCCATGCCTGCTCTTATTGGAATTATGGTCTATGCTTTAATTTTAATCACTTTGATAAAAACAATTGACCAAAACAAAGATTTTTCAAAAAAATATAAATTTCTTGTAAGCTTTCCTACTGGAATTCATGGAGGCTGGGTTATTCTTTCAGTTTTTACAAGTATAATGCTTGTTTTTTCTCAAAATAAAAGCTTAGAAAATAAATTTTTTGCCCTAATTATAAGTTTAATTTTACTAATACTTGCAAGCGCCATGGTTTTGTTTGTCTTTAAAGAAAACAAAAATTTTGGACTTATTATTGGTTTTTTGTGGGGGATTTTTGGAATTATTATAAAGCAAAACCCTTGGTCAAATTTTTCAAAGGCAAATAATATTATATTTATCGGTGCAAGTATTTTATTTATTTTTGTAGGGATATTTTCTGTTTATATTTTTAAATATTTTAAAGAAAAATAAAAAAATCCTAGGATTCATACTATCTATAAGCTAAATTTTTAACCACTTCTACCAGATAAAAAACTACCATTTGGGTTTTTATCAAGATAAACGTGTAAAAGGAGCGGAGAAATTTCATGAGATCTCTCCACAAGGTCGAGATGGGTTTTAGCGTAATTTTATTTTTAAATAACTAATAAATTACTAAGCTAACTTTGTCTAATATCTGAATCCTAGTTTTAACTAAGATTTAGAGCGTAGACAAAGTATGAATTTAAATAAAAATTAAGCTAAGTACCATTTAGCTATTTGGCTGTATGAATCCTAGCATTTACTAGGATTTTTTATTTTATAAATTATTCTAAAATTTCTTCTACAACTGGAATTGGCTTTGTTTTTTCTTTTGAATAGGTGAAGGTTTGGTAAAAACTTTCTATCCATTCGTCTGTAAGTTTTTTATCGTGATAAACAATGGCAAGGCTGTCGCCTTTTTCTACCCTATCACCTTTTTTTACTTTCATTTCAAGACCAACCGCATAATTTATCTTATCTTCTTTTCTCTCGCGTCCTCCGCCAAGTTTCATTGACAAAATTCCAAGATTCATTGAATGAATGTGGTCAATATAGCCATCATTTTTTGATTTCATCTCTGTTTTAAATTTAGCTTGTGGAAGAAGGCTTGGGTCTTCAATTTGCCCTACATTTCCGCCTTGGTATTCAACCATCTTCTTTAACTTTTCAAAGGCTCTTCCAGAATTTATGGCATCTTCAAGCATTTTTCTTGCCTGGTTTTTATTTTTTGCAACTTTTCCTTGGATAAGCATAATTTCTCCAGCTGTTAAAACCAATTCAGTAAAATCTTTTGGACCCTCTCCTTTTACGGTTTCAATAGCTTCTTTTACTTCAAGGGCATTTCCAATTGTATTTCCCAAAGGTTGGTTCATATCTGTAATCATGGCCCTTGTGTCTTTGCCAAGTTTTTTCCCAATATTTATCATAGCTCTTGCAAGTTTTTTTGCATCATCAATTGTGTGCATAAAGGCGCCCTCGCCGTATTTTACATCAAGTAAAATCGTATCAGCACCAGATGCTAATTTTTTGCTCATTATAGATGAGGCAATTAGAGGAATTGAATCGACAGTTGCTGTCACATCTCTTAGGGCATATAATTTTTTGTCGGCTGGAACAAGTTCTCCAGTTTGTCCCATAATGGCAAAACCAATTTCTTTAACTTGTTTTATAAAATCTTCTTCTTTCAAAAATACATTAAAGCCTTCAATTGATTCTAATTTGTCAAGCGTTCCACCAGTGTGTCCCAAACCTCGCCCGCTCATTTTTGCAAGTTTTAAGCCACAAGCTGAAATTATTGGACCAAGAGCAAGGGAAGTTTTATCACCAACTCCACCAGTGGAATGTTTATCAGTCTTTATTCCTTCAATATCAGATAAATCCAAAACGTCACCACTTTTCATCATACATTCGGCAAGTTTTGCAGTTTCGTGTTCATTCATCCCATTTAAAACTATAGCCATAAGAAGGGCTGATGTTTGATAATCTGGAATTGTTTCATCGGTCACCCCATCAATCCAAAATTTTATTTCCTCATCGCTTAATTCTTTTTTATTTTTCTTTTTTTCAATTATATCTACAAATCTCATAATTCTCCTCCACTTAGTAAATAAATACCCATCTGGAAGTTTTTAGAAAATATTTACAAATCTTTTTCCAATAATTTTTCTATATTTTTATTAAGCCTATCAAGCTGTTTAATCATAAGCCAGTTTTGTGCAAATAATCCATTAATTCCACCACTAGCAAACATACTTGAATTATTAAAAATCATTTCTAAATCTTCTTTTTTTATATCTTTTAAGTCATAATAATCAACTATTTGTTCAAATCCTTTTTCATTTTTTCTATCAAAAATTGCCATATTTTCCTCCAATCTATATAATATTTTTTACCCAATCTAAGATTATATAGATAAATTTCTTTTTATTATGATATTATCTATATAGGAGGATTTTATGATTAAAAAATTAATTAAGATTTTTAAACCTAATCTTTTTAGGGTTTTAATTTTATTGGTTTTGTTTTTGGCTATGGGAGGAAGTTTTTTGGCTACAAATATGAGTGGGGGAATTCTTTTAATTGGAGATTTGATTTTTATTTTTATAACTCTACTTTTTTCTGATCATTTTGATTTATATAAGTCAAAAAAATACAAAAACCAATTTTTGATAGCAGTGGTTTTTACAATTATTTTAATATTAATTTTATCTATGGTCTTGGTTTCTTTGGATATGGATGTAAATGATTTTAAAGGATTTAAGTCAATTTCTTTTAATTTATATATGCTAACTGGAGCTTATATTTTATCTTTACTTTACAAGGAAATCAGATACTTTTTGGATAAAAGAGCAAAAAAATAAGAGCTTTTGCTCTTATTTTTTTAGTATATCCAAAGGATCTATAGCTTGGGGGCTTAGGGATAATTTGTTTTTATTGTTGTAGAAGATAAAAATTGGAAAATTTGTTTTTCCTTTTTCTAGGTTTTCTCCTAGGCTTTCTAGGAAAAATTTCAAATCATCCTTGTTTATATTTTTCTTTTCTTTTTCTAGCCAAAATGGGGACATGGGTTTTATTTCTTCTATATCAAGAAGGATGCCAACTTCATATTCTCTATTTAAAAAACTTCCCCCAAAGGCATAAATCCCATTTTCATGATCTTCTTTTTGGTCAAGATTTAAATTTTTTGGAAGACTTATCACATCTATTTCCATTACATCTGTGATTTTTCCGTAATTTTTTTCAAAATTTTCTAAAACTTCATCTTTTCCTAATTGTTTTTTTACAAGATTATAGTATTTTTTATTTTTTAACATGACCTCTCCTATTTTTGTAAATCCAAAACTGCATTTGCCATGACTTCTACTGCGGGCTTTATCGCCAAATCTGAGCAGTAGAAATTTTTGCTGTGGAGGGCTTCTTTTTTGTGGTTTTCTTCTCCACTTCCAAACCAATAGAAAAATCCTGGGACTTTTTCCATATAAAAGGCAAAATCTTCGCTTGCCATGGTTTGTCCGTCTTTTATTATGTTTTCTTCTCCCAAAATTTTTTCTGCTGATTTTAAAACTTTTTCGTACATTTCTTCTGGATTAAATACTAGGGGGATTTTTTCTGTGTAATTTATTTCATACTTACATCCATAAGCTTCGGCTATATTTTTTACAATTTCTTCCATTCTTTTTACAGATTTTTCAAGAGATTTTTCTGAAAGGGACCTAATTGTTGCTGAAAGATGGGTCCTGTCTACAACTAAATTGTTTTCTGAGCCTCCATTTATAGAATTTACTGACAAAACTGTGGAGTCAAATGGATTTGTATTTCTTGAAATAATTGTTTGAAGGGCCATTACTATGTTTGATGCACAAACTATTGGGTCAATGTTTAAATGTGGCATAGACCCGTGTTGGCCTTTTCCTATAATTTCAATTTTAAAATTAACCTTTGTGCTCATAAGAGGACCTTTTTTTAAAATCACCTTGCCATAATCAATTTCTGGCCAATTGTGAAGGCCCAAAATCTTGTCAATTTTTACTTTTTCAAAAAGCCCCTTATCCAAATATTCCTTGGCACCTGTCGTTATTTCTTCTGCTCTTTGGAAAATGAAAACCACATCGCCTTTTAATTTTTCCTTATTTTCGGATAAAAGTTTTGCGATGGCAAGAACAACCGAAGTGTGATAATCGTGGCCACAAGCGTGCATCACCTTATCATTTTTTGATTTGTAGGAAATTTCTGTTTCTTCTTTTTGTAAAAGAGCATCAATATCTGCCCTAAGACCAATAACTTCCCCATTTTTTCCAGTATTAAGCCTTGCAATTAAGCCAGTTTTTATTGGAAAATCTATAATTTCTATCCCATCAATTTTTTCCAGATAGTCCCTTATGATTTTTGTTGTCCTAAATTCATTTTCTGAAACTTCTGGGTGCATGTGGATATCGTGTCTGATTTTTATTATTTCTTCTAAAGATTTTTCTGAAATTTCTAGCATTATCTGTTTAAAAGCCCTCCTTCTCCAAGTTCTATAAAATCTTCTTTTTTAAGGTCGATTTTTGCAAAAATTCTTGGCAAAAACATATCAAAACTTGTAAATTTTGCGTGCATACTTGCTCCAGGAACTCCAACCAAATAAGTTTTTCCCTTCATGCCTACTGTAAGCATATTTCCAGGTTGAACTGGCATGCCTTGAATAATAAATTTATCGGATAAATCTTTTATGGTTGAAGGGGTTATATCGTCAGGATCTACACTCATTCCCCCAGAAAATACTACAAGGTCTGCATCTTTTTCAAGATATTTTCTACAAATTTTTTCTATATATTCCCTATCATCCGGACATTTTTCAATTCCAAGTAATTCGTGATCAAAATGAGATAATTTTTCCCTAATTACAGGCTCAAACATATCTTTTATTCTTCCTGTAAAAACTTCATTTCCAGTAATAATTACTCCAACTTTTAATTTTTGAAATTTCTTAACCTGAAAAATCGGCTCATATTTTTTGGCAATTCTTTTAATATTTTGAACCTGATTTTCTTCAGTAAAAAGAGGCACAATCCTTCCTCCAACTAAATTATCTCCCTCATTTACAATTGAATAAGAAGGAATTGTTGCAAAGGTATAGTCCCCCTCCATATTTAGGTCAAAAAGTCCTTTTCTATTTATAAGAAAAAGTCCGTAGGTCTTACTTTTAAAGCCGATTTTTCCTTCTGAGGGCTTTGTATAAGAAATATTTTCTCCAATCAAGTCATCAGCAACTTCCCTTATTGCATCTTCTTCGTGGACAAAACCTGGGTCAAGTTCACCGACAAATAAATTTTCCTTGCCTATATCTTTTAATTTTTCTATATCTTCTTTTTGAATTACATGGCCTCTTTTAAAAAGAACCCCCTTAAATCCTCCAGCTTTTATTCCAGTTAAATCATGAAAAAGCACATGACCCACTGCATCTTCTACTTTTATTTTTTTCAGCATAAAGTCTCCCTCATTTTTTTCAAAAAAATCACAAACCAATAGATAATTTATGGTTTGTGAATATTTTTATTTTTCTATTACTTTATTGTTTTTTATTGAAATCATCAAGGATAAAATTGAAATTGCAATTTCTTCAACACTTCCATCATCAATATCATAGCCTACTGGGGCATGGACTTTTTTGATTAAGTCTTCTTTTATGCCCTTTTCTTTCAAATTATCAAAAACTCTTTTCACCTTTCTTTTTGACCCAATCATGCCGAGAAATTTATAGTCTTTATCGATTACATTTTCCAAAACTTCCTCATCATAATCTGGTGTACAAATTAAAATATAGGTGTTTTTATTAAATTTGTGACTTGAAGCAAAATCTTTTGGATTTGAAATTACAAATTCTCTTATATTCTCCAAATCTTTTTTATCTTTGAAATCTTCTCTTTTGTCAACTACAGTTACATCAAAATTTGTATTTACAGCAACCCTTGCAAGCTTTTGTCCAACGTGGCCTGCCCCAAAAATAATTAAACTGGGATTTGCCCTAAAAATTTTTATATAACCCTTGTTTCTTCCTCCACAAGACATTTTCACCTCTTGCTTTTCATTTAAAGTATAATCAAAAGATCTTTCTTCATCATCTTCCAAGGCTTTTTTTGCTTGTTTTATAAGGTCAAATTCAATAGGACCGCCTCCGATTGTCCCAGAAATTTCTCCATTTTCAAAAACTGCCATAGAAGAATTATCCTTGCCCGGAGCTGAACCCTTGGTTTCTGTAAGAATTACCAAGGCAACATTTTCTCCTTTATCAAGTCTTTCTACAATATCTTTAAGAATTTGTATGTCCATTTTCAATTCTCCTTCTTCCTATAAGAATAGCTTCAAGGCAGCCTCCTCCAATTAGTCTTGCCTTATCAGAAATAGTTTTTGCATTTTTTGGAATAACTCTTGGATCAACATCTCCAATTTTTAAACCCTTTGTAACAAAAGATCCATTTCCAATCATGCCCCTAACCATTCCATCAAGCTTTGATTTTATTTCTTTTCCATTTACTAAAGCCACAACTTGGTCTTTTTTTACAATAGATCCTATATCTTCAATAACTTGGATTTCTCCCTCATCTACTGCTCTTAAAATTCTTTCACTTGTAAACCCTTTAATATTTCCAGGAATTCCTGTGTTTTTTTCAGCAAAACCTTCAAAAATTAACCTACCAAGGTCATGGCCCCTGTTTGTTTCAATTACATAATCAACATCAACACCAGCCTCATATCCTGGTCCAAGAGCTATTGTAATATCTGCCATATTTTTATTTGTTCCAATATTTTTTTTGGCAAGAGTTCCATCAACTACAGCCATAGGTTTTATTTCTTTTAAAATTTCACCTTTTGGATCAACATAAACTGGAACTACATTTTCATCCCAAGCTCTTTTGATTTGGTCAATATTTTCCACCTTTCTTGCAGTAAAATCTTCAATTTTAATTTCACCATCAAAAATTGCTTGGGCTGCTGAAACATATCTTCTTATACAAAGAGGTTTTTCCATCTCCAAAACCAAAACCTTAAAACCAGTCCTAAATAATTTTTGAATAGATCCAGTCGCAACATCGCCGCCGCCCCTAAAAACTACTATATTATTTAGAGGCATCTTCTAACTCCTCCAAATTTTTGTAGGTGTCAATATCCCATAATTCTTTGACATCATCAATTTTAACTTCATTTTTATTATCATCCTTAACCAAAATCATTCCGCCTTGGTCAAAATCTAAAGACAAAAGCCCTTCCCTGTATTCTGGTGAAAAAATTACAGGAGCTCCTCTTCTTTTTTCAGTTCTTGGATAGGTAATAAGTTCATTTTCCTTATATTTTTCAATTAATTTATTTACAGTTTCAACTTTTAATAAAGGTTGGTCAGCTACAAAAAACATCATAGCAGAATCCTTGTCACAATTTAAAACTCCAAGCTTTATTGATGCAGATTTTCCAACCTCGTTGTTGTCATTGAAAATCGCCTTAAATCCTCTTTTTTTAGCATCATCAAGAATTTCATCATAAGATGAAACAAGGATAACATCATCAAAATCAATTTCTTCTACCAAATCAAAAGTCCATTCATAAAGTTTATCACCCTTAAAATCTAGTAAAAGTTTATTTTCTCCCATTCTCTTTGAAAGGCCAGACGCCATAATAATTGCACTAATTTTCATAATATTTCTCCTTTAAAATTGATCCGTAAAAATAATTTAAATCTATTTTCTCTTTCAAATAATCTATTACCCTTTTTGCCTGATTTTTTTCAAAAAGCCTATCAGCTTGATTAAAGAAAACAAATTTTTCCCCACCAAAATTTCCGAAAATTCCAGCTTTTATAAGTTTTTCAAAAACTTCTTCATTTATAGAATCATTTTTAATATTTGCCCTAAATTCATCAAAATTATAAATAAAATCAGAAGAAATTTCTTTGCCATAAACTTTTATAGAAAAAATTCCAATAACTTTATTTGAAAAATCATAAATAACTGGCTCAAATTCTTTCCAAAATTTTAGGGGAAGATTTCTACATCCATCTGCTTCTATTATAATATAATCAAAGTCTTTTGCGATAATTTTTAAATTATTTTCACCAATAGACTTTAATTTATTAAGTCCATCAAGTTTTTGACCAATTCCTACAATCTTATTTTTATAATCTTTTTTTTCATAAGATTCAAAAGATAAAAAAAGCTCGTCGACTTGGTCTTTATCTGGAACTTTTATTTTTGTAGATGTAGTTATTAAAACCGAACCCTTTTTCTTTAAAATATTTGCAAGATAAAACATAAGAGAAGTCTTGCCCCCAGATCCTGTAATAGAAATCACATCATTTTTTTTAATTTTTAATATCTCATCTAAATTTTTTTCCATAATAATAAAAATTAAGGACTGTGAAAGACACAGTCTCAGAGCTTACAAAATCTTTTCAGTAATTCATTAACAATTTAATAATAAATTACGACGCAACCCATCTCGACTAGATGATTGTGCCTTGAGTTGGCACAATCATCCCTAAAACTAAGTGTGAAAGCACGAAAAGTTTGTAAAGCAAACGAGTTTTAATGTTTTTGAAGCGAACGAACGGAGAGATCCAAAGAGATCTCTCGACTACGCTCGAGATGGGTTCTAGCTTTATTTTATTTTAAAATAAAATATTGCTTAAATCTATATTTTGTCGACACTCTGGTACTGTGAAATTCACAATCCTTTATTCTCCTATTTCTTTATAATTTTCTTTTTCTTTTTGCTATAAGCTGTATCTCTTAATGGAAGTTCTAATCTTAAATCGTGATCTTTTGCATAATATGCTCCTTGGACTGCTGGCGCTGTAGGAATTGTTGCAATTTCTCCAATTCCTTTTGCCCCATAGGCAAGGTCTAATAATTCGTCTTTTTCAATTAAAATCGTATGAATATTTGGAGCATCCGGTGCTTTCCACAAGCCCATTGTTCCATATTTTGCTTTTAAAACAGAATTTTGAACTTTCAAATCTTCTGTCAAAGCATAACCGAGACTCATTATGACTCCACCTTCGATTTGCCCTTCAATTGTTGTAGGATTTACAACTTTTCCAGAATCGTGAGCAGCATAAACATCTGTAACTTTTCCATCATCATCCAAAACTACAACGTGAGCTGCAAAACCGTAGGCAATATGTGATTTTGGATTTGGTTTATCTGATCCAAGTGGATCTGTTGGATCATCATATTCATAAAAATATTCTTTTTTATCAAGCTCTTCAAGGCTATGATTTTCTAAATCTTTGGCAAGTTTTTCTGCACATTTTTTAGCAGCCTCACCAGTTATAAGAGTATGTCTTGAACCTGATGTTGTTCCAGAATCTGGACTTGTCAAAGTATTTGGTGGCATAACTTTTATCTTGTGATAAGGAAGACCTGTCGCCTTTCCAACCATTTGTAAAATAATTGTACCAACACCTTGGCCTATACAAGTTGCTCCAGAAAATACTTTTACCATATCACCATCAACAACAATTTTTACCCTACCAATATCTTTTAGTCCAACACCAACTCCGGCGTTTTTCATAGCAACTGCAATTCCTGCATGGTCTTTATTTTTTTCATAAATATCTTTTACGGCATCAAGACATTCAACAAGGGCAGTTGATCTGTCAGCGATTTGTCCGTTTGGAAGAACTTCGCCTGGTTTTATTGCATTTCTATATCTTATTTCCCAAGGAGAAATTCCAACTTTTTCTGCCAAAATATTTATATTTGATTCCATTGCAAAATTTGATTGGCAAACTCCAAATCCTCTAAAAGCTCCTGCTGTAGGATTATTTGTATAATATCCGTAGCCTTTTATATCTGTATTTTGATAATTGTAAGGACCTACTGAATGTGTACAAGCTCTTTCCAAAACTGGTCCACAAAGTGATGCATAAGCTCCTGTATCAAAATAAATTTCACATTCCATTCCTTGGAAAATTCCATTTTCATCACAGCCGATTGTAAATGTTCCTTCCATTGGGTGGCGTTTTGGATGCCATCTTAATGATTCATCTCTTGTAAATTTATGTTTTACTGGTCTTTTGAAAAGGTAAGCTGCAAGAGCTGCTGGTGGCTGAACACTCATGTCTTCTTTTCCACCAAATCCTCCGCCGACAAATGGATTTACTACGACAATTCTTTCTGGAGTATCTTCCCAATCAAACATAATTGACAATTCTCTTCTTGTATCATAAACTGATTGGTCGGATGAATAAACTCTTACTCCATCCTTGTATGGTTCTGCCACGCAACATTCTGGTTCAAGAAAAGCGTGTTCGCCAAGTGGAGTTTTGTAAGTAAATGTTGCTGTATATTTTGAATTCGCCAAAGCTTTTTTTGCATCTCCACGAGAAACATGTCTTTGTTGGCAAAGATTGTCAACGCCTTCGTGAACTTGTGGGGCATCTTCTACCATTGCTTCTTTGATTGAGCTTACTGGTTTTAACTCTTCAAGCTCAACTTTTACAAGTTTTTTTGCCTTTTCCAAAGTTTTTTCATCTTCAGCAACTACAAAACAAAAAGCATCTGCAAGGGAAGCTGTTGTTTGTCCAACATCAATAAATACTGGCCAATCT
This sequence comes from Anaerococcus jeddahensis, assembly GCF_001182725.1. Classification (GTDB taxonomy): domain Bacteria; phylum Bacillota; class Clostridia; order Tissierellales; family Peptoniphilaceae; genus Anaerococcus; species Anaerococcus jeddahensis. The sequence goes on from NZ_CWHU01000004.1 coordinate 86,191, forward strand.
CTTTGAATGTGTCCTACGTTTTGAACCGGTAAATCTTTTGCTGTAAGAATTCCTACAACTCCATCAAGTTTTTCTGCTTCGCTTGTATCAAGACTTAAAAGTCTTGCTCTTGGGAATTTACTTCTTACACAAGAACCATAGGCCATATTTGGAAGTTCTATATCATCTGCATAAATTCCTGTTCCAAGAATTTTTTCTTTAGCGTCAATTCTGTCGGCTCTTGCTCCAACAAAGGCATCGCTTTCTTCATCTTTTATTTCTTCTTCGTCTCTTAAAATTTTTCCAGCAAGGCTTATTCCATCAACGATTTTTTTGTAGCCTGTACACCTACAAATATTTCCCTTGATAGCTTCTCTAATTTCTTTTTCTGTTGGGTCTGGATTTGTTCTTATTAAACTTGCTCCACTCATTACCATTCCAGGAATACAAAATCCACATTGGACAGCTCCCGCCTTGGTAAAAGCATATGTAAAAGCATCTTTTTCTTTTTGAGATAGACCTTCGTTGGTTATAACTTCTTCTCCATTAAGTTTTGAAAGCCTAACTATACAAGCTTTTTTGTGAATATTTCCAACTATAACTGTACAAGTTCCACAAGCTCCTTGGCTACAACCATCCTTTACTGAAAACAATTTTAAATCGTCTCTTAAAAATCTCAATAAAGATTTATCTTCATACGTCTTATAATTTTTCCCATTTACCTTTACAATAAATGGGTCTTGCCCTTGTATTTCTTTTCCTATTAAAATCGTTTCTTTATTTGTCATTTATATATCCTTATCTTAATTTTCTTTTTATAAACTTACCCATACCCTCTTTGCCATAGTATCCATCTTGATCCAAAATAATTTTTCCTCTTGAAATAACAGTATCAACTTTCACCTTAGTTTCATATCCTTCATAACTTGTGTAATCACATCTTGAATGTCTGTTATTTTCTCTTATTGTGTAGGATTTTTTTGAAAATATTCCTATGTCTGCGTCTTTGTTTTCTTCTAAACTTCCCTTATATTTTGAAAATCCAAAAATTTCTGCTGGATTTTTGCATAAAAGTTCTGTCAATCTTTCTAATGGAACATTTCTTTTTAAGCCTTCAGTCAAAACAACTTCCATTCTCTCTTCAACTCCAGGAATTCCTCCTGGTGCTTTTGTAAAATCATCAGCGTAAGGTTTTTTCTCACTTTCATAGATAAATGGGCAATGGTCAGTTGCTATTACATTTACATCTCCATTTTTTATCCCCTCCCACAAGGCTTCAATATCTAATTTTTTTCTAAGGGGAGGTGCGCAAATATATTTAACAGCTTCCTCGTTTGGATTATCCATATACTTACTTTCATCATAGACTAGGTATTGGGTGCAAGTTTCACAATAAATATTTTTTAGTCCCCTCGCCCTTGCAGCTTTTATTTCATCAAGTCCTTCTTTGGTTGATGTGTGAACTATATAAAGTTTTGGATCACCTGCAACTTTTGAAAGATAGGCAAGTCTATTTATTGTTTCTGCCTCACTTTCATTTGGTCTTGTTAGGGCGTGATATTTTGGGGAAAGATTTCCAGCTTCAATCGCCTCTTTTCTTAATTCTTTTATTAGTCCATCGTTTTCACAATGAACACAAATTATTGTTCCAAGATCTTTTGCCTTTTTTAAAACTCGTAAGATTTCATCATCTTCAAGTTTTCCAGCATAAGTTGAATAGATTTTAATGGATGGGATTCCCCCATCCATTAACTCTTCTATTTCTTCAATCAAATCATCATTTACTTCATACATTGCTCCGTGAAAAGAATAATCTATGACAGCTTTTCCGTCTGCAATATCGTGGTAATGGTCGATTAATTTGTGAAGGCTTGCTCCTTTTTCCAAAGCTCCTATGTGATCACAAATGGTAGTTGTTGCTCCATAACTTGCTGCTATTGTTCCTGTATAAAAATCATCACAAGCAACAAATTTTCCCAAATCCAAAGACATGTGGGTGTGAACGTCTACTCCACCTGCCGTAACTATTTTATCTTTGGCATCAATAATTTTTTCAGCACTTAGGTTTAAATTTTTGCCAATTTTTTGGATTTTTTCATCTTCTATATAAATATCTAAATTTTCTATTTTTTCATCTAGAACTACAGTTCCATTTTTAATCAATATAGACACGCCTTCACCTGCTTTTTACATATAATCTTTTTTATCTTCTTCTTTGATTTGATTTACTACATGTTCTTCTATTTCTTCAAAACCATTTTCAATATTGTTTGCTTTTTGTACTGCTATTAAAATATTTTCGTAACCTGTACATCTACACATGTGATTTGCCAATTCTTTTCTAAGCTCATCAATTGTGTAATATTTTCCTCTTGCTATTATTTCTGTTGCAGAAACTATAAAGCCTGGTGTACAAAAACCACATTGAACTGCTGCTTCATCTACAAAGGCTTGTTGGATAATTGAAAGTGAACCATCAGATGCTGTTAGGCCTTCTGTTGTCCAAATATCTTTTCCTTCTGCCCAAATTGCAAGATAAATACATGAGTTAAAGCTTTCGCCGTCAATTAAAACTGCGCAAGCTCCACATTCTCCAACTTCGCAACCTTTTTTTACACTTGTAAGGGCAAATTCATTTCTCAAAAAATCTGTAAGTGATTCTCTCACATCAACCATTTTTGTAACCCTGATTCCATTAATTCTACATTTTACAATTTTATATTGAGGTTCGTAATGTAGTTTTTCTTCTGGTTTTGGGCCGTATGGTCCATATTCTCTGCTATGCATTTAATCCCTCCTCATGTTTTTTTCTAATTTCTTTTAAACATCTTGTGGTTATTTCGTAAAGTATTTGTGTTCTTAGGGCTTTTGATGCTCTCCATGAATCTCTTGGAGATAATTCATCTAGGGCTTTTTTTGCAAATACATTTATATTATTATCTGTAAGTTCTCTTCCTACTAAAGTTTTTTCTGCTTCAAAAGCTCTAACTGGAATTGCTGCTGCAACTCCATAAGATATTCTTACTTCTTCTACTTTATTATTTCCATCAAATTTTACATTTGCTGATGCTGTTGATGTTGCTATATCCATAGCATTTCTCATTGCATATTTAAAATAGTGTCCGTAATGATTTTCGTAGGATTCTTTTTTAATTTTTATTGCTGTAACAATTTCAGTTTCTCTTATGTCCACTGTTGCATATTTTATATAAAAATCTTTTACAGGAACATCCCTGTAGCCATTTTCGCCTTTTAATTCAATTATAGCATCATAAGCCATAACTGTTGTACAAGAATCTGCTGATGGAGCTGCATTACAAATATTTCCACCAATTGTTGCAATATTTCTAAGTTGAGGACCACCTGCAGTGTCAACTGCTTCTCCCAAAGTATTTATATATTTTTGAATTATTGGATCATTTGTAATGTGAGTAAAGCTTGTCAATGAACCAATTCTAATTGTTCCATCTTCTTCCATGCTAACTCCCCTAAGCTCATCTATAAGATAAAGTGAAATAAGCTCAAGGCCTGCCATTTTTCCTTCTCTAATTTTTACCAAAACATCAGAACCACCAGCTATATATCTTGCTTCAGGATGTTCTTTTTTTAATTGTATTGCCTCATCAATTGTATAGGCTTCATAAATTCTTTTTACATCATACATAATTTTTCTCCTTTAAGCATCATATTCCATATCTTGTTCGTAGTCATTTTCAATTAGTCCAGCTTCTTTGAAAAGTGGGAACAAAACGTGTGGTGTCATTGGACATTTATTAACTTGTACTCCTGTTGCATTTAAAATTGCATTTCTTATTGCTGGAGCTGGAGAACAAGTTGGTGGTTCACCAAGTGATTTTGTATTAAATGGTGAAACTGGTGATGGATTTTCTATAAAGTAAACTTCAAAGTGTGGATGATCCATTGTTGTTGATAATTTATAATCAAGAAGATTATTATTTAAAATTTGTCCCTTATCATTATATTTTAATTCTTCTGATAAAGCATATCCAACTGCCATACTCATTCCGCCGTGAGCTTGAGCTTCAGCAAGTCTAGGATTTATAAGTCTACCACAATCGTGAACATTTATAAGTCTTAGAAGTTTAACTTTTCCAAGTGAAATATCAACTTCAACTTCTGCGAATGAACAACCAAATGAGAAAGCATTATTTCTTATTGTATAAGTTTCTTCAGCAGAAATATGTTCACTATCACGAGTATCATACAAGGCTTCTGTTGCAAGCTCGCCCAAAGTCATTAGTGGTTTATTATCAACTTTTCTAATTATCATACTATCAACAAGGTCAAGATTGTTAGGAGTATATTCCAAAATTTTTCTTGCCCTATCTAATATTTTTTCTTTAAATACTCTAGCAGTATTTGTAATAGAAAAACTTGAAACAAAAGTTTGTCTTGAAGCATAAGCTCCCAAACCAAATGGAGTTACATCTGTATCTTGAGTTGAAACTATATGAACATCTTCCATTTTTACACCAATAGCATCTGCTGCCATTTGTGAAAATGCTGTATCTCCACCTTGACCGATTTCAGTTTCTCCAAGTTGCATTTGAACTGAACCGTCTTGGTTTAAAACCATTCTACAAGAAGAAGATTCTAGAGAAATTGGATAAACTGCTGTGTTATACCAAAATGTTGCAAGTCCTATTCCTCTTCTTATATTTCCAGTTTGATTTTTATATTCTTCTTTCTTTTTATCATAGTCAATTGCTTTTCTACCAACTGCCATTGCTTCTCTAAATGAATCATAATAATTTTCATTTCTTGAAAAACCATCAACAAATCCTTTTGGCATTATATTTTGAATTCTTAATTCCAAAGGATCCATATTCATAGCTTTTGCAACATCGTCAAGATGAGATTCAAAAGCAAACATAGTTTGTGGAATTCCATATCCCCTCATAGCTCCTGCTGTTGGAAGATTTGTATAAACTGTATAACCATCAGCTTGAGTATTATCGCAAGGATATAATTGATGGAAACAATTTGTTCCCTTTGCAGCTATTGAATGGCCGTGAGATGCATAAGCACCGTTGTTAGAAAATAATTCCAATTTTCTTGCAGCAAAAGTTCCATCAGCTCTTACATAAGAAATGATATGAAGTTTTTGTGCGTGTCTTGTTCTTGTTGAAACAAAAGTTTCTTCTCTTGATGTATCAAGTTTTACAGGATGACCGCCAACTTGAGTTGTAAGATAAGCTGCTAATGGTTCATACAAAGCATCTTGCTTGTTACCAAAACCTCCACCAATATATGGTTTTACAACTCTAATTTTTCCCCAGCCAATTCCCAAAGCTTGACCGCAAACACGTCTTACAATGTGAGGAATTTGAGTTGAAGCAATCACAACAATTTTTCCTTGCTCTTCATAAGCACAAGCAATTCCATTTTCAATATGAGAATGTTGAACGATTGGAGTTTCGTACCAGCCTTCAACTTTTGTAAGGCCTTCTTCTTTTATAGCCTCTTCATAATTTCCCCTATGATTTTTAGTATGACCTAAAACATTATCAGGAAATTTATCGTGAATTGGTCTTAATCCATTATTCATAGATTCAATAGGATCCAAAACAACTTCATATTCTTCATATTCAACTTCAATTAATTTCAAAGCTTGACTTGCAGAAACTTCATTTTCTGCAATAACAACAGCCACATCGTCGCCATAATATCTAACATGTTCATTTAATAATCTTCTATCAGCAACATCTTGATGGCCTTTGTCAGTTGACCAAGGGTGACCTGCAGTTGGGAAAGTATGTTTTGGCACATCAAAACAAGTAATAATTTTTACAACTCCCTCAACCTCTTCAGCCTTTTTAGTATCAATTAAGATAACCTTTCCATGACCGATTGTTGAATGCAAAACTTTAGCAACATAAGCACCGTTAATGATTAAATCTTCTGTATATTTTGCACGTCCTGTTACCTTATCATATGCGTCAACTCTTTTAACACTTTTTCCTACGTACATTTTAACCTCCTAAAATGTTTTAAAGCATTTTCCTTTTATGTACATCAATTACATTTAGCTTTGTAATTGTATATTGTATATAATATATTACCACAAGTGACTAATCGTTTTCAAGGTTTTGAGAGATTTTTTTTAAAAATTTTTTTCCAAATTTCCCCCATATTTTTTTCATTTTTTTAAAAATTTTAATTTATTATTCATTTGGCAAAAAAATAAAGCTTAAAATCTTTATTTTCCTAAAAAATAGTGAATTTTATTTGAAATTTATTTAAAATAATTCTTTTTAAATAATCCAAATAAAAATATATTTTATATAAAGATTTTAAGCTTTTTATTTTTACTCTTCTTCTAATTCTTTAATCTCAAGATTTTCAAGCGAATCGTCTTTCGCCTTGTCTTCTTCTTTTTCTGGAATAATTAAATTCATTAATACTGCAGAAATTGTTGCAAGTACAACTGGTGATGATCCAATTGCTACTGCTAATTCTTCTGGCATAAAGAAAACGCCAGCATTTTGTGCGCTTGCTGCAACTGTAGTAAATCCAATACCTAAAGCTACAGAAACTCCAACTATTGAAGTATTTCTTCCACTTAGAGGTTGGCTTGTTATCATTCTAACTCCGTTCATTGTTATAGCTGCAAAAACTGAAAGTGTTGCTCCTCCCAAAACTGGATAAGGAATTGTTGTAAGTATTGAAGATAATTTTGGAACAAGTCCTGATATTAAAATTATCAAAGAGGCTATGGTAAATACTTTTTTATTTACTACCTTGTTTATTGAAACAATTCCAGCATTTTGTGAGAATGTTGCTGTTGGAAGACATCCAAAAATCGCTCCAAGTAAGTTTGCAACACCGTATCCTATAATTCCACCTCTTAATTCTTTTGGTGTAGGAATTCTATCCATACCACCTACTGTTGTTGAAGTCATATCCCCTATTCCTTCAATTGCTGTTACTATAAAAATGATTGTGATTGAAACTATTGCTGATGGTTCAAAAGCAATTCCAAAGTGAAGTGGTTCTACAACTGAAATCCAACCTGCTTCTTTTACCGGAGAAAAATCTACCATTCCAAAAAACATTGATATTATGTATCCAATAATCATAGCAAATAATACATTTGCTAGTTTAAACATTCCTTTTCCAAAATGTGTAAATCCTAGTCCTAATATTAAAGTTATTCCTCCAACTAACCAATTTTGCCAAGCTCCCCAGCCAGCAACTTCTACACTTCCTGCTCCTCCCATATAATTCATAGCTACAGGATAAAGTGATAGACCTATTACTAAAACTACTGTTCCTGAAACAAGTGGTGGAAATAGTGGCATTATGTATTTTAATCCGATTCCAAAAAGTATTGAACAAATTCCACCAACGATTTGTGCTCCCAATACTATGGCAACAACTTCAACGGGGCCTCGTGCTCCAAATTGATTTGCTAGAGCAATCATAGTTGGTACATAAGCAAATGAAACTCCAAATATCATTGGAAGTCTTGATCCTACAATTTTAATTGGATAAATCATCAACAATGATGTAAGTGCTGAGCCTATAAGGGCAATTTGTATTAAAATAATTGTATCTTTTGGTGAAAGTCCACTTGCTCCAGCAAGCATTAATGGTGGAGTAATACAACCTGCAATCATTGCAACAACGTGTTGAAAGGCAAGTGGCAACGCCTCTTTTGTAGTTACCTCTCCGTCGAAACTAAAAAGTCCGCTAAATTTTTTTTCTTTTTCCATAAAAATTTTCCTTTTCTTTTTTTATAAAATTATAAGGCTTACTTTGTGTAAGCATATTTTTTTATTTTAATTTAAAAAATAATTTTTAGCCTTATTTAAAATAATTTTATTAAATAAGGCTAAATTTTAAATTATTTTTCGTCCATTTCTTTTCTTTCTTTTTCTTCTTGTTCTAAAGTTTTCTTTGGCATTATTATATTTAATAAAAATACTACTATAGTTGCCATAACTACAGGAGATGATGTAAATACCATTCTAAACCATTCTGGAAATTGTGCTAAAGCATGATCGCCTAATTGAACAATTCCCATACCAAGGGCTATTCCTAGTCCTACTATTGTTACGTTTCTTGAACTCATTTCATCTGACATTATCAGCTTCATTCCACTCATTGTAATTTGTGCAAAAACTGTAATAGTTGCTCCACCTATTACTGCCTGTGGAACTGATAGCATCAAAGCTCCAAATTTGGGAATAAATCCTGCAACAAGAATAAGGCTTGCTGTTATTGCAAAAACTTTTCTTGCAACAACTTTTGTAAGTGAAACTATTCCAACGTTTTGACTGTATGTTGCTGTTGGCATACCACCAATCAAAGCTCCTATTACAGAAGCAATACCATTTGCTTTTATTCCACCTTCAAGCTCATCTCCTGTTGGAACTCTATTAAGACCTCCAGCTGTTGTTGAAGATAAGTCTCCTACGGCTTGAATTGAATTTACAACAAACATTACTGACATTGTAACTACTGCATCGATTGGAAATTCTAATTTAAATGGCATTATTCTTGGTAAGGTTAGCCAAGCAGCTTCTTTTACTCCATCAAAATGAACTATTCCAAAAAATATTGATGCTACATATCCTACACCAATTCCTATTAAAATAGCTGCAAGTTTTATAATTCCTTTTCCAAACATATTACAGCAAAGTGTTACTGCTAAAGTTAAAAATGCTACACCCCAATAAACCAATTCTCCTTGATTTGGATTTCCATTTCCTCCTGCCATATAATTTAAGGCAACAGAATAAAGGGAAAGTCCTATTGTTAAAACTACAGTTCCTGAAACCATTGGTGGAAAATATTTATAAATTCTTTTTATATTCATACCTACTATAAAGGCAACAATACCACCGACTAATTGAGCTCCATAGACTGCTCCAATTCCATATTTTATTCCTATTGATGTCAAAACTGGAATATATGCAAAACTTATTCCCATAATTACCGGAAGTTTTGCACCAACTTTAAAAACTGGATATAATTGCAAAAATGTTGCTATAGCTGCTACAAACATGCCCGCTTGAATTAAATAAACTGCATCTTGGGCTGATATTGCAAATTCCGTATTAGCTAATTGTCCTGTAAGAACGATTGCCGGAAGAGTATTTCCTACAATCATTGCCAACAAGTGTTGGAGGGCAATCGGCAAACTCCTTTTCAAACTGGGATTTGCATCCATATCAAACAAGGAAGTGTTTGCATTTTTTTCTTCGTTTTTCATTTCATCTCCTTTTGTTTTTTTGACATTTGCTAAGTGTCATTTAATAAATTTTTAAGCTTATCATTATAATACACTTTGTTATAAATTAAACAAATAATATCATAAAAATTTTTTGATTTTTTAAAATAATTTTATATTTTAAATATATTTTTTATTAAGCTAGTTTAAAAAATAAACTAGCTTAATAAATTTTAAAGATTTTTCCAAATTTTTGCAGCTCTTTGTCTTGAATCTGCGTGAATTTTTGCTTGATCAACTGTTGTTATTACTTTATCTTTCATAACAAATTTTCCATTTATTATTGTATCGTTTACAAGTCTTCCTGTTAAACCGAAAAGACTGTGTCCGCCCCAATTGTCTTTGTTGATTGGAGTGTATGGATCATAATTTATTGTGATTAAATCTGCATAGGCTCCCTTTTTAATTCTTCCTACTTCATTGTTTAGGAAGTGGGAAACTATATCAGGGTTATTTTTAAATTGCATTTCCAAGGTTTCTCCAAATCCTTTTGTTGGATCTTGTGTGTTATGAGCTTGGATTATGTTTGCAACTTTCATTGATTCAAACATGTCATTTGTATAAGCATCTGTTCCAAGCCCTACTTTTAATCCTTTTTCAAAAAATCTATTTACTGGAGGAACTCCTACAGCGTTGTTCATATTTGATTCCGGGTTAAAGATTACTGGAGTATTATTTTTCTTTAATATATCCATCTCTCTTCCGTTTATATGAACACAGTGAATAGCAAGTGTATTTTCATTTATTATGCCGAAATCATTTAGTCTTTCTACAATTCTTTTGCCATATTTTCTTTGGCAATCCCATTGGTCTTCGATTCCTTCTGCAATGTGAACGTGGAAGCCATTATAAATTCCATACAATGCATCAAGAGCTTTTTCTAATGATTCATCTGAAAGGGTAAAAGATGCGTGAAGGCCAAATAATCCTCTTAGCATATCGTCATTTTCTTTAAGAGAATGTTTAATCCACTCTACGTTTTCTTTTATTTCCCTATCTCTAATTTCAGCTCCATCACGATCTGAAAGTTCATAGCAAAGATTTGTTCTAATTCCTACTTCTTTTGCTGCATCTGCAAGGGTAAAGAGTGAATTTTCTACAGAATTTGGTCCTGAATGGTGGTCAATTACTGTTGTAACTCCGTTTGCTATTGATTCCATGTAAGTTGTTAGGGCATTTAATCTTACATCTTCTGTTGTAAGTTCCCTATCAAGAGCCCACCATAAATTTTCTAAAACATTAAAGAAATTATCTGTTGGTTTTGAAGCTGCCATTCCTCTTGCGTAAGCTGAATAAATGTGTGAGTGAGCACAGATCATTCCTGGCATAAGAAGTTTTCCTTTTAAATCAATTACTTCTTCATCAGGATATTTATTTAAAATATCCTGATTTTCTCCAACATCTTCTATTAGTTTGTCCTTGATAAAAACTGCGCCGTTTTCATAAAAATTATTGTTTTCATCGTTTGTAATTATTAGGCAATTTGATAATATCATCTTATCTCCTTATGAGTTTAAAATTTCTGTTGGCTTAATATAATAAGCATAGTTTTCTTCGATTGCTTTTATTAGTTTTGTCATATTTTCTGACAAATCATCCAAGTTTTCTACTTCTATTACTTTGCCATTTTCAAGTCTAACTAGATATTTATTACCTTCTTTTAAGAAGCCTGTGTTTGTTGAATCATCAAAGTCTTCTTTTGTCCAAAATACTGTAAGTTTATCTTTATAAGGACGTCCTGCGTGTGGACAATAGAATCCACAGTTTCCACATTCGTTACACATTCCATCTAAGTGAATTATTTGGTGAAGATTTTCAAATCCTTCAACTTTTATAGCTACATTTGCTCTGTTTGGACAAACTTCTGTACACATTTCACAGATTTGATCACACTTTAAGCATCTATAGCCTTCGTTTTCGTTGTCGATTTTTTCTTGAAGTCTTCCTCTTTTTTCGTAGATAATTTTATTATCTTCAAGTTCTTCAAATTTTTCAAAATCATTTTCTAGATTTTCTTTTGATAAAATATCAAGGCAAACCGCTTTAGCTTCGCCCATTGCTTTTACAATAGTACTTGCTCCGGCTCTACAATCTCCAATTACATAGACATTATCAATATTTGTTTCATAATTTTCTGTAGTTTTTACATTGCCCCAGTCATCTAGGTTAATATTATTTTCTTTGAAGGCACTTGTATCAACTCTTGCTCCTGTTGCTCCGATTACTGTATCAAATTCAAGGTCAAGTTTTTCTCCTGTTGAATTAATTGATCTTCTTCCAGATTCATCAAATTCGCCAAGTTCCATTTTTTCACATTTTAAAACTTTTCCATCATATGCGTATGGGGCAACTAGTTCATAAATCTTGTGGCCTTCTTCTTTTACATCATTTACTTCTTCTTGAGTTGCAGGCATGTAAGCTTCTGTTCTTCTGTAAACCAAAGCCACACTTTCAACTCCGTCAAGTCTAGCTGCAGTTCTTGTACAATCCATAGCTACATCTCCTGCACCTACAACTGCAACTTTTTTGCCAACATCTGCCTTGCCATTCATTCTTACATCCCATAAGAAATCAAGTGCATCAAGAATATTTTCACTTCCTTCTTTTACTGGAGATCTTCCCTTCTCCCAAGCACCTGTGGCAGCAATTATATAATCATAATCTTTTTTCAATTCTTCGTAAGATTCTTTTACTTCAGAATCAAAAACAAATTTTACGCCTTGTTTTACAGCAATTTGGTAATCTCTTTCAATTTGTTCGTCAGAAATTCTAAATTTAGGAATAACGTGGCTTACAATTCCGTAAGGTTTTGATAATTTTTCTCTTACAGTTACATCCACACCATTTCTTCTTAAATATGATGCTGCAGCAATTCCACCAGGACCTGCTCCTATAATAAGAACTTTTTTATCTGATTTTAAATCTACTTCTTTTATATTTTCTAAATATTTATCTTGAGCCTTATTAGCTGCAATTAGTTTCATTTCTCTAATTTGAAGGCTCTTTTCGTAGTCAACTCTTGTACAATGATCTTGACAATAGTGAGCACAAAGCTCTCCCAAAATTGTTGGAGCAGTATTATCCATAGCAATAACTTCAATTGCCTTATCATATTCTCCATCTGCAACTAATTTTAAATATTCAGGAATTTGTTGTTCGATTGGACATCCTCCATCCTTACAAGGAGCCTTGTAGCAATCTGTAAGTGGAAGAGGTGAATTTGTTTTTCTTGATCCAACTTTTTCTCTATATAATTTATTATTAACCCATTCACTTATGGTCTTATCTCTAAGTTTTATAGTTTTTTCAACATCAACATCGTGAAGTTCATTGCTTAATAAATCTTCAGTTTCTTTTGCCAATTGGTTAAATCTTAGATATCCACCTGGCTTAAGAATTGTTGTTGCAACTGTAATTGGTTGACCCAAAGCTTTGAAAATTTCTTTAATATTTCTAGCATCAGCTCCACCAGAATATGAAATCGGAAGTTTTCCATCAAATTTTTCTGAAAGCATAGCTGCCATAGAAACTGTTAGTGGAAGAAGAGATCTTCCTGACATATACATTTCTTCAGCTGGAAGTTCATTTCTTTTTACATCAACTGGGAAAGTATTTGTAAGTTTTACTCCAAAAGCAAGGTCATTTTTCTTTGCAAGATCTAATAATCTTTCAATCATAACAACCGCATCTTCATATTGAAGGTCGTTTTTAAAGTGGTGGTCTGTAAAAGAAATATAATCAAAGCCCATATCATCTAGGGTTTTTCTTGCATAATCATAACCTAACATGGTTGGGTTACATTTTATAAATGTAGACATTTTTTTATCGTCTATTAAATAAGATGCAATTTTTTCAATTTCTTCTGCAGGACAACCGTGGAGGGTTGAAAGGGTTATTGAATCACAAACATTTGTGCTGATATTATCTATGTCTTCTTTATTGAAGTTTGAAAATTTATCAATGTTTTCTTCAAGATAAGACTTACATTCTTTAAATACATCAGTATCTTTAGCATTTCTTAAATTTTCAATGTATGTATCAACTTTTTCAGATTTTATTCCTTCAAGGTCATAACCTACTGACATATTGTAGGCAAAATCTTTTTTATCAGAAAGATTTAACTCTTTTGCCAAGGCAATTATTGCAAAATATGCTTTTACATATTCGTTATAAGCTTCTTTTACTGTAAGCTCTGTTGACCACTCACAGTTATAACACTCATCTTCTGAGTTTATACATGGTTTTGCAACAGCCTTTTGTATATCTTCTCCATCAAGTTTTTGAACTGTTTTTAGCTCAATAAATCTTGCTCCTGTTAGGTATGAAGCTAGGATATTTTGGGCTAGTTGAGATTGAGGACCTGCTGCAGGACCAACTGCTGATGAAATTTCATCACCAAAAACTGTTTTTAGCATTTTTCCCGATTCATTTTTGTAGAATTTTTCCTTTTTAATTCCAAAAATAGAACCTTCATTTTTATATTCTTCCAAAGCCCAATCAATTAGGTCTTTAAAAGGTATAGGTCTCATAAATTCACTCATTTTTTTACTCCTTAATTATAATATGATAATTTAATAGGTTTAAATCTTAAAATCGCTCTATTGTTTAATACAGACTTAATTAAAAACTCATATATTAATATTATCAAAATTTTTATTGAAAATTATTTAGCTAATTTTCTTTTTATAAATTTTCCATATCCAGGAACTCCTAAATATTCCCCTTCTGATAATACAAACTTTCCTCTGCACAATACTGTCTTAACTTTATAATCGGACTCAAACCCCTCATATGAAGTATAGTCTACATTTGAATGTCTATTTTCTTGTTTAATAACATATTTTTCTTTTTCTAATATTATTATATCAGCATCACTATTTGGGTTAATATTTCCCTTTTTAGGATATAATCCAAATATTTTAGCTGGATTAGATATTAATACCTCTATCAATCTATCAAGACTTATTCCTCTTTTTAACCCCTCTGATAGTATCAGCTCTAATCTTTCTTCAACACCTGGTGCTCCACCTGGGCAATCATAAAAATTATCTTTATAAGGTAACTTCTCTGTTTCATAAAAAAATGGACAATGATCTGTAGCTACAACATTAACTTCACCATCAATTATCCCTTGCCATAAAGCATTTTGATCAGATTTTTTTCTTAAAGGAGGTGACATAATATATTTTATTCCTTCAGAATTACCGCCATCAATATATTTTTGCTCATCTAATAACAAGTATTGAGTACATGTCTCACAATATAAATTTTTAACTCCTCTTTTTCTAGCCTTTTTTATTTCATTTAAACCTAATTCCGTTGAGGTGTGAACTATATATAATTTAGGATATCCTGCTATTTCAGATAAATAAATTAGTCTATTGATTGCTTCCGCTTCTGTTTCAGCCGGTCTAGTTTTTGCGTGATAAATAGGATCTAACTCATTCTTTGACTTTGCCTCTTCTCTTAATTCTGCAATTGCTCCATCATTTTCACAATGAACACATACTACTGTCCCAGTTTCTTTAGCTTTTTTCAATATTTTTAAAATTTTATCATCATCAAGTTTTCCACCATAAGTTGTGTATATTTTTGTTGAAACTATACCTTCATTTTTATGATATGATTCCATTAATTCCAATGTTTTATCTCTTGAATCTTGGATTGCTCCATGAAAAGAGTAATCAATTATAGCTAAATCTTTTGCCATTTTATGATATTTTTTTATCATTTCATCAAAATAGCTTTCTTTAGATCCAAAAGCTATATGATCTACTATTGTTGTAGTTCCTCCACAAGCAGCAGCTCTTGTACCTGTGTGAAAATCATCAACAGCAACAAATTTACCTAAATCTAGAGACATATGGGTGTGAACATCTACGCCTCCTGGTAAAGTTAGTCTTTCTTTCGCATCATATATTTCACACTCGTCATCATTAAGATTGCACCCTATAGATTCTATCTTCTCTCCATTTATTTTAATATCTACTATATTTTCACCGTATAAATTAGCATTTTTAATAATTAAAGACATATTCCATCTCCTATTTTTTCTTAACAATTTTAAGATATAAATAGTACAAAGCACCTGTAGCTATTACACCAAATACATAAGCATTATTGAATATCCATGTTATTGATTCAATATATTTACCAGCAAATATTAATGCTGTCATTACAATGAATAATACTATTACAGGGATGTTCCACCCATTGCTATAAAAATACTTACCTTCATTCGTCTTATAAACATCAACCATATCTATTTCAGTCTTATATTCAAATAGATATGATACCAAATATATACCTGATATAGGACCAATAAGTGCACCTAATAACTGAGTTACATTGAAAATAAGATTATAAGCACTTGACAAACTATCCCAAGGCCTTGCTAATAAAGCCAATAAAGCAACTAATATAGTAACAACTTTATATGGTATTTTATTTTTAGTTAAAGTCGCTGCGATATTCACTGGTGGAATTAAATTTCCAGCAACATTAGTAGTTAAAACAGCCAAAATTATAAAAATAGAGAATATAATTCTTATAAATATACTATGAAAATTTCCTACTAATACTGCAGGTTCCCAAATTTCTTTACCAAAAGCTAGTAATCCACCAGCTGTTCCACACATTCCTACAAAAGAAATATAAAATGTCATTAAAGGAGCTGAAATAATTTGCCCAACACTTTGTGCTTTTTGGTTTACACAATGCCTTGTAAAGTCTGGCATTGATAATGCAATTCCTCCGTCAAAAGCTATCATAGCTGAAAGAGCTGGCCAAAAAAGTTCCCAAAAGCTAATACCTTGTTTTGCTTGAAGTATTTTTGCTCCAAATAATGTTTTAAAACTCCAGTCAGCGGTATAAAGTCCCCAAATAATAACTATTAGGCTTAGAACAATTAATATAGGTGCTGACACGCCTTCTAGTATTTTAACTGCCTTGCTACCTGAAGCAGCAATATATACGTTCATAATCCAAAAAATTATAAATGAAATAAAGTGAGCTTTAAATCCCATTTCTAACCAACTTGGAAAAATAGCGCCAATTATCGTATATATAGCTTGACCTCCGATCCATGCTTGAACACCAAACCAAAATACACCAAGAATAGCCCTAATAAATGATGGAAAAATTGCACCTTTTTTACCAAATACAATTTTGCTCAGCATCGGATATGTCATACCATATTTTGTACCAAAATGACCCAAAGCTATAGCTACTCCCATAACTATGGTATGTCCTAATACAACAGTTAGTAAAGCCTGTCCCCAAGACATTCCTGACACCAACAAGCCACTTGCTACTTGATACACGGCTATAGAAACAATCATTCCAATCCATAAATTCGATATATCCTTAGTGTGCCAATTTCTGTCTGTAGACTTTATAGGTGAGCTTATTTCATTATAATCATTTTCATGATTATTTATCTCTTTTATCCCTAATTCGGTTAAATCATATATGTCGCCATTTAAAACTTGATTTTTTTGTTTTTCCAAAACTTACCTCCTTTTCAAATTTCAGATTTGAATAAGATAACAACTTTCTAATTCAATATTAAACGTTTTCTTAATAAATACTTTGCAAATTCGAAGCAATTCAAAATACTACAGTTCCTTTTATAAATATTATATTGTTAATTTTATGTATATTTATTATTTAGCAAAAGATTTTTAAAAGTTAATCGCTTTTCATAAACTTGAAAGTTTTATCTTATTATTAACCGATATAAATTTATATCAAGAAAGGACTAGCCTTTCTTGATACTATTTAAATTTATTTTATATATTCAAGTGGAAGAACTGAATATGTTGCTGCACAGGTTACTAAATCTTGTTTAAATGTAATTTCGTTTGGTGCGTGAGCTTGATCTTCTGCTCCTGGTCCAAATCCTATTACTGGAATATTGTGTCTTCCCATTATAGCAACACCGTTTGTTGAGAATGTCCATTTATCTGTTAATGGTAAATTCTTTCTCTTTTCAATTTCTTTTTCTACATTTGGTGCAATTCTCTTATCACCGTAAAGACCCTTGTATGCTCTTTCTAATGCTGTTGTTACTTCGTGATCTTCTGGAATTACCCATGTTGGGAAGTAGCATTCTTGTTTTTTGCTAAGGCCTGTCCATGATGGTCTTTCGTAATCATACATCGTAACTTTTGCACCGAATTTTTTAGCTGATGGAAGATCTTCAATTTCTTTTATACAAGATTCCCAAGTTTCTCCAGCTGTCATTCTTCTATCAAGTGAGATTGCACATGAATCTGCAACTGCACATCTTGATGGTGATGTAAAGAAGATTTGACTTGTTGTAACTGTTCCACGTCCTAAGAAGTTTGCTTCTTTGTATTCAGGATTGTATTTTTCGTCAAGCATTTTTACAAGACCCTTGATTTCTACTGAATCATCTGCTGGGTTTTCGTTTAGTTGTTCGATTTCATTAAGGATTTTTGCCATTTTATAAATTGCGTTATCTCCTCTTTCTGGAGCTGAACCGTGGCATGAAACTCCTTCAACTTCTACACGAATTTCCATTCTTCCTCTTTGTCCTCTATAGATTCCACCGTCTGTTGGTTCTGTTGAAACTACAAAGTCAGGTCTTATTCCTTCATCTTCAATCATATATAACCAGCAGTTTCCGTCACAGTCTTCTTCTTGAACTGTTCCTGTAACTAAAACTCTAAATTTATCATTTAAAAATCCTAAGTCTTTCATGATTTTTGCACCATAAACTGCTGATACAATTCCACCTAATTGGTCAGAACCACCACGTCCACCTATAAGATTTTCGTCTTCAAATCCTTCGTATGGATCAAAATCCCAGTTGTCTCTATTTCCAATTCCTACTGTATCAATATGGCCATCAAAAGCAATTTGTGTTTTGCCTGTACCCATCTCACCAAGTACGTTTCCTTGACCATCAATCCAAGCTTTATTAAAGCCTAGTTTTTCCATTTCTTCTTTAATTCTTTTTGATTTTGCACCTTCTTCACAAGATTCACCATGTTTTAAGATTAAATCTCTCAAGAAAGCATTCATATCTTCTGAATATTTTTGTGCAGTTTCTTTTACCAAATCATAATTAATTTCTGTCATTTATATCTCCTTTTAAATTTTAAAATTCTTATTTATTTTCTTCTTTGTCAATAACTCTTTCTTTATTAGCTTTTAATAATTTTTCGATTGTAGCTTTTGGATCTTTAACTTTTTGTAAGAAGATCATTGCAGCAATTATATATGGTTTGTAGCTTGCTTCTTTGTAAAGTGGATCTCTGTATCTATCAAATACTGATTCATCAACTTCTCCGTCTTCACATGAAAGTCCTGTGATATCTGCTGGTAGGCAGTGCATGTATAGAGCTTTTCCATCTTTTGTAAGTTTCATCATTTCTTCTGTACAAGCCCAGTCCATGTGGCTCTTATTTTGTTCTAGAAGTTTTTGTTCAAGTTCATCAATTCCTTCTTGATCTCCCTTAGCATATAGGTCTGTTCTTTCTTCCATAGCTGCAAATGGAGCCCATGATTTTGGATAAACTATATCAGCATCTTTGAATGCTTCTTCCATTGAATTTGTTTTTGTAAAGCTTCCGCCGTATTTTTTAGCATTTTCTTCTGCAATTTCTTCAACTTCTGGCATTATTTCATATCCTTCTGGGTGAGCTAAAACTACATCCATTCCAAATCTTGTAAATAAGCTTGAAATTCCTTGAGGAACTGAAAGTGGTTTACCATATGATGGTGAATAAGCCCAAGTCATAGCAACTTTTTTGCCCTTTAAGTTTTCTACTCCACCAAATTCGTGAATTACGTGAAGTAAGTCAGCCATAGCTTGAGTTGGATGGTCAATATCACATTGAAGGTTTACAAGGTGTGGTCTTTGTTCAAGAATTCCATGGTCATATCCTTCTTGTACATATTCTGAGAAGTCTTTCATGTATTTGTAGCCTTTTCCAATATACATGTCATCTCTTATTCCAATTGTATCAGCCATAAATGAAATCATGTTAGCTGTTTCTTTTACTGTTTCACCGTGAGCTTGTTGTGATTTTGCTTCGTCTAAGTCTTGAACTTCAAGTCCTAGCATGTTTGCAGCTGATGCAAATGAAAATCTTGTTCTTGTTGAGTTATCTCTAAACAATGAAATAGCAAGTCCTGAATCAAAGATTTTTGGAGAGATATTTTTTTCTCTCATTGCTCTTAATGTATCTGCAACTGTAAAGATTGCTTCAAGTTCGTCTTGTGATTTATCCCATGTATGGAAAAAGTCATCTTGGTAAAGTTTTTCAAAATCTAAGCCTTCTAATTTTTCTAATAATTTGTTGATATCTTGTGTCATTTATTTCTCCTTTTTTCTTTATTATCTTATTATTTTTATTATCTTATTATTTTTTTATATTCAAACTTTTCATCGTTTGTATAATATCCATCCCAAACTACTTTTCTGTAGTGTTCGAAGTCTGTATCACCTTCTGTTGAGATAAATAATATTACTGAATTTTCATCTAATTGTAATTTTTCTTTTATATCTTTTAAATCTTCCCTTTGTAAGATTTCGCTGATAGCTCCAAGTGTAGCTGCTCCAGATTCTCCAGAAATTACTCTTTCGTCATCTCCTAAAGGATTTCCTAAAATTCTCATTCCTCTAGCAGCTGATGAGTCTGGAACTGATAAAAACGCATCAACATATGATTTTAAAATTGGATATCCTACTGTTACTGGTTCTCCACAAGCAAGTCCTGCCATGATTGTGTTCATTTCGCCTTCAACGTTGTGGATTTTTCCATCATTAATTTTTGCTGTTAGATAGTTACAATTTGCTTTTTCTGGTTCTATGAGTCCTATAAAAGGTTTTTCACTTCCCTTGTATTCGTCAGAGAAAAATCCTGTTACTCCTGTTGCAAAAGATCCTACTCCTGCTTGTAAAAAGATGTGAGTTGGTTTTTTTCCTGCTTCTTTTAATTGGTCATAAGCTTCCATAGCTAGAGTTGAATAACCTTGGATAATCCATGTTGGAATTTCCTCGTATCCTTCCCAAGCTGTATCTTGTACCATTATATAGCCTTTTTCTTCCGCATATTTATTTGCAAGTCTTACACAATCATCATAGTTTAAACCTTCCATGATGTCACATTTTGCTCCAGTTTTTCTGATATTATCTCTTCTTTCAAGAGCTGATCCATCTGGCATTAAAACTACACAATCTTGTTCTAATTGTTGACTTGTCCAAGCAACACCTCTACCGTGGTTTCCGTCTGTTGCTGTTATAAATGTTACCTTTCCTAATTTTTCTTTGATTTCAGGTGAAATCAATTTCTCGTATGGTAAATCTTCCAAGTCCATATCAAGTTTTTGGGCTATGTATTTTGCCATAGCATAAGATCCTCCCAAAACTTTAAAAGCGTTGAGACCAAATCTTAATGATTCGTCTTTGACAAAAATATCCTCCACACCAAATAAATCTGCAAGATTATTTAGTCTTTTTAAAGGTGTTACAGAATATTGGGGAAAGCTCGCGTGAAATTTTTGAGCTTTTGAAGATTCTTCCTCATTAATAAAACTTAAATCAGCTAAATCTTCCAAATTTCTTTCATTTAAAACTATATTAAAACTCTCTTTCAATCTTTTTTCTCCTTTCTAGAACTGCTTCTGGTATTATAGTAACATATCACACATCAAAAAGCAAGCTTTTTTAAAAATGTTTTCAAAAAAATTTTTAATTTTTCAATTTTAATTATTTTACGAATTTATTTTTTTTAAATTTTAAGAAATTTTTTATTTTTTTGTAAAAAAAATTTTTTTTCGCCTTTTATTTTTTAAATTTTGGATTTTTCTTTTATAAAATTTTTCCTATAGTATAATTTTAATAGAAAACTTAAAATTCAATAATTATAGAAAGTAGGAAAATATGTCTAATATAGAACTAGAAGTTTGTGGGGGTTGTAATGCGAAAATTCCCCAAGAAAGTCTAGGCGAGACCTTATCTTCTATTAAAAATTTTAAAAGAGATGATGTTTTGATTGGATACGATACCATGGATGATTCTGCTTTGGTAAGAATTGATAAGAATAATGGAATCGTAACCACCCTAGATTTTTTTCCACCTATGGTTTCTGATCCCTATACTTTTGGGCAAATTGCTGCAGCAAATGCTTTATCAGATATTTATGCCATGGGAGCCGATCCAATTTGTGGACTAAATATTGTCTTGTTTCCTGAAGATGAAAATATAGATATTTTGAAAAAAATTCTTCAAGGTGGGGCAAATAAGGTAATAGAGGCTGGCGCATCTCTTGTTGGCGGCCATTCTATCCACGATCCAAAAATAAAATATGGACTTTCTGTAACAGGAAAAGTTGATATTGATAAGGTTTGGAAAAATAATACACCAAATGAAAAAGATCTTTTGATTTTAACAAAACCTTTAGGAGTAACCTTGGTTACAAATGCTTATGGGATTGATATTTTGGGTCAAAAAGAAATGGATAAGGCTATTTCTTCCATGATATTTTTAAATAAATATGCCAAGGAGATTTTGGAAAAATATAGGATAAGCTCAGCTACCGATGTTACTGGTTTTTCTTTTATGGGCCACTTATCAGAAATGCTTGGTGATAAATATTCTGCCATAATTGATTCTAAGAATATTCCAATCCTTGATGGGGCAAAAAAGGCTGCAAGCGAATTTGTCTTTACCAAGGGGGGTCAAAGAAACAGAATGCATATGGAAAATTTGGTAGAATTTCTTCTTGATGACTTTGCTCTTGAGGAAGTTTTGTACGATCCTCAAACATCTGGAGGACTTTTGGTAAGTATTAATAAGGATGATGCAAAATATGCCTTGGAAGAGTTAAGGAAAAATAAGATTGAGGCGAAAATCGTGGGTCAAATTTGTAAAAAATATGATAAATCAATATTTGTAGAATAAAGGAGTAAAAAAATGAAAGAAATTGATGCAAGAGGAATCGAATGTCCAATGCCTGTAATTATGGCAAAAAGAGAAATTAAAAATGGAGAAGAAAATTTTTATGTGCTTGTAAATGAGGACATAGCTGTAGAAAATTTGAAAAAACTTGCCAAGGAAACAGGCTTTGATGTTGAAATCGAAGAAAAAGAAGACGAGGTTTTCAAATTAACATTTAAGAAAAATGAAGAAGAAAAAGAGAGAAAAGATAAGGGTGAAAGCCTATCTTCTTCATATGTTGTTGTTTTTGATTCTGATAAAATTGGTGATGGGGATGAAGATTTCTCAAAATCTCTTTTAGAAAGTTTCTTAGTTTCAATAACTGAGGCAGACGTACTTCCAAAATATGTAATATGTTACAATAAGGGAGTATTTTTGACAACACAAAGAGAAAATACCATTGAAGATTTGAAAAAACTTGCTGATAACAGAGTAGATATAATTTCATGTGGACTTTGCCTTGACCATTATGGGGTAAAAGAAGAATTAAAGGTTGGAAGAATTTCAAATATGTATGAAATTTCTTCATTAATGAGAACCCATCACACAATAAGACCATAATGGAATATGTGATTTATACTTTCAAATCATCAAATTTTGCCTATCTTGCCCTAAGTTCAGTCGAAAGTGAAAATATAAGGGCAAGGCTAGTCCCTCTTTTGCCAGAAATTGATGCTGGTTGTGGACTTTGCCTTAGGTATGAAAAAAAATTTGATGAGAAAGTAAGGGAAATTTTTTCAAAAAATAAGCTGGATTTTGATGAAAAATACATGCTTATTTACAAAAAAAACGAGAGAAAGCCAGAGGTTATGCCCTATGATTTATCTTGACAATGCTGCAACTACAATCGATAAGGACGAATCAGTTGCAAGGGCAGTTTATAATGCTATAAATTCAAAATCTTTTGGAAATCCATCAAGAGGAGCCTACAAGGTTAGCCTTGACGCTTTGGATTTATTGATGCAAACAAGGAAAAAAGTTGGATCTTTTTTTGGCATGGATAATCCCCTAAATGTTGTTTTATGTCAAAACATAACTTTCGCCCTAAATTTTGTTATAAAATCACTCTTTAATAAAAGTGACCATATAATAACAAGTTTATCAGAGCACAATTCAGTTTTAAGGCCTCTTTATGATTTGGAAAAAGATGGATTAGAAATTTCTTTTATTGGAATAAAAGATGATTTTAGCCTTGATTTTGAAGAAATCGAAAATTTAGTCAAAAAAAACACCAAGGCCCTTGTTATAACTGGTGCATCAAATGTTTCAGGAGTTTTGACAGACCTTGATAAGGCTTATGAAATTTGTAAGAAAAATAATTTAAAATTAATAATTGACGGGGCCCAAGTTGCAGGATATGTACCATTTGATATAAAAAAATATGATAATTCAATATTTTTATTCACAGGCCACAAAGGCCTTCACGCTCCCCAAGGAACAGGTGGATTTATTGTAAATGGTGATTTTGATTTTAGGCAAGTTTTTGCTGGAGGATCTGGTTTTGATTCATTTTCAAAAACCCAACCCCATATCTTGCCAGATTTATTTGAGCCTGGAACTGCAAATGTTCATTCCTTTGCAGGATTAAAGTCCGCCATAGAATTTTTGCAAAAAAATCCTCACAAAGATATAAATAAGCTTACAAAAATTTTATATAATGGCCTAAAAGATATAGAAGGGATAAAATTTTATTCTAATATAAATTTAAAGCACGTGCCAATTATTTCATTTAATATAAAAGATATTCCTGCAAATTATATAGCAATGAAACTTTGGGATGATTATGAAATTTGTGTAAGAGCAGGCAGCCACTGTGCCCCACTTTTTCACGAAAAAATGGGAACAAAAAAACAAGGTATAGTTAGAATGAGCCTGTCATTTTATAACACAAAAGAAGAAATAGAAAAAACGATAGAAGCTGTGAAAAATATAGCAAAAGAAAGAAGCTAGGTAATCCTAGCTTTTTTGTTTGTTATAAAATATTTTTTAGAATGCACACTCTGTCTTTTGTCCTAGTTTTGCAGGAGATCTCTCGACTTCGCTCGAGATGGGTAATAGTTCGCTTTTTAAATTGCTAAAGTTGTTTTTTTCTTCTATAATCGTAAATTTGTTTTTTATTAATGAAAGTTTTTGATTTTTAGTATGATAAACGAAGTTATACCCCATCTCGAGCGAACGATAGTGAGTCGAGAGATCTCTTTTATTAGTTTTGAGTTTTATTTTAATTTCTACTTGTAATATATATCGGATTATTTTTTGAAGACTTACTCTGTCTTCTGTCTTATTTTTGCAAGAGATCTCTCCACAAGGTCGAGATGGGTGAGTGTTTTCTATTTTTAATTGCTGAAGTTTTTAATTTTTGGTTTTAATTATTAAAATTTTTTTTAAATTGCTAATTTATTATAAAAAAGTGAGTTTATTTATTTAAATTTTATTTAAATCTATTCGAAGTAAAAAAGTATATCCTCACATAACCCATCTCGAGCGAACGATAGTGAGTCGAGAGATCTCTTTGTTGATTTTGTCTTGTATTTTATTTTATATTTTTAATATATGTTGGATTATTTTTTTAATGCACACTCTTTCTTTTATCTTAGTTTTTGCAAGAGATCTCTCCACAAGGTCGAGATGGGTGAGTATTTGCTTTTTTTAATTGCTGAAGTTTTTAATTTTTGGTTTTAATTATTAAAATTTTTTTTAAATTGCTAATTTATTATAAAAAAGTGAGTTTATTTATTTAAATTTTTTTAAATTTATTCGAAGTATAAAAGTATATCGACATCTAACCAACCTCTATCAAATATAATTGGTAAAATTGATTATCTAAAAAAAGATTTTTTAATATTGAAATTTTATTTAAATCTATTCGAAGTAAAAAAGTATATCCTCGCATAACCCATCTCGAGCGTAGTCGAGAGATCTCTTTTGTTGATTTTGCCTTGTGTTTTATTTTATATTTGTAATATATATTGGATTATTTTTTTAATGCACACTCTTTCTTTTGTCTTAGTTTTTGCAAGAGATCTCTCCACAAGGTCGAGATGGGTGAGTGTTTTCTATTTTTAATTGCTGAAGTTTTTATTTTTTTATTTTATAAAAACAAAAAAAAAAGAGAATGTTTCAAAAATATGAATAGTCATCATTTTACAACAGTCTCTTTTTTTATATTTTATGAAATTTTCTAAGCTTTAATTTTTATTTTAAAAACATTATCTTATCTTCTCTCAAATTAAAATATAAATTTTTTTCATTTTTAAAATTTTTCCATTTTTCTTTGTCCAAAAATACGGTCATTTGGCCTTGGCTGTCTTTTTTTCTTATTATTAGGCAGGTATTAAAAGTTTCTTCTATTTCTTTTAAAATTTCTACCTCGTAAGAATTTTTTTCTTTTTTATTTTTGGAAATTTCTATATCATGGCCTCTTATTCCTATGAATTTTTCATCGTAATCTTTTTCTAAATATAAATCGAGATCCCATGCTTTCAATTTATAGGAATTTTCTCCGATTTTTTCAATTTCTGAGAAATTTTTGCAACCTGATAGCTCTGCTCCTGCCATTGTTTCTGGGTTATGGAAAAGTTCTTTTGTACTTTTTTTTGACTCAGACTTTCCATTTGCCATTATTACAATATCATCGCACATCCTATAAATCTCATCCCTATCGTGGGATACGAAAAGGGTTGGAATTTTGTATTCTTCTATAATTTTTCTTACTTCAAGCTCAATTGACCACCTCAAATATCCATCTATTGCTGAATATGGCTCGTCTAACAAAAGAATTTCTGGCTCATTTACTAAAATTCTTGCAAGAGCCGCCCTTTGTTTTTCTCCACCTGAAATCATATCTGGACGTTTATTTTTTATGTGATCTATGTGAAGCTCTTCTAATTTTTTATTTATAATTTTTTCAAAATTTTTATTTTTCCCCCTAAGTCCAGTTTGTATATTTTCATAAACTGTCATATTTGGAAAAAGTGCGTAATCTTGAAAAAGATAGGCAACTTTTCTGTCTTTGGTTGGTATATTTATTTTTTTTTCTTTGTCAAAAAGGATCCTACCATTTAAAATTATTTTTCCATAATCTGGTTTTATTATTCCTGCAATGGCCTTTAGGGTCAAACTTTTGCCAGAACCTGACGCTCCCAAAATTCCCAAAATCCCATTTTCATTTGTAAATTTTGCATCAAGCTTAAAATTTCCAAAATTTTTTTTGATATCAACTTCAAGCATGGGCCTTCTCCTTTTCTTTTGTATCTTCCAAGAAATTTATGGCTACAAGGACAATAAATGAAATTAAAACATTTATCATAACCCACTTATAAGCTATCGCATCTTGACCGATTCTCCAAAATTGATAAACTGTTGTTGAAATTGTTGCAGTTTTTCCTGGAGTGTAGCCGCTTACCATTGAAGTTGCTCCATATTCTCCAAGAGCTCTTGCAAAGGATAAAACTAAACCTGCCATTACTCCTTTTTTGCAATTTGGCATCAAAACTTTCCAAAAAATCCATGTGTTTGACTTGCCCAATGTTTGGGCTGCATAGGTTAAGTTTTCGTTATAGGCTTCAAATGATCCTCTTGTTGTCCTATACATTAATGGAAAGGTAACTATAACTGTTGCAAAAATCGCTGAATACCAATTCATAATAAGAGGGAATTTAAAATATTCTACAAAAATTTTCCCAAGTGGCGAATTTGGTCCTAAAATTTTAATTAGAAAAAATCCTACAACAGTAGGAGGCAAGACCAAGGGTAGGGTTAGTACCACATCTATTGCCCCCTTTACTTTTGCAGGTAATTTTTTTATATAGTAGGCTGCAAATATACCAAGGAAAAAAATTATTACCGATGATATACTTGCAATCCTTATTGAATTATATAAAGGATATAAGTCCATGATTATTTATTTAATGGCTTAAATCCATATTTATCTAAAATTTCAGATGCTTTTTTGCCTTTCAAAAATTCTAGATATTTTTTGCCTTCTTCTGGATTTTTAGAATTTTTAAGTAAAGCTGCTGGATAAATTACTTTATTTTCAAGCATTGAATCATCAGCTACTGCTACTGTTTCAAGTCCTGCTGTTTTTGCATCAGTTTTATAAACTATTCCACAATCAGCTGCTTTTTCACTTACCCATGATGTAACTTCTTTTACGTTTGAACCTAAAGTTACCTTATCTTGGATTTTATCCCAAATTCCTAAATTTTTAAGAATTTCTTCTGAATATTGTCCTACTGGAACATCAGAATTTCCAAGAGCGATTTTTTCTACATCATCTTTTTCAAGATCTTTAAAATCTTTAATTCCTTTTTCATTTCCTTCTGCTACTGCAAGAGTTACTTCGTTTTCTAGCAAATCAAATCTTGTGTCTTTATCAATTTTGTCTTCTTTTTCAAGTTCATCCATTTGTTTTTGAGCTGCTGAAACAAATACATCACAATCTGCTCCTGAATCAATTTGAGTTTTTAAAGTTCCTGATGAATCAAAGTTAAAGGTCAAACTAAGATTTGGATTTTCTTTTTCAAATTCTGTTTTTAATTCTTCCAAAGCTTCTGTCATAGAAGCTGCTGCAAATACTGTAAGTTCTTTTTTATCCTTTGTGTCTGTAGCCGCATTTGATTTTGCTACATTTGAATTTGACATAGGTTCATTTGAATTGTTG
This sequence comes from Anaerococcus jeddahensis, assembly GCF_001182725.1. Classification (GTDB taxonomy): domain Bacteria; phylum Bacillota; class Clostridia; order Tissierellales; family Peptoniphilaceae; genus Anaerococcus; species Anaerococcus jeddahensis. Next base: position 114,061 of record NZ_CWHU01000004.1, read on the forward strand.
TCATTTTTATTGTTGTTAGCACAACCTGCTGTTCCGATTAATAGTGCTCCTGCTAGAGCTGTCATTGCGATTTTTTTAAAATTCATTTTCTTCTCCTAATATTTTAATTTCATCTCCAGTTTTTATTACGCCTTCTTTAATTACTTTTGCAAATATTCCCTCATAAGGCATAATACACTTTCCAACACTTTGTTTTATGGCGCAACCTTTGTGACATTCTTTACCAATCTGACTAACTTCCAAAACACAATCGCCAATTTTTAATTTTTCTCCTACAGGAATTTCATGCAAAATTATTCCTTGAGTTGTAATATTTTCTGCAAAATCCCCAAAATCAAATTTGCGATTTTCATTTTCCATTTTTCTAATTGATTCTTCTGCCAAAAGGCTCACTTGCCTGTGCCACTTTCCTGCGTGGGCATCATTTTCTAGCCCAAAATCTTTTTTAAATAAACCCTGACCTATCTGTTCCTTTCTCACCCCTTTCGTTTTTGAAATATTTATTGATAAAACTTTTGCTTTAATGGTGTCCACTATTATCTCCTTCTAATATATCTAAGCCATGGCCTAAAAATGGCAAAATTCCTTCGACACTTTCTGTGACAGCCTTGGGAGAGCCTGGCAAATTTATTATTAAAGAATTATTTTTTATTCCAGAAACTGCCCTTGATAGGGCCCACATATGAGTTTTTTCTTTTGAAATTAATCTAATTGCCTCGCTTATACCTGGCGTTTGTTTTTCAATTACTTTTAAACTTGCCTCTGGTGTATTGTCCCTTTTTGAAAGTCCTGTTCCACCAGATGTTAAAATTAATTGGATATTTTCATCAACCAATTTATTTAATTCATTTTCAATATTTTCCAAATCGTCATTAATTATAGACTTATAAACCATCTTATAATTTTCTGGCATTATTTTTTGACAAGCGTCAATGCAACCGTCCTTGTTTTCGCCAGTAGATCTGGTATCAGAAATTACCACAAAGGCGTAATTATAAATTTTCTCTTTCATAAAGCCCTGATTTTCCTCCTGATTTTTTTACTAAATATATATCTTTTATGGTCATAGACTTATCAAGAGCCTTGCACATATCATAAACTGTCAAAAGTCCAGCAGAAACTCCCGTCAAAGCTTCCATTTCAACCCCAGTTTTTCCTTGGCACTTAACTTTCACCTCACAAAATAATAAATTTCCCTCAAAATTAAAATCTACATTTATTCCATTTAATAAAAGTGGATGGGCCATTGGAATTATTGAAGATGTATTTTTTACAGCCTGGATTGCTGCAACTTGGGCAATAGCAAGGACGTCTCCCTTTTTTATTTTTTCATTTTTTATGGCTTCTATGGTTTGATTTTTAAGTTCAATTGAACCCTTGGCTATGGCTTCTCTTTGGCTGATTTCTTTTTTTGAAATATCAACCATTTGCCCCCTGCCGTTTTTATCTAAATGCGTAAACATTTATCCTCCTATCCTATACATAGATTCTTTTATAATTTCATTTTCCAAATGATGTCTTTGAGGCTTTTTCATAAGAGCCTCATCAATCAATTTTTCTATATCTTTATTTTCTCTTATGGCCTTTTTCAAATCTATTTGTAAATCCGAATGAAGACAAGGTCTAATTTTCCCGTCAGCTGTAAGTCTTAATCTGTTGCAAGTAGAGCAAAACTTGTGGCTTAAAGGCTCAATTAGTCCTAATGTATAATCAAAATCTGGGACCTTGTAAAGGCTTGTTGGCGAATGAGTATCAGGATTTTCTATTGGAATAAGATTCAATTTTTTTATAATCTCATCACTTGAAATGAACTTATCTTTTGAAAAATCTGCCGTCCCACCTATTGGCATAAGCTCAATAAATCTTAATTGTAGGCCATTTTCTTTGGAAAATTTTATAAGATCATAAATTTCCCCATCATTAAATCCTTTGATTAAAACAGTATTTATTTTTATGGCATATCCAAAATTTTTGGCGTATTTTATGGCCTCAAGAACTTTTTCCAAATCCCCGCCTTGGCTCATCATTTTATATTTTTCAGAATCTAGGCTATCAAGAGAAATATTTAATCTTTTTAGTCCATTTTCCCACAAAATTTCTGCCTTTTCTTTTAAAAAATATCCATTTGTAGTCATTGCCAAATCTTCTAATCCATCAATTTCAGCAAGCATTTTTACAAGACTTTCTACATTTTTTCTAACCAAAGGCTCGCCGCCTGTAAGTCTTATTTTTTTTATGCCTTTTTTTACAAAAATTTTGCTAATTTCATTTATCTCTTCTAAAGTCAGCATATCTTCATGATTTTTTTTACAAGAAATACCATCTGGCATACAATATTTGCACCTATAATTGCAACGGTCTGTAAGAGAAATTCTCAAATAATCTATTTTTCTTTCGTATCTATCTAGCATATAATCAACTACTTTCTATATTTATAATATACTATTTTTTTAAAATAAAACATTTTCACAAAGTATTTCAAGAATTAAAATTAAAAAATAAAAGTGAACTTGCCTAAGACAAATTTTTACCAAATAATAAAAATAAAAATTTGCCCTTTTAAAACAAGTTCACAATTAGCCTAAAGCATTTCTATAAAAGCTGCAATTTTTGCAATATTCATCCTATATTGTCTGAGATTTTTTTTAAATTCATATAAGAAGGTTTTGTATTTTCTACTACAAGTCTAATAGATTTTTTAACCTGTACATTTTTATAACTTTCTTAAAAATATTTATACAATTAGAAACTATTAAAATTCCCCTTAAAAATTTTCTTAATTTATATATCTAAAACTTTTAAAATTTTATATGAAATATTTTCCTCATCGAGGATTTTTTTTATTTTTTCAAAATTTTTGCTTTCAAAGCTAAAAGCTAGACCACAGCCTGATCCAAATTCTTCTGGAACTGGGATCATCTCGCCTTTTATATTTTTATTTTTACAAAAATTTTCCATCAAAATAGCCTGGCTTGTCGTTTCAAATCCAGCAACAAGTTTCATTTTTTCCTCCATTATATCTATGTAAAGTATAACATACCACTTTTAGTATTTCAATAAAACGATTGTGCAAAAATATATTTCTGTTATAATATTTTTATATGAAACAATTGAAAAAGAGGAATCTATGAGTGAAAAAGATAAAAATAAAGTTAAGATTAAAAAAATTAGCAGGACTTTTGTAAAAGATGAAGCTTACAATTTGCTTGCAAAAAAAATTATAAATGGAGAGCTTAAACCTTGTGAAAGACTTAGGGTTCAAGAACTTTCAGATGATTTGGGAATTTCTAGAACTCCAGTAAGAGAAGCCTTGTTACAACTTGAAAGCGAGGGGTTAGTCATGACCAAGGCAAATCGCTGGACCATTGTTGCTCCAATTAATCCAGGCGAAGCAAAAGATATTTATCCAATAATTTATAGTTTGGAAGAGCTTGCTCTTATTGAATCTTTCGAAAAAATCGATGAAAAATTTTTAGAAAAGATCGAAGATTTAAATGAAGATATTAAATATTTTCACAGAAAAAATGACCAAATAAAAACTATAAAAAAAGACAATGAATTCCACAACGCTTTTATTGAACTTTCTGGAAATGTAGAAATAAAACCAATAGTCGACAAGCTCAAAAGAAGAGTTGAAAGAATGGAAATTTATTTTTTTGAAACAGGCGAAGAAAATTTCACAACTTACAATGAGCATATGGATATAATTAACGCCTTAAAAGAAAAAAATCTTGAAAAAGCAAGAGCTGCACTTGTAAAAAATTGGCAATCAACAATAGATACCATAGAAAATCTTTCCAAAGATATGGAATTTAAAGATCTAGAAGATCAAATAAAATAAGGACTTTTAAAAAGTCCCAGAGCGTAGACAGAGTCTAATTATTAAGAATTATTAGTAATTTAGAATTAAATTACTAATAACCCATCTCGACTAGATAAATGTGCACTGATTTTGCACATTTATCTCTAAAACTAAGTGATAAATCACGAATGAGTTTGCGAAGCAAAGGTGTTTTAGTGCGAGTGAAACGAACGCACGGAGAGATCTCGTGAGATTTCTCGACTCACTACGTACGATAAATCGGGATAAACAACCGAATAAACGGTTGTTTATCTGCTCGAAATGGGAAAATTTTTAGTTTGTAAACAGACTGAGGACTTTTGAAAAGTCCTTTTTTTTACATTTTAAATCAAAAATTCTTTTGGCAAATCGTGTCTTGCGAAATTTAAAATTGAAATACTGTAGGAATAGGCTCCTGCATTTGTAATTTTTAAAATATCTCCAATATCTGCCTTTTTTAATTCAATATCTCTTGCCAATAAATCAAGACTTGTGCACAAGTGACCACCAATATCAACTCTTTCTTTCTCCAAAGAATCTCCAATAATTTCAAATTCACATTGATTAATACCTGTATAAAGTGGCTCAAAGGCTCTTTCACATTCTTTGCCCAAGGCATCTTTCAACATTTCTTTCATTGAAGCCTTAACAAAACCATTCATGGCATTTTTTACTACAAGATAGGTTTTTCCTTGGGAATATTTCTTGTCAATTACAGGTGTATAGTAGGTCCCTGAATTCATCACCAAAAATCTTCCGCTTTCAATTAAAAATTTTACCCCAAGTTCTCTTTCATTTTTTTCATACATATCTTTCATGGTCTTTGCCAAAATATCCAAGTCCACATCTTTTTCATTTTTCTTATCATATGAAACGCCAATTCCTGAACCAAAATTTATAAATTTTAAATCTACAAAGTCGAGTTTTGAAAATTTTACTGCCAAATCATAGGTATTTTTGTAGTAATTTGAAAGAAGATTTGTATCAAGAATTTGACTTTGAACGTGAACGTGAAGACCTACAAGTTTTAAATTTTTATAGGTCCAAGAAAAATCAAAAATTTTATCCTCATCAACACCAAATTTACTTGGATGGGCTTTTTTATCCTTCATAGAATAATTTGGATTAATTCTCAAACCAATTTCTAAAATTTCCCCGTGTTTTTTTGCCAAATCATCTATCAAATCAAGCTCGTGGAAAGAATCTGCTATAAAGATACACTTACCCCAAGCTTTTTTTAAATCTTCCATTGTTTTTCCTGGAGCAGAATAATAAATATGATTTTTTTCCATACCCGCTTCAATCGACATTAAAACTTCATTACTTGATGCAGCATCTGAACCAATTCCATTTTCCTTTATTGTTTTTATTACCGGCATAAAGGGATTTGCCTTTATTGAATATAAAAATTCAATATTTTCAAATTTTTCCTTTAAAATCTTACAAGATTTGTCAATAATATCCTTTTTATAAATATAACAAGGAGCATTTTCTCTTACAAATTCATTAATATTTTTTTCTACCATATTTTTCTCCTATTTTTATGAAAACCTTTCTTATCAATTCAAATTTACTTCTTTAATTTATTATACAATAAATTAATTAAAAAAATCCTTGAAAACTTACTATCTAGCAAATTTTCAAGGAAAAATTAATCTGCTTGAGGTGATATTTTTAAATCCAAAAACAAATCATTGTATAAAATTGTTGTTTCCTTGCCCAAATTTTTGAAAACTTCTAATTTATCTATATCTTCATCGTCTGGATACAAGGTCTTATCATTTCTTGCTTCTTTGTCAATATATTTCATTGCCTTTTTGTTTGGAGTTGGATACCTAACATAATCAGCGTTTTTTACGGCAACTTCTGGTCTTAATAGATAATTTATAAGAGCGTAGGCTCCCTCGGTATTTTTTGAGGTTTTTGGAATAACCATGGTGTCAAACCAAATGTTTGATCCTTCTTTTGGAATTGTGTAGGAAAGATTTGGATTTATAGACTCTGCCATTGAAGCTTCTCCTGAAAATGTAATTGCTATATCAGCCTCTTCTTGGACCATATACATTCTTATTTCATCGGCAAGAATTGCCTTTACATTTTTCATAAAACCAACCAATTCATCCTTGGTTTGTCTTAAAACTTTTTCATCTTTTTCATTTATGGATTTTCCTTCTGCCAAAAGTCCAATCCCTAAAGTTTCTCTTGCCCCATCAAAAGATAAAACTTCTCCTTCAAATTTTTTATCCCACAAATTTTTCCAAGATGAAAAATCTTCTTTTTTGTATTTTTTATTGTTATAAATTATACCAAAAGATCCCCAAAAATATGGAATTGAATATTGGTTGTTGGGATCATAGGATAAATTTAAAAATCTTTGGTCAATATTATCAAGGCCCTTTATTTTTTCGTGATCTAATTTTTTTAAAAGTTTTTTATCCCTCATCATTTCAACCGTATATTCTGAAGGAAATGCCAAATCATAGGAAGTTTTTCCCTGCTCAACTTTTGCCATCATGGCCTCGTTTGAATCGAAAGTTTCATAAATTACGTGATAGCCTGTCTCTTTTTCAAAATCTTTTATAATTTCAGGGTCAATATAATCGCCCCAATTATAAAAATAAATATTTTTTGAATCTTGATCTTTTTCTTTTGCATTTAATTTTTTTTGTCCCAAAAATAAAAGAAGGCAAAGGGCCAAAATTCCTATAAAAAATTTATAAACCTTGTTCATCTTGCCCTCCTTTTTTCTTCTCTACTTTGTATAAGATAATAGCCTATTGCCAAAATCAAGGACAAAATAAAAATCATTGAAGATAGGGCGTTAATTTCTAGAGAAATTCCTGTTCTAACCCTTGAATAAATTTCAACAGAAAGAGTAGAAAATCCTGATCCTGTTACAAAAAATGTAACTGCAAAATCATCCAAAGAATAAGTAAGAGCCATAAAAAATCCTGCAAATATTCCGCTTGCAATATTTGGAAGGATAATTTTATTTAAAATTGTAATATCATTTGCTCCCAAATCTTCCGCAGCCTTCATCATATCAGAATTTAGGGCATAAAGTCTTGGAAGAACCATCAAAACCACAATTGGAATTGAAAAGGCAATATGGGAGAGCAAAACCGAGTAAAAACCCATGGGAATTTTTAATAAAAAAGAAAATAAAATCAAAAATGATGCTCCCATCATTACATCTGGCAAAACCATCAAAACTGAATTTAGACCTAAAACTTTCTTTTTTAAATTTTTATCTCTCATATAATAAATTGAAATCGCACCAAGCGTTCCAATAATTGTTGCAATTAAAGACGACAAAAGTCCAATTATTAGGGTATTTATTACAATATTTATAAGCCTTTCGTCTTCAAAAACTTTTTTATAATATTTTAATGTAAAGCTTTCAAAAACATTCATATTTCCCCCGCTATTAAATGAATAAAAAATCAAGTAAATAAGAGGCAAATACATTATTATAAAGACAAAAAATAAATATAAATTTCCAAGCCTATTTTTTTTATTTTCCATTTTTGACCGCCTTTTTATTTAAAATAGAAATAACTGCAAACATCATAAAAATTAAAACAAGGCCAATGGTTGATCCCATGCCCCAATTTTGAGTAACCAAATAATGCTCTTCGACTGCAGTTCCCAAGGTTATAATTTTATTTCCTCCAATAATTCTTGTTATAAGAAAAAGTGAAAGAGAAGGAATAAAAACTGCTTGACTTGCTGCCATTACTCCATCCATAGAAAGGGGAATGATTATTTTTCTAAAAGTTTGAAACTTACTTGCTCCCAAATCTTCGCTTGCAATTATATATTCATTTGGAATAGAATCAATCGCCCTAAAAATTGGAATTATCATAAAGGGAAGTTCGACGTAGGAAGCAACCAAAATAAAGGCAGGATTTGTAAACAAAATCCCCTCACTTGCAAGTCCCAAAAATCCCATAATGCTTCCATTTTTATTAAAAAGTCCAATAAAAGCGTAGGCCTTTAAAACCAAATTTATCCAAGTTGGAAGAATTACCAAAAGCAAGATAAAGTCTTTGTGCTTGGTCTTGGATAAAAAATACGAAAATGGATAGGCCCACAAAAGTGTAAAGGTAGTTATCAAAAATGCAGTTAAAATAGAATTGAAGGTCATAATCATATAATTTTTATTTGAAAAATAGGAAATGTAATTGTTTAAAGTAAAATTTCCATAAATATCAAAAAATGATTGGTAAACCAATAGAAGGATTGGAGCAATTATAAAAATTAAAATCCAAATATAATAAATAGCTGATAATTTTTGGTATTTTTTAGCCATCATCTTCTCCAATCGCATATTTTTCAATTCTTTTATCAAAATCATCCTCGCTTTCGTTATAACGCATAACGTGGATGTTGTCAGCATCAATTTTTATTCCAATATCATCGCCTTCTTCAAAAGTTCTTGTTGTGTGAATTTTCCACCTAAAATCAGAAGAATCAAAACAAATTAATTCATTAAAAACTCCCCTGTACAAAATATTATCAATATTTACAACAATATCAGCATCATCAACTGACACAAGATTTATATCTTCAGGCCTAATTACAACCTCAACCCTTTCATTTTTATTTATTCCAGCATCAGAGCAAGCGAAAGTTTTATTTGCAAATTCAACCTTATAATCATCAACCATTCTTGCTTTTAAAATATTACTTTCACCAATAAACTGAGCAACATAGCGATTGATTGGTTCATCGTAAATATCTTTTGGGCTTCCTTGTTGAACAATTTCTCCCTTATCCATTACAAAAATCCAATCGCTCATGGCAAGAGCTTCTTCTTGATCGTGAGTTACAAAAACAAAAGTAATCCCAAGCTCCCATTGCAAATCACGAAGCAAAACTTGCATAGATTTACGAAGCTTCATATCAAGAGCAGACAAGGGCTCGTCGAGTAAAAGAACATCAGGTTTATTTACAAGAGCGCGAGCTATGGCAACTCTTTGCTTTTGCCCACCAGACATTTGAGAAACCTCACGTTTTTCAAAACCAGACAAATTCACCATATCAAGAGCCTTTTCAACTTCTTTTTTTATAATTTTTTTGTCAGTTTTTTTGATTTCAAGACCAAAAGCCACATTATCAAAAACATTCATATGAGGAAAAAGAGAATAATTTTGAAAAACCGTATTAACCTTTCTCTTACTTGCAGGAATATCCAAAACATTTTCTCCATTAATATAAATCTCACCAGAATTTGCTTCCAAAAAGCCTGCAATAAGATTTAAAATTGTAGTTTTCCCACAACCAGAAGGCCCCAAAAGCGTATAAAATTTCCCCTTCTCAAGCTCCAAATCAACCGATTTTAAAATCATTTCATCATCAAAAGACTTAGAAACATTCTTTAAAACTACAGAATATTTATCTAAATTTTCACACACAAGACCACCCCCATTAATTACAATTAAAAGTATAACATAAAAAAATAAAAAACACTCACAATATCCAAATTTTTAAGCTTTTATCTTTAATATAAAGATAAAATTAAATTCGTATAATTAAATATAAAAGATACTTCAAGACCTTTATTTTTATTTTTTATAAAAAATTTTCCATCATGTAATTCGGCAATTTGTTTAGAAATTAAAAGACCCAAACCATGTCTTGTAACATCGGTCAAATCTTCCTTGTTAATTTTTTCTATTATCTTCTCAGATACTCCCCTTCCTTGATCTATAATTTTAATTTCTAATTTATCATTAGAATCTGAAATTGTAAGTTTAATTTTTCCATGTGTATAAATTAGGGAGTTTTTTAAAATATTTTCAAGCATCCTTATAAACAAATTCTCATCCATTTTAAGCTTTATATCTTTATTTTCCACCTTATTTTCAAAAATAATTTCCCTGTTTGGATTTTCATTTAATTTATCTACTATAAGTTTTCTGATTATTTTTATAGGATTTTCTTCCTTAAAATTTTCTTTATTTATGTTAGAAAGTGATAAGGTGAGATTTAAGCCCTCCAAGATATTTGAAATTTTTAGGACTTGGTCTTTCATATTTTCTATATCAAAATTTTCTTTATTTTCTTTACTTAGCTCCCATGAAATTTTTGCAAGGGGAGTCCTTACATCATGACTTAGGCCTCTAATCCACTTATTTTGGGATTTTTTTAAATTATGGTATTTTTCATTTGCCTTATTTATGGATATGGCCAAATCTTTTAATTCTCCATTTTCATCCAAGCTTTCATAATCATCTTCATAAATCCTATCTATTGCTTTTTGAAATGGCAGGGTATTTTTTAAGATGTTTTTAATATCAATCCTGTAAAAAATATAAACTAATAAGAAAAACAAAAGTGCAAAAATTATAAATAATTTAAAATTAAAAATAAGGTTCTTGTAATTATAATAGTTGAAGGGAAATTTATCCAAAGAATTTTTTGGATAGGCAAATAAAATCAAACCATCTCCAACAATGTAGGTAAAAACAGGATAGTCAGCCAAATAAAACCTAGTAAATCTTGCAACATCAATAAGTTCAAATTTATCTTTAAGATTTTTTGGCTTATTAAAACTTTCTATTACTCTTCCATTTTTATCGAGTCTTATCGCCCAAATATCTTTTTCTTTTAAAAATTCTTTATTTTTTTCGTTTAGATAAATCTTGCTTTTATTGTCTTCCACATAGGAAAAAATATCATTTGGCCTTGGATATTTATTATTTAATCTGTAGTTTAGGTAGAGAAACATCACAAGCAAAAACATTAGAAAAAACATTAAAGAGAGTATTCTTATAACAATTTTTTTAAACCTTTTTAAAATATAATTAAACATTATTAATCCTCTTTAACAAGTTTATAACCAAGTCCTTTTATGGTGACTAAGATTTTAGGATCTCTTGGATTATCCTCTAGTTTCTCACGTAACCTATATATGTGAGTTATTAGCGTGTTTTCATAGCCATAAGAATCTTTCCAAATATTTTCTAAAATTCTATCAATTGAAACTATCATGTTTATATTTTCAGATAAGTAATCTAGGATTTTAAATTGTGTGGCAGTTAATACAATTTCTTCTCCATTTTTTTCAAGTATTCCCTTCGATTTATCGAAAATCACATTTCCCAAACTTATCTTTTCTTCACTTTTAATTTTTTTGCTTCTTCTTAAAACCGCATCAATTCTCCAAAGAAGTTCATCTGGAAAGAAAGGTTTGACTAAATAATCATCTGCCTTGTTTTCAAAGCCTTCTCTCCTATCATCTATTCCATCAAGAGCAGATAAAATTATAATGGCAATATCAGAAGTCTGTCTAACTTCCTTTAATAAGTCAAAACCACTTCCATCTGGAAGCATTAAGTCTAAAACTATTAAATCAATTTTAAAGTTTTCTAATTTAAATCTAGATTCCTTAAGGTTTTTGGCGGTATAAACTTTTTTAAAACCCTTGTCTTTCAAAAAATTATATAAATTTTCCAATAAATTTGTTTCGTCATCTACTATTAGTATAGAAAAATTATTTCTAAAATCCATAAGTCCTCCTTGCTACCCTAATTATACACCAGACTTTTGATTTTTTGATTTTTGTGATGTAAAAGTGACCTTGCTTAAAGCTTATTTTTATCTTAGACTGGTATCCTTTTTGTAGGAGGAATAATTATGGAAAAAATCTTAGAAATAAAAAATCTACAAAAATCATATAACAAGAAGAAGGTCCTAGATATTGACTCTTTGGCAATAGAGGAAGGAGCTATTTATGGTCTAATAGGTAAAAATGGAGCTGGTAAGTCAACTCTTATGAAGCTTATACTTGGACTTGTTAAAAAAGACGGAGGAGAAATTAGGGTTTTTGGTCAGGAAGTAAGTCCTAAAAACCAAAAAGACCTTAATAAAAATCTCGGAGCTCTAATTGAAAATCCATCCTTTTACGACCACTTAAGTGGCTATGAAAATCTTGAAATAATTTGCGAGCTTAAGGGAATAGATAAAGGAGAAATTTCAAAAACATTGGACCTTGTTGATCTTCATAATGTGGGCAAGAAGAAGGCCAGGGATTATTCTATAGGCATGAAGCAAAGACTAGGTATTGCCATCGCTCTTATTGGAAATCCTAAACTTTTGATTTTAGACGAGCCAATTAACGGTCTTGACCCTCAGGGAATCGAAGAGATGAGAAATTTATTTAAAAATATAGTAAAAAACACTTCCACAAGCATTCTGATTTCTTCACACATCCTTGATGAGATGGAAAAAATCTCCACCCACATCGGCATCCTCAAGGAAGGGAAATTAACTTATAATGGAAGTTTGGAAGACTATAGAAAACTCCATCCGCCATTTATTTCTATTCAAACATCTGACAATCAAAAAGCTGTTAATCTTTTAGACTTAGATCAGGTAAGGATAGATGGTAAAAAGATTATTTTGGGCAAAGTTTCTAACCCAAAAATTTCTGAGATAGTAAATTTCCTACATGGTAAGGTTGATATATACAGGATTGAAGAAGAAAAAGAAAGCCTAGAAAAACTTTTTATCGAAGAAAGTAGGTCTTAATATGGCAAATTTAGAAAGAAAAAAATACAAAAGACTTGGGATAAATTTTTTAATACTAATAGTATTTTTCGCTCAAATGCTAATGGTAGCAGGGTTCAGCCATTCAAAATCATTTGCGGAGGGAAATTATCCCCTAGCCGACATTTTAGACACCTATTTATTTATTTCCTTATTGATAAATCCAATTTTAATCTCATCTTTGGTTAAAAAAGTGATTGAAATCGAGGAAAAAAACAAGATGTGGCAGTTGCAAGTAAGTCTTGGAGAAAAAGTAAACTCTATACTCATAAATAAATTTAAAACCCTATCCTTAAAGCTAGTTTTATTGCAAATAGTAGAAGCTATTGTTTTTCTCCTACTTGCAAAAAAGTCAGGTCATTTTAATATGGACACTGACATGATCTTAAGATTTGGCCTGGTAAACATATCCGCCATAATAATAAATTTATTTTTTATGGCCCTATTTATGGTAATAGGTATGAAGACAAAAAATGTCTACACCCTATCATTTATCTCAATAATTGGAGGACTAACTGGAGTAATCACCATGCTCACATCACATACTCTTGGCTTTGTAAATCCCTTTGCTTGGATGGCAAGTTTATTAAATCTTTCCTATGTAAGAGAAGGTGAGAAATTTATCCAGGTTCTAAATCCAATAAATTTTTATACACCAATAATTGCCCTTATTCTTTTAATAGTCTGCCTTGGCTACTTAAAGGCAATGAAAACTTATAATCTATACAAGGACTAGGAGGACTTATGTTAAAATTAGAATTTAAAAAAATAAAATTTACAAATATCTTGCTAGTAAGTCTGATAATACCTCTACTAGCCAACGCCTTTGGCCTTATAAATTATATGGGAAATAGGGAGATCTTGACCCACGAATGGCAATCTTTGTGGACCCAGGTTAGCTTGTTTTACTTTTTATTTTTCTACATCCCTTTAATTGCAATAGTAATAGCAAGCCTTTGGGCAAGTGAACACAAGGCAGGGCTTAAATTTATCAGGCTTAGTCCAAAGAAAAATATGGACTTTGCAATTGCAAAGATAATCTTGGCCTTTATAATAATTTGCCTTTGCCAAATATACTTTCTAGGACTCTTCTATCTAGGAGGAAAATTTATAGGTGGTTTTTCGAGAATTGACTTTGACATATATATTTATTATACAGGCCTTAGCATCTTGCTGGCTTTGCCTATTATTGGGATATTCGGTGCCCTTGCTATAAGGTTTAGATCTTTTGGAATCATAGTGCTTTTATCCAGCGTCTTTACCGTGCTTGGTTTTGCCACAGCCTACAAGGCCCTTAAAATAATAGGATTAAGCTATCTAGCAATAGTATCAAATAATTTTAGATATATAAACTCACATGATTTAGCCATACTAGGTATTTTTGCCCTGGGTGAATTAATAATATCCCTTTACCTATCTAATAAATTTTTAAAATACGAAAGCAAATAATTTTTCTAAATTTTTTCATAAAAAAACTGACCTATCAAGTTAAATTTCTAACTTTTAAGGTCAGTTTTTTTACACATGAAATTTTAAAATTTAAAAAGCATCTCTTAGGATATTTGCTAAATCAAATTTTGTCACTAAGGCTGGATTTGTTGGTGTGCATCTGTCATTTAGGGCTGTAAGTGCCATTTTATCTATTGAATCTTGGTAAGCTCTTTCATCAATTTTTCCAAGGCCACTTAATTTTTCTGGAATTTTGAATTTTTTATTCATTTCTTTAATTACTTTTATTAGGCAAGTGTAATCTCTATGATTTAATTTTTGAGCTAAATCATTTAATTTTTTTCTAGCATCATCGGAATTTTTGCAATTATATTCTATTACGTAAGGAAGGAGTATTGCATTTAATCTTCCGTGAGAAATATGGAAAGTTCCACCAATTGTATGGGCTAGGGAATGGTTTATTCCAAGTCCTGCATTGTTAAAGGCAATTCCTGCCATATTTGAAACTTCTAGCATTTTTTCTCTAAGTTTTAACCTATCTCCATCATCATATACTTTTGGCAAAATTTCAAAAACTGTTTCTATGCAAGTTTTTGAAAATGTATCAGTATATATTGATGAGTTTTTACTAATATAGGCTTCTATTGCGTGAGTTAATACGTCCATTCCTGTATCAGCTGTAATAAAATTTGGCACGGTTTTTGTAAATTTTGGAATTAAAAGGGCATAATCTGGAAGCATTATATCATCTATTAATACTTTTTTATCATTTCCTACTGTTACAACTGCAAAATTTGTTGACTCACTTCCTGTACCTGCTGTGGTTGGTATGGCAACAAAAGTTTTCTTTACTTTTTCTTCCTTGTATATATCATAAATAATAGCCTTTGTAGCATCTATCGCAGATCCTCCACCAATTGCACAAATTAAATCAGGATTTGAAGCTTTTAATGCTTTTTTTCCCTTTTCAACTAATTCTTGGCTTGGATCTGGTTTGATTTCACTAAAAATATCATAAGAAATATTTCTATCTAATAATCTTGTTACTTGATCTATCATTTTACTTTCTACTACAAATGGATCTGTTACAAAAAATATTTTATTAACGTCTAAAGAATTTAAAATTTCTAGGCTATCATCTCCAACATTTATAGTAGGTTTTACTGAAAATGTCATTTATTTTCCTCTACTTTCATTTCTATCGGTATTAGTATCTCTGTTACATATTTTTCTTCATCTCTAAAAGTCCAAGAATCCACTACAAATCTTTCTATAACATCTTGTGATAATTTATACCTATATTTTTTAGCCCAATTTCTAAGTTTTTCATAGGATTTACTTAAATTTTCATATTTTCCAAAATGATAAATAGATCCATAAAATCCATCTTTTATAGTGAAAATATTTTTTTCATCTTGGATAGGTTGAACAGTTTTTTGAATGTATAGACCCTTTATAGGCCTATTTTCTTTTTCACACTTTAATCTATCAATATAAGAATCAAAATAAAACATAACAGGACCTGTAATCTTGTTATCTTTGCTTTTTACAAAATTTGCAAAATCTAAATCTAAGACAGTATCTTCATAGTAAAATTTAAAATCCATAGGATAGGAAATTAATTCACTTTCCTTTATGTATTTAATACTTGGAGTGTTGTTACCAATTAAAAAAGCAGAAGATGCTTCAGATATTAGTTCATTCCAATCTTTTATTATAGTTAATCTTTCATCTAATTTTTTTATTTCATCACTAGTTCTTTTAATAAGTTCATTAAAGGTCTTACTAACATCATTATATTCTGCATTTAAAATAAAATTTCTAATCTCATCCAATGTGAAATCCATAAATTGTAAATATTTTATTAGAGAAATAATAAGTATAGTTTCATCTGTATAATATCTGTATCCATTTTCTTTAACAAGATCTGGTTTAATAAGTCCTATACTTTCATAATGTCTTAAAGTTCTTGTAGATACTTGTGCTTTATTTGAAGCTTGACCAATTGAGTATAGTTTTTCTTTGTTGATCATTTTTACCCCTTAATATTTAATCTTTTAAATAAATATTTTGTATTTTCATAAATATTTTCTTCTAAGTTAAAAGAAGGATACTTTATCATCTCTTCAATAGCCCACAAAGTTTTTAAAGACAAGAAAGAAATTTCAGCTATGTAATAATCATAAGATGAAATTTTCTTATCTTCAGACTCTCTAGGTCTTATTTTTTCTAACTCTTTTGGAGTATCAATTGACTTTGAGTTTAGAATATTTTTAATCTTTTCTAATAAATGAATCTTAACCGGTGATAAGTCTTCTAAGTTTTCTTTAATAATTTCAAACTTATCCTTATCTGTAAATTCCATCATCCTGGCATACTTATCAAAAATAGGATTAAAATCATTTTTTTCTGCTTTTTTTAAATCTTCATATAAATAACCTATAAGTTTTCTATTATAAGCCAAATATTGAGCAAGTCTCATAATAAAAAATTCTTTAGGCGAATCTTGACAAAGAGCCCTACCATTAATCCCTCTGATTTCATCAAAGTTTTTCCATTCAAAATCTAAAATCCAGGAAAGCTCATCGAAAACACATAATAAATTATAATCTCTAAGTATATCTTTCATCAAGTTCTTGTCAATATTTGTAAATAAATATCTCATATCAATTTCCTTTCACCAAATTAATAGCCTTAATTTATGGATTTATAATTGAATTTTGGACTTCAATAGCATGAGCCAATAAAAAATCATCATCTGACTTTGTAATAGATCTATATCTTAATATATCTTTTACATATATGCTTAGTTTTTCACTTAAATAAAGAAGATCATTTTTTTCATTTGATTCCATAAATTTATTCATATCATTAAGTAAATCACAAGGATAATAATTAATTTGTGCCAATCTTTTGTATCTTAATTTATAATAAGGCATATAAACTTTTGCAAATAAAAAAAGTACTCCAAATAAAGCTTCCATAAACTCAGCCTTCGCAAAAAAAACTGCTGAAATATCACTTCTATCAAGAGACCTTTTTAGGTTATATTGCCCAGCTTGAGCCATTTGAAAAAGATAGGCTGCAAGTTTTTTTCTAACTACATCTTCTGGATAAAAATCTAATAAGTATTTTCTATAAGCTGAAAATAATTTACAATTATCTAAAAAAATTTCTCCATTAGTTACAGTAGCAAGAAAAGATTCTGGAATTTTTAAAAAATCTATATCATTAATTGGAAACTTTCTAGCTGATGTATATTTTTCATAAAAATCTTCTACAGAAAATAAGCCCACTCTCTTATCAACAATTTTTGAATCAATTCTTTTGTATCCCAAAAATTCCTTGGGCATTTTTTCCAATAAAGATTCGATTTTATTTTTATAAATTTTTACATCATCATCTCTTAGCCAAATACAAAATCCAGGACCAAAATCATGATCTTTTGATATGTCATCATCAAGACCAAAGCACTCAGATCCTTCTCCAACAAGACCAATTGATGAAATATCTAAAATTTCTGGACAATTTTTTTTGAAAATAGGATAAGCTATATCATAAAAATATTTTTTTGATAAATCTATACCATTCATTATATATCCCTTTGTTTTTTAGCTTGATTTAGATTTTTAATTAAAATATCTTTAATTGGACCTTCGCCAACGGTTTCGTCAAATACTTCTAAGGCTTTTTCGTAATAATACACAGATGTATAATATTCTTTATTATTATAATAAATATTGGCTGCTGTTGCGTAGGCATTAGCCAAGTGAGGAAGTCTTAAATTATTTTTTTCATAATAAAATATAGCCTCATTAGCATTTACCAAGGCCTTGGCAAATTTCTTTTTGAGTGTCAAAATTTCTGCAAGATTAATTTTAGATACAGCTATTTTTTCTTTATTTTCTATGATTTTTAGAGCATTTTCAATATCTTTTTGGGCTAAATCAAGCATATTTTTTGCCCTATAAGCTTGGGACCTATTGTTATATACGCTTGCCATAAGATATTTTGTATCTTCTAATTGATTTAAAATATTTTCAGTCTCATTCAAAACATCAATTGCCAAATCATAATTTTTAGCAACTATATGACAATTTGAAATATTAATAAGAAGGCTTGCGTAATCTTTTGAAATAAATCCGTAGCTATTTAAAACTAATTTTTTTATTACTTTATAAATCTTATAAGCAAAGTCTGTTTGACCCTTTACTCTAAGAAAAGATGCGAGCTCATTACCAACAGCGATAATGGCTCTTTCATCTTTTAAACTTATAGTTTTAGAAAATTCTTCCATCAAAAATAGAAGAATTTCCTTGCCATTTGATTTATTAAACTTTACCTTTAAATCTTTATAAAAGTTTGATAAATCATATTTCATGATTCTTATTTATTTTTTGGTAAAATTGATTCTACTTCTGTGTGTGGTCTTGGAATTACGTGAACTGAAATTAATTCTCCAACTCTTTGTGCTGCTGCAGCTCCTGCATCTGTTGCTGCTTTTACAGCTCCTACATCTCCTCTAACCAAAACTGTTACAAGTCCTCCACCAACGTGTTCTTTTCCTACAAGAGTAACATTAGCTGCTTTTACCATTGCATCTGCTGCTTCAATACTTCCTACTAATCCTTTTGTTTCAATCATTCCTAAAGCTTCGTTCATTTTTTTCTCTCCTTTATATTTTTATTTTTTTATTAACTTATTTATTTACCTTTGAAGGCATTTACTAGTGAGTCAACCATTTCTTTTAATTCTTCTAAGTTTATCTCACCTGTTTCATTAAAGTTTGAAGATCTTTTTTCTTCTTCAGTTTTACAATTGTTACAACCTGTTGAATATTCAAAATATTTTGCTTGGTTTCCATAATTTGGTAATGAGTTATTATTTAATGAACAATCATTTCCGTGATATTTTTTAAATATTTTGTCTTCTTGAACAACTTTATCAGCATCTATTGTTCCATAAACTAATTTTTTCAAATTAACAAGGTGTTTTGGACCAACATTTTCAGATACGCTTGATCCTCCCATTGTTCCACAACCTAAAGTTAAGGCAATTGGAAGTCCAGTTGTAAGTCCAGTTCCTCCCATTGTTCCACCAGTATTTACAAGAATTCTGCTTGCTGGTTTTATAGCAAATTTTCTTGCTATTTCTTTATCTTCTGTATGTAGGCTCATTGTATGACCTATTCCATTTTCTAATAGTTTAAATGAAAGATCGCAAGCTTCTTTCCAATCATTTACTGTATAAAAACCAAGTACTGATGTTAATTTTTCATAAGATAATGGATATTCTTTTCCAACTCCATATTGTTCACCAACAAGAACTCTAGTTCCACTTGGTATGCTAATTCCTGCAGCATCTGCTATAACTTTTGCGCTTCTTCCTACAAAGTTAGGATTCATTGCTGTTCCATTTCTAAATAATAAAGCACATACTTTTTTGCATTCTTCGTCATTCATAAAGTATGCCCCAGCTTTTTCAAATTCTGAAACTACTTCTTGTCTATTTGATCTTTCGACAATTAATGATTGTTCTGAAGCACAAATTGTTCCATTATCAAAAGTTTTTGATGCCATTATATTTCTAACAGCTTTTTTGATATCAGCAGTTCTTTCTATATAAGCTGGAGAGTTTCCTGCTCCTACTCCTATAGCTGGTTTTCCAGCAGAATATGCTGCTTTTACCATTGCTGGACCACCTGTTGCTATGATTAATTTAACTTCATCAGCATGCATTAATTCATTTGTTGCATCCATTGAAAGTTTTGTTAATCCTTGTACTATATTTTCTGGTGCTCCTGCTCTTACAGCTGCATCATTTACAATTTCAATTGCTCTTGATGTACATCTATTAGCTTTTGGGTGTGGGCTAAAAATTATAGGATTTCTAGATTTTATAGCAATCATTGAATTGTATAAAACTGTTGCTGTCGGATTTGTTGATGGAACAATTCCCATTACCAAACCAACTGGATCTGCTACAGTAATAACTTGACCTTTTTCGTCAGCATCAACTATTCCTATAGTTTTTTGATTTTTAATTTCTTCATATAAAAGTCCACTAGCCATGTGGTTTTTATAAATTTTATCTTCTACTTTTCCAAATCCTGTTTCTTCTACAGCAATTTCTGCTAATTCTTTTGCGTGAATTTCTCCAGCTTCTGCGATTGCTTTTATAATTCTATCAATTTGATCGAATGTATAATTTCTTAATTTTTTTTCTGCTTCAGCTCCTTTTCTAGCAAGATCTCTTGCTGCTTGGATTGAAGAAAGATCAAAATCGAATTCTGTCATACTTACCTTCTTTCTATATTATTATTTTTAATTATTCTTTGTGTGGTAAGATTGTTTCTACTTCTGTGTGTGGTCTTGGAATTACATGTACTGATACTAATTCTCCAACTCTTTGTGCTGCTGCAGCTCCTGCATCTGTTGCTGCTTTTACTGCTCCTACATCTCCTCTAACTAAAACTGTTACAAGTCCACCACCAACGTGTTCTTTTCCAATTAGTGTAACGTTAGCTGCTTTTACCATTGCATCTGCTGCTTCAATACTTCCTACTAATCCTTTTGTTTCGATCATTCCTAATGCGTCTAATTGTGCCATTTTTTTAATCTCCTTTTTTTCTTCTTTTTTTATATTTTTATTTGTGATTTTTTTTCTTACTTCTGTATTTGCCTTTTCATCTTTTATAGGCTCAGTTTTTTTTACTTCTACTTGTTTTTTTTCTGTCATCTAAACCCCTTATCTAATAATTTCTATAAAGTCTTTAGGACCTAAGCCTAGAGCATTGGCTTCTTCTTGATCAATATGACAATCAAGATATCCATTGTCTCCAACCCTAACACTTACATTTTCAAGTACTGCTGATCTTTCGCCTCTAGTTCTTATTGAAACTATATCTCCATTTTTAAATCCTCTTTCTTTTGCTTGAAGATTATTAAAATGTATATGTCTTTGAGCAACTATTGTGCCTTCATTTAAAATGACTGATCCTTCTGGTCCTATTACTGTTAGTCCTGGAGTATCTTTTAAATCTCCTGATAATCTAAGTACAGGTTTTATACCAAGTTTAAAGGCATCTGATCTTAGTATTTCTACTTGAGTCTTATTTCTTGTTGGTCCAATTATTCTAACTTTTTCTATACAACCTTTTTTTGCTGCAATTGTTAAGCATTCCTTGCATGCAAATTGTCCTGGTTGTGATAGGCTTTTTATTGGTGTAAGCTTATATCCTTTCCCAAAAAGAGTATCTAAATCTTCTTGAGATAAGTGAATGTGTCTTCCTGATATTCCTACAGTAATTTTATAAAGGTCTATATTAACTTTTTGTTCATTTTTTTTATAATTGTCTACTAAACTTTCTAGCAACTGACTTAATTCATTCATCCTATCCTATCATCCTTTCAATATCATTTTCAGATAATAGGCCTTTTTCTATACTTTTTTTAAGTATTTCATATATTTGATCTTCTGATAAGACTGCTGATGATTGTTTATAGTCTTTGCTTTCTTTTTTTTCTTCTATATCATTTTTTTGATCTTTACAATCACATTTTTTAAATTCTATGCCAAGATCTTTTGCCAAGTCTTTGGCAGCAGCTGTGATTATAGTGTTGTCATCGATATAGATTTCTTTTTCATTTTTTTTCTTTAAGACTTCTTCTTGACTTATGAGTCTTTTCATCAAAACCTCCTAGAAATCACAATCCTCATCTATTATTCCAACTATAACAGCATCTACAGGAATTTTTTGATTTTGATTTTCCTCAAGGATAGCTCTTGCAGATGAGCCTTGAGTTATAATAACCCTATCTCCTCTTCCAGCTCCTATTGTATCTACTGCTACAATTTTTTTATTTTTCTCACTTCCATCTAAAATTTCTACTAGCATAAATTTAAGACCATTTAGTGAATCATATTTTCTTGTAGCCCATACATTGCCTATAAGTTTTGCGATTACCATATATCTTTTTCCTTAATTTTTTCTTCAATATTTCTTAGGGCAACTTTAACTTCTTCCATCTCTCCAATTATTGCAAGCATAATCATATTTTGTGGACATGATCCTCTAACATCTATAACTTCAACTCCACTAGTTTTATAAGCTATGTCACTTGCTAGAGTCATTTCAATTAATTTTCCTTGAACAAGTCCCATTGCTCCAGGATTTGTTTCGATTTTTAATTTTGATCTGTTTTTAACAATATCAAGTGTAGCTGGGCTTGGCGCCTTTATTAGTCTAATATCCATTTTTTTAATCCTCTATTAGTGATAAGGCTATGCCTATTGGTGTTACAAACATAGGGTTTGATGGTTTTAGAGTTTTTATATTTGTCTTTTTAGAAACATAATCTTCCATTCCACTTAAAAGTGCTGTACCACCTACTAAAACAATTTGATCGATTTCTTGGTCTTTACTTGAATTTTCAATTATAGAAATTATTTTATCTATAACAGGTCTTACAACAGGAAATATTTCCTTATGTTTAGAAAAATCTCTTTTTAATTTTTCCGCACTATCAAAGTCTATTTTATATGCTCCTGATAGGACTAATGAGAAGTGGGTTCCCCCTGTAGGCTCATCTAAAACTTTAACTACTTTCTCATTTTTTATTATTGATATTCCAGTTGTACCACCACCAATGTCAACTACAGCTCCATTATCAAGATTTAATAATTTGTTTGCAGCTGTTGGTTCATCTAGGACTTTTTCCACTATAAAACCACTTGATTCAGCAACATTTTTAACGGCTCCACCGTCTATATTCTCTGTTCCTGGTGGTATAGCACATCCTGCTATAAGAAGTTCTTCTCCTAGCTTTTCTTCTAGTTGATTTTTTAACTTTCTTACTATATCGCAAGCTCCTATATAATCTACAACCATTCCATCCCTAACTACTTGAGCAAATTCATAAGCTCCTGCAACTGGTCTTTTGTCTTCATCAAAGACGCATAAGACTATAAAAGCAGTTCCTATGTCTATACCTGTATAGAGTTTTTTATTTTTTGTTTTTATGGGCTTTTCTATTGATTGTTCAAAGTCTTTTATGACTTTATTTACATTTTCTAAATTAATAAGCTTATCCTCCTTTGCTAATGTTTATAAACCAGATATAAAGTATAGAAGCTAATTTATCTATGAAATCTTCATTGTTTTCTTCTTTGATTTTATTAAGTTTCTCAATTGCTTCATCAATACTTACAAAGCTTTTAAGATATGGATTATCAAGGTTCATGTTTATGTAGATATTAATAGCCTCTTCTTTTTTACCTTCTTTTTCTTCTAGGTCTATTTTTTCATTTTTATAAATTTTTATCGCTAAGTTATTTAGATAAGTTGCAAATTCATGATCAAAATCCCTAAGCTCAAGAGCTAGTTTTTTAATTATTAGGATTGCTTTCTTATCTAATTTATCATCATCCGATTTTTTAGAATCTGGATTATCCTTTAGCTTAATTTCTTCTTTTTTTATTTTTTTAGGCTTTGACTTATCAATTATGTCAATTCTAAAATCTAAAAGAAATTGTCTAGCTTGTGGAGTTAGCTTACTACCTTTTTCAATGATGTATGAGTCAAAAGGGCTTTTTTTGTATTGGTATCTTAAATTTTCTTCTGTTATAAAAAGCATCTTTCATCCTCAATTTCTTTTATATATTCTCTTAACTTATCTAGACCCGTACCTTTTTTAATAGATATTTCAAATATATGATCGCTTCCAATAGCCTCAGCTATTTGTCTTAATTTTTTAACTTGTTTTTTATCATATAAGTCAATCTTATTAATTACAGTAATAGTTGGTCTAGTAAATGACTTGGCAAAGTTTGGTGGGAAATGACAATCTTTTTCTAGGTCTATCACGAAAATATTTACTAAAGCTTGATTTTGACCAACCATAATCAAGGCACTATTTAAGTAAGGATTTTCAATATAGCCTTCTGAAACTTCTATAGTCTTATCTCTAAATTGTAGGTCTAAACTTTTTTTTGCTTTAAGGTCAACTCCTTCAATTAAGCTTGCAAGGCTTGTTTTTCCCACCCCATCATTGCCAGCTATCAACCACTTTCTTCTCATGACTTTGTCACAGGACAAGAGGTAAATTTTAGCATATTTTCGAAAGTATTTTTAACTTCTTCCAAAGCCTGCTTTATACTTTCGTTATCTCCTTGTAAAAGAACGCATCCATTGAACCTATCAATAAAACAAACTTCAACGCTTGCAGCCTTTGCTGCTACATCAGCTGCTATTATAGAACTTTCTGTTGGGGTTAGGGTCATAATTCCAATGGCATTTCCCTTATCCAAACCGATTTTCTCATTTACTGATGGATCGGGAGATGAAATAAGATGAAGAAGGGTTATTTGTTTGCCTGGTACAGATTCTTGAACTATTCTTTGTAAATTTTCCATCTTATCACCTAATGCCTTACTAAGTTTACTTCAATTTTTTCTTCATCAATCCATTTTTGAATCTGATCAAGTTTTTCATTTGATAAGGCAAATTCGCCTTCCATTTCAGTATCCATTGGATAGTCCATATCGAGCTGCTCATATTTTCCAACTCCGTACCTATGATAAGGAAGTAAATCTATGCCATCGAAATTTTTAAAATATTTAAAATCTTCTAGAAAATCAACAACTGCTTTTATTTCTTCGTGGCTGTCATTTACGCCCTTTAAAATTGGCATCCTTACCCTAACTTTTTTTCCACTTTCGAGTAAATATCTTAAATTGGATAAGATTCTTTCATTATTTACTCCAGTCCAATATTTATGTTTTACAGGATCCATTTGCTTAATATCAAATAAAAATAAATCTACATGATCTTTTATTAAATCTAAAGATTTTCTTGGCGTATAACCACAAGTTTCTATGGCTGTATTAATTCCATCCATGTGACTTGCTTCAAGTAAAGATTTTAAACTTTCAGCTTGGGCGCTACATTCTCCACCGCCAACTGTTAATCCCCCACCGCTCATCATGTAAAAATCTTTATCTTCTCTAACAATATCCATCAACTCTGTTATTGTTTTATCTTCACCGACAATTTCTATGGCTTTTTGTAGACAATTTTTTTCACATCTTCTACAACCAATGCAAGTTATATCTCTGTGAACTTTGTGTATGCCGTTTTCCATATAATGAATTTTTTTAGGACAAACACCAACACATTGACCACAATTTATACAAGCATTTTTTTTGATCATTACTTGATATTCGCTTTTTAATCCTTCAGGGTTGGAGCACCACTTACACCTAAGTGGGCAACCCTTGAAAAATATTAATGTTCTTACTCCTGGACCATCATGGACGTTGTATTTTTGAGTATTGAAAATTCTCGCACTTCTTTCAATCCCATCTTTTTTTGAATCTACATCCATTTATATTCCTTTCTAGTCTAGAAATGTTCAAGCATTGTACGGCTTATAATTTCGTCTTGAACATCCTTACATAATTCAACGAAAAATGCTGAGTAACCGGCTACACGAACTACTAAGTCTCTGTGTTTTTCTGGGTGAGCTTGAGCATCTAGCATAGTTTCATTATCTAAGTAGTTAAATTGCATCTCTCCATTTCCGTACATACAAGCTGTACGCAATAAAGTTACAAGAGCATTTTCTCCTTCTATTGAATCTAAAATTCCTTTTTGAATTTTGAAATTGTGTACCATTCCCATATTCATTGAATCATTTGCCATTTTTGATACTGATTTGATGATTGCTGTTGGTCCGTTGAAGTCAGCTCCTTGAGTTGGTGAAATTCCATCTGATAGAGGTGTCCAAGCATCACGACCATTTGCAGAAGCTCCTGTCATTTGTCCGAAAGGAGTGTTGTTAGATATTGAAAGTGTTCCATGGCAAAGTCTTGAATAAAGTGTTTTATATTTTGCATGTTCTCTTTCTGTAAAGTTTATAATATCGTTACAAATTTCATCTGCATAGTCATCGTCGTTTCCATATTTTGGAGCGTCTAAGCAATCTCTTTTTATTTGATCGTAGCCTTTAAATTCTGCTTTTAATGCTTCATTTAATTGTTCAAGGCTGTATTTTTTATCTTCATAAACTAATTTTTTGATTGCTGCCATACTATCTGCATAAGTTGCAAGTCCTGACCAAACAACTCCTGGTCCAAAGTTATACATAGCTCCACCTGCTGAAACATCTTTACCATGTTCCATACAACCTTCATACATAATTGACATTAATGGCTTTGGTGCCATGTCTCTGTGAACTCTTTGAGAAATTGTTGTTGCAGCTGCTGTTAATTTTGTTATATATGAAATTTGTTCTTTAACAGCTTTTTCAAATTTTTCCCATGTATCAAAATTTGAAAGACTTCCTAAATCAGGAGTAACTTGTTTTCCATACCAAAGTGGAACACCGTGGTTTAAAGTTAATTCAATTGCTATTGGCCATTGTGTATATGAAGTTGATGTCCATTGATACAATCTTCCAGATTTTTGTGGCTCAACGCATCCCATCATACAATAATCTCTAGCATCTTCTACGCTTACTCCCTTAGCAAGCATCATTTTTATGTGAGTATCATCAAAGTGACAAGCAGGGAATCCCATTCCAGCTCTTACTACATCTACGATTTTTCTTAGATATTTTTCTGGAGATTTTGTGTGAATTCTTGTTGCAAGTGATGGTTGGTATACTTTTACGTGTCTTACTGCATCCATCAAAAGATATGTTAAATCATTTGTTGCATCAACACCTTCTCTTGTAACTCCACCAATTGTCATATTTACGAATGGTTGGTATCCTGCAAAGAATTTTGATGATCCTTCACTTGTTAGCCACATCATCTCACTCATTTTAATTAGCATACATCCTGCAAGTTCAAAAGCTTGGTAATCATTCATTCTTCCGCTTTCGATATCATTTTTGTAGAATGGATACATGTATTGGTCAACTCTTCCTATAGACATTCCTGTTTGGTTTTCTTCAACTACAAGTAAGGATTCTATTGTCCAAACTGCTTGAATTGCTTCCCAGAATGTTCTAGGTTTATTTGCTGGAACATGAGCATTTACTTCTGCTATTTTTTCCAATTCAAGTTTTCTTTTTGGATCTGTTTCTTTTTGAGCTAATTCATTTGCATATTCGCTTAATCTTTTAGCATAAATCATTACTCCTTCAGCTGTCTCTATTACTGATTTGTAGAAGTAAATTTTATCTATATCTTCTGGATTTGAGTAATCAAGTTTTTCTAAGTGTTCTCTTGCTTCTTGTTGGATATCTTTCATTCCTTTTTTCATTAAAATTACATCATATCCTGGGTTTGAATCTCCACCTCCGTTTACTTGGTGGTAAGAACAGTCTGATACGAAAGATTCTCCTGACAATTCCCATACTCCAGCATCTCTGTATTGGTCTTCACAAACTTCATCAAGACTTCTTCCTTCCCAAAATGGAAATAATACATCTTTACAATATTGTTTGTCTTCTTCTGAAATGTGGAATGGATCTTGAGGTCTGTTTTCAATTGTGTCTAATTCATCTCTTAACCATCTCCAAGAAATATCTGGAGAAAATGCTCCGCTTCTTGGAGCCCCACAAGGTGAACCAACTATTAATTCATTATCTTGAATTACAAGTGGTGCTGTTTCACAATTTCTTCTAAAAGCTTTTGCCCTTAGAACATTTTTTGGCATACCTGGATTTTCTTTTGTAAGCTCTGTTACTATTTTTGCCCTATGTAAGGTTATAGTTGGAACTTGTTTTAAAAAGTTTGCTTTTAAATCAACAAGTCTTTGAGTAGGACCATCAGGAATATTTTCTCCTTCACTTTGAATTCCTACGCTTAAATCGTAATTGTTGTTATCTTTTTTGTTTAATTGATCTTGTACTTTTTCAAATAATTGACGTACACTTTCTTTTTCTGAGTCTGACATATGTTCTGTTGCCATTGCCAGTTTCTTAGAAAATTCTCTTAAGTCCATTTCTCCTCCTAATAATTTTTTTCTAATGAATTTAATATTTTTTCAAATAAATCTTTGTCTTTTTTTATTGTTTTTTTGTTTAGAAAGGAGTTTATATCTTTTTCATCGCATAAACCTATTTCTCTAAATTTCATAAAGTGATTTGGTGTTAGTGATGTTTGATCTAATCCTTCTATTTTTTTTGTTGATAGGCTAAAACTTATAGGAAGGTTTGTTCCTATTCCTACCGATCCCAAACCTGTCGGAGCATTTACTAAGACTCTTGCTACAGGTTTTTTTTCTATAAATTGCTCTATTACATATGAATCGTTGGAATATATTGAAAGGCTTTGGCCTTTTTTGTCGTTTAAAATAAGTTCAACACATTTTTCACAAGCATTTAACCAATCATTTTCAATGTATAGGGAAAGTATAGGATTATATTTTTCTTTTGAATAAGGGCTTTTTTCTGATACATAAGGTTTTGTGACAACTAAAATTTTTGTATCATAATCAACCTTTATTCCTACAATTTCAGCTAATTCTTTTGCACTTCTTCCTATAAGCTCTTTCCTGCAATTATAGTTTTGGTCATATAAAAATTTTTCAAGTTTTATATGTTCGTCTTTGCTTAGAAAATATGCACCATATTCTTTGAATTTTTCAACTACTTCTTCATAGGCATTTTCTTCTACTACTACCGATTGCTCAACTCCTGGCAATAGTCCATTGTTAAAGGCTTTTGAATTTATAACTTCATAACTAACCTTGTCTTTATCACAATCTTTATCAATAAATACAATGTTATTTCCTATTTCAGCTTTAAAAATTTGAGCATTTTCGTTTTGAATTTCTCTTTTATTCTCACTTAGAAGATTTTCTAATATAAAGGAAACTTTCTCACTTTCATATAAGGTTTTTTCTCCTAAATTAGAATTGTAGGTTAAAATATCTAAAAAACCTCTTGGATAAAAATTTTCTTTTAAGATTTTTTTAATATCACAAACCATTTTTGTTACTGTTTTTCTACATCTTACATCACTTACTATAATAAGAGGATTTAAAGCCCTTATGGCAAAATATATTGCCTGAAAACTAGTAAGTGTTGATAGGTATGGGGCTATAAATACAAGACTTACACCTTTTGAAAGAGCAACTTGTTTTGAATTTTTTTCATTTACTATGTCAAATATTTGAGGGTAGGAATTTATTTCATTTTCTAAATTATCTAGATAATATTTTCCAAGTTTTATCTCATCTTCATATTTTCCATAGGATGTTTCTTCAAAAGACATCTTTGCAAGTTGGTCTATGTTAGTTTTGTAATATTCTTTTATTTTTTTTAATAGGTCATCTCTTGTTTCTTTATCAATATCAAGAAGATTTTCCTTGGAGCATTCTGCTTGCTCTAGTAAAATTCTTGCTTGTTGAACTGAAAGAAGATCTGTATCTATTACTTTCATAGTCCCTCCTAAATCAAATTATCTAAATTATAAATTTCGGTTACTTTTTCTAAATCTGGATGTGGGCTTGGGATTACAAGTGCTGAATAAACTTCTGCTCCCATTTCTTCTACTGCCTTTACTCCTGCATCTACTGCAGATTCAACTGCAGCAACATCGCCTTTGACAAGTACTGAAATATATCCGCTGGCTACATTTTCATAGCCAACTATTTCTACTCCACTTGCTTTTTCCATTGCATCGGCAGCTTCTAGCACATACACTAAACCGAAAGTTTCTATGCCTCCTAATGCTTGCATCTTTTCTCCTAATCTTCTACTTTATGAACTGAAATTACTTTACTTACATTTGTTACTGGTCGTTTCATAACATTATGAGCTGTTATTTTTCCAATTTTTTCGCCTTCAGCTACTCCGGCTTTTACTGCACTCATACAGGATGCAACATCTCCTCTTACTATTACAGTAACTAGAGTTGATCCTACATTTTCATAGGATACAAGTTTTACATCTGCTGCTTTTAGCATAGCATCTAATGCCTTTATAGCTGGCAACATACCCAAAGTCTCTATAAGACCTATTGCTTGTGATTCGTATTCCATATCATCACCTACTTAATATAAGAATTTATAGTATTTTTTTGATCTTCACTTGCTTTGTAATAAACAACTAGCTCATCATTAATTAGGGTATAAGAATCTTCATCCACTAGGCCATTTTCTTTTGCAGTCATAAGACTTTCTATTATATTTTCTTTAGTAAAGGCCTTGTGATCTTTAAATTCATTTTCCAAAGCTTTATAAACATCATTTGCACTTGCCTTATCCACTCTAGTAAAATATTTTAATATTTCATAATTTAATGGTCTTCTCATTATTTGTTACCTCTTTTTAAATAATCAAGTGGGTTTACACTCATTATAAATATTCCTAAAGCCATAAGAACTGATCCTAGCCATGCTATTGGTGCTATTTCATAACCTGGATTTTTTAAAATTATTCCAAGTATAATCCAGCAGAAAAATGGTCCCCAAAAAGTATATGTACCATTACAAGCCATACCCAAGGCTGCTCCACACATTGAAGTTCCTTTATACCAAAAAGCAAATGATATAAAAGTAAAAAATCCACTGGCAAATAAGATTAAAATAGTTGGATCAGTGAAAGCCTTAAAGAAAAGACTTGAAATAAGATGAATTCCACTTCCTTCAATCAATCCAAAAATTGGTAAGACTATAAATAGGTTTGCTAATGAAGATGTTGTTTGTCTAATTGCAATTCCAATTTCAGAATCAATCATTGATGTACCAAATCCTGCTATTACTCCTTCAAGTCCCCAGCCAAAAGCTGCAATTATTGCAAGAATTATTCCTAAAACCATTCCATCTTTAACTTCTCCAGTAAGGCTTGTTGCACCTATTAATAGAGATGATGCTAGGCAAATAACAATTCCTAGAATTGTTCTAGCTGTTAATTCTTGTTTTAAAATTACTCTTCCAAGTATTGCCCCTATGGCAACATTAAGACCTGCTATTGGAATAACAACTGGTCCTCCCATTTGAACAGCAAGAATATATGTAACTCCTGCTATAGGTCCTCCGACTACAGCTGCAAAAACCATTATCATTCCTGGTTTTGTTTTTAAAGTTTTTAGGAAATCTGAAAATTTCCCCTTAATAATTGAATTTACTATAGCCCAGATTGCTGATGTCAAATCATTTATTCCTGTTGCAAGAGTTCCAAGAATAAAAGCAACGGTAATATCTGAAAGTCCAGCTTCACCCGAATACCAAAACTTCCATATTCCATATACTGTGGCTGTAGTAACTAATGCTGTGTAAAGTCCATAATAAATACCAGATTGAATACCGATATTTAATCCCTTGTTAAAATAATTTTTATCAAGCTTTTTTTTAGTGGCTTCAGCATCGCTGACAGCATTCGTATAATTTTTTGTTTTTTCCACCACTTCGTCTCCCTTTCTTAATTTGGAAACATCTAAATGTTTTCCTTGATTAAATATTAACAATATACCTAACGTAAAAGTCAACTTTTTTTGTTAAAATTAAGACATTCATTGAAATTTTAACTTCCGATTGATATTTTTTTGTCATTTAGCTTGCTAATTTCTCACTTAACTCTTACCTTTACGTAAAAGTTTTTATTTTTTTACTAAATTTTTTTAGATATTTTCACTCATAAATATTTATAAATTAAAAAATTTTTTTATATTTTTGTCTATATCCCAATAAATTTCCCTATATTTTCCATCATAAATTTTTAAAATTTCCGGCATCGAATCGCTCATCTTATCCATTTTTTTAAATTCTTCGTAATCTTGCCAAAATAATTTTCCTTCTCTGTTAGTTTCAATTAATTTTCCAGAAAAATCATTTGTTTGATATAAAAGTCCTACATCTTTTTGAAATTCTCCTTCATCATTTGTAAAGGTCCAAGTAATTATTCCGACAAGCTTAGGATTTTTTATATCTAAATTTGTTTCTTCTTTTGCTTCTCTTATTACTGATTCTTCAAATGATTCATTTTTTTCAACTTTTCCCCCAGGGAAAGTTAGGCCCTCCCAGCCGTATTTTTTCTTTTTATCTAAAACTAAAACTTTTTTATTTTTTTCATCGTAAATTTTTACCATATTCATAAGTCTAATTTTCATTTTTTTCTCCAATCCACAAAAAAAGGAAGCAAGTTTCCTCACTTCCCTTTATTTTTATTCTTATTTTCTTTCAAGCTCAATTTTTACATTTTTATCATTTAATTCGAATTCTTCTGTATCAAGATCTTTTACTTCCATTGTATCAGCTAAAGTTTCTTTTTTGATTTCTTCTTCAAATTCTTTTAAGGCATTTTTCAATTCATCGTCTGCACTAAAGAATATGTCGATTCTATCTGTAACTTCATAGCCATTGTCTTTTCTAAGATTTTGGATTTTTGATACAAATTCTCTTGCATATCCTTCTTTTTTAAGCTCTTCTGTGATTTCTGTATCCAAAACTACAAAGACATTTCCGTCCATTTCAACATCAAATCCTTCTTTTGCTTGAATTCTTACGTCAAGATAATCTTTTTCAACTGTGTATTTTTCTCCATTTATTTCAATTTCTTGTGGAGAATTTTCTACCTTTTCTACAAATTCTTTTGCATCAACGCCAGCCAAGAACTTTCCAAAAGCTCCCACGTTTTTAGCAAAAATTTGTCCAACTTTTCTGAAGTTTGGTTTTAGATAATAATCCATAAAATCTGAAAGGTCATCTGCAAACTCAACTTCTTTTATGTTTAATTCTTCTTTGATTAATCCTGTTAAATCACCGATTGTGTCTTTAAATGATCCATCTACAATTATTTTTTCTAGAGGTTGACGAACCTTGATTGATTCTTTTTCCCTTGATGCACGACCAAGTGTAACCATTTTTCTTACAAGATCCATTTTCTCTTCTAATTTTTCATCAATTAAAGCTTCATTAACCTCATCAAGTTTTTCAACGTGAACTGAAAGTCCGCCTGTTAAATTTCTGTAGATTTCTTCTGAAATAAATGGAGCTATAGGAGCTGTCATTTTTGAAAGACTTACTAAAACATCAAAGCATGTTTTATAAACTGCTTTTTTAGATTCTGTTAAATCTTCTCTCCAAAATCTCTTTCTATTTCTTCTTATATACCAATTTGATAAATCTTCTACAACAAAATCATTTACCAAATGAACTACCTTGTTGTAGTCAAAAGATTCCATTTGTTCATAATAAGCTTTTAAAAGTGAATTTAATCTTGAATATAACCACTTGTCGATTTCTTCAAGTTCTACATTTTTGAAATTTTTAATCTCATCAAGGCTTATATTATCTGTATTTGCATAAAGAACAAAGAAGTTATAAACATTTTCTATTGTTCTGAAGAAATTATTTTTAACTTCGATTAGGCCTTTTTCGTCAAATTTTGTTGGAACCCAGCAAGGTGATACATATAAAGAATAAAATCTTACTGCATCTGCCCCGTATTTATCAAATAATTCGAATGGATTTAGGGTATTTCCTCTTGATTTTGACATTTTTTGTCCGTTTTTATCAACAACCAAGTCGTTTACCAAAACATTTTTGTATGGTGCTTTTCCTGTAATTATTGTTGAAATTGCCATTAGTGAATAGAACCATCCTCTTGTTTGGTCGATTCCTTCACAAATGAAATCTGCTGGGAAATAATTTTCAAAATCTTCTCCCTTTGCAAATGGATAATGAACTTGTGAAAATGGCATTGCTCCTGAGTCAAACCAAACGTCAATTACATCTGGAACCCTGTGCATTACTTTTCCACAATCAGGACAAGTTATTGTTACATCATCAACATATGGTCTGTGAAGTTCTATATCTTCACTTATATCTTCTCTTGCTTTTTCAGCCAATTCTTTTCTTGAACCGATTGATTCAACGTGACCACAATCGTCACATCTCCAAAGATTTAGTGGAGTTCCCCAATATCTTGATCTTGAAATTGCCCAATCTTTTACATTTTCAAGCCAATTTCCAAATCTTTTGTCCCCAATTGTTTGTGGATACCAATTAACTCCGTTATTATTTTCAACCATTTTTTCAGAAAGTTTGCTCATTTCTATATACCAAGATGGTTTTGCATAATAAACGAGTGGAGTTTTACATCTCCAACAGTGAGGATAATTGTGTTCGATTGTTTGTTTTTTATAAACTTTTCCTTCATCTCTTAAATGTAGGAAAATTTCTTCGTTTGTATCAAAAATAAATTTGCCCTTCCAAGGAGTTTCTGTAAAACATCCTTCAAGGTCAACTGGTTGAACGAATGGTAAATTATATTTTCTTCCAAGTTGGTAGTCGTCTTCACCAAAGGCTGGAGCTGTGTGAACAATTCCTGTTCCATCTTCTGCTGAAACATAATCAGCACAAGTTAGGAAAAATGCCTTGCCATCTGGCTTTACATAAGGAAGTAATTGTTCATATTCAACATACTCAAGATCTTTTCCCTTCATCTGTTCAACAACTTCATACTCATGATCTGCCATAACTTTTTCAAGCAAAGATTTTGCCAAATAATAATAGCATCCATCAGTTTTATCATTTACTTTTACATAGTCAAGTTCTGGATGAACAGTCAAAGCTACGTTTGATGGAAGAGTCCATGGAGTTGTTGTCCAAGCTAGAAAATATTCATTATCAGCTTCTTTTTTCTTAAATTTACAAATTAAAGTTATGGCCTTATCCATTTGATAGCCTTGAGCAACTTCGTGACTTGCAAGACCTGTACCACATCTTGGGCAATATGGCATAACTTTTGCGCCTTCATAAATTAATCCTTTTTTGAAAGCTTGGTTTAATAGCCACCATTCAGTTTCTATATAATCATTGTCCAAAGTTATATAAGGATTGTCCATATCATAAAGAAAAGCCATTCTGTCTGACATATCTCTCCACATGTCTGAATATTTAAAAACTGAATCCTTACATTTTTGATTGAATTTTTCAACGCCGTAAGCTTCGATTTGATCTTTTTCTGTAAAACCTAATTCTTTTTCAACTTCGATTTCTACAGGAAGTCCGTGTGTATCCCATCCAGCTTTTTTTAAAACCTTAAAGCCCCTCATATTTTTATATCTTGAGGTCATATCCTTTAAGGTTCTTGCTATAACGTGGTGGATTCCTGGTTTTCCATTTGCAGTTGGAGGTCCATCATAAATAATATATTCTTCAGTATCTTCTCTTGTTGTAAAAGTCTTATCCAATAGGTCTATATCAGCCCAGTATTTGGAAAGATCAAGTTCTCTTTGTTTAGTATTTTTTGTATCTAATGATTTAAAACTTGCCATAATTCCCTTTCTTTTTCATAAATTTTTCTTTTAAAATAAATTATAATAAAAAAACGCCCCCAGAAGGGACGGTCCACCCAAAAATTGAGTATGAAGTTAACGCCTATCTTACGTAATAAACTAATTTTTTCATTTATTAAGCTAAAAGATGATCTTCATAATAAAAAATGCATAGCCACTTTCACCTAAAGGCCTCTCTGTTAATTATTTTTTAAAATTACTCTTCTTTTAATTGCTTATATCTACTGACTAATTTACTATTTTTAAAGAAAAAAGTCAAATTGATTTTTATCTGAAAAAATATATATTTATAAATTAATAGAAAGTATATTATAAAACCATAAAAAGAGTTCCTGCTGTAATTAAAATACATCCAATTATAGATTTTACTGAAAATTCTTCTCCCAAAAATAAAAATGCAAGAATCAAAGTCAAAACTATGCTCATTTTATCAATTGGAACAACCTTTGAGGCATTTCCATATTTTAAGGCTCCATAATAACAAAGCCAACTAATTGCAGTTGCAAGGCCTGATAAAATTAAAAATATCCAGGATTTTTTGCTAATATTATAAATTCCAGAAAATGAAGAAGTAATAAAAACCATGCCCCAGCTCATTATTAAAACTACAAAAGTCCTAATTGCAGTTGCAAGATTTGAATTTACCCCTTCAATTCCAACTTTTGCCAAAATTGAAGTTAGAGCTGCAAAAATTGATGAAAAAATCGCAAGTAAAAGCCACATAATATCTCCCTTATTTATGTATTTTCATTCTAAATTTATCAATAGAAAAATTATCCCAGCTATCAACATTAGAAATTTCTAAAGCTTTTTCTAGCATTTTTATATCAGAAGCAAAGTCTTTTCTATAGACATAATAGTTTTCTTCCATAAAAGAGAGCATTATTCCATCATAATCTTTGAAATCTTCAATAAATCTAAGTTTTTCTACATCAAAATATTCAAAAACTTTTATCTCTAAATCTTTTAAATTTTCTTTTTTAATTGGATTAAATTTTAAATCAAAAAATCCTGCGTTTACTGCTTCATGGACTATATCAAGACCCAGATTTTTCCTAGTCGGAAAAATCGAGCCTGAAATACCCTTAAGCCTTCCTTTGATTTTTACTTCAATCCTAATCCCATTTGAATTTTTTTTAAATTTTTCGTCAAAATCTCTAAGGTAGCTTTTATTTTCTAAATAATATTCAATTGCATCATAAGCAAGTTTGATATGAGCATCCATTACAATAAACTTTCTATATCCTCTTTAATTTTTTCAGGTTTTGTAGTTGGGGCAAATCTTTTTACAACTTTTCCATCCCTATCAACTAAAAATTTTGTAAAATTCCATTTTATCTTTCCACCAAGAATTCCTCCTTCTTCTTTTTTCAAAAATGTATAAAGCGGATCTTCATTTTCTCCATTGACATCAATTTTTTGAAATCTGTCAAATTTTGTCCCAAAATTAAGTGCGCAAAATGAATCAATTTCTTGGTCATTTTCTGGAGCTTGGTTTTTAAATTGATTACATGGAAAATCTAAAATTTCAAAGCCTTTTTCATGATATTCTTCATAAAGTTTTTCAAGTCCCTCATATTGAGGAGTAAATCCACATTTTGTTGCTGTATTTACAATTAGTAAAACTTTTCCCTTATATTTTTCAAGTTTAACATCTTCACCCTTGTTATTTTTTACTACAAAATCATATATCATATAAATCTCCTTTAATTTTTAAAATTTTTATTTACTTTAATTATTTACCCATTTTATAGATAAATTTACAAAATTTGGGTAAATTAATAGATAGAGATTAGTATAAAAGTTAACAAAGGAGAAAATATATGTACGATTACTTAATTATTGGAAATGGAATAGCCGGCCTAAAGGCTGCTGAAACAATTAGAAAAAAAGAAGAAAATTCTTCTATTATAATAATTTCAAAATCTTATGAACATACTTATTGGAGAACAAAATTATCTGAGCTAATAGCAAAAGATTTTACTAATGATGAAATTTTAGTAAAAAAACCAGATTGGTACGAAAAAAATAATATAGAAGAAAAACTTGAATGTGAAGTAGAAAAACTTGACCTTGAAAATAAAAAGGCAATTTTAAAAAGCGGTGAAGAAATAGAATACAAAAAAGCTCTTATAGCAACAGGATCTCATCCATTTGTGCCACCAATAAAAAATATTGACGCTGATGGAGTTTTTGCAATTAGAAGTGTTGGAGATTTAAATTCTTTCAAAAACCACATCAATGAAAACAAAAAAGTTGTAGTAATTGGTGGTGGACTTTTGGGTCTTGAAGCTGCTTTTTCTGTAAAAAATGCTGGTTGTGAAGTTCTTGTTATTGAAACTTTTGACTATATTTTGGGAAAACAACTTGATAATGAGCTTTCCAAAAAATTAGAAAAAGAATTAAATGATGCAGGAATCAAAACTTCTACAGGAAAAAATACTGCAGAAATTTTAGAAAAAGACGGTAAAGTTTGTGGAATAAAACTTGAAGATGGAGAAGAAATCAAAGCAAATACAATTTTGGTTCAAACAGGTGTGAGAAATAATCTAGATATTGCAGAAAAATCTGGACTTGAAATTGAACGTGGAATCCTTGTAAATGAAAACTTAAAAACAAGTGATGATAATGTTTATGCAGCAGGAGATTGTATGCAATTAGGAAAAGCTACAATAGGCCTTTGGACAGCATCAATGGAAATGGGAGAAATTGCTGGAAGCAATATGACAGGGGATAATAAAACCTACCAAACACCAAAACCATTCTCATCACTTTTACTTGGTGATATAAAATTATTTTCAGCAGGCTTTAATTCAGGCGAAGGAATCGAAGAAATTAAAAAAGAAGACGGAGAAAAAGTCTACAAATTATTCAAAAAAGACGAAAATTTTGTAGGAGGCATCCTCTACAAAGACATAAAATTCCAAAATGATGTCAAGAAGATAGTATTTGAAGACGAAGATCCAAAAAATACAAAACTTGGAAAAGAAATTTTTGGTATGTAAGAAATAAAAAAACTGATCTATAAATTGAAAAAAATCAATTTAAGATCAGTTTTTTATTTTTAAAATTGAGGAACAATTTCTCCAACTTTTTCTCCCCTATGATTTCTAATAGTTTTATCAGCTATTTTGTCATAGTAATCATATTCATCCTTTTTTATTACTCCCAATTTTTTGAGCAAATGAATCAATATAACATTTCTTGTTTCAGAATTTCCATCATAGGTTTTTATGGCAAATCCATATTTTTTATCAGGCAACAAACCACCAAAATATCCATTTGCTCCAGATTTTACAATTAACTCTCCCTTATGTTTTTCTATTAACAAATGGTCAATCCTATCTGAGCCAGAAGTATAAACTGAATTTTCGCTGATATCTTCAATTATTTCTTTAGCGTGTTTTGAAAGATTTTCTGGTAAATTTTCATAGTCTGATAACTTAGCCATCCCATGTGCAAAATTATATAATGGAAGAGCGTGAACTGGAACTCCACAACCATCTACAGAAATATAATCTCTAGTAATATCAAATTCACAAAGATTTGAAATCATTTCGGTAATTAATTTTTGCACAGGATGGTCAATTTTGTAATAATCATCCAAACTTTCATTTAAAATTATTGCTGACATTAACATGCCTGAATGTTTTCCACTACAATTATTGTGAATATCTCTTGGCTTCTCATTATTTTTAATCATATTTTCTGTAACATCTTTTTTAAATGGATAATGAGGACCACATTTTAGATAAGATTCGTCAAGGCCAATTTTTTTGAGTATTCCTGATACTGTTTTTATATGAAAATCTTCCCCTGAATGTGATGCGCAAATTTGTGCAACTTCTTTTGGACTAAGATTAAATTTTTCAACAGCTCCAAGTGAAAGAGGAACCATAGCTTGCATAAGTTTAGCACTTGAACGAGGAAAAGATATTTCACCAGGATTTCCTTTAGAAAAAACAATTTTTCCATCTTTGTCTACAACTACTAATGATCCAAATGTATATAAATCTTCGAGTTTGCCCCTATAAATTTTTAATAATAAATCCATTTTATCTTCCATAATTATTCTTCTTTCATTTCTAATTTTTCCAATTCTTCTAATCTTTCTAATTCTTCTAATCTTTCTAATTCTTCCAATTCTTCATCAGTATATCTTGCTATTCCTATTCCGGTTACTGCACAAACTAAGTTGAAAAGCGGACTAATGTAGCAGAAAAATACAAAAGGTATAAAAGTTGCAAAATCAATTCCCAAGGTATCAACAATAAACATTGCTGTTACTCCATAAGGAATTAAGGTTACTCCCAAAGTTCCACAATCCTCACTAATACGTGAAGCATTTTCTGGTTTTAATTTGTTCTTTTTAAATAAATCAAGCATAGTTGATTCAACCATAATTGCTCCAAACATGTGAGAACCTGTCAAAGCAATTGATAAGTAGTCTACGAACATGGCTGAAAAAATCAATGAGAAAGTTGATTTTAATTTCTTACCTATTGGTTCAATTATTACATTTAATATGTCCATCTCTCTAATCATTCCACCTAAAGCCGTTGTGAAAATAAGAGCTTGTATAGTTCTTGTCATGCTATCCATTCCACCACGGTTTAATAGGGTATTTAAAAATTCATCTTTAAAATCATATTCAAAACCTTTAAGGGCAGAATTTAAAACTAAAGTTGCGTCAAATTTTTGATAAAAAATAGCTAAAATCATTCCTAAAACTCCACCAATAAGAATTGATTGAGATGCTGGACGTTGTTTTACCAATAAAATTACAACTACAATTAAGGGAATTAGGGTTATTGGACTTATTGTGTAAAAATTTTTTAAACTTTCACCAACAACTTCAATCGCATGAATATCTGCATCAGCAGTTTGGCCGCTACCCAAAATCAAAAATAAAATCAAAGAAATTATAAATGCAGGAACTGTTGTATACAACATGTGCTTAACGTGGGTCATTAATGGAACGCCCATTACTCCAGATTGAAAATTTGTTGTATCTGACAAAGGTGAAAGTTTATCACCAAACCATGATCCAGAAATTAATGCTCCTGCAACCATTCCAGGATTTATTCCCATACTAATTCCAATTCCTAAAAGAGCTACTCCAACCGTACCAATTGTTCCCCATGAAGTTCCTGTAAACATTGATACTATAGCACAAATAATCAAAGTTGTTGCTAAATAATATTTTGGATTAATAATTTTAAGTCCATAATAAATAATTGTTGGTACAGTTCCAGATGCTATCCATGATGAAATCAAAACTCCAACAGCAAGCATTATTACAACTGATTGCAAAGATTTTCCAACTTGTTTTATTCCTATTTTTTCTAGCTCATTGTATGTATAACCTAATTTAATTGCAAATAAATTTACAACTAACCACGCTAAAAACATCACTACAGCAAGTGGCGCTTTCAAAATTGTTAATCCAACAATTAGCATTGCCGCCAAAGATACTAACAAAAGTAAGGAGTATCCAAAAGTCGGTCTTTTTTTCATTAAAACTAAATCTTCCATAATTCGCCTCCTAATTTTTATTTAATGATAAGCTTACCATTATAATTAAAATATAGCACTTTTAAAAAAATAAATCTAGTATTTGTTTTATTTATCTAAATTTTTTTGATTTTTTTTGATTTTTTAAAGTTTTTACTATAATTTTTTTGTGCTATAATGAACTTAGTTTAGGGAGGTGTGATTTTGGAACTATTGAATTTGTTAAATAAAATTAAAGATGATGACAATTATACACAAAAACAAAAATCTCTTGCCAAATATATAACCGACAACCATATTAGAATTTGCTTTCTAAGTCTAGCTACAATTTGCGAGGAATGTGGTTGCACTGAGGTAACTTTTTTAAATTTTTGCAAAAAAATTGGCTTTGATGGCTTTACTGATTTTAAAAATACTTTTATTAAATACATAGAAGAAAATTCCAAAAAGATATCTTACAAAACCAAAGATTATAATAATTCAATTTTGGAAGAGGAATTTTATAAAAATATATTAGAATCGGAAGCAAGTTACTTAAATAATTTGTACAATTCAATAAAAGTTGACGAGATTATTGCTATTTCAAAAAAAATGATAGCAAGTAGGTATATAATTATTTTTGGCCACGATTGGTCCTACAATATGGGAAAATTTTTAAATGAAAGGTTGAGATCTTTAAATTTATCTTCAATTTTGGTAAATCTTAATGACCTTATCCATACTGATTATATTATTAAGTCAATAGATAAAAATGATTATCCAATATTTTTTAGTTTTCCTAAATATTTTTGTGGAAGTGAAGAAATTGGGGAAGGCTTATCAAAAAAATCTGATGATTTTTTGCTTATTACAGATTCAAAAAATAGTCCAGCTTCAAAATATACAAACAATAAAATAATTTGTGAAACTCACAGCGATATATTTAACAATTCTTGGGTAAGCCCTCTATCCTTTGTAAATATAATAAGTAATATGATTGCAGTAATATTAAAATCTAAAAAGGAGAAAAATAATGGGAATTGACAAAAAAATTGGGCGTCTTAAAAAAGGAAAATTAAATTTAATTACAGATGTCAAAGGTGTAAAAATCGGCCATAAAACTTTAGCAAATGGAAATATTCAAACCGGTGTTACAGCTATTATTCCCACGGAAAATAATATTTTTAAGGAAAAATTTCTTTGTGCCTCTCATGTAATAAATGGTTTTGGAAAAAGCGTTGGCTTGGTTCAAGTTGATGAGCTTGGAACTTTAGAAACTCCAATAATTTTAACTAATACTCTAAGTGTTGGAACTGCTCTTACAGGGCTTGTAAAATATATGCTAAAAAATAATCCCGAAATTGGAGAAAGCACAGGAACTGTAAATCCCCTAGTTTTGGAATGTAATGACATGAGATTAAATGATATAAGAGCCTTAAATGTAAAAGAAGAGGATATTTTTGATGCAATAAAAAATGCCAATTCAATCTTTGAAGAAGGAGCAGTTGGGGCTGGAAGAGGAATGAAATGTTATGAATTAAAAGGCGGAATTGGTTCTTCATCTAGAGTTTTTGAACTTGATGGAAAAGAATATACACTTGGATCTTTGGTGATGACTAACCACGGAAGATTTAATGAATTAGTAATTGATGGCAAATATTTTTCCGATAAATATCCTCACAAGGTTTTAAACGAAAAAGACAAGGGGTCTGTAATTACCATACTTGCAACTGACGCTCCTTTAAGCTCAAGACAACTTAAAAGACTTGCCAAAAGAGCTGTTGCAGGCCTTTGCAGAAATGGTTCCTATATTTCAAATGGCAGTGGTGAAATTGTAATAGCCTTCTCAACTGCAAATATAATTAAACACGACTCAAATAAAATTTTAAATTTAAAATCAATAAGTGATGATGCAATTGACCTTCTATTTACAGCAGTTGGAGATAGCGTATGTGAATCAGTTTTGTCCTCTTTGTATCACGCAAAGACCGTAGTTGGCAAAAATGGCTTTACTGTTTATTCTATAAAGGATGTAATTAAAAAAAATTCATAAGATAAAACAAAAAATCGCATAGAAAAATTTATTTCTAGGCAATTTTTATATTAAATTTAATTTTCTATAATTTCAATCGGACTTGCTTGATATACAAAAATCATTGAATCAAAAATTTCTTTTGGAGATTTTTCTATTCTGTATGAGTATGGGACAAATTTCATTATTGGGGTGTAGCCTTCGCCTAATGAACCCATTTTTATTTTTGAATCTAAGAGATTTTTGCTATCTCCATCTTC
The DNA here is from genome assembly GCF_001182725.1 of Anaerococcus jeddahensis. GTDB lineage: Bacteria > Bacillota > Clostridia > Tissierellales > Peptoniphilaceae > Anaerococcus > Anaerococcus jeddahensis. Next base: position 156,943 of record NZ_CWHU01000004.1, read on the forward strand.
TACTTTTGAAAAATCTAAATAATAGGCATTCTTATAATTTTTTGCCGCGTATGCAAAAGGATCTGCTGATATAAATTTTTGTATTGTCCTTTGATTTTTTTGCATAGTTTTTATATTTACCTTTGTTTTATAAAAATCTGTTCCTATTGGAAAATATGATTTTTTATATTTTTCCAGTAAATTTTCTCCCATATTTTTATAAAGTGCTTCTTTTTTTCCAATATGACCATTGTGGCCTGCTATCATTATTCTTGAATTTTTTTCATAATCTTTTATCCAAGAAACATTTTCTGCCATTTTTTTATCTCTATATTCACTTGATTTTACATAATCATCAACCATTTTATAATATGGAAAACTTGATAGAATATTTTCTATAAGTCTTTTTTCCTTGGTATTTTTTTCAAGTTTTTCATTTAATTTTTTTAAATTTTCTTCCAATATTTTCATCTTTGGATCTTTTATTGAAATTTTGTCTTCTTCTAAAATTTCCAGACTTTTTATGTCAAAATCAATATTTTCTTTTTTTACAAAATCTTTTAAAAGTTTTATGGATTTTTCTGGATTTTGCATATCAAAACCGTAAAAGGAAATTTTTTCGTCGTGATTTTGGTTATATTTTTTTATCCAATTTATTAAATCATTCATCTCATTTGTATGGTAAATTGGAAAGGAGAAAATTTTTGATGGATTTTTTTGAAATTTTCCTGATTTTACATAAGAATCTATCTCCATCCCTTCTGAAAAATCACATTCCAAGGCAAAGGCTCTAACATTTGCATCTTTTACTAATTTTTTTAATAAGTCTAATTTTAATTCTTGAAATTCTTTGTTTCCATGTGTAGCCTCGCCAAGACCAATAATTTCTACTTGGTCGTCAATTTTTATATCTTCTATTTTTTGAGCATATTTTCCTAAATCTGAGATTTCTTTTTTGGCTTTAAATTCCGGAATTTTTGTCCACAAAAATATAAACAAAAATCCTAATACTGAAATTGAAATTATTATATATAGTAGAGTTTTAAATATTTTTTTCATTTTTACTCCTTATTTAATTTTCCCATTTCAAAATATATTGGTAGGGTTATTCTAAATATCATTATATAGATTAATGAGAAAATTATTATACAAATCGCCTCTATTTCTATAAATTTTCTAAGATCAAGCATGGCAAACATTTGAATCATGCCAAAGGCAAGTTTTGATGCGATTAGAATATGGATTATTGAAATTATTAGGGGTCCAAAAAACGTGAAATAGTTTTGTTTTTTGACTGATTTTTTTATTTCTTTTTTGCTCATTCCCACTTTTTGTAAAATCTTTATATTTCTTCCATCTTCAAGGCCTTCTGCGGCTTGTTTGTAATAAATTACAATTATGGTTGAGATTAAAAATACTATGGATAAAATAACAACTACAATGTAGGCTCCTGTGTGAATTTTGTTAAATTCCATCCTATTTTCTATGGAATTTTTTATTAAAATTTTATCTTTATCAGATATATTTTCATTCAAATTTTTGTCCATGTAGTCAATATTTTTTTGACTTTTATCTTTTAAGTCAAAATATATTCCTGACACACTAGGGAAAGTCTTAATATTTTTGCCATCAGATATTTTTTTTGAAAATTCATCCAAATCATCTACAACTAGGACAATATTATGAAAAAGACTTGTTGTAGGATCCATCAAGACATAGGAGGTATTTTTAACATTTTCTTTTACTTTCAAATTTTGATTTTCTATATAAATTTTATCGTATTTTTTTGCTTTTGAATCAAAAACTATAGCCTCATCTTTTTTAAGAGAAATATTTGTCTTATTTGCCAAATTAAAAGATTTTATATCTGTTAGGGAAATAATTTTAGTTTTTTCATCCATTATTGTTTTTCTTAAATCATCATCTTTTAGGATAGAAAATTTTCCGGCTGATTTTTCGCTAACTACAAGACCTTTTCTTTTAAATTCTCCAAGATTTTTTATTTTTTCTTTTCCTATATTTTTTTCAAGGAAATTTTTTGTATATTTTTCACTTTCCTTATCATTTTTTTCGTATTGTATCAAAAAATCATTTGGAGCAATCCTATCTAATAAATCATTTTTTCCAACAAACATAGCACTCATAACCACGAAACTTATTAGAAAAAGTGATGAAATAATGGTAATTGATGAAAGGGCCATGGCAGATTCCTTGCTTCTTTTGATAAGCTCTCCTATAAAGGTCATATTTGTAGATTTGTAATAGATTTTTTTATTTTTTCTTAAAAGTTTTAAAATCCAAATCACAAGAGACCTGAAGAAAAAATATGTTCCGATTATTACAGCAATACTTGCTGGCAAAAATTTTGGAAGAGCTTGAAATATTCCCCCATCAATTGAAAGGGCTGTGTAATACCCATATCCAATTAAAATTATGGCTAAAATCATAGAAATTACATTCGCTTTTGGTTCACTTTCTCCTTTTTGGGAAAGTTTTGAAAGCTCTATTGGATTTGTTTTTCTAATTGAATTTAAACTTATCAAAGTTATTAAAATAAAAATTATAGCAAAAATAATAAGTCCTAAAATTAACTTAGAAAAATTTACAGAAAGTTTGATTTGAGTTTGAATTTTTAAAATTCTTGCCACTAAATTTATAAAAAGAGGTCCCAAAAGAATTGTAAAAAATGTTCCAATTATCAAAATTAAAATTCCTAGAATTAAATTTTCTATAATCAAAATTTTTCTCAAAGATTTTTTGTCCATGCCAAGTCCATACAAAAGTCCCAATTCTTTATAGCGATTTTTGACAATGGTTTTTGCCATGTAGACAAGAAAAATTAGAGAAAAAATTGCCACAATCCATGAACCCATTTCCAAAAGAGTTTTTATAATTTCGCTTCCCCTAGTTTCCAAGATAAATTTTTCACTTTTTAAATCTATTAAAAGATTAAAAATGAAAAGCATAAAACTTGATGCCAAAATGTAAGGAAAATACAAAAATTTATTATTTTTTATTCCCCTTGTAGCCATTTTAAAATTAAGCTTGTTCAAATCCCTCACCTCCAGATAAAATCATCATTTGAGATTTGACCAATTTTTCATACATTTGGTCATTGGTCCTATCTCCCTTATAAAGGTCATAGAAAATTTTCCCATCTTTTATAAATAAAACCCTAGAGGCCCTTGCAGCAGCCATGGTTGAATGAGTTACCATAAGAATTGTTTGACCATTTTTGTTTATTTTTTCAAAAATATTTAAAAGCTCCATTGAAGAATTTGAATCCAAGGCTCCTGTTGGCTCATCTGCCAGTAATATTTTTGGATTTGTAATAAGAGATCTTGCAACAGCAACTCTTTGTTTTTGTCCTCCAGAAATTTGGTAAGGAAATTTATCCAAAAGATTAGAAATTTTTAATGCCTTTGCAATAGGAGCTAATTTTTCTTCCATAATTTTGTATTTTTCATTTGCCAAAACCAAAGGCAAAAATATATTGTCCCTGTTGTTTAAAGAAGATAAAAGCGAAAAATCTTGGTAGACAAAGCCCAATTTTTCCCTCCTAAATTTCGCCCTCTCCTTGTCACTTTTATTTTTTGTATTTTCACCAGATAAAATCACATCTCCAGAAGTTTGTTTATCCAAAGTTGCAATTAAGTTTAAAAGTGTAGATTTCCCAGACCCACTCTCACCCATTATGGCAACAAATTCTCCTTCTTCAACCTCAAAATTAATATCTTTTAAGGCAACAACCTCTGTATTTTTATTTTCACTATTATAAACTTTTCTTAAATTTTTAACTTCTAATATATTCATATAATCCTCCTAAGTCTATATTACAAAAAATAAAATAAAAAATCCCTAATCTAAACTTACAATTTTTCTCCTAAACTTACATTTTGTAAGATTAAAAAAAATCGGCAAATGCCGATTCAAATCGTAGACAAAGTTAGTTTAATTATTTATTAAAATTTTAAAAATAAAATTATGCTAGAACCCATCTCGAGCAGATAATTATGCCTTGATTTGGCATAATTATCCCTAAAAATTAGTGTGAAAGCACGGAAAAGTTTTCGAAGAAAACTGGTTTTAGTAGTCGAGAGATCCCATGAGATTTCTCGACTCACTACGTTCGCTCGAAACCTGCTAGGAAAAATCAAGTCTTTTTTTAAAAAAATCAAATAATTTTATTACTAAATTTGACCATAGGAAATAAGCCCTCTTGTTTGGGCTTTTTTTTTCTATTTTTTTATGCAGCTTTTAGTAATTCTTCCTTGTTTTTTTCCTCCATTACTTTCGCATAATATATTCTTAAAAATTTGTTTATTCCTGCTATGTTTGATACTTTTTTTGCCTTGCCTTCTCTTTCTTTTTTTATTATATATTTATATACCGAATTGCTTTCATCTTTTGCTTTTTTCATACATAACATTGCCATGTATAGTACTTTTCTTAGGATTGGATTTCCTCTTTTGGATATTTTTCTTTGTTTTGCACTAAAGTTTCCTGATTGATATGGTGGTGAATCTATTCCTACAAATGATATTAGACTTTTCTTGTTTTTGTATTTTCTTATATCTCCTATTNTCTGCTGTTATTTGTATGGCTAATTTTTCTCCTATGCCTGAAAATTCTTTTGCTATTTTGTATTCTTCTAATTCTGTGGCGATTTCTTTCATTTGTGATAGAATATTATTAAGAGTTTTGTTTATTACTCTTAGAAATTCAATCGAGTCTAGGACATTCGCATCTATTTTTGAGTTACTAGATGAGATTGTTGGGATTGATTCTAAGGCATTTTGGTAAATGGTTATTGCTTTTTGTGCGTTTGGATGATATCCCTTTTTCTTTGCCCATTTTTCATAATCATTTACAAATTGCTCTTGACTTCTTTTTAATATCTTTTCACTATTAGTCCATCTTTCTACAAAGTCTATTAGTTTATCTTTTTGATAATTACCATTTGCATGGGGGATTAGTTTTTTTAGTCCTGGATGTCTTTTTTCTATTTCTTTGTCTAAATAGTTTAAGTGATTTATTCTTAGTTTTTGGTAATGTTGATAGGATCTGTTTAATTGTTTTAATCTTACATATTCTTCTTTATCTTCTTTGAATTGTATTAGATCATTCCAGTTCATTAAACCATATTCAGCTATGTGTATAGCATCTTTTTTATCTGTTTTTACATTTCTAAAACTTAAGGCTTGGCAAAATCTTTTCATTTTTAATGGATTTATTACGCTTACAAAAAATCCTTCATTTACTAAACTAATTAAGATAGGAATATGATAAATTTCTGTTGCTTCCATAACTATTTTTACATCTTCATCTAAAGATTTAATTTTAGCAATTAATTTATTTACATCATTTTTTACATGATAAATATTAAATGGTTTAAAGATGACTTCTTTCCCAAATCCTAAGGCTGCAACTGTACTTTTAGATTTTGATACATCAATTCCTATTGAAATCATAAATACCTCCAATAAATTTTTATCTACCTACACAATTATCCACTCAGTTTAGCTCGTTACACGGGTGTATTAACCCAACCTGCTTAATCGAATTCTTGATAATGGAAGGTAGCAGACTGTTTCGAGTACGGGTGTATTATCCCAAATGGGCTGCGTCTGTTACCTTCATTATATTAAAAAAAGTGTAGGTAGAAAGTTTTTTCTACTTACACTTTTATAGTACTAAATGGGAAAATTTTTAGTTTAACAAAATACTAAATAGACTAATGCCGATTAATTTTCTATAATATTAGATTTTTTAAGATTTAGTGAAAAAATAGTCCCCTCTTTTTCTTTAGAATCAATCTTATAAGCATAGCCAAGTTTTTTTAATATTTCATTTACCAAAAAAAGTCCTATACCAGTTGAATTTGCATCTCTTTTATCACTATCTCCACTAAATCCAAATTTATTAATATTTTTCAAATCTTCTTTTTTAATACCAATTCCAGAATCTTCAATTTTTAAAATAAAATCATGATAGGAAATTTTTATATATCCCTTGTCTGTGTATTTTATAGAATTAAACAAAACCTGCTCAAGGACAAGACCAAGCCATTTTGGGTCTGAAACTATATTTTCATCTTCTATATCGAGAATTAATTTTAAGTTTTTATGGATAAAAAAAATCCTATATCTTTTTACAATATCTTTAATAAGCTTTTCAATAGAAAAAGATTTAAAAGAATAGTCCAGACTGTCCTGACCCAATTTTATAAAAGATAAAATCGATGCAATATAATCATCAATCCTAATAAGCTCTCTTTTTATATCATAATTTTCTTCCCTTTCACTAATTAGAGAAATACTTGAAAGGGGCGTTTTTATTTGATGGGTCCAAATAGTCAAAAGATTTTCCAAATCATTTTGCCTTAGTTTGCTAGAAATTCTAAGATTTTCTATTTCTTTTTCCTTACTTTCAAAAATATCTTTCAAATACCTTTCATAAAGATTTTTTTCAAAAAAAGAAAAAGAATTTTTTTCCAAACACTTTTTCGCCTTAAAAAATCTAAAAATTCCTATAAATAAAAATATAAAAAATAAAATTAATAAGCAATAGGAAAAAATCCTAAAATCTAAAGAAAAGGCTAAAGAAAATATTAAGGATGAGATAAGAAAAATAAAAAAGGAGAAAATATAAGCCCTATTAATGCTAAAAAATAATTTAAAATTTTTCATTTTATAAAATATCCCACTCCCTTTTTTGTTTGAATGAAATCATCTAAACCAAGATTTTTTAATTTTTTCCTAAGTCTGTTGATATTTACAGTCAAAGTATTATCATCAATAAAAGAATCAGTCGCCCAAAGCTTATCCATAATAGCTTCTCTTGAAACAATTTTTTGAGGATTTTCCATAAGAATTTCCAAAATCAAAAATTCATTTTTAGAAAGATTTATTTCTTTATCATCAACTTTTAAAATCATCTTATCTTTAATTAAAGAAATATTTTTATAAGAAAGATCTAAATTTTTCCCAGAAAAATCATAAGACCTCCTAAGAAGAGCCTTTATTTTCATATTTAAAACCTGCATTGAAAAAGGCTTTGAAATAAAATCATCTGCCCCATAATTTATAGCATTAATTAAATTTATATCATCAGCTGCACTTGTTAGAAAAATTATAGGAAGATTTGAAATTTCTCTAATTTTCTCACACCAATAAAATCCATTTTCAAAAGGAAGTTTCAAATCCATCAAAACAAGCTTATACTCCCTTTTTTGAAATTCATCCAAAATATTAGAAAAATCATCCGGCACAAAACAAGCATATCTCAAAAGCTCAAGCTGAAAACAAAGCTCCTCACAAATTTTTTTATCATCCTCAACAATAAATATATCCATAATAACTCCTTAAAATTATTATAATAGATTTTTTAGTTTTTGAAAATTTTCACAAAAAAAGAAGCCTTTCGGCTTCTCCATATTTAGACAATATCAGCTTAGTTATTCATTAATAATTTAATAATAAAATAACGCTATAAACCATCTCGAGCGTAGTCGAGAGATCTCAAGAGATTTCTCGACTCACTACGTTCGCTCGAAACCTGCTAGGAAAAATCAAGTCTTTTTTTAAAAAAATCAAATAATTTTATTACTAAATTTGACCATAGGAAATAAGCCCTCTTGTTTGGGCTTTTTTTTTCTATTTTTTTATGCAGCTTTTAGTAATTCTTCCTTGTTTTTTTCCTCCATTACTTTCGCATAATATATTCTTAAAAATTTGTTTATTCCTGCTATGTTTGATACTTTTTTTGCCTTGCCTTCTCTTTCTTTTTTTATTATATATTTATATACCGAATTGCTTTCATCTTTTGCTTTTTTCATACATAACATTGCCATGTATAGTACTTTTCTTAGGATTGGATTTCCTCTTTTGGATATTTTTCTTTGTTTTGCACTAAAGTTTCCTGATTGATATGGTGGTGAATCTATTCCTACAAATGATATTAGACTTTTCTTGTTTTTGTATTTTCTTATATCTCCTATCTCTGCTGTTATTTGTATGGCTAATTTTTCTCCTATGCCTGAAAATTCTTTTGCTATTTTGTATTCTTCTAATTCTGTGGCGATTTCTTTCATTTGTGATAGAATATTATTAAGAGTTTTGTTTATTACTCTTAGAAATTCAATCGAGTCTAGGACATTCGCATCTATTTTTGAGTTACTAGATGAGATTGTTGGGATTGATTCTAAGGCATTTTGGTAAATGGTTATTGCTTTTTGTGCGTTTGGATGATATCCCTTTTTCTTTGCCCATTTTTCATAATCATTTACAAATTGCTCTTGACTTCTTTTTAATATCTTTTCACTATTAGTCCATCTTTCTACAAAGTCTATTAGTTTATCTTTTTGATAATTACCATTTGCATGGGGGATTAGTTTTTTTAGTCCTGGATGTCTTTTTTCTATTTCTTTGTCTAAATAGTTTAAGTGATTTATTCTTAGTTTTTGGTAATGTTGATAGGATCTGTTTAATTGTTTTAATCTTACATATTCTTCTTTATCTTCTTTGAATTGTATTAGATCATTCCAGTTCATTAAACCATATTCAGCTATGTGTATAGCATCTTTTTTATCTGTTTTTACATTTCTAAAACTTAAGGCTTGGCAAAATCTTTTCATTTTTAATGGATTTATTACGCTTACAAAAAATCCTTCATTTACTAAACTAATTAAGATAGGAATATGATAAATTTCTGTTGCTTCCATAACTATTTTTACATCTTCATCTAAAGATTTAATTTTAGCAATTAATTTATTTACATCATTTTTTACATGATAAATATTAAATGGTTTAAAGATGACTTCTTTCCCAAATCCTAAGGCTGCAACTGTACTTTTAGATTTTGATACATCAATTCCTATTGAAATCATAAATACCTCCAATAAATTTTTATCTACCTACACAATTATCCACTCAGTTTAGCTCGTTACACGGGTGTATTAACCCAACCTGCTTAATCGAATTCTTGATAATGGAAGGTAGCAGACTGTTTCGAGTACGGGTGTATTATCCCAAATGGGCTGCGTCTGTTACCTTCATTATATTAAAAAAAGTGTAGGTAGAAAGTTTTTTCTACTTACACTTTTATAGTACTAAATGGGCGGAATCTATATTTTGTCTATGCTTTGAGAAGCCTTTGCGCTTCTTTTAATTATTTTTTAAAAAGTATATCAAAAGATTTTTCTTCTAGATTTTCTCCAATAAATATCAAAGAATTTGTAAAAGATTCTCCTTCGTATTTTTCTACTGAAAATTTATTATCGACCACATCTACCTTGACTTTTTTATCTTCTACATTTACAAGACCCTTGGCTCTTATTAGTTTTCCAAACCTATTTTGGCAAACTGCATTAAAATTTGTCCCAAGTTCATTGAAATCTTTGAAAACTACATTTTCATATGCCAAATTATCAAGGTGCAAATGTTTATAGTCCCCTCTTATTAGAGATTCCTTGTCATATTCTCCAATAAGAGAGTCCCATTCTTTTTTATCAAAATCCTTGTAGTGAGTGGTAAAAACTTTAGCTTTTGTTAAGTCTTCAAGTTTTTTTGCTTCTTTTTCGATTTTTTCTGTACTTAGATTTTCAGTTTTTGATAATAGTATATAGGATGAATTTTGGATTTGATCAAGGAAAAGTTCTTTATATTCTCCCATAATCTTATCGATACTATAGTAGTCAACTATGGCTATTGGTTTTAAAATTTTAATTTTTTCATATTCAATTGGACTTATATTGTCAATTATTTTAGAAAGATATCCCAAACCTGTTGGCTCAATTATCAAATATTCTGGATTTATTGTATTTTCTATGCTCATAACTGTTGTTGCAAAATCTTTTTGTTTTGAACAACAAATGCAGCCTTCTTCCAAGGATAAAATTTCTTTTCCAGTATTTTTCAATAAATCTTTGTCTACATTTGCCTTGGCATAATCATTTTCTAAAATTACTGCCTCATCCAATTTTTTTGATAATTTTTCTATAAAGGTTGTTTTTCCACTTCCCAAAAATCCTGATACTATTATTATTTTCATCTATTCTTCCATTAAATCTTCTGCTACTATTACTACTGGTTTAATTAAATCTCTTGGTTTATCTTTCATCAAGTATAAAGCTTCTTCAACTTTTTCAAATCCATTAAATTTATGGGTAACAAGTTTTGAAAGATCTAATTTTCCACAAGAAACAAGTTTAGCAAGTTTTTCCATTCTAAGTCTTCCACCTGGTGTTAGGCCTCCACTAATTACTTTGTGGCCCATTCCAACTCCCCATTCAACTCTAGGAATTTTAATGTAATCTCCACCGTCAAGATAGTTTACGTTACCAATTTTTGCACCTGGTTTCATAGCCTTGATTGCTTCTTCAAAAGTATCAACTGTTCCACCAGCAATTATAACTCTATCAACTCCTTTCCCGTTTGTAAGTTTTAAAACTTGCTCAGAAATTGATCCGTCTTTGTAAGAAATTATATCTGTTGCTCCATAAAATTTAGCAGCTTCTACACAATTTGGACGAGTTCCTACTGCATAAATTCTACTTGCTCCTCTTAAGTTAGCTCCTGCAACTGACATCAAACCAACTGGTCCAATTCCAATTACCAATACTTCGTCACCAAATTGAACATCTGCTTGTTCAACTCCGTGAAATCCTGTTGTAACCATGTCTGATAACATTGGAGCTAAAACTGGATCTACTCCTTCAGGAATTAAAGCAAGGTTAGCATCAGCATCATTTACATGGAAAATTTCTCCAAAAACACCGTCTTTAAAGTTTGAAAATTTCCATCCAGCAAGCATTCCGCCTGAGTGCATTGGAAATCCTGCTTGGCTTTCAAGAGATGACCAATCTGGAGTAATAGCTGGAACCAAAACCCTATCACCAGGTTTAAAATCCTTAACCAATTCACCAACTTTTACAATTTCTCCTGCAGCCTCGTGGCCCAAAATCATATCGTGTCTATCTCCAATAGCGCCTTCCCAAACTGTGTGAATATCTGAACTACATGGAGCCAAAGCTATTGGTTTAACAAGAGCATCTAGTGGTCCCATTTCTGGTTCCGGTTTTTCGATCCAACCTGTCTTACCAATTCCTAACATTGCAAACCCTTTCATAGAGTCCTCCTTATTTTAAAAATTTTTTTATTTTGTCTGTCATTACATATTAATTTTAATTTATATCCCAATGCTTGTCAATCATTTATCATTTTATTTTTCTATTTTAAAATTTGATGAAAACCATAACTTAAAACTAATGTAGATTGGTAAAATAAAATAATTTTAAGTTCACAGAATAAATTTTTATTTTAAAAATTTCTAATCGGTTTTGAAAATAATAAAAAAAATTACAAATATAAAAGGCAAAAAAATAAGACTGCTTTTGCAGTCTCATACTGTTGACAAAATAGATTTTATAATTCATTACTTATTTTAAAATAAAATTACGCTACAACCCATCTCGAGCAGATAATTATGCCTTGATTTGGAATAATTATCCCTAAAAATTAGTGCGAAAGCGCGGAAAAGTTTTCGAAGAAAACTGGTTTTAGTAGTCGAGAGATCTCATGAGATTTCTCGACTCACTACGTTCGCTCGAAATGGGTGAAAATTTAGTTTGTCAACAGTCTGATACTGCTTTTGCAGCCTTAGAATGTTGACAAAATTGATTTTGTAATTTACTAATGATTTCAAAATAAAATTACGCTAAAACCCATCTCGAGCCTAGTCGAGAGATCTCTTGAGATTTCTTCGCTCGTTGCACACGATGAATCGGGATAAATTTAGTTTATCAAAAGTATGAAACTTCATTTGCAGTCTTTATTCTTTTTATAATTTCATTGAATTTTGTCTTCTTCTTAATTTTGTTATTGTTGCTTCTTCGTCAAGTTCTATCATTGATAAGTCTATTACTGTATCTTTTGGAATATCTACTATGGCTTTTGTTTTTTCTGTGATTAGGGCTATTGGAAGTAGGTCTTCTCTTATTGATCTTGTGTGGTCGGTTAATTTTCCAAATACCTTATCTGAACCTATTCCATCTAAATATTCTCCCTTTTTTATATCTCTTTTTGCAACTGAAACTGTATCTGCAACTTGACCATGAAGTGGAGCAATTGTTGGTTCATTTTCTATTACTGCATTATAAATTGTAATTGGTGTTTCAAGACTTGTTAGGTGGTAAGGTCTATTTAATAAATAATTTGGTCCATCTCCAAAGCCTAAAAATTTCATCAAATCTCTTACTTCTTTTTTATCGCTTGTTACAATCAAAAATACTCCAGGTGCCATTCCTGGTGAAAACTCTACTGTTTTATATGATGATAAAACTCCACCATCTTCTTTTAATTTGAAATCTTCTACGGCTGTTTCTGGGCTTGTAGGAATTCCGTGACATCCAAAAGTATCTGGCAAAAATCCTAGACAGTTGCAAACTGAATTTAATTCTATCATGGTATTTGTTCCATCGACAAAACTTGTTAGCATTCTTGGTGAAAGTCCTTTTTCTTTTGCACTTTCTTTTAAAATCTCTGCATTTGCATAATTGTCTAATGGATTATTTTTTCCTTTTGCTGCAACTAAAATTTCAAGTCCAATTCCATAGGCAAAATCGCAAAGCTCAATTATTGAACCTGGCTCATCTCCTGCAATTCCTGTATAAACTACTCCAGCTTTTTTTGCCATATCGTAAAGAATTGGTCCAACTGCTGCGTCACATTCTACATTTAAGGTAATAAAATGTTTATGATATTGAATTGATTTTGCTGCAATTTCTGCACCAAATGGTGGATTTCCTGTTGCATCTATTACGGCTGTGATTTGTAAAAGTTTGTAGGCAAGTCTGTAATTTGAACTTACTACAACAAAACCTCTGTTTAAAGCCTCGTATGCTTCGTCATAAGAATCCGTATTTATAATTTTATCTTCAGAAATTCCTGATTCTATTAGAGCTGTTTTTGCTTTACTCATTGTATGCTCAACTACTAATCCAACTTCGATTGCATCTATATCTCCCAATTGGTTAATTAAGCTTGCTCCCATTTTTCCGCAACCAATTATTGCCAAAGAAATTCTTTCTCCATTGTGTTTTAATTCTTTTAGCTTTCTATTTATCTTAAACATTTAATCTCCTTATATCCTCTGAGGCAGTTTTTGCTGATGAGAAGGCCCATTGAATATTATATCCTCCACAATCTCCAGCCACATCCATGACCTCACCTATAAAATAACAATCTTTAATTTTTAAAGATTTCATGGTTTTTTTGTCAATTTCCTCGCAAGATACTCCTCCCAAAGTCACTTGGGCATTGTTCTTGTCGTTTATGTCTATTATATCAAAAGAAAGATTTTTCAAAATATTTGAAAGTTTTTCCAAATCCTTTCTTTTTATATTTTTTTGACCAGTATTTATTTTAGCCCTTTTAAGTATATCAATTATGAGTTTTTTGTCTAAATTTCCTATTAATAATTCTTCAACACTTCTATTAGGAAATCTTTTTGATTTTTCCTCTAATTTCATTAAAAGTCCATCTTTTTTATACTCTGGATAAAAGTCAATGTCAAGACAAACTTTTCTTCCATTTTTAAGGGCTAGAGAAATCAAATTTGAAAGGTCCAAAATTGCCGTTCCAGTAAGGCCGTAAGTTTGAAAAATTACATCATCACTTGAAGATTTTATAAATTTTCCATCTACTTTTAAACTTGCCTTAGCATTAACTTTCACACCCTTGGCTTTTTTTGATAGGGGATTTTTCGCCTTGAAATTTGTTATTCCAAAAGTCATCTCTTCAATTTTTGTATAGTTTTTTAAAATTTTTAAAATTGACCCATCTGATCCAGAATTTTTTAAAGTCATCCCTCCTGACCCAATAACGAGGATATCGTATTTGTATTTATTTTTTTCTGTTATGATTAATTTTTTGTCAAAATCTATATCCAAAACTTTTTGGTCAAAAATAAATTTTGCATTTTCTTCGGCCTTCATCATGAGAGAATCTTTTACAGTCTGTGAGCTCATAGTTTTAGGGTAGCATCTTCCAGATGGTAAACTTGTCCATTCTATTCCCAAATATTCAAAATATTCTAACAAGTCCTTGTTGGAAAAATTATCTAATGAATAATTTATAAAATCTTTTTTATTTGAATAATAATTTTCGTAGGAAAGCTTTAAGTTTGTAAAATTACACCTCCCATTTCCTGTTGCAAGGAGTTTTCTTCCGCAATCCTTATTTAAATCTAATACTCTTATATTTTTCTTATCTAAAAAAGAGCAGAAGGCAAGCGAACTTACCCCTGCTCCTATTACAAAAATTTTCATAGCTCCTCTAGAACTTCCCTTATGGTTTCTTTTTCGCTGTAGTAGGTTTTAATATTATTTTTTAATTTTAAGAAATCTTCCTCGCCCTTGCCAAGGGTTAAAACAAAATCTCCTTTTTTGGCATGGGTGATTGCATATTTTATGGCTTCTTTTCTATTTCTTATTATAATACACTCACCATTATTTTCTTCGACACCTTCTTTTATTTGATTTGAAATATTTTCAAAAGTATCAAATTTTGGATCATCTGTTGTAATTACAGAAAAAATTCCATATTTTGCTGAAATTCTACCCAAGCCCCTTCTTATATCTGGAGTCCTGTCGCCGCTTATTCCATAAACAGCAAATTTTTTCTTATCTTTTGGCAAGTCTTTGTAGAGACTTTCAAAAGATGTTGTTGTGTGAGCAAAATCTACTACTATATTAATACCTAGCTTATTTTCTATAAATTCGAATCTTGATTTTACTCCCTTAAAACCTTCCAAGGCTTTGGAAATTTCTTCCAATTTAAAACCAAGGTTGTTTGTTATAGCTATCCCACAAAGAGCATTGTAAATGTCATACATGCCAAATCTTTTCAAATAAAATTTAACGCCATTTACATAAAATTCAAGACCCATATCAACTCTTTTTATATTTTCAGCCCTATAATCTGAAGCTTCATTTATTGAAATTGTTAGGGCATCTTTGAACATTTTTTTGGCTTTTTTCCCATAATCGTCATCCAAGTTTACGACTTGTTTTTTTGAATGATTAAGTAAAATCATCTTTGCCATAAAATAGTTGTCCATAGTTTTATGGTAATCCATATGCTCAGGAGATAAATTTGTGAAAACTCCATACTCATAATTTATTCCATAATTTCTTTTTAGGCACAAACCATGTGATGAAGTTTCCATAACTACATTTTTAATTCCTTCTTTTTTGATCTCACTTAAAATATAGTTTATATCTGTAATTTCTGGTGTTGTATGCTCAGTTGGTAAAGTTTTTCCATTAAAAAACGCACCATCTGTTCCTATATTTGCGCAAGGCTCTCCCAGTTCATTCAAAAGAAAATAAATTATATTTGCTGTAGTTGTTTTACCATTTGTTCCAGTAACTCCAATCATTCTAAAAGATTTTGATGGATAGTCTGATAAGAAATTTGAAATTTGGGCAAGAGCTAGTCTAGCATCTTCAACTTTTATATAATTGATCCCATCTACAAATTCTAAATCATCTTTTGTATAAACAATAGTTGATGCTCCATTTTCTAGGGCACTTTCTATATAATTATGGCCATCAAATTCGAATCCTTTTATTGCAACAAATATAAAATCTTTTTTAATTTCTTTTGAGTTTGAAGAAACTCCTACAATTTCTTTATCATTTTGAATATTTTTTGAAATGTAGGAAATTTCTTTTAGTATCTTTTCTATTTTCATTTAATGAATATTGTATCCTTTCTCAGTAAGTAATTCTTTAATCTTCCTGATATGGTCTTTTCCATTTGTTTCAAGGGTTATTTCAACTTGGATATTTTTATATCTGCTAGTTGCAGCAAGGCTATCGTGAATTACTTCAACAATATTTGCCTTTGTGTAAGCTATAACATCAAGAAGATCTCTAAGTTTTCCAGGTGCATTTTGAAGCTCTACTGTAAATCTTGCAATTCTTCCATCTTCGTAAAGTCCCTTGTGGATTAGTTGAGAAATAAATGACATATCAATATTTCCACCACTGATTACACAAACTACATTTTTATTTTTGCAACCAAGTTTTTTACTTGCAGCAAGACTTAATGCTCCTGAAGGCTCTGCTACTAGTTTATGTTTTTCCATCAAAGTAGTCAAGGCTACCATGATTTCTTCTTCTGTTACAGAAATATATTCATCAACATTTTCCTTGCAAATTTCGTAAGTAATATCTCCAACTCTTGCAACAGCAGTACCGTCTGCGATTGTGTCAGCTGAATCTAAAGTGATTGGACCGCCATTTTCCATAGCAGCTTGCATTGATGCAGCATTTGCTGGTTCTACTCCAACAATTTTGATATCAGGTTTAATTTCTTTTGCACATTTTGCAATACCAGAAATTAATCCACCGCCTCCGATTGGAACTAAAATATAATCAGCATCTTCTAATTTTTCCAAAATCTCAAGAGCAATTGTTCCTTGTCCTTCGATAACATCTTCGTCATCGTATGGAGGAATAAAAGTATAGCCTTTTTCTTTTGCAAGTTTTTGAGCGTATGTATTTGTTTCGTCAAAAATTTGTCCGTGAAGATCAACTTCAGCTCCATATTTTAAAGTTCCATCAATTTTTATCATTGGAGTTGTTTCTGGCATGCAAACAATTGCCTTGATGCCTTGATGGTTTGCAGAAAAAGCTACACCTTGAGCGTGGTTTCCTGCAGATGCGGTTACGATTCCAACAGATTTTGATTCTTCATCCATTTTTGAAATCTTGTTATAAGCTCCCCTCAACTTAAAAGAACCAGTTTTTTGTAAATTTTCTGGTTTTATGTACACATTGTTTTTTGATAAATCTGAAAAAATTTCAGAATAAAATAAATGCGTTGGGTTAATAGCTTCGTCTACTCTTTTTTTTGCACTTTTAAAATCAAACATAAAATGCCTCCTTTTTCTTAAATTATATCACAAGCTATAAAAAAAAGAATGTTTTTCTATAAAATAATTTGAAAAATAAAGCAAATAAATTAAATATTTAAATTTCAATCTTTACTCGCGTTTTTTCTTGATTTTTTTGAAATGTTCAAAAAAATTAAGCGTAAAAACGTTTGTATTTTTAAAAAATAATTCGAAAATAATTTTCGATTTTTTTCTTTACAAACTGAAAGTAATTTCAAAAATCTTTCTTTATAAATAGTTTTTAATTATTTTTTTGAAATAAACTTCATTTTATATTTTTATATTGAAAACATTTTTTTGTTTTTATATAATTAAATAAAGTAATTAGTTAAGGAGGACTTATGTTTAAATATTTACAAAAAGTCGGCAAGGCTTTTATGCTTCCAATAGCATTGCTCCCTGCCGCAGGTTTACTTTTGGGTATTGGTGGTGCTTTTTCATCACAAGCCACAATTGATGCCTATCCTTTTTTAGGAAATAGCGTTTTACAAACTATTTTTAAGGTTATGGCTGGAGCTGGAAATGTAGTTTTTGCAAATCTTGCCATGCTTTTATGTATTGGTATTATGGTCGGTCTTGCAAACAGGGAAAAAGGAGTTGCAGCTCTTGCTGGTGCAGTTGGATTTTTGGTAATGAATGCAACTATATCAACTCTTCTTTCAATTTTTAATCCTGACGGAGATCCAATTGATACTGGTGTTGTTGGTGCTTTGGTTATTGGACTTATTGCAGTTTATCTTCACAATAATTATTACAATATTCAATTGCCACAAGTTCTAGGATTTTTTGGTGGATCAAGATTTGTTCCAATAATTACATCTTTTGTTGCAATTATTGTTGGTACATTTTTCTTTATAGTTTGGCCACCTTTCCAACGCCTTTTGATTTCTGCTGGACAATCTATTGCAAAACTTGGAGTTTTTGGAACATTTTTATATGGAATGCTTATGAGATTATCTGGAGCTGTTGGACTTCACCACATGATTTATCCAATGTTTTGGTACACAGAACTTGGTGGAGTTGAAATGGTTGCAGGTCAACAAGTCGCAGGAGCTCAAAAAATATTTTTTGCTCAATTAGCTGATCCAAATCACGTTGGACTTTTTACAGAAGGAACAAGATTTTTTGCAGGAAGATTTTCAACAATGATGTTTGGTTTGCCTGCTGCAGCCCTTGCCATGTACAATAATGCAAAAGAAGAAAACAAGAAAAAATTAAAAGGATTATTTTTGGGAGTAGCTTTAACTTCATTTATAACTGGAATTACAGAACCTCTTGAATATATGTTCCTTTTTGTTCAACCACTTTTATATGTTTTCCATTCATTTTTGGATGGTTTATCATTCTTGATTGCTGATTTATTAAATATAAATATAGGAAACACCTTCTCTGGTGGTGTAATTGACTTTATATTGTTTGGTGTTTTACAAGGAAACGAAAAAACTCACTGGTTATTAGAAATTCCATTTGGACTAATATGGGCAGCTCTTTATTATTTCTCATTCTCTTTCTTAATAAAGAAATTTAATATAATGACACCAGGAAGAGGCGATGATGAAGTAGCTGACGAAAAAGAAGTTAAAACAGATTCCGATTCAAACTTACATGAAGAAGCACTTGTAATTTTAGATGCCCTCGGTGGAAGTGAAAATATAATTGATGTTGACGCTTGTATAACCAGACTTAGGGTAAATTTAAAAGATCCAAAAATTGTTGATAAAAATATATTAAAACAAACAGGAGCAACCGGAGTCCTTGATGTCCCAGGAGGAGTTCAAGTAATCTACGGAGCAAAGGCAGTATTATACAAAAATGAAATTAACGAAATACTTGGAGTAGTTGATTAAATTTTTGATAAATTTGAATAAGTAATTAAAAATACCCATCTCGAGCAGTAGTCGAGAGATCTCTTTTGTTAAATATTTATATATATTTGACTAATTTTGAGATTTCTCTTTGCTCAGATGGGTTTTTTTGTGCTTTATTTTTATGCTAAAGTTTATATTTTATTTTGGGTTAATTTTTTTCCATGAGACCTCTCGGCTACTAAAACCAGTTTTCTTCGAAAACTTTTTCGTGCTTTACCACTAATTTTTAGGGATAATTATGCCAAATCAAGGCATAATTATCTGCTCGAGGCGGGTGTCTACTCTCTTTATTTTAATTCTAAAGTTTTATTTAATTTCAATTTGTTTATTACTTAGCCTAGTGCCTTTGTATTTTATTACAACTTAATTTTTTTTAATTTAACAAGCTAATTGCTAATTTTAAAAAATAAAATTTAAATAAGTAATAAATAAATTCGAAGTAATTACATAAAGAAAAAAATAACCCATCTCGAGCTTGTCGAGAGATCTCTTTGGTTAAATATTTCTATTTATTTAACATATCTTGAGATTTCTCTTTGCCCAGATAGGTTTTTATTTATAATCCTAATTTTTCATCTACTACTTCTTTATTAAAGCCTACAATGTCTTCCCCGTCTATGTTTATTACTGGAACTCCTCTGTGGCCTTTTTCTACTAGATAGTCGATTGCACTCCTATCTTCGTCTACGTTTTTTTCTTCAAAATCTATATTATTTTCTTTTAAATAATTTTTTGCTGCCTTGCAGTGTGGGCAGGTGTTTGATGTATAAACTGTTACTTTTTTCATATTTTCTCCAATCTTTTTTCTTTTAAATCTATTTTTCTAACATCATTATTATACTCAAATGATAATCTCTTTCAATTTTATTTTTTTATTTTCTCGTATTCGTTTGCTATTTTTATAAAATCATTAAGGGAAAGATTTTCTGCTCTTAGATTTTCTTTTAGGTATAAGATTTCAAAAATTTCTTTTAAATCTTCTTTTTCAATAACGCTTGATAGGGAATTTAGTATGGTTTTTCTTCTTTTATTAAAACCTGCCCTAACTATAGAAAATAAAATATTCCTATTAACTTCCTCATCATACAATCTCAAATTTAATTTTAAAACTTGGGAATCTATTTTTGGTTGGGGCATAAAAACTGATTTTGGAACCTTAAATTGACCAGTAATTTCTGCATAATATTTTATAAAAACTGAAAGTGATGAATAATCCTTGCTTTTTTCATCCGCCTTCATCCTATCTGCCACTTCTTTTTGAACCATAATAGTCATGTCCTTGCAAGGAAGGTCTTCTTCAAATAATTTTTCAATTATTGGGGTTGTTATATAGTATGGCAAATTTGAAACGACTTTGAAATCTTCGCCATTAAATTTTTCTTTTACAATTTTTTTAAGGTCAGTTTTTAAAATATCTGCATTTATAATATCAACATTTGAAAATTCGCCCAAATTATCATTTAAAATTGGAATAAGGGTCCTATCTATTTCTATAAGCACAAGTTTTTTGCAAGTTTTTGCCATTTCTTGGCTTATTGTTCCAATTCCTGGCCCAATTTCCAAAATATTTTCGCCAGAAACTTCTGATAAATCTATAATTTTATCTACAAAATTTTTATCTACTAAAAAATTTTGGCCCAAAGATTTTGTGAATTTAAAACCATAGAGGTCTTGGATTAATTTTATTGTTTTTGGTGAATATAATTTTTTCATAATTTTTCAACCGCTCTTTCAAATTCTTCTCGACTTATGCCAAAGGAATTTAGTTTTGATAAAAGTTGCTTGGAATTAAAATATCCTATAGAAAGTATATCGCCGAGCTTTTCTCTTCTGTTTCTGCTATCATCTGTAAGGGTTAGATTATTGTCCAAGAGGTCTTTCATGGTAAATTCTTCTCTTTTCTTACAAGTTGAGGCGTGGGCGTTTTTTAGTGCCTCTATTATATCTTCTTTTGAGGCATTTTCCACTCCTAAATCTCCCTTTTTGATTGCTTTTTTCCTATCAAGATAGGCGTGCTTTGCGTTTGGAATTTCTTTGGAAATTTTCGCCCTGATTTTTTTTCCTGCAAAATCTGGGTCGGTAAAAATTATTATTCCACATCTTTTGTCAATTTCTTTTAATTTTTCAATCAAATCTTTGCCAAAAGCAAGGCCGTTTGTCGCAATAAGTTCGCAATCAACTGCTGATTTAATGTTTGTTATATCGTCTTTTCCTTCAACTACTATTGTTTCTTTTATCATATTACCTACTTTATATTAAAAAATTCCATGGCATTTTTGCTTGTTCTTTTTGCAAGTTTTGATAATTTCATCCCACGAAGATTTGCAATTTCTCTTGCAACTTCCACAATTTTTCTCGGATCATTTCTCATTCCCCTGTAAGGTTCGGGGGAAAGGTATGGGGAATCTGTTTCAAGCATGAGCCTATCCAAATCCACATTTATAGCTGCATTTTTTTCATTTTCTGCGTTTTTAAAAGTTACAACTCCCCCGATTGAAATATAATATCCTCTTTTCATACATTCCATAAGGTGGATATATGAATAAGAAAAACAGTGAATTTGAACTTTTAAATCTGAATAATCTTTTAAAATTTCCAAACAATCATCAATTGAATCTCTGGAATGAATCACTACTGGGAGCTTTAATTTTCTTGCAAGGTCTAATTGCTTAATAAAAATTTCTTTTTGCTCATCCTTGTTGTCATATTGCCAATAATAATCAAGACCAATTTCTCCAATCGCGAGAACTTTTGGATCTTTTGCCAAATTTTCTAATTTTTCTATATCTCCATCTTTAAAAGAATCTATATTTTGAGGATGAAAACCAACTTGGGCAAATAAATTGTCATATTTTTTTGAAAGATTTAAAACATCAATTGAATCTTCTAAATCGCAAGCTGGCATTACCACATAATTTACGGCAAAATTAGACAGATCCTTTATAAGAAAAGATCTGTCCTCATTAAAATCATCACTCGTTAAATGGGCGTGTGAATCTATTAATTTCATTAAGAAATCACCGTACCTGGTTTGCAGTCTTTGATTGTTGTAAGTAAAACTGCATCGTCTCCTGCAGCAAGAAGCATTCCTTCTGATAAAATTCCTCTCATTTTTACAGGTTTTAGGTTTTTAATTATTACGATATTTTTTCCAACTAGGTCTTCTTTATTGTAGAATTCTTTTATACTTGAAACAATTGTCCTAGTTTCACTTCCGATATCAACTTTAAAAACAAGAAGTCTATCAGCATCTGGATGGTCTTTTACTTCTAAAATTTTACCAACAACAAGGTCAAGCTTGTCAAAATCATCAATTTTAATTTGTGCTTTGCCTTGAGTTTCTTCTTCTTTTTCTTCCTTTTTAACTCCAAGTCTTTCTTCAATTAATTTATTATTTAGAGCATGAAGTTTTTCAAGTTCTTTTTCTGTATCAAGTCTGTTAAATAAATTTTCGCCCTTACTTACTTTTGTACCTTCTTTAATTAGGCCAAATTCTTTTGCAGATTCAAAACCTTGGTTTTCTACTCCCAATTGTTTTAAAATTTCTTTAGTTGTATTTCTCATAACAGGTTCAAGCATTTGGGCAACAATTCTTAAAGATTCAGCAAGATTATATAAAACTGTATTTAATCTGTCATATTTTTCTTCACGACCCAAAATCCATGGCTCAGTTTGGTCAACATACTTATTTGATCTTCTTACAAGATTCCACAAACATTCCAATGCCTCATTAAATTTAAATTCATCCATTAATCTTGTGAAATCATCATAAGTTTTGTGGCAAAGATTAATTAAGTCTTCATCGTACTCATCAGTTTCAGTACCTTTTTTGATTATTCCATCATTATATTTTGAAATCATTGAAACAGTTCTTGAAAGTAAATTTCCCAAATCATTTACCAAATCAGAATTGTACCTATCCATAAATTTCTTTGAAAGGAAGTTTCCATCAGAACCAAAATTAAATTCACGAAGTAGGAAATATTTTAAAGGATCTGTTCCATATAATTCTACAAGTGGTTCTGGATACATAATATTTCCCTTAGATTTACTCATCTTGTCATTATCAAACAAAATCCAACCATGGGCAAAAACTTTTCTAGGAAGTGGAATATCAAGAGCCATCAAAAGTGCTGGCCAAATTATTGTATGAAATCTTACAATATCTTTTCCAATTAAATGAACTCCAGCTGGCCAATATTTATTGAATTTTTCCATATCATAGCCATAACCAATAGCTGTCAAATAACAAGATAAGGCATCAATCCAAACATAAACAACATGTTCGTTGTCAAAAGGAACATCAACTCCCCAATCAAAAGTATTTCTTGAAACAGAAAGATCATCAAGGCCCTTGTTTATAAAGTTATTTAACATTTCATTTTGCCTAAATTTTGGCTCAAGAAATTCAGGATGGTCTTTGAAAAGTTCTTTTAATTTATCAGTATATTTTGAAAGTCTGAAAAAATATGATTCTTCCAAATGGTGGTCAACTGCTCTTCCACAATCAGGACAATTTCCATCATCAAGTTGACTTTCAGTAAAATATGATTCGCAAGATTCGCAATAATATCCGTCATATTTTCCCTTATAAATATCTCCCTTGTCATAAAGATATTGGAAAATATTTTTTACATTTTCTTCGTGTTTTGGATCAGTAGATCTTACAAAAGTATCATAATCAATATCAAGTTTTTTTAGCAAAACTTTTGTTTCTCCTGCAATTCTATCAACAAATTCTTGAGGCTTAGATCCATGAGAAAGAGCTGCGTTCATTATTTTTTGACCATGCTCATCAGTTCCAGTAGTAAGGTAAGTATCAAATCCTCTTAAAGTTTTATATCGTTTCAAAACATCAGCAATAACTGAAGTATAAACATTACCAATGTGAAGATTACTGTTAGGATAATAAATCGGTGTGGTAATATAGTAGGTATTTTTTTCCATAAATTCTCCTTTGTAAATAATTAAACTATTTTCATTTTATATATAATTATATTATAGCGTTTTTGTCCATTTTTTCCAATTTAAAATAAGGGGCAAAGCCCCTTATTAGACTGTTGACAAACTAAATTTTCACCCATTTAGTACTATAAAAGTGTAAGTAGAAAAAACTTTCTACCTACACTTTTTTTAATATAATGAAGGTAACAGACGCAGCCCATTTGGGATAATACACCCGTACTCGAAAAAAAAGACTTGATTTTTCCTAGCAGGTTTCGAGCGAACGTAGTGAGTCGAGAAATCTCATGAGATCTCTCCATGCGTTCGTTTCACTCACTTAGTCGAGATGGGTTAGAGCTTAATTTAATTCTAAATTACTCATAATTTTTTTATTAGACTTTGTCTACAAACTGAAGGGGTCAAAGCCCCTTATTTTAATTATTTATCTTTTTTTCTTTTTTTAAAAAATAATATAGCAAAGGCTCCAGCTATAAGTGGAATTATTATTTTAAATATTCCATTATTATTTTCCTTTGACTTATTATCAATTTTTTTATCATCATCAACATTACTTTCTGATTTTTCTGAATCATTATTTTCTTCATCGCTTGAAAAATCATTTTTTGTTTCTTTCTTATTTTCGTCTTTTTTATCTTTTTTATCTTTTTCTTTAGCTTCACTATCTTTTTTATCCAAATCTTCTTTTTCTTCTAAGTCTTTGTTTTTATTATCTTGGTTTAAACTCAATAGATTTTGATTTTGTAAATTATTATTTGAACTATTTTGACCTCTTAATGATAGCCTTGAGCCTGTTTTATTATCTTGTCCTTGACTTTGAGATTCATTTCTCTTTGCACCAAGTGAGGATTCTCCTGTCCTTTGGTTTTTATTCTTATTTTCTTTTGAACTTTCTGCGCTATTTCCTTGATAATTTTTATTTTCTTTTGCTTCTAAACTTTCCAAAGCTTTTTTAGCTTTTGTAAATTCTGTTAAAGCTGATTTTTGATTTTCCTTGACCTTATTTAGATTTTCAAGAGCATTTTTTGTGTTTTCTTTTGCAAGATTTAAGCTTTGTTCAAGTTTTTCAGTTTTTTCTTCAAGGAGATTGATATTTTTAATTTTTTTGCCTATATTTTCAAAATCTTTGTAGGTTTCTGGATCATTTATATCAACTTTTTTCGCCTTTTCACTTAAAGATTTAGCTTCTTCTAGATAGACTTTGCTATCTTCAACTTGTTTTTCTAAGCTTGGAATTAATTTCTTCCTATTTTCAAATGTCTTTTTCGCATCTTCAAGGTCTTTTTCACAAGATTTCACATTTTCTAAGGCCTTATTAACTTGGTCTAAAGATTTTTTACTTTCCTTATATTTATTCTCAGCACTTAAAAGTGATTTTTTATTTTCTTCTAATTTTTCAGATAAAGATTTTTTCTCATTTTTGATATTATTAATCTCCTCATTTAATTTATTAATATTTTGATCTATTGTAGAAAAATCTTTTTTATCTTCTTCTAGTTTTTCGTTAAGAGTATTTGAAGATATCTCTAAATTTTCTAATTCTTCTTCCTTGGCATTTTGCTCATCTAAAAGTTTTTGTGCATCGCTTGATAAGCCTTTTAATTTATTTGAAATTTCATCTTTTTGATTTTCTTTTTCTTTTTTACTAGCTTCTAGGCTATTTATTTCACCATCAATATTATTTATAGAATCCGAATAAGTTTTTGCTTTATTATTTAGATTTTCTAATTTTTCTGCATAGTCCTTATTAGCATCTTTTATGCTTGCTATTTCTTGGTCTAAGCTTTCTATTTCCTTTGTTAAATTACTTATGTTTTGTGAAATTTTCGCTTTTTCTTCTGATAATTTATTAACTCCTTCTTTCTTTGAAGCTAATCTATTTTCATTTTCTGTTTTAGATTTTTGAAGTAAGTTTATTTGATTGTTTTTATCATTAATAGCAGCTTCTACTTTTTCAATTTCTTTTTCTTTTTCGTTAATTTCTTCTTCAAGCTTACTAATTTCAACTTTTAAATTAATTATTTTATTTTGAGTATCTTGATCAACTACAGAAGCTTTACCATTGATAATGTCTTGTAAATTTTTCATATATGCATCAAGACGTTTTTCATAATCTTCAACAGAATAAATCTCACCATTATTATCAGTGTTACTTAAAACTATTGATTGAACATATCCATATAAACCAGGTCTTACTGCATAACCGGCACTTTTACTATCCAATTTAGGCTCGTTCAATTGTCTTAATTCATCTTCTTTCCACATCAAATCATCAACTAGATTTGTGTAATGGCCAACTTGATCAGTATAACCTTCTTTTTTCAATTCTTTACTATTTGCTTCTACATCTAAGTAATCATCCATTTCATCTCTTGATTTAAGATGTAAGGTATTTCTCAAATAATCAAAAGTTTTCTTCTCTTCATCCCACCAACCTTCTATATGGCTCATAGGTCTAGGTTTTACGTTCATAATTTGATCTGCCCTAGTACTTGGTCCCCAAGCAAGATTTTCAGTTGGTTCATGCATACTAGCATGTTTAAATTTATCAAATGAAAAGTTAGCGTTGGCTTGAGCTACAGCCATATCATAATCAGTAATGCCCACAATTGATAGTTTTCTATTATCAATTCCAACATCATTTTTTCTTTTTTCATTTACAGCTTTTATTGATTGGATGGCTTCTTTCATATATTCAAGACTTCTTGAATCTTCTTTAGAAAGAATAGTATTTTCGTCATATTTATTTCTTTCTATATACTCAAATCTATTTTCATTATTTTTGCTTCGTTCTGGAATTTCTGTAAATACTTTTAAAGCCTTATCAGATCCCATTTTTTCAAAAAATCCAATTGAGCCTCTATTCCATTGGGCTTGAGCTTTCTTCTTATCTTCTTCACTTACTTGAGCCTTATTATTTTTTTCTAACTCTTCTAATTCTTTCTTTTTATCCGAAAGATCTTGTTCTAAAGAAGATTTTTCACTTTCAAGTTTAGTTTTATTATTTTGATCATTTGTCTTTTCAGTATTTAAAGCATTTATCTTAGACTCATTTTCTTTTACTGAACTATCAATTTCTTTATTTTCATTTGAAATTTCTTGAGATTTTTTCTCGTTTTGGCTTAGCTTATCTTCTTCACTTTTCTTATCATTTTCTTTATTTTCTTTATTAGAATTTAAAGCATCAATTTTATTTTGAACTTCAATGTTGTCTTTTTTAAGATTTTCAATATCAGCATTAATTTTATCAAGATTTTCTTTTGCCTTAGCCTTTTCAGCTTCTTTATTTTTAATACTTTTATATATCTCTTCTATTTCTTTTTCTTTTAGATCCAATTGATCTTTTAATTTTTTCAACTCTTCAGAATTTTCAGGTAGGTTTGAAATTTTTTCTTTTATTTCAGAAATCTCTTTTTTAAGATTTGCTTCTTTTTCTTTTATTTTTGATAATTCTTCATTTTTAGTAGAAATATCTTTTCCTATATCTTCTTTTTTCTTTTCTAAATCCTTTAAATCATTGGATTTTCCATCTAATTCTTTAGATTTCTCATCAAAAGCCTTTTGAGAGTTATCTTTTGAAGCTTTAGCTTCATTTAAATTTTTCTCATCTTCTTTTACTATTTCTTCAATATTAGGATTTTTTTCCTTTTCTTCTTTTAAATTTTTATCTGCAAGGTCTTTGGCTTCTTGTTTTGAAGTGATATTATCTTTGTCTTCAATTAAATCTTTTTTCGCCTGATCTAAATTTTTTTCATTATTTGTAATATTTTCACTAACTTGCTTTACCTTGTTTTCTTGATCTTTAATGTTTTGATCTATTTCATTTTCTAAATCTTTTTTACTTGAATCAAGATTATTTTTTCCCTCTTCATATTCTTTTTGAAGATTATCTTGATTTTGTTTTTCACTGTCATAAGATTTTTGTGCATCTTTTAAGCTAGAATCTGCTTTTTGATAATTTTCTTCTGCTTTATCGTAATTATCTTTAACTTCCTTGTAGGCTGATTTGTTTGTTTCTTCTTTTGTTTGGATATTAGAATCAACATTTTCATCCGCTAAAGAAACCTTTGCATTACTAAAAAGACACGCAGTTGACATAGCCATTACTATAGCTAACTTATTTAAATTTTTCCCTTTCATAACAATTTCTTACTCGCGTAAGCCTCCTTATATATTCTTAAATTTATTATATCAAAATAAAATATTAAAGCAAATTGATGAAATTAAAATATATGTAAATTAATTTTATTTTAATAATAAATAAATTTAAATTAATTTTGTCAACAATACCAACATAAAAAACCCATCCTTTGGATGGGCCAGAGCGTAGACAAAGTCTAATTATTAAGAATTATTAGTAATTTAGAATTAAATTAATATCTAACCCATCTCGACTAGATAAATGTGCATTGATTTTGCACATTTATCCCTAAAACTAGTGTGATAACACAGAAAAGTTTGCAAAGCAAACGTGTTTTAGTGTGAGTGAAACGAACGCATGGAGAGATCTCACGAGATTTCTCGACTCACTACGTTCGCTCGAAATGGGAAAAAATTTAGTTTGTCAACAGTCTGACCCATCCTTTAGATGGGTTTTTTATGTTAAAATTTAAAATATTTTTATTTTATTATAACTTTGTGGAAGGTTTTTTTGCCTTTTTTTACTATTATTTTTCCTTCTTCAAACAAATCTTCCTTTATCTCAAATCTTGGGTCGGTTATTTTTTCATCATTGATGCTTACTCCACCGCCCTTTACTGAATCTCTTGCTTGAGAATTTGATTTGGTTAAGCCTAGTTTTGTTAAAAGAGTCAAAATTCCCATTGGAAGCTCTTCTTTTTTAATTTCAGTTGTTGGCATTGCTGACTCGTCTCCAGCACCAGAAAATAGGGCTTTTGATGCTTCTAGGGCTTCTTTTGCTTTTTCTTCCCCGTGAATTAATTTTGTGATTTCATATGCCAAAACTTCTTTTGCATGGTTAATTTCTTTTGCATCTTTTCCGTTTCCGAGCCTTCTACATTCTTCTGTTGAAAGGAAGGTTAGCATCAAGAGGAATTTTTCTACGTCCCTATCGTCAACATTTCTCATGTATTGGAAAAGTTCGTAGGCTGAAGTTTTTTCTTCATCAAGCCAAACAGCTCCCTTTTGACTTTTGCCCATTTTTACTCCATCAGCAGTTGTCAAAAGTTTAAAAGTCATTCCATAAACTTTTTCATCTTCTTTTTTTCTAATCAAATCATAACCACCGATAATATTTGACCATTGGTCAGATCCACCGATTTGAAGGGTGCAGTTGTGTCTTCTGTATAATTCTAGAAAATCGTAAGATTGTAAAAGCATGTAGGAAAATTCAAAAAATGTAAGACCCTTGTCCATCCTATTTTTATAAGCATCTTTTTTTAGCATTTCGTTTACAAGGAAATTTGATCCAACATCCCTTAAAAAATCTACAAATGGAAGATTTAATAACCAATCTCCATTGTTTACCATTATAGCCTTGTCGCCAGAATCTTCTCCTTCATTTTCAAATTCCAAAAATCTTTGAAATTGTTTATAAAAACAATTTGCATTGTGGTCAATTCTCTCTTTGGTCATAACCATTCTCATATCACTTCTACCAGAAGGATCTCCAATCATTGTAGTTCCTCCACCAAGAAGAGCAATTGGTCTGTGACCATAATTTTGCATCCTCATCATAACCATAATTTGGATAAGGTGACCAACTGTCAAAGAATCTGCAGTTGCATCAAACCCACAATAAAAAGTTATTTTCTCATTTTTTAATTTCTCAGCTAACTCTTCCTCATCAGTAGAAGCCTCAAAATATCCACGATCTTTTAGCTCATCAAAAACTGAATCATATTCTTTTGGGTATTTAAATTTCATATATTTCTCCTTTATTTTTAAAATTTTCTTTATTTTTAAGCACAAAAAAAGAGCATAAGAAGGCATCTAAATGCGGTACCACTTCTTTTTATACTCCACGCTTTCACTAAGTAGAAAACCAACTTTGGACAAAGAATCCTGTAATTTCAAAAAAATTATCCCAAATTTTTCCTACTGTAAATCCTATAAGTCCTATTTACTTACTATAGACTATACAATTTTTAATGATTTTTTCAAATATATAGACTATAAATAAAAATTTATAGCCTGTGCCAATTATTTTCCTTCAAATTTTTAAAATTCTCCACATTATCTTCGCACATTTTCCCCTTAAAAGAAATTTCATAGGATATTTTTTTGCCAAGATGAGAAAAATTTATAAAAGCCTTATTAGATCTCTCATCAATTTCAAAAGAATTAATTTCATTCCAAGGCATAAGAAGAAAAATGTCTTTAGTAGAATTTGAAATAAAATCTAAATATAACAAAAGAGATCTCTCGACTCATGACATTCGCTCGAGATGGGTTTATACCCTATACTTTTTTGCTGCGAAGAAGTTTAAATAAAATTTTAATAAATAAAATTATAGTGTCGTTGAAACTTCAGTAATTAAACCCATCCAATCAACACCCATCTCGAGCCTGTCGAAAGATCTCATGCAAAAACTAAGGCAGAAGAAATTGTAGGCATTCAAATAAAATATAAGCCTAAACTAACAAAATAGATCTCTCCACGCACTTCACTTCGTTACGTTTGGTCGAGATGGGTTTAATATTGCTATAGTTTTATACTTTGAATAAATTTAAATCAAATTTTAATAAATGAAATTATAGTGTCATTAAAACTTCATTCAGAAAAATTTAGCAAAAATAAATAATTATAATTACTTAAATTAATAAAAGTTCTACAAAAATAAATAACTTATCATAAATATATTACAGTTTTGTTGAGACTTCAGTAATTAAACCAATCCACTCAACACCCATCTCGAGCCGATAAATATGCCTTGAATTGGAATATTTATCCCTAAAACTAGTACAGATTTATAACCGTTGATTTCGGTTATAAATCCTAAAAACTAGTGCAAGAGCACGGAAGAATTTACGTAGTAAATGAGTTTTCATAAGCACGGATGAATTTGCGTAGCAAATGGATTTTAGTGTCGAGAGATCTCTTATATTAATTTTATCCAATTATTTACCAATCCTTTGGAAAAAATTCTAACCTAAAAGAAAAAAATAAAAACAGGAACTCTCGCTCCTGTTTTTACTAATCAATTTATATTTTTTAGTAATTACGATGTTTAAAATTTATTTTCTTAAAAATCTATTTTTTTGCCGTAATATGCAGCCTCGTAGATTTTCTTTATATCTTCTGGTGAAGTTTCTCTTGGGTTTGTAAGAGTACAAGCATCTTTGAACGCATTTTCACTCATTTTATCCAAAACTTCCAAGAATTTATCTTCTTCTATTACAGTATTTTTACCGTCTTTTATATTTGCAGTTAGTCCTACTGATTCGTTTAATTTTCTAATTTCTTCTGCTATATCATCAATTCCAAGAATTTTTTCCAATTCATCATATCTATCTGTTGATTTTCTATTGTAATCAATGATGTATGGAAGCATAATTGCATTTGCTTCACCGTGAGTTAAGTGGAAAATTCCTCCGATTTTATGAGCCATTGAGTGAACTATTCCAAGAGATGCATTTGAAAATGCCATTCCTGCAAGTGTTGATGCGTCGTGCATTTTTTCTCTTGCATCTATATCTTCGCCATTATCATATGCTTTTTTAAGATTTCCAAAAACAAGTTCGATTGCTCTAATTGCAAGTGGAGATGTGTAATCATCTGCTGCTGTTGAAACGAAAGCTTCAACTGCGTGAGTCATAACGTCCATTCCTGTTTGAGCTGTAATTCTTGGTGGCATTTTGCTTGCAATAACTGGATCACAAATTGCTACATCTGGAACAAAATCAGGATGAACCAATGGATATTTAATTTCTTTTTCTGTATCAGTAATTACAGAAAATGCTGTTATTTCTGAAGCAGTTCCTGATGTTGATGGAATACAAGCCATTTTTGCCTTTGTTCTAAGTGGTGGGTTATCAAAAGCTGCCAATTTTTCAAAACTATATCCAGGATGTTCATAGAAAATCCACATAGCCTTTGCAGCATCCATTGCAGAACCTCCACCAATTGGAATTATCCAATCAGGACCAAATTCTTCCATTTTCTTGCCGCCTTCAAGACAAGTTTTTACAGAAGGATCAGGTTCAACCCCATCAAGAATCATAACTTCCATACCAGCTTCTTCCAAATATTTTTTAGCTTGGTCCAAAAAGCCAAATTTTTTCATAGAATGTCCACCAGTAACAAGAACAGCTTTCTTGCCTTCAAGATTTTTAAGATATTCAAGACTGTCCACACCGTGAACAATAGTTCTAGGAACTTGGAATGTTGTAATAGTCATTTTTTTCTCCTTATGTATTTTCTTTGTTAATCTTTTATCACTATTATTATATGAGTTTGTTCATATTTGTCAACATTATTTTCATCTTAAAGCTTATTATTGTTATATAAATAACACCAATATACTTTTTGCTTATTAAAATAAACAAACAATTAATAATTGAATTTTTATATTAGATGATTTAATCAAAATATTCATTTAGAAATCTCATTTCAAAAAGAAATTTCAAAAATAATAAAAGAAAAAGTCAAACTCTAAAAGAATTTGACTTATCATTATTATTTTATTGCTTTTAAAAAACCTCTTTTTACATAGCCTGTATTTCCATTATATGAAATCTTAGACCATTTTTTGCCATCTACACTTACATTTTTAATCACTTCAACCTTTGTGTTTTCTGGTATTTTTTCTATAATATTATCTTCGTCTTCAAACGGATTTTTTCTAAATTCAATCTCTTTTTTTGTAGTGAATTCTTTAGAAACTTCTAAGTTAGAATCTTTTTTTTCATTTATTATATCAGTATCCGATATATCGTCAGCTTTATCCTTAATTAACCTGCCTAAATTTTCTAACTCCTCATCATCGTCATTTGAGTAATTATAAGAAAAATTACTATCAAATATTGTATCTACTTCAAGATTTTTACTCTTATATTTCTCTTTTTCAGCTTTGCAAGAGCTTAAACTAATAATAATTACTAGAAAGCATAGTATTTTTTTTAATTTCATATATTTCTCCAAATTTGATTTTTTAAAATTTTAAAATGAAACTTATCATTATTTTTACTAATTAATATTAATTTTATGAGGATCAATTTTTTTATCAAAATTACTTACTATTAGACCCATAATGTTTGCATTAATATTTTCAAAATTATCTATTGTACTTTCAAGCTCTTCCTCTTTTGTGTCATTGTACTTAACAGTCAAAATTATTCCATCACAGAAATTTGAAACTATTAATCCATGAGCATATAAGCAAACTGGAGGGATGTTAACAAATACATAATCAAATGTATTTGTTAATTCATTTATTAAAGTTTTGATGTTTTTTGATGAGATAGATTTATTATTGTTTTTGATAATAGATTCTCTATTCAATAAATATAGATTTTTTGTATTTTTATCTTTATATAATACATCCTCATAATTAGTCTTATCAAAAATTTCAACCTTTTTTTCTGATTCACATAGTTTTTCTAATTTACAATTTTTCAAATCAAAATCAATCATTATTACCTTTAAATCATCAGAAGCCATAGATTCTGCTATAGAATACAAGATATTTTCATTACCTTCATTTTCTTTAGAAGATGTGACTCCTATTACTTTTTTTGATTTATAATTTTGATTAAGTTGAAGCTTTGCTTTTATGTAAAGTATTGAGTCTTCATAAAAATTATCTGAATTTTTTTGTTCCTTTTTATTTTCCTTTGACATAAGTCCCAGGATAGGTAGGTCAATTTTCTGTTTTAAAGTTTTTATATTTTTAATTTTTGTATTAGTAAAATCTTTTATCAAAATATAAAGTGTAGAAATAAAAAATCCAAGAACAAATCCTACCGCTGCTTCCTTTTTCAAATTTTTATTTATTGGTTGTTTTGACAACCTAGCCTTATCAACAATTATAACTCTATTTTTATTAATCTTTCCAATAGTATTTTTTAATTCTATCGCAGTTTTATTAGCAATATCTACAGCTCTTTCTGGTATTGTGTCATTCACTTTTATATTTATCATTCTAGTATTAGACACAGGTTCAACTACAACTTTATTTGTAAATTCTTCATATGACATATTTAAATCAAGATCTTTTATTACTTTTGATACTAGTATATTTGATTTTGAAAAATTAGCATAAGTATCATTAATACTATCATTAGAGGATTTTTCAGTCATTATGGTTGTAGATGTTTCATAAACTGGTTTCAATTTTACCTTACCAACAGTAAAAAAAATCAAACTACACATTATTGATATAAAAATTATTTTATAAATATTTCTTAGAAATAACCTCAATACTTCTAATATATCTAACTCATTATCGTTCATTATATATTTTTCTCCTTATTTAAATAAAACATTTTATTTTTTAATTTATAAATTCTCATCACCTTATAGTTTATTATAAATTCTGCTTAATATCAATACTTATATAAAATTATACATATACATCCTATAATAAAATCAGTATTTTTTGTTATTTAAAATTTCGTTAATGTTTTTATTGGAAAATATCTGCTAAATTTGTTATTTAAATTGACAATATGAGCTTAACTTGATAATATTATTATACAATTTATAAATATGAAATGGAGAATGTATGAAAAAATTATCTATAGAAAAAATGGCTAAGACCGTTTGTGATAAAAGAAAAGAAAAAAATATTACTCAAACTAAGCTTGCTGAAATTTCTGGAATTAATAGGACTATGATTAGTCGTCTTGAATCCCTCGACTATACTCCTTCTATTGATCAACTTCAAAAGCTTGGTGAGGTTTTGGATTTTGATGTTGTTGATTTGTTTGTTGAGGAGAAAAGGGAAACTTCTAAGAATTTTTCTAATAAAAAATATAATATCGCTGTTGCTGGTACGGGTTATGTTGGTCTTTCTATTGCAACTTTGTTATCTCAACACAACCATGTCACTGCTGTTGATATTATTAAAGAAAAAGTGGATTTGATTAACGAGAGAAAATCTCCTATCCAAGATGAATATATTGAAAAATATTTGAGGGAAAAAGACCTTGATTTGACTGCTACTCTTGATGGTGAGGCTGCTTATAGGGATGCTGATTTTGTTGTTATTGCTGCTCCTACCAATTATGATTCTAAGAAGAACTTTTTTGATTGTTCTGCTGTTGAATCTGTTATTGAATTGGTTTTGAATGTTAATCCTTCAGCTACTATGATTATTAAATCAACTATACCAGTTGGATATACCAAGTCTGTTAGAGAAAAATATAATACAAAAAATATAATTTTTTCTCCGGAATTTTTAAGAGAATCCAAAGCCTTGTATGATAATCTCTATCCTTCAAGAATAATAGTTTCTTGTGATGATGAAAGTCGTGAAAAGGCCGAGATTTTTGCTCATCTTTTACAAGATGGTGCTATTAAGGAAGATATTGATACTTTGTTTATGGGATTTACTGAGGCTGAAGCTGTAAAATTATTTGCAAACACTTATCTTGCCCTAAGAGTTTCATATTTTAATGAGCTTGATACTTATGCTGAAAGCAAAGATTTAAATACTGAAGAGATTATCAATGGTGTTTGTCTTGATCCAAGAATTGGTTCTCATTACAACAACCCTTCTTTTGGTTATGGTGGCTATTGTCTTCCAAAAGATACCAAACAACTTCTTGCAAATTTTGATAAGGTTCCACAAAATATGATTTCTGCTATTGTAGATTCTAATAGGACTAGAAAAGATTTTATTGCTGACCAAGTTTTAGCAAAAGCTGGTGCCTATGTTTCAAATAGCAAATGGGATCCAGAAAAAGAAAGTGAAAAAGTTATTGGTGTATACAGATTAACTATGAAATCTAATTCGGACAATTTCCGTCAATCATCAATCCAAGGCGTTATGAAAAGAATTAAAGCAAAGGGAGCAAAGGTCGTTATATATGAACCAACTCTTAAAAACGGAGAAACTTTTTACGGTTCAGAAGTAGTAAATAACCTAAAGAAATTTAAAAAAATAAGCCAAGCAATTATTGCGAATAGATATGATTCTTGTCTTGATGATGTAATTGACAAAGTTTACACAAGAGATATTTTTAAAAGAGATTAAGGTAAAAAAATGAATAATATAGATTTAAAAAATAAAACAGTTTTTGTTACAGGTTCTGCAGGTTTTATAGGATCAAACCTAATACTTGAGCTATTGAAAACTCAATCACCAATTAATATTATTGGGATTGATAATATGAATGATTATTATGATGTGAATATAAAAAAATGGAGACTTGAAGAAATTGAAAAGTGTCTAAAAGAAAATTCGAAGTCTACTTACAAATTCTACCAAGAAGATATTTCAAATAAAGAGATTATTGACAAAATATTTGAAGATTACAAACCAGATATAGTTGTAAATTTGGGTGCCCAAGCTGGAGTAAGATATTCGATTTCAAATCCAGATGCCTATATTTCTTCAAATATGATTGGATTTTATAATATTTTGGAAGCTTGTCGTCACTCTTATGACAATGGTGCAAAAGGTGTTGAACATCTTGTATATGCTTCTTCATCATCAGTTTATGGCTCAAACAAAAAAGTTCCTTACAGCACTGATGATAAGGTAGACAATCCTGTTTCACTTTATAGCTGCAACAAAAAAATCCAACGAACTTATGGCTCACGCCTACAGTAAACTTTACAATATTCCATCAACTGGCTTAAGATTTTTTACAGTTTATGGACCTGCAGGAAGACCTGATATGGCATATTTTGGCTTTACAAACAAGCTTTTAAATGATCAAACAATAGAAATATTTAATTATGGAAATTGTAAAAGAGACTTTACCTATATTGATGATATTGTTGAAGGTGTAAAAAGAGTTATGCAAAAAGCACCAGAAAGAAAAAACGGAGAAGATGGACTACCAATTCCACCATACAAAGTTTACAATATTGGAAACAACAATCCAGAAAATTTACTAGATTTTGTAACAATACTCCAAGAAGAATTAATAAGAGCAAAAGTATTACCCGAAGATTATGATTTCGAATCTCATAAAAAATTAGTCCCAATGCAAGCAGGTGATGTTCCAATAACTTACGCAGATACTACTCCACTAGAAAAAATCTTTGATTTTAAACCCGATACAAGCCTAAGAGAGGGGATCAGAAAATTTGCTGAGTGGTATAAAGAGTTTTACAAGATATAATTTGTTTTAAAATAGACAACATAATTATGATAATAACTTAAATTTAAAAAATAATCCTTTATTAAAATTTAATTTTCACATTAACAAAGTCCATAATATTTCGCTAGATCATTTAAGAAATATTATGGACTTTTACCTTTTTATATATCTTTATATTTGTTATTAATATAAGAATCTGTAGCATTCTCTCTAGGAATAATTTTTCCAGGATTACCTATAACTATAGAATGATCTGGAACATCAAAATTCACAAATGAATTTGCAGAAATTAACACGTCATTACCTATGAAAATTTTGCCAACAATTGTTGAATTAATTCCAATCCATACTTCATCGCCAATTATAGGAGCTCCTTTTTTTCTTCCCCTATTTTCTTGACCTATTGTAACCCCTTTATGAATATTACAATTTCTGCCAATAATGGCTTGAGGATTTATTGTGATTGCAAAAGGATGCCCTATATATAATCCTTCTCCTATTTTAGATTCAGCAGACATTTCAATAAAGTTTTTATTTCTATCTAAGACAAATAAAACTTTATATATAAATTTCAATAAGTGATTTTTTGAATTTTGATATTTTCTAAACCATTTTTGGAATTTAGGAATTTTTTTGTAATCTCCACCATACCTACACAAATCCGAATATAATTTACTTTTAATATTTCTATCCATTATTTTTACCTTTTAAATATTTTTTCTAAAATAAGCATAATATATCTTTTATAAAATATTGTGTTAACTATTCCAACAAAAAACAAAGAAATTATGCTAACTTTTATTGAATATATTAGCCAAGAAACCCAAGTGATTTCATCTATACTTAATAATCTAGCGATAATAGCAAAAAATAAAATTGTAATAAAATCAACTAATAGTTGTTTTATAAAGTATTTTATAGGCCAATGTATTAAATTTTTAGAATCATATATTTCCATCCATATAGTTTGATAAAACATTGCCAATAATGTTCCTATTGCAACTCCTGATAAACCAAAAATATTAACAAATAATATTGATATAACAATATTTATCGTAGCTGCAATTATATAATTCTTTTGAGTTTGTTTATAATGACCTCCTGCTAATATTAAAATATTGTATGGCAAGCGTAGACAATGACCCGCATTTGCTACTACTATTAATATAGAAAATAATGGCTGAACATAATTTGTGTCATTTATCCCAGATGTATATATTTGTACAAATGGAATAATCAAAATTGATGTAACTCCGAATATAAAAGTTGTTCCTGTATGTATACTCCATTCAACCCATCCAAAAAAAAGTCTTAATTTATCAAATTCTCTTTTAGCAAGAAGTTCTCCCATTAGGGATTGAATTCCATTTGTCATAGACATAAGAAGTTTCTTAACTCCCATAACAACCATATTATATACCGAATAAACTGAGACTATTTCAAGTCCCATAAATATTGTGAGTACAATATTATCAGTACCATCCAATACTACTGCTGACACATGTTGTGCTATTCCATTC
Source organism: Anaerococcus jeddahensis (assembly GCF_001182725.1). Lineage (GTDB taxonomy): Bacteria > Bacillota > Clostridia > Tissierellales > Peptoniphilaceae > Anaerococcus > Anaerococcus jeddahensis. The sequence goes on from NZ_CWHU01000004.1 coordinate 195,464, forward strand.
CATTTTTGTTTTATTGGTTCCTTATCATATTTTACATCCCAATTTATTTTATAATTCCTCTTTACATAAAACGAAAGAATCAAAGGTCTAGCTAAATAAATCAAAGATGTTGTTAATTTTACTATATGAATTGAAGCACCTAATTTTATTAGGATAAAACACGCAATAGTATTAAGTATTAATGTTATTGTTTGGATATTATAAGAAAAATACCCTCTTTGATTGGCTGTTATTAATAGGCTATTTACAACTCCAAAATAGTATTGAGCAAAAGAACTTATGCTTATTACTAAAATCATTGTAGCTGTATATAAAAATCCAAAATTAGCTTTAACTATTAATGGATATACACATATCAAAATCAATACATAAAACAGAAGAATCATCGCTAATCTTGAGAAGAATTTTTGCCCTGAAGCTACAACCCTACTTATCTGATCATAATCTTTATCTGCTAATGGTTTATATAAAGATGACTGTATTACAGCACCTACTCCAAGTTCTAAAAAAGATATAATAGCCAAAAATTGCATAATAGAATTTACTAAACCATTAACTTCTGATCCATAAGATTCTAGTATAAGTCTAGGTAATATAAAACCACAAATAATCGTCGTAACCTGGAATATAAGCGATGAGCTTGTATTTAATGCTAATAGTTTTTTTCTTCCCATAACAAATAATTCTCCTAAATATTAACTTTTATTTGGATTTTCTAAATTTATATAACTTCCTAATTTATAATCCCAATCGACTGGTTCTATTTCATCAAAACCACCACCATCAAAGAATGTTAATTCACCAAAATATATTTTTTCTCCACACAGATATAAATCTACTCTTATTTCTGCAAATCCCTCAGATAGAATTTCTGCTAATTTTACCATTTCTTCAAATTTATTAGGCTTCTTTGGTTTTTGCTTGGAGTTTGGATAACCATATTTCATATTTTGCCATTCATAGTTTCTATCAAAGAAATCTCCTGTTGTAAGTCTATCTGTATTTCTTCCTCGAAATATGCCTAATAATTTTACTTGTCCATCAAAACAATAGAATTTATAGTCATCCAGTCCTTCTGTGCTGTCATTAGCCATATATTTCTCACAAATTATTTTTCTAGGAACATTTTTGTAAGGCCATTCTCTCCCATTAAGATAATAATCTTGTTCTAGGCCTTTCTTTAATTCATTTTTCACTTTATTTATATCAAGTTTACTTTTATCTGTACATATACACATTCCAAGTCCCGAATTATGGTTGCATTTTAAAACAAATTTATTTGGTAATATGTCAAAATCAATATCACTTGGATCATCCCATACTCCTAATAAAGGAATTAGATACTCTTCTCCAATTTTTTTTGCTATATATTCTCTAACTTTATATTTATCTACTAATTTTGTATATAAAGGATTTCTGTCATATAGCTTCAACCATTGTAATTTTTCATTAAATGTTTTAGGGTTTTCTAAATTTAATGGATATTTCATTGTAACTGCGAACATTTTTTCTATAAACTTTTTATCATCTAGGTTTTTATATAGTCCAAGCTTCGAATTTACTCTCACTCTATATTCTTTATCTAATATATATTTATTTATCTTTTTCAAAATATTTTTTGGCATTTTATTGTAATTGTATTTTTTGTACAATTTCCTTTCTATTTATTAATAACATCTTTGAAATAATCTTCCCATTGTTCAAATATTTGATTAGGTTTAAATATTTCAGATTTTTCTTTCGCATTTCTACTAATTTTTTCTGACAATTTTTTGTTGTCTAATAATAGTAAAATCTTTTTTTCTAATTCCTCTTCGTCTTTGACATTAATTAGAAAACCATCTTCTCCTGGACTTATTATAGCTTTAGGACCACCACAAGGACAATCAGTAGAAATAGACGGTACTCCTGCCGCCATAGCTTCTAAAAGCGTATTTGGCATTCCTTCGTAGTCTGACGATAATACAAATATCTTCGCTTTTGATAATACTTCACTAACATTATTAGTTACTCCTTTTAGGATAACTCTATCTTCCAAGTCTTTTTCTTCTATTTGATTTTTCAAAAATTCTTTTAGGGTCCCTTCCCCATATATAAAAAGTTTTTCACTAGGATACTTCTCTACAACTTTTTTAAATGCATTTATTAGCATTATATGATTTTTTTGTTTAGTCAATCTTCCAATCGATACTATATATTCAGGATCTTTTCTTTTAATGTTGAAAAATTCTTCATCTACTTGATTGAATATAATTTTTGATCTCTCTTGTAATCTTTTTGGAAAATATTTTTTTGCATCTTCCGTTTGAAATACACAACCATCTGCTTTTGGTAATAAGTATTTTGATATAATTTTTCCTATTATCCCTGGATATTCTTTACTTGGATCGTTTCTGATAGATATTATATTTTTAACATCCAGTTTTCTAGAAGCAATTAATGCCCTAACTACTGGTTCTCTCATAAATGAAACCATTAAATCTGGTTTCACATCTTCAATTATTTTTCTTAATTGCCTTATAATATTTATATTCTTAAAAATTCTATTCATTGAAGACTTATTGCGATTTCCTAAGATTATCTTCTTTACATTTGAATTTGTTTTATATTCTTCTTCAACTATATAAGATGTAGCTAGTAATACTTCATAATTTTTATTCGCAAATTGATTTGCTAAATTTGTAACTACTCTTTCGGCCCCTCCTTTTCCTAGTGTATTTATATAAAATAAAATTTTCATAATATTCTCCTAAAAAATAAAAAATTTACATAAAGAAAAAAACGTATGGCACTATTTGACAACCATCTTTAATTAACCCATAGATATATAAAATAGAAAATATTATAGAAAATACAAATGCATAAAATCTACTATACTTAGACCTATAGATTATGTTAGGAACTGACATTGTATATATCAGTTCAAAATATCTTGTTACTCTGGCAAACAACGAAAAACTTAAGGCTCCGATTTGAAGATATATTGAGCCGAATGAACCTTCGTAATCTTTAATTTCATCTCTTACATTTTTTTGATCTATTATTATACTTAATATAAAAGATACAGTTATATAAAAAAGTAATAAATTATAACCATTACCTGATACAGATGTATTAGAATAATCATTTGAATAAAATTTATACAAATGAGGTATAACATACATGGAACCTAAAATAGCTATTAAAATTAATATATTTTTTTTGATCAACATTATTTTTTTATAATTAGTATCTGTAATAACATAAGACAAAATGAAAAAAATAGCTGTCTTATGAAATGAAATAGCAAGGAATATTAATAAAAAATAAAACAGTTTCTTATTTCTTTTCAGAAAATCAAATCCCAAGAAACAAATTGAGCATGCAATAGATTGTCTAAGAATGCACAAATTAGTCCCCAAAAATCCTAATCCAATATAAACCAAAAAACTTAAGGCTGGATAGCTTGATTTTTTATATATAATATAAGAAAAAATACAAAAACTTATACAAAACACTATATTTTCAAATATTCTAAAATTACTTGTAAACAACCTAACAAATTTATTTAACAAAACATATCCTATATCATATTTAAAATTTAATAGAAAAAACGTAATATCTTTACTAGGATAAAATTTTAAAAAATAATTCCTATAATTAGCTACATCTACACCTAAATATTCGCTCCTCATAAGTCCTATAATAAGTATAGAAATAAAGCATAAGAAAAAACTCAATTTTCTTGTATTAATCTTTACTCTAGATATTATTAAATATGAAAATGAAACCTCTAAAAAAATATTTAATAAAATGAATGCTAATAAAATTATATAAATTTTCAAAAAAAACTCCTTTTTAAAAATCATTTTGTTGTTTTCTGTAATGGTTATAAAAATTTTATTAGTTAAATATTTGAATTTACAATTTAATAGATTGCTGTCCTAAAAATTTATTAGCATATCAAACTTTTATAAAATTTTAATAGCCATTTAGATGTTTCTCTTATATCAAATCCTTCTGACTTTATTACCTCAGATGCCCCTTTGAATCTGGATAAATTTGTATTTAAAACGGTTTTTATCCATATGTCTTCTCCTTTATTTATAGGCAAGTATTTTAGAGTAGGCAATAGTTTCACCTCATTTGTTACAGTTTCTGATACTATACAAGGAAGTCCTGATGACTCCGCTTCAACAACTGCAACTGGTAATCCTTCCCAAATAGATGGAAATAAAAAAATATCTATAGCTTGTAATATACAGTTTATATCATCTCTAGAGCCCAACATATAGACTTTTCCCTCTAAATTCAACTCATTAATTTTTTTATTTATTTCATCTTCTAAGTCGCCATCTCCAACAATTAATAAAACTGATTTTTCATTTCTTTCCAAAACACCTTTAAAAACTCTCAATAAAAATTTATGATTTTTTGGACCAGATAGTCTTCCCACATGACCTAATACTATATTATTTTTTATACCTAGATAGTCTCTGTATTTATTTCTGATGTTTTCATTATATTTATAATTTTCAACATTTATAGAGTTTTTCACCAAAAAATAATTATCCCCTTTAATTTTTTTTGATCCGTATAACCATCTTCCAGCTTCTTCAGAACAAGCAAATAAATAATCAGCCTGATTTGCTAAGGGTTTTTGTAATATATATTTTATAATAGACATAAACCCCTTACCATTTGAAGTGCTGTGGCTATGTATAATTGTTTTTAAACCATATTTACTAGCAATTGGAAAAAATAGGCTTGCATAACTTCTTATATGTGAATGTATAATCTTGTATTCTGGATGGTTTTCAAAAAAATTTTTCCAAACTTTTCTATAATTCATAATATTGTATCCTTTAAATTTAGGAAATACATATATTTTACCACCCATTTCTTCTATTTCTTTTCTATAATCGTTTTGTGAATTACTATGAATAATAAAATCAAATTGGACTTTATTCCTATCCATTGATCTGTAGAAATTCATTACCATGGTTTCTGCACCACCTCTATTTAATCCACCTAATACATGTAATACTCTAATCATTATTCTCCTTGAGTTATTTCAGTTTATTTATTATTTTTTCGTTAACTTTGTATACATTAAATTTTTCCTCAGCAAATTTTCTAGATTCTAATGCCATAATTTCTATTTCCTTTTTGTGTTCAATCATCCAAATCATCTTATCAGCTAATGCTCTTATATCTTTTTTTTCAACTACAAAACCATTTATTCCATTTTTGACAGTTTCTTTACAGCCTGGAGTATTAAAAGTTATAATTGGTCTACCAGTTGCCAAAGCTTGTAGCGCTGATCTTGGAATACCTTCTGGGTAATATGAAGGATATATAAAAAATCTAGAATTTGCCATGTATTTTTGTACATTTCTTGTTTCACCATGATATACTACAATATTGTCTTTTTCTGCTTTTTTTAAAAATTTATTTAGATTTGACTCTTCTACCGTATTGTCTAACGGACCAACAACATTAAAAACAGCCGATGGATACTTTTTTTTGACAATTTCTGCAGCTTGAATATATTCTTTAAGTCCTTTAGATTCTGTTATTCTTGATAAAAACAAAAATGAATTTTCGTTTACAAAATCCATTTGTGGAAATTTTTCTAAATTAACACCAGATCCACCAGTCAAAAAGATTTTTGATGTGTTTTTAACTAAGCCTTTATCTATAAATTCTTTTCTATCATCATTATTCTGAAAGCATATATAGTCAGCTAAACTATATGCTAATTTAAGCATCGGAAATGATATTGCTCTAACTAAGGTCCATTTTAAACCTTCTAGTATAAAAAGATTACCCTTGCCATTAACAACACATATTATTTTTTTTACTCTAGCTATTTTCGCTGCTAAAATCATTGATATATGATTTTTAACTCCATATATAATAACCGAATCTATATGTTCATTCTTTAATTTATTCTTTATGTTTAATAATGACTTAAGCTCTACAAAAGGGTTGATGTTATTCCTATTTGCATCTATAAATAATAATTTAGTATTAATTTTTTCATAACAAGCATTTATCTTCCCATCATTAATTAGGCCTAAATATACTTCGTAGCCTTCTTCATTTAACATATCTACCAATTCTGTTCTATCAAATCCTTTAGAACTAAATCCATTACACATTATAGCAATTTTCATTAATGAAACTCCATCTATATAAGTTTAGATACTAAAAAAATTCTATTTTTATAAGACTTAAAGCCTTTTGAATTATTGAAATAGTATCTTTAATATTGTCTGCTTGCCCTATCACAAATCCTACCCTATCCGAACTGCTTTTTATTCCATTTAATGTTTCCCCTTCTCGATGAATAATTGATACTTGTCTTATTCCTGGAATTTTTTCAGCTTCTTTTATACCTTCTATAGTCTTTATTTTACCGTAGCTTTGACTTAAATATCTTATTGCAGATGATTTATTATATTTTATTTTTATATCTGGTTTTTCTCCCAAAGATATTCTTATACAGTTTTCAACCATATCAACACCTGTAGATAATGGTGTCAGATGTGTAGTTATATTGTCTCCTCCAAGTCTTGCACCTATTTCTACAATTTTAGGGCCACTATTTGTAATTTTAATCTCAGTATGAGATGGTCCATCTTTTATACCTATAGCTTTATTCGCTGCTATCGCAACTTCTTTGATTTTATACTTTATATCATCAGGCAATTGGCTTGGTTGAGAATGCCCCATTTCAACAAAATAAGGTGCTCCAGTTGTAATTTTATCAGTAATTTGAATTATATAACATCTTCCATCTACACTTATTGTTTCTACACTAACTTCTGGACCCTCCATAAATTCTTCAACCATTACAGTTTTATTCCTAGAATTACTTTTACTATACTCATAAGATTTTTTTATTGTATCTTCATCAAAATCAGGTAATAAAACTATTCCTCTGCTTCCAGAATTATCAGAAGGCTTTAAAATGCATCTATAACCTTCCTCTTTTATTTTTTTTACAGCTCTTAAGCATTCTTCTAAGTTATTGACTTTAAAAAATAAAGGAACAGGTACACCTGATTTTTTTAAGGCTTCTCTCATTTTTGATTTGTTTGTAGCTTTTATAGCTGTATCTAAATCAACACCGACTAAACCTAATTCTTCAGAAACTTTTGCAACAGTCATTATCGGCATATCGCTAGCTATTGTTATTATTGCATCAATATTATGTTTTTTTGCAGCGCTCAAGACAGAATCAATGTCTATTGTACTAATGATTTCTTTTTTGACATTTGGAATTTCAAATCCTAATGCTTTTGGATTCATATCTACTACAATAACCTCTAGTCCCATATCAATAGCTTTTTGAATAGCTGGAACTTGTAAAATACTTGCTCCTAATATCATTATTTTTTTCATTTTATATAATTACCCCAATGATTTATTCATTTTCAACAAAAGCATTTCCTCTTTCAGAGGTATTTCTGTTTACGTTCTTTCGTCTAATTATTGTATTTAAAGTCATAAATATTATCTTCAAATCGAAAACTAATGATAAATTATTAACATAATAGACATCATTTTTTAATTTTTCCTTTGTTAAAACAGAGTTCCTATTAATAGCTTGATTGTACCCTGTAATCCCTGGACGTACTGTAAGAATAATCTTTTCTTCATCTGTATACTTATCTAAATATATAGGAGTGTCTGGTCTCGGTCCAATAAAACTCATATCTCCTTTTAGAACATTTATGATTTGTGGAAGCTCATCTATACTTGTTTTTCTTGCAAATTTACCAAATCTTGTAACTCTAGGATCATTGTCTCCATTAAATGTTGAGCCATCTTCTAATCTTATGTCTGGTGCATTCTCCTTCATAGAACGCAATTTATACATTTTAAAAGGTATTCCAAAGAGTCCCGTTCTATCCGCTTTGTAAAATATAGCCCCACCATCTTCAATCTTTATAAATATATATGATATTATAATAATAAAGATAACAGGTATAATTAATATTAAAGAAAGAATTATATCAAATGTTCTTTTTATAAATCTAAATACTAAGTTACCTGATCGTTTCATTTTATTCGACATATCCAAAAAGCTCCTGATATTTATTGTTATCCCAATCCTTCTTATAATCTTGCATCATCAATTTAAAATCAGCATATTTAGGAACATATCCAAAATCATTCTTAGCTTTCTCCATTGAAAATAGATAAGATTTAGTGTTATTATTTACTTCAGGTTTATAAGTTATTTTAGACTTTTTTTCTATATTGGGAGCCCAGATTTCTGATATTATTTCAGCTTGTTCTTGTAGAGTAACTCCACGACCTGATGTCATATTATAAAGTCCTTCTGCATTCTCACTTTTTATAGCAAGATAAAATGCATGTGCCACATCTTTTACATAAGTAACATCCCTGCTCAAATTTTTATCTCCAAAAATGCAAATATCTTTTCCCTCTCTTGCATTATCAATAAAAGTCCTTAGTCCTGATTTTTTTAATTTTCCATTTATATAAATATAATCATGAGGACCAACTCCATATACAGGAGGAAATCTAAACCATGCATTTTTCATACCATGTTGTTCATTGTAGTATTGCATTATATCATTTGCAGCATTTTTAGAAAACACATAAACTGCATGATCTCCATGATATATATAATCACGAGGTTCATCCTCACTTATAACCTTTTTACCCCAAGCGCCTTTCACATCAGCGTAGGAACAGGTTGATATAACTCTTTTTATTTTGTTTTTTCTACAATATTCAAGTAAATTTATAGTTCCTATGGTATTTACTTGAAAATAATCTGCAGCATTTTCTTTTTTGTTTAAATCAGCCTTAGAATTTGCTGGTAATAATCCACTTAATAATATTACTCCCTCAACACCTTCTGTAGGAAGTAAATCAAAATCTTTTTTATTAACCAAATCTAAGTTTATATATTCTACTCCTAGTTTATCATAATATTCTTTAAATTTATTGTTCCTTCCTGTAACAACAACTTTACAACCTTGCTTTAGAAATTCATCAACTGTATAGACACCTATAAAGCTTGAAGCACCTATTATTATATACATTTTGTCATCCTCCCTCTAACCTATATCTTTTATAAAAATGATTTATATCTCTTTACAATCTCACAAAAACTTTCAATAATATAATCAACTTCTTCGTCTGAAAGTTTTGTGTGTAGTGGGAGGGTTATTTCGTTTTTGTAGTGATTGTAGGCGTTTGGATAATCTTTTATTTCAAATCCTAGATTTTTGTAGGCTGTTAATAATGGAAGTGGTTTATAGTGAACGTTACATGCTATTCCTTTTTCTGCCATTTCTTCTATTATTTTATTTCTTTGTTCTGTATCTATTCCTGGAATTTGTGATATATAAAGATGGCCTGATGATTTATGATTTTGGTCAAAGTGGTTTAGACTTTTTATTCCTAATGGTCTAAAGGCTTGGTCGTATTTTTCTATTATTTCTTTTCTTCTTTTTAAAAGTAATGGATATCTTTTTACTTGGGCAAGTCCTATTCCTGCTAATATATCTGTCATATTGCACTTGTACCAAGGGCCTACTACATCATATTCCCATGAACCTAGTTTTGTTTTGCTTAGGGCATCTTTTGATTGGCCGTGAAGGGATAGGAGTTGATATTTTTTATATAATTTTTCGTTATCTATTCCTTCTTTGTCTTTCCATGTTGCATATCCACCTTCTGCTGTTGTGAAATTTTTTACTGCATGGAAGGAAAAGTTTGAAAAATCTGCTATTGATCCTACTTTTTTTCCTTTGTATTCTGCTCCTAAAGCGTGAGCTGTGTCTGCCATTACAATTATTCTGTTGTAGGCTTCTTGGATTTCATTGTTTGCTTTGAATAAATTTTTCTTTTCTTCTACTATTTGGAAAATTTTATCGTAATCGCAAGGTACTCCACCTAAATCTACTGGTATTATTACTTTGGTTTTTTCGTTTATGGCATCTTTTAATTTTTCATAGTCCATTTCTAAATTTTCTTCTTGGGTATCTACTAAAACTAATTTTGCTCCAACGTGTTCTACTACTGAGGCTGTTGCTGTGTAGGTGTAAGCACTTGTGATTACTTCATCACCTTGTCCTATTCCTAAAACTCTAAGGGTCATTTCTGCCGCTGCTGTTTGGGAATTTAGGCAAACTCCTTTGCTTGTTCCTGTAAATTCTAGCAAATCTTTTTCTAATTTTTTTGTTTTTGGTCCTGTTGTTATCCAACCTGATTTTAATGCGTCGATAACTTCTTTTATTTCTTCATCACTAATATCTGGTGGTGAGAATGGTATGTTCATTTTTTTTGTCATTATTTATTACCCTTTCCTATAAATGTACTTATCAAAGTATTTATCGTAACAACTATATCTAGCTCGTCTATGTTTTCTTGGTTAATTACTTTGTCGAGCTTATGGAAAAATTCTTCTTTTGAAAATTCTAATGGTCTTCCTACGGATATGCCTTCTACTTTTGTATCTGATAGGAGTTCTTCGTCCATTAGTCTTTCTTCGTATAGTTTTTCTCCTGGTCTTAGGCCTGTGTATACTATCGGCATGTCTATGTCTGGTTTGTAGCCTGATAATTTTATTAATTGTCTTGCCAAGTAGTCTATTTTTACCGGCTCTCCCATATCTAGCACAAATATTTCTCCACCTTTTGCCATTGAACCTGCTTGTAAAACTAATTTTACAGCCTCTTTTATGGTCATAAAGTAGCGGATTATTTCTGGGTGAGTTACTGTTACAGGTCCTCCTGATGCTATTTGTTCTTTGAATAGTGGTATTACTGATCCGTTTGAACCCAATACATTTCCAAATCTTACTGCAACAAATTCTGTTTTTGAATCTTTTCCTTGCAAAAGCTCTTTTGGATTTATGGAAACTAATCTATCGCCATCGTTAATTGTTACTTTTGCGAGTTTTTCGTATTCTTTGTTTTGTCTTATATCGTTTATTCCTTGGATTATTTTCTCGCAAACTCTTTTTGTTGCTCCCATTACCGATGTTGGATTTACTGCCTTGTCTGTTGATATTAATACAAATCTTTTTGCATCGTATATTAATGAAAGTAGGGCTACTATGTAGGTTCCTCTTACGTTATTTTTTATTGCTTCTACTGGACTTACTTCCATCAATGGAACGTGTTTGTGCGCTGCTGCGTGAAATATTATTTCTGGTTTGTAGGTTTCGAATACTTTTTTTACTCTTGAAAAGTCTCTTACTGAACCAATCAAGGTGATAAATTTTAAATCTTTGTTGTTTCTTTTTAACTCTTGTTCGATTTCGTAGGCATTGTTTTCGTATATATCAAATATTATCAAAAGTTTTGGTCCATATTGGGCAATTTGCCTACATAATTCTGACCCTATTGATCCACCTCCTCCTGTTACAAGAACAACCTTGTCATTAAGGTAATCAAATGTTTCATTTGAGAAAAATTTCACTGGATCTCGTCCCAATAAATCTTCAATTTGGACATCTTTCATTCCTGACATTGATACGCTTCCTGATACTAATTGGTAAATTCCTGGTAGAACTTTTATTTCACAATTTGTTTCGTTGCATATTTGTAGGATTTCTCTTTTTTGACTTTCTTGGGCTGATGGTAGGGCTACTAGTATCAGGTCTATATCTTCTTTTTTTACTAGTTCTTTTATGCAGTCTCTTCCACCATATATTTTGGTTCCGTCTATATATTGACCTTTTTTTTCTGGATTATCGTCTATAAAGGCTACTACTTTTATTCCTATATTCTCTTTTCTATTTGATTTGTTTATATCTTCTTTTATTGTTTGTCCAGCTGAACCTGCTCCAACTATTAAGGCTCTTTTAAATTCTGGATTTCTGTCAATAATGTTGTATTTGCTTTGGATAATCATTTTGTTGGCAAATCTTACTCCAACTGTTAGAGTGTATTGGATTAAAAATCCGAAAACAAAATATGATATTGGCATCCTTTGAAATAATACTGATATGCCAAATACGTGAATTAATAGGGATAGAACTACTGCTTGTGTTATTTTTATTAATTCGTTATAAGATGCGTATTCTAGTATTATCCTGTAAAGCTTAAATGCTGAATATATTGCCAAAGTAATTATCGTATTTATTAGGGCATAATTTTTAAATGCTTGTAGATATATTTTTGGTATTTGGATAAAACTTCCATCAAATCTCAAATACAAGGCTAAAAAATATGCCAAGTTTATGATTATAATATCAAAAACTAAAAGTATATATGTTTTTTTATTTAATATTTTTTTAGTTTCCATTTTTATTCCTTTTTATTAAATATTTATTTTTTAATTGTCCTTAAACATAAATATAAATTATGTATAGCAAATTCAAGTGGATAAAATGCCCACTTTATATATTTTATCATTAATAGACCTAAAAATATACATAGGGTAAGCTAAAAATTTTGACTTATAATTTTGAAAAAAATCATAAAAATTTATATATCTTACCCTTATATAGTATTAATTTTCTATTTTATTTTTATTATTTCTCAAAATCCCATCATGAATTTTATCGATTGACTCATCGTCTGCTTTCATCATATATAAATTACTTCCTGGCATTAGATATGATGGTAATCCTGTCGCATCTTGACCTCTTACAGCTTGACTTTTTATCTTCCAATTCTTTGGTTGATCTATTTGTCCGTTTGCCATTTCAATCATTTTGTCATAAGGCATATTTGTATTTACTGAATTTAGTGCAACTTCTGCTATAGAATTGAAATTCAAAAGAGTTTCTGTTGACAACAATTTTCTAATTATTCCTGTCATTACTCTTACTTGATTTTTTCCTCTATCAAAATCGCCTTCTGCCAAATGATATCTTTCTCTTGAATATGCCAAAGCCATTTCTCCATCCATATGAATTGTGCCTTGTGGGAAATATTTCCCACCATTGGCTTCAAAAGCCACCGGATTTTCTACGTCAACTCCATTTAATAAGTCAATTAGTTGAGTTAGAGTTGTGAAATTCACTTTTGCATAATAGTCTATATTTATATCAAGGAAATTTTCTAAAGTTTTTATTGAAGTATCAACTCCAAATAAGCCTGCATGTGTTAGTTTATCATTTGCATAATCTCCAAGTCCTGCTATATTTACATAGGTATCTCTTGGAATTGTTGTAATCAAAATTTTTCCTTCTTTAGGATTAACGCTCACAATTAAGTTTACATCAGATCTTGATACTGTTGAAAGATCTCCGTAAGTATCAATTCCTGAAATATAAACATTGAAACTCTCGCCCTTTTTAACTTCTTTATTTTCATTAAATTTATCATCACCTTTAACAGAAAATGATTTAATAACCCTAGTTTGTTTGCTAAATTCACCAAGAGTTTCATCAAGCATTTGTCTAAAGTTTTCATTTAGTAATATTGCTTGTGTGTTTCCATTTAATAAACTTTGACCCAAATTTAAATAATCACCATAATCTTCAACATTTAGGTCTTCACCAGTTTCTTTCTTATATTTTTTCAAAGCCTGATTGATATTTTTGCTATCCATATTTTTTGCAATAGCAACTTGAACATCTTCCAAATCATTCAAAGTTTCAAGTGGTGATTCTCTTAAAACAACCAAAGACATCTTTATCCTATTATCGCTCTTTTTTTGGTTGATTTTTTCAACAGTTTGGATTGAAGTACTTGCATAAGACATAAACAAAGCTTCAACTGCACTAATTAAGAAAAGTAAAAATATAAAAAAGGCCTTTAATGGCTTATCCTTTATTTTTATTCTAAAAATTAATAAAGAAAAAATTAAAATAATAAATAAAATTATCCCTAATAATATAAATCTATATCTCAACGGCAAAATATTGTATCTATTTAAAAAATAAAAAAATACAACATAAATTATAGTTGCCAAAAAAATTGTAATTTTTGATATCAAACTTTTAAACATTTAAATAATAATCTCCCTTATACTATCTTATTTATTCTCACAATAGAATATACTAATTCACAACATTTGTCAATTATTTTGCTAATCAAGCCTTATATTTATAAGCCTTCTTTTTGATTTTTTATGTAGTTTTTAAAATTTTTTAAACTTTAAAATTTAAAATAATTTCCGTGCGAATTTTTTTAAGTTTTTATCAAACAAAAAAGCTTTTGTAAAATAATGATTTATAAAAAATCAAAATTTTACAAAAGCTCTTTTAAAATTATTAATAAAATTACTTTTAAGCCTAATTTTCAACGATTTTTTCCAAGAAATTACTTGCAACAAAACCAGTTTTACCCTTATAAGTGATTTTAGACCAAGACTCACCAAGATTATTTTCAACTTCTTCAATAAAAACAACTTTGGTATTTGCTGGAATTGCATCAATATAATTATCTTCGTCAACTGTAGGAGTTTCTCTCAAATTTACACTTGTTGTAACCCTGTAAGTTTCCCCATCCTTGTTATTTAGATCAGTATTTTCTTCACTTGGATTTACTTCAAGATTGTTGTTTTGATCAACATTTTCTACATTAGAATTTGAATTGTCAAATACAGTATCAATCTTTACATCTCTTTTTTCATATTTTTCTTGCTTTTTTTCACATGAGCTTAGGGCAAGAATAAGAGCAAAAGAGCAAACAATATATTTTATCTTCATTTTTTTCTCCAAAAATTAAATAAGCTTTTCTTCTTACTTTTCTTTTTCTTATCCTCATCTCTTACAATATCATCATAATGACTTGCTATAAATTCATCATTTATAACTTTTTTAGGATTTATTAAAGTCAGTTCATCAAATTTATCTTGTCCAATTATTTCAATAATTTCTCTTTTTTCATTTTGAATATTTGGACTTCTCCACTCAGATTGGTGGGAGTCAGTTCCAATAAAATGAACCATATTTTTTTCTAATAGCCTTTGGGTGGTTTTTCTATGAGAATTCATAGAAGAAAAATTAATCTGAACAAGAGCTCCCATTTTTATAAATTCATCTAAGAATGAAGTATGAGCTTCAACATAAGGATATCTTTCAGCATGAGCAATAATAGGTACATATCCTTCAAGAGAAAGATTATAAAACAAATCCCTCAAAAATAAAGGCTTATTTACAAAAGAAAGCTCACACAAAACATATCTAGAATTATTCAAAGTTAAAAGCTTGCCATCACGAATTTTATTCAAAATTTTAGGATCAACTTGAATTTCATGACCTGGATAAATTTTAAAATCTAGAGATCTTTTTTTAATCTCATCATTTAAAATAGAAGATTTTTCCAAAATATCTTCCTTTTTTACCATATATCTTGATGGATCATAGTGACTTGTGGCAATAATTTTATTGAAACCATTTGCCATAAAAAGCTCAATCATCTTCAAAGATTCATCCAAAGACCTAGATCCATCATCAACCCCGTAAATTATATGATTGTGAACGTCAATCATTAATAATAACCCTTGTAAGTAGATTCATTCAAGTCAGCAAAAGTAAGGATAGCTCCCAAAACTTTACCATTAACCTTTTTCAAATTCTCAAGAGCGTGGCTTACTTCTTCCTTTTTAGTATCATTTGATTTAATAGCAAAAATAACCCCATCACAATAAGTTGAAACGATAGAAGCATCAGTAAATAACCCAACAGGAGGAGTATCCAAAAATACATAATCAAATCTTTGAGAAAGCTCCTTAATCAATTCTTTCACATGATTAGAAGCCAAAATTTCAGCTGGATTTGGAGGAACAGGACCAGAAAGCAAAACAAAAAGATTATCCTCTTTTTGATCTTTAATCAAAGCCCTATTAAGATCAACCTTACCAGTAATAACATTAGTAATACCCATATTAGTTTCAATACCAGCAACCTTGCCAACCTTTGGCATTCTCAAATCAAAATCCAAAAGTACAACAGAATTTCCATTTTCAGCAAAAGATTTAGCAATAGAATACAAAACAGTAGTCTTGCCCTCACTAGGTTTAGAAGAAGTCATAGCAATGACCCTTTTCTTATCATCAATATCAGAAAATTGAATATTAGTTCTAACAGAACGAATAGCCTCATCAAAAACAGAAGAAGTGCTATAATAACCGTGTTTTTTCGCCATCTTACTCTCCTTTACTCTTATCTGGAACCATGCCAAGAACAGGAATATCAAAAGCCTCAGCAATATCATCAGTTGTCTTAAAAGTTGTATCCATAAGTTCCCTAAACAAAGAAAGTCCTACACCAATAACAAAACCTAAAACCAAACCAATAGCAGTATTCTTTTTAACATTAGGTGAAGAAGGTTCTTCAGGCAAATTAGCCTTATCAAGAATTTGAACATTATCAACCTTCATGATCTTTGTTACAGAATCCTTAAAAACCATAGAAGTTGCATTAGCAATATCCATACATCTTTCAGGAACAGTATCAACAACCTTAACAGAAATAATTTGAGTATCCTTAACAGGTTCAATAGAAACTTTTTTAGAAAATTCTTCAAAATCCATATCAAGTTTCAAATTATTAATTACCTTATCAGCAACGCCCTTGCTCTTAACAATCTCAGAATAAGTAGAAACCAAAGCTCTATTAGCATTGATTTGATTAATATCCACATCTCCATCTTTTTGATTTTGTTCATTTTTAGAATTACTAACAATCATAGTAGTAACAGCCTCATATTTAGGTGTAATAATAAAAACAGAAGCTGCATAAGATAAAGCGGCAAATATAATAGCCAAACAAGCAATCGAAAACAGATGCTTTTTTAACTTCCTAACCAATTCCAATAAATCAATATTTTCTTGATCCATTTATCTCTCCTTTATATAAATTTTTTTAAACTCAAAAGAACATAAAAATTCTCACTACCCTTTAGTTTATAACAAAATAATACAAATTTCAATATTTTATAGCAATTATTCTCTAAAAAATATAAAATTAAATTATCAGAATATCAAAAAATATTTGTTATTAATTGTGACACATTTTGGTGAATTTAAAATTTGATATAAACATTTGTTATTTAAATTGACACAAC
Source organism: Anaerococcus jeddahensis (assembly GCF_001182725.1). Taxonomy (GTDB): domain Bacteria; phylum Bacillota; class Clostridia; order Tissierellales; family Peptoniphilaceae; genus Anaerococcus; species Anaerococcus jeddahensis. The sequence continues at coordinate 212,461 of NZ_CWHU01000004.1, forward strand.
TTGGTGAAATTGGTAATATTATTATACAATTTATAATTTGAAATGGAGAATATATGAAAAAATTATCTATTGAAAAAATGGCTAAGACTGTTTCTGATAAAAGAAAAGAAAAAAATATTACTCAAACTAAGCTTGCTGAAATTTCTGGAATTAATAGGACTATGATTAGTCGTCTTGAATCCCTCGACTATACTCCTTCTATTGATCAACTTCAAAAGCTTGGTGAGGTTTTGGATTTTGATGTTGTTGATTTGTTTGTTGAGGAGAAAAGGGAAACTTCTAAGAATTTTTCTAATAAAAAATATAATATCGCTGTTGCTGGTACGGGTTATGTTGGTCTTTCTATTGCAACTTTGTTATCTCAACACAACCATGTCACTGCTGTTGATATTATTAAAGAAAAAGTGGATTTGATTAACGAGAGAAAATCTCCTATCCAAGATGAATATATTGAAAAATATTTGAGGGAAAAAGACCTTGATTTGACTGCTACTCTTGATGGTGAGGCTGCTTATAGGGATGCTGATTTTGTTGTTATTGCTGCTCCTACCAATTATGATTCTAAGAAGAACTTTTTTGATTGTTCTGCTGTTGAATCTGTTATTGAATTGGTTTTGAATGTTAATCCTTCAGCTACTATGATTATTAAATCAACTATACCAGTTGGATATACCAAGTCTGTTAGAGAAAAATATAATACAAAAAATATAATTTTTTCTCCGGAATTTTTAAGAGAATCCAAAGCCTTGTATGATAATCTCTATCCTTCAAGAATAATAGTTTCTTGTGATGATGAAAGTCGTGAAAAGGCCGAGATTTTTGCTCATCTTTTACAAGATGGTGCTATTAAGGAAGATATTGATACTTTGTTTATGGGATTTACTGAGGCTGAAGCTGTAAAATTATTTGCAAACACTTATCTTGCCCTAAGAGTTTCATATTTTAATGAGCTTGATACTTATGCTGAAAGCAAAGATTTAAATACTGAAGAGATTATCAATGGTGTTTGTCTTGATCCAAGAATTGGTTCTCATTACAACAACCCTTCTTTTGGTTATGGTGGCTATTGTCTTCCAAAAGATACCAAACAACTTCTTGCAAATTTTGATAAGGTTCCACAAAATATGATTTCTGCTATTGTAGATTCTAATAGGACTAGAAAAGATTTTATTGCTGACCAAGTTTTAGCAAAAGCTGGTGCCTATGTTTCAAATAGCAAATGGGATCCAGAAAAAGAAAGTGAAAAAGTTATTGGTGTATACAGATTAACTATGAAATCTAATTCGGACAATTTCCGTCAATCATCAATCCAAGGCGTTATGAAAAGAATTAAAGCAAAGGGAGCAAAGGTCGTTATATATGAACCAACTCTTAAAAACGGAGAAACTTTTTACGGTTCAGAAGTAGTAAATAACCTAAAGAAATTTAAAAAAATAAGCCAAGCAATTATTGCGAATAGATATGATTCTTGTCTTGATGATGTAATTGACAAAGTTTACACAAGAGATATTTTTAAAAGAGATTAAGGTAAAAAAATGAATAATATAGATTTAAAAAATAAAACAGTTTTTGTTACAGGTTCTGCAGGTTTTATAGGATCAAACCTAATACTTGAGCTATTGAAAACTCAATCACCAATTAATATTATTGGGATTGATAATATGAATGATTATTATGATGTGAATATAAAAAAATGGAGACTTGAAGAAATTGAAAAGTGTCTAAAAGAAAATTCGAAGTCTACTTACAAATTCTACCAAGAAGATATTTCAAATAAAGAGATTATTGACAAAATATTTGAAGATTACAAACCAGATATAGTTGTAAATTTGGGTGCCCAAGCTGGAGTAAGATATTCGATTTCAAATCCAGATGCCTATATTTCTTCAAATATGATTGGATTTTATAATATTTTGGAAGCTTGTCGTCACTCTTATGACAATGGTGCAAAAGGTGTTGAACATCTTGTATATGCTTCTTCATCATCAGTTTATGGCTCAAACAAAAAAGTTCCTTACAGCACTGATGATAAGGTAGACAATCCTGTTTCACTTTATGCTGCAACAAAAAAATCCAACGAACTTATGGCTCACGCCTACAGTAAACTTTACAATATTCCATCAACTGGCTTAAGATTTTTTACAGTTTATGGACCTGCAGGAAGACCTGATATGGCATATTTTGGCTTTACAAACAAGCTTTTAAATGATCAAACAATAGAAATATTTAATTATGGAAATTGCAAAAGAGATTTCACCTATATTGACGATATTGTTGAAGGTGTAAAAAGAGTTATGCAAAAAGCACCAGAAAGAAAAAATGGAGAAGATGGACTACCAATTCCACCATATAAAGTCTACAATATCGGAAACAACAATCCAGAAAATTTACTAGATTTTGTAACAATACTTCAAGAAGAATTAATAAGAGCAAAAGTATTGCCAGAAGATTACGATTTCGAATCTCATAAAAAACTAGTCCCAATGCAAGCAGGTGATGTCCCAATAACATACGCTGACACCAAACCCTTAGAAAAAGATTTCGGATTTAAGCCTAATACTAGCCTTAGAGATGGAATTAGAATGTTTGCTGAATGGTATAAGGAATTTTATGAGATTTGATTGATTAAAATCTAATAGTATACAAAAATAAACCTTAAGAAATATTTAATTTAATTTCTTAAGGTTTTTGTTAATCAATAAATCAAAATCTTTTATAATATATTACTAATTTTAAAAACTATCTCTTTATCTTATCGAACATCTTGATTATATAAGATTTATAGAAAATGTAATTAATCAATAAAATAAATACAACAGCAATCAAAGAGACTTTTATTGCATATAATATCCAACCAGCCCATGTTATATCATTTATACTAATTATCTTTCCAATCAAAATTATCATTATAGCGGTAATGAAGTCTATCAGAAACTGCTTTACAAAATTTCTAATAGGCCATTTTATAAAATTCTTGGAATCATAAATCGCCATCCATATAGTTTGATAAAGCATAGCTATTAATGTCCCAATAGCAATTCCGACTAGCCCCCAAAATTTAACTAATAATATCGAAAAAACAATATTCAAAATAGATGCTACTACATAGTTGCTCTGAGTTTGTTTATAATGACCCCCTGCTAGTATCATTAAGTTATATGGTAGCCTCAAACAATGCCCTGCATTCGCTGCTACTATAAGCAAAGCAAACATCGGTTGTGTATAATTTGCGTCATTTATTCCTGATGTATATACTTCTACAAATGGAACTATTAGAACACTCGTCACAGCGAATATAAATATAGTCCCTGTATGTATACTCCATTCAACCCAACCGAAAAATTTTCTTAATTTATCGAATTCCTCTTTTGCAAGCATCTCTCCCATTAAAGACTGTATTCCGTTTGTCATAGATAATAACAATTTCTTAACTCCAGATACTACCAAGTTGTATACAGAATAAATTGATACAGCTTCTAGCCCCATGAAAATAGTTAGGACAATATTGTCGGTACCATCAAGTATTACAGAGGCCACATGTTGGGCTATTCCATTCCATTTTTGTTTAATAGGCTCTCCTGAGTATTTAACATTCCAATCAATATTATAATTTTTCTTAACATATAGAGAAAGCAATATCGGTCTAAGTAGATATATTAAAGACGTAGTTAGCTTTACTATATGAATAGAAGCTCCTAATTTTATTAGGATAAGACAGGCTATAGTGTTTAATATCAATGTCACAGTTTGGATATTAAAAGAAAAATACCCTCTTTGATTTGCTGTTATAAGCAAACTATTGACAATTCCAAAATAATATTGTGCGAATGAACTTATGCTTATTACTAGAATCATTGTAGCTGTATATAAAAAACCAAAATCACTTTTCGCTACAAGAGGGTAAATAACAATAAGTATAATCACATAAACTAGGAGAATAGTTGCAAGCCTAGAAAAGAATTTCTGTCCAGAAACAACAATCTTACTAATCTCTTCATCGTCTTTTTCTGATAATGGTTTGTACAACGACGACTGAATCACTGCTCCTACACCTAATTCAAGAAAAGCTATAATTGCTAGAAATTGTGTTACAGAATTAATAAGTCCGTTTACCTCAGATCCATAGGATTGAAGAATCAATCTAGGAACTATAAATCCACTAATAATGGAAACCAGCTGTAATGCCAATGATGAAATTGTGTTAAGCGCTAAGAGTTTTTTTCTATTCATGTATTCTATACACCTTTTATAATTTTATCTGGTAATTTTATCCAGCCACCTAGTTTATAATCCCATTCTATTGGTTCAATTTTATCAAATCCGCTGCCATCAAAAAATGTTAATTCCCCAAAATAAATTTTATTATTTGTATAATAAAAATCCACTCTTAAATGAGGTATGTCTTTAGATAAGATTTCTGCTAATCTAACCATTTCAGTAAATTTTTCGGGTTTTTTAGGTCTAATTTCAGCATGATCGTAGCCCCAATTGATATCCACCCAATTAAATTTTTTTTCAAAATAATCAACTACTGTTCCAGCCTTGGAATTTCTTCCTGAATATATCCCGACTAATTTAACTTGACCATCAAAGCAATAAAATTTATAATCAATCAAATCTTCACCTGTTTCTTGTTGCATATATTTCTCACAAATAATTTTTTTTGGAACATTTTTATAAGGCCACTCTCTTCCAGGCAAATAATAATCAATTTTTAAATCTTTTTTTAGTTCTTTTTTAACTTTAATTATCTTAAAGCTTTCCTTGTCTTTACATATATATACTCTACCAGAATTGTGATTACATTTTAAAACAAATTGATTTGGTAATGAATCAAAATCAATATCATCAGGACTATCCCATACTCCTAATAAAGGTATTAGATACTCTTCCCCAATTTTTTCAGATATATAATCCCTAACCTTGTATTTATCAACCATCATGGTATATTCAGGTTTTCTATTATATAACTTCAGCCATTGTAGTTTTTCATTAAAAGTATTTGGATTTTTTAAATTAATAGGATGACCCATAATTGATTTGAACATTTTTTCTATATATGTCTTATCATCCATACTATTATATAGACCAAATTTCGAAATAGCTAAAGTTATTAGTTTAGGATTCTTTATTAATTTGTACGCTTTTGTTAACATGTTATTTTTCATTTTAGTTTAGTATAATTATTACTACTCCTTAGTTATTTTTATTTAATCTAGTCCTAATAATTTTCTTTATATTATTAGGCATAAAGTGAAATACAACTGGTTTAAGTGCAAATATATATTTTTGTTTAGGTACATTCAACAATTTATAACCATTGATAGCTGTATTATAATACATTATAGATGTTTTAAATGTTCTTTTTTTTAAATCCTCTTTAGTTTCGCTATATATTATTAATGGCTCTTGAATATTATATGCACTATAATCTTTTGAAAAAAATCTAAACCAAAGATCCCAATCCTGTCCTCTTATAGTTCTATCAGATGTATCATATCCCTGCAAACTTAATAGAATATCCTTTCTAATCATAATCGTAGGGTGTATAAATGGCGGTCCATATATAACATCGTTTTTAGATGGGTATTCTTTAGGTAATCTTAACTCTGATATATTATTGCCATCAAATATTCTAGCACCTCCTCCAACCATTTCATATTCAGGATGCTCATCAAGAAACCTTACTTGTTTTAAAATCCTATCTTCTAAACATATATCATCCGCATCCATTCTTGCTATATACTTGGATTTAGAATATTTTAAACACTTATTTAGTGAAGCAGCAAGTTTTAAATTTCTTTCATTCTTAATTAACTTTATTCTATTGTCTTTATTCGCATAAAATCGAATAATTTCACGTGTGCTGTCAGTTGAGCAATCATCGCAAATAATCAGCTCAAAATCAGAAAATGTTTGTTTTAAAATAGATTCTATGCATTTCCCGATATTTTTTTCTTCATTATATGCACCCATTATAATACTAACTTTATGATTATAATGCATCTTTTCTCCTTATTTTATAAAGTATCAATATTTAATTATTAAATATTAAAATTAAGTAGTGGTAGAATTTCTGATTCATACGGGTAAGTTCCACCAAAATTTCTATAATAAATACAGTATATCCAGTAAGACACTAAAAAAACAACGGATAATAAATAAATTATCAGTTTAAAAAGTTGACTTTTATTTTTACCAATACTAAATAAAAACTGAGGGTATAATATAATTTGAACGGATATTAAGTACAAAGCCATTCTTCCAACTACAATATAAAATGAACTTGATATCGTAATGCCAGCTCCTAATAAATAAAAAACAATTAAAACTTTATTTCTTTCATCATGATTTATCAACTTTTTATGATAAAACATTATTATTAATAGCATTGGTGTACATGATGCAATATTAAATATTAAGGATGATTGCATTTCTGTATTTACTATATAAATATAATATTTTAATGATAATAATCCCATATTTAAGAGTAAGTTAGCTATCGGTTTAAGTAATATAATAAAAGATAGAACTAAAAATAGCATCACCAGAATTTTTTTATAGTAATCTACTTCATTATCTATATCTTGAAAAAATCTTTTTAAAAAATATAAAGCAAACAAAATTAAACCAGTTTTATGAAATATTGAGGCTATTATACAAAATAAAAAATACCTAATTTTATTATTTTCAAATAAATACTTAATTGAATATAATCCTATACCAATTGAAATAAACTGCCTGCTTATATTTAATGAAGTATTATAATACAAGGTAAGAAACAAAAACAGTGACATAGCTACAGGTGTTTTTTTATCAAAATAGTGTAGGAAACCAAATAACCCTATAAATAAAACTATGGATTCAATCATGAATAGATAGTGCACGTCACCGAAATTTTTCATTACAAAGTACTCCAGTATTCCATATCCTGGCTCAATATAGTAGCTACTAATTATTGAAAACATGCTATCATATTTATATAAAATATTTTCGGCACTGAAATAATAATTAATAGTATCAGTTCCTACAGAATAAGATCTTAGAGCTGTTAAACTTGTAAAAATTATAACTGTGAGTAATTCTGCAATATTAAATTTAAATTTTACTTTACCCAATCTTATCGTTGACCTTTTTGAAATTGCATAAAAAAAGCAACACATAATCATAGAAATTAAATATACCAAAATCCCTCCAAAAAAACCTTAAAATACTACAATGCTTATTAGTTTATAAGTATATTCTGTCATGTTTTTATAATAAATATGTTTCAAGTTATAATTATTTTTATATTCTTCTTAAAAATCTCTCTTGCACCGATACAAAATATTTAAAGTATAACTCTGCAAAATCTCGTACCACAAAAAGGATTAATAATTAAATTAAATTACTTATAATCTCTTATAATCAGATAACAATGATTAAAATATTAGTAGTTAGCAATAAATTCCATTATAAAGTTATGTGATCCAATATATAAATATTTATATATAAGCTTAGCTTGTAGTTAATTATACTTTACTTCTTACATTAACAAATTAGTCTTTAAACATATCATTTAGGGCACATGGTTCAAATTAATGAATAGACTATTTTTTCATTTAATTCAATCATTAAATGTTATGTTATTAATTTGCTCAATGTGCTTTGCTACAACATCTTTTCTATCAAACCTATCTTCTATATATTTTCTCGCTTTTATCCCCATAAGTTTTTTTGATTCATAATCTTTCTCAATAAAGTCTTCTATTGCTTCCACTATTGACTCAATATTTTTAGGACTAATCGATAATCCAGTAACATTATTTATATAAGTTTCTCTGCAACCTGGAACATCACTTGCAATTACAGGTCTACCAGATGCGGCCGCCTCCAATAAAACATTTGATAAACCCTCATGATATGATGGGTGTATTACGCAATGACAATCTTTAATTAAATCAGGCACATCATTTCTTACACCAAGGTAGTTTATAATTCCTTTACCAGCATAATCTTTAATAATGTCTTTAAAATAACCCTCTTCATAACTTCCTACTAAATTGAACTCTACATTCGGATAATTCTCCTTTATAACTTTTGCTGCTTCTAACAGTTCAAAACTACCTTTATCCCTCATTATCCTGCCGATTGTAAGAAATTTTATATTCTTTTTACCACTTGGATATTCTTGAAATTTAAATCTGTCAAAATTCACACCGGATCCCGCCATCAATTTAGACTTATTGTTTATGTAAATATAGTCATTAAAAAAATCCAAATCTGATTGATTTTCAAAGTTAATATATTTAGCACCCTTAACTCCAATTTTATAAAGTCTACTAATAAAACCTTTAAGTTTGCTATCACTCCTAATAGATGACCCCAATCCTGTTACATTTGATATGTATTCTGTTTGTGTTAATTGTGCTGCGATTCCCGCATATATATTAGGCTTTATTGTAAATGTCATAGCAACATCTGGCTTAACTTTCTTAATTATATTGTGATAATTTTTTAATAAAACGAAGTCTTTAAAAGGATTAGTACCTCTTCTTTCCATATCAACATTGATAACAAAACATCCTAATTCTTCAAACTTAGCATCAATTTCAGAATGGGGTACACATATAAACACTTCATTCTTACTTAAATAATTATTATTCAAATATGAATTTGGGTGTAGTAGTTCTTGAATTAATTCTTTTTTAAAATTATAAAGACCTCTTGCAAAATTAGATATTAATAAAATCTTCATTTGTTCTCCTCTTTAAAATATTTCTATTTATACAGAATCTAAAAATCTAAACTCTTAGCAGGAATTCCTATATAAATCCATCTATAATAAATATCACTTATAACACAAGATCCAGCCCTTATCATACATTTTTCTGCTATCGTAACATTATTTATTACATTACTACATAAACCTATCCATGTATATTTTCCAATAATTGTTGTTACAGCTAACATTCTCACCTTTAACCTCTACTAATGTATAGTTTTTATAGGTATACTAGGAACTCCTACAGCAGTAACGTTGCTCTCTAGATCGTTAATTACAACTGAGCCAGCTCCTATTATTGAATTCTGACCTATATTTTTGCCTTGTATTACTTGAGAACCCGTGCCTATTTCTGTGCATTTTTTTACTACTGTTTGACCCGAAATATTTACACTAGGATAAAGTGTCACATAGTCATTCAATATCGCATCATGTCCTATTGTACAATCTAAATTAATTATAACATGATTGCCAATATCAATATTTACAGTTAGTATTGTACCTGCACAGATAATACTACCTTCACCTATATTTACATAGTTGGACATTATCACATCAGGATCTACAAGTTTAGCAAACTTAATTTCTGGATTTGAATGAACTAACTCATCAATGATTTTTTTTCTAATCATTGATGAACCAATACAGCAAACAAAATATTCATCTTTATAGTTGACAGCATCTTTTATTTGACCAAGAACTCTATATCCATTTATTTTTTCATTTACTAGTTTTTGGTTGTCATCTAAAAATCCTAAAATTTCCCAACTTTGTTTTTCTGAATTTATTCTTTCAACTAGCCATGCAACTTCTCTACCAAATCCACTTGCACCAACTAATATTAACTTCTTAGTATCTTGATTATTCATATTATTAATTACCTCTGAATTTTTCCATAGTAAATGAAGTATCTGAACTTATACCATCTTTTTTTAGCACAACCTTAATTGTATCTAAAATGATTTTTATATCTCTAATGAAAGATGTATTATTTACATAATCGACATCTAATTCAAATTTCTCTTCCCAACTTATTGCATTTCTACCATTTACTTGAGCAAGTCCAGTAAGCCCTGGTCTTACATCGTGTCGATGTTTTTGATCTTCATTATATAGATTTAAATATTCTACTAGAAGTGGTCTAGGCCCAACAATAGACATATCGCCTTTTAAAATATTGAACAGCTCTGGTAATTCATCAAGTGATGTTGATCTAAGTTTTCTTCCGAAACTTGTTAATCTTATATCATCAGATAGTAATTCGCCCTCACTATCTCTTTGATCTGTCATTGATCTGAATTTATATAATTCGAAAATCTTCTCATCTTTTCCAGGTCTATTCTGGGTAAAAATTACAGGCGAACCTAATTTTGTCCTTACTATTATAGCAACAATTAAAAGAACAGGCAACAATGCAACAATAGCCAACAAAGAAATAACTATATCTAATAATCTTTTAATATATTTTTGATATATGCTTTGTCTCTTCTTACTCAAATATATCTCCTACTCAAAACAAGCTCTAATAACTTCAATTATTTTATCTTGCTCTTCTTCTGCCATCTTATTATCACTTGGAAGGCATAGTCCTCTTTTAAATATATCTGAACATATATCTTCTGGAAGATCGTCTCTATCATCTACAAATCCACCTCTAATATATGCATTTGTAAGAGCTTTTGCTTTTCCATATCTATTTATAAAATCATTATTTCTAAATATAGGTTGTTTATGCATTGGTTTCCATATTGGTCTGCCTTCTGCATTTATGCTTGCTATTGCATCCAATATTTCATGAGGTGATGATTTTCCTTTTTCTGATTTATATAAATAGTCAAAATCTCCTCTAACTTCTTTAGACATATAATCTTTATCTATTATCATACAGGATAGCCAGTAGTTTGGTTCTGAATTTTTTTCATCAAAAGGATTCATTGAAATTGGCAAACCTTTTAATCCTTCTTTATATCTATAATAAATTTCTTTTTTTTGCCTAATATGTTCTTTAAGATAAGGTATTTGTCCTCTTACAACACCTGCTATAACATTACTCATCCTGTAGTTATAACCAACTTCTTCATGTTGATACCAAGGAGCATTTTCTCTTGATTGAGTTGACCATTTTCTAGCTTTTTCTGCTGCTTTTTTTGAATCTGTTAAAAGCATGCCGCCTGAAGATCCTGTTATAATTTTATTTCCATTAAATGAAATTGCATTATATAGACCAAAAGTTCCTGTTTCTTTTCCCTTGTAAGTTGCACCAAATGATTCTGCTGCATCTTCAATTAAAATAGCATTGTTTTTATTGCAGATATCTATTATTTCATCTAATTTTGCTGGGGTTCCGTATAAATGTACTAATAAAACATATTTTGTATCCGGATATATTTCAAAAGCTTTTTCTAGTGCCTTTGGATCCATATTCCAAGTATCATATTCTGAATCTATAAATATAGGTTCTGCACCTTCATAACAAATTGAATTTGCACTTGCTGAAAAAGTCATAGAAGAACAAAAAACTCTATCTCCTCTTTTTACTCCCGCAAGTTTTATAGCCAAGTGTAGTGTTGAAGTACCGCTTGCAAGTCCAACTGCATTTTTTGAACCTGTAATTTTTGCCACTTCTTCTTCTACCTTATTAATATTTTCTCCAACTGTTGACATCCAATTTGTTTTAAATGCTTCTGTCATATATTTTAATTCATCTCCATGCATAGTTGGAGATGATAACCAAACTTTTTTATCTAGAGGCTTAATTTTTTCATTTTTATTTAACATTTATTTCACCTTTTTATCATTTTTTCCTATAAATGTACTTATCAAAGTATTTATCGTAACAACTATGTCTAATTCGTCTATGTTTTCTTGATTTATTACCTTATCTAATTTTTGGAAAAATTCTTCTTTTGAAAATTCTAATGGTCTTCCTACGGATATTCCTTCTACTTTTGTATCTGATAATAATTCTTCATCCATTAGTCTTTCTTCGTATAGTTTTTCTCCTGGTCTTAGTCCTGTGTATACTATTGGCATGTCTATGTCTGGTTTGTAGCCTGATAATTTTATCAATTGCCTTGCCAAATAGTCTATTTTTACCGGCTCTCCCATATCTAGGACAAATATTTCTCCGCCTTTTGCCATTGAGCCTGCTTGTAATACTAATTTTACTGCTTCTTTTATGGTCATAAAGTAACGGATTATTTCTGGGTGAGTTACTGTTACTGGTCCACCTGATGCTATTTGTTCTTTGAATAGTGGTATTACTGATCCGTTTGAACCTAGGACGTTTCCAAATCTTACTGCAACAAATTCTGTTTGTGGTGTTTTTCCTTGTAGGTAATCTTTTGGATTTATTGTAACTATTCTATCTCCATCGTTGATTGTTACTTTTGCTAGTTTTTCGTATTCTTTGTTTTGTCTTATATCGTTTATTCCTTGGATTATTTTCTCGCAAACTCTTTTTGTTGCTCCCATTACTGATGTTGGATTTACTGCCTTGTCTGTTGATATTAGGACAAATCTTTTTGCATTATATATTAATGAAAGAAGGGCTACTATGTAGGTTCCTCTTACATTATTTTTTATTGCCTCTACTGGACTTACTTCCATCAATGGAACGTGTTTGTGCGCTGCTGCGTGGAATATTATTTCTGGTTTGTATGTTTCGAATACTTTTTTTACTCTTGCATAGTCTCTTACTGAACCAATCAAGGTTATAAATTTTAAATCTTTATTATTTCTTTTTAACTCTTGCTCAATTTCGTAGGCATTATTTTCATATATATCAAATATTATCAAAAGTTTTGGTCCGTATTGGGCAATCTGCCTACATAATTCTGACCCTATTGATCCGCCTCCTCCTGTTACAAGAACTACCTTGTCGTTTAGGTAATCGAAGGTTTCATTTGAGAAAATTTTCACTGGATCACGTCCTAGTAAATCTTCAATTTGGACATCTTTCATTCCTGACATTGATACGCTTCCTGAAACTAATTGGTAAATTCCTGGTAGGACTTTTACTTCACAATTTGTTTCATTGCATATTTGTAGGATTTCTCTTTTTTGATTTTCTTGGGCTGATGGTAGAGCAACCAAGATGAGGTCTATATCTTCTTTTTTAACGATTTCTTTTATTAAGTCTCTCCCACCAAATATTTTGGTTCCGTCTATATATTGACCTTTTTTTTCTGGATTGTCGTCTATAAAGGCTACTACTTTTATTGCAGTGTTTTTTTGTTTATTAGATTTATTTATGTCTTCTTTTATAGTTTGTCCAGCTGAACCTGCTCCAATTATTATTGCCTTTTTAAAGGATGGATTTTTGTCTATTGAATTATAGACCTTTTGCATTAACATTTTTTTAGAAAATCTAATAGCTACTGTCATATTGTATTGAATTAAAAATCCAAATACAAAATATGAAATTGGCATTCTTTGAAATAATACTGATATGCCAAAAATATGAATTAATAGAGATAGAACTACTGCTTGTGTTATTTTTATTAATTCATTGTATGAAGAATACTCCAATATGATTCTATAGAGCCTAAACACAATATATATTGCTATAGTAATAACTGTATTTATTAGTGCATAATTTTTAAAAGTATTTAAATACATCAATGGAATTTGACTAAAATTCATATCGAATCTTAAATATAGAGCCAAAAAATATGCTGTGTTAACAATAAATATGTCAAACATTAATAGTATAAAAGTTTTTTTATTTAATATTTTTTTAGAATTCATTTTATTCCTTTTTCTTTTCTATTATTTTATTTAATTCAAAATTTCAAATATTTCTAATTTTTACATTAACTGAATTAGAAATTTTATTTCTATCCTCTTACATTTTCCTTTTTAAAAACCAAATACGAAAACCACAAAATCAAAAGCAATATTATTGCCAAAATTATAAATCTCATTGTTTGTGGCAAGATATTATATTTATTCAAAAAATAAAAAAATCCTATATAAACAATAGAAGATAAGATGATTGAAATTTTTGATATTATGCTCTTTGACATATTTTCTATTTCTCCTTGTGTACATAATTTGTACTTATTCCAATATAGAATATACTAATTTGTAACTTTTGTCAATGAATTATAATGTTTGTTCCTTGAAATTTTACACTTTTGTAATATTTAAAAAAGTATATTAAATTTTTTTCTTTTTCTAATTTATTTTTACAAAAAAACAAATAAAGTATAATTAATCATTATAAAGAGGTGACTTATGATATTAGATGACAAAATTTTTGATAAATTAGAAAAAACTTATGACCTTGAGCCTAAAAACAAGGTTATTGAAAATGCTATTTCAAATATGGGGATTAGGGAGGCTTCGCTTAATAAAAATATTATTAACAAGCACGATTTTATTTTTTCTAACCAAGTTGAAACTAAAGATGTGACTAATCAAAAAAAGACTGGTAGATGTTGGATGTTTGCGGGGCTTAATATGGTTAGGATGCATATTGCTAAAAAACTTAATATGGAAAAATTTGAGCTTTCTGAGTCTTTTTTGTATTTTTATGACAATATGGAAAAAACAAATTTGTTTTTGCAAAGGGTTATTGATACAAAAAATTTGGATATTAAGGATAGAAAAGTTGAGGATGTATTTTATTCTACTCCTGAAGACGGGGGGTATTTTGAATTTTTCTATTATTTGATTAAAAAATATGGAATTCTTCCAAAAACTAATATGGGTGAAGTTTTTCATACTGAGGTATCTCAGTTTATGTTTTATGTTTTGGAATATGCCTTAAAAAAAATCGCCATGGAAATAAGGGCAACGGATAATGAAAAAGAAATTGAAATTTTGAGGGGAAAAGGACTTTCTTATGCCTATAATATTTTTGCTAAATCTATTGGAAAGCCTGTGAAAAATTTTGATTTTAAATATTATGACAAGGATGACAAATATCACATCGAAAAAAATATGACTCCAAAATCTTTTTTTGAAAAGTATGTGGGTGATTTTTTTGATGGAAAAGTTAAATTATTAAACGATCCAAGACATCCTTACAATAGGATTTTGGTTGATAAGGTCGCAAAAAATGCGGTTGATCTTCCAGATCTTGATGGAATTAATGTTGATATGGATACCATGAGTAAATTTGCCCAAAAATCTATAAAAAATAATGAGACAATGTGGTTTGCCTGTGATGTTGATATAAATGAAGACAGGGAAAGTGGCGTTTTGGATGAAAATTTATTTAATTTCGACCAAACTTTTACAAACTTTCCAAAAATGACTAAGGAAGAAAGAATTAATTCAAGATTTTCAACAGCCTGCCACGCTATGAATTTAACTGGTTTTGATAAAATTAAAAAGGATGTTAAGTTTTGGAAAATCGAAAATTCCTGGGGAGAAGATGACGGAAAGGATGGATATTTTTCCATGACTGACGAATGGTTTAGGGAAAATACTTTTGAATTGATAATTGATAAGAAATTTTTGACCAAGAAAGTTATGGAAGCTTTTGATAAGGAGAAAATTTATTATGATGAGTTTGATCCTATGTATAAGATGCTTAAAAATGTTAGGTAGGAATTTTTTTGATCAATTAATAAAGATATATATAGCCAATATCGACTAAAGGTAAGGTAGTGAAGTGCATAAGAGATCTCTTTATTTTCTTTGCTAAAAGCTTAGTTTTATTTTTTGATTAATTTAATTTATTAGATCTCTCCACACTAAAACTCATTTGCTTCGCAAATTCCTTTGTGCTTATGAAAACTCATTTACTACGTAAATTCCTCCGTGCTCTCGCACTAGTTTTAGGGATAAATATGCCAAATCAAGGCATATTTATCAGGTCGAGATGGGTGCTGATTTTATTTGGTTTATTTCTGAAGGATAGATTTTTTTTATATTTGAATTTGATAAGAGATCTCTCGACTTCGCTCGAGATGGGCTAAATTGGAAATTTTTTATTACTAAATGATCATCTTAATTTAGATTGTATTTAATATATTTTCCTAATCGTTTTAATAAGTATAAACTTCAGCTATTAAATAAATATCCCAAACACCCATCTCGACTAAACGTAACGAAGTGGAGCGCACGGAGAGATCTCTTTTATTTTCTTTGCTAAAAGCTTAGTTTTATTTTTTGATTAATTTAATTTATGAGATCTCTTCTTATATTTTGCTAAAGGCTGATTCTGTTTCTTGATAAACTTAATCATGAGATCTCTCGACTTCGCTCGAGATGGGCTAAATTGGAAATTTTTTATTACTAAATAATTACCTTAATTTAGATTGTATTTAATATATTTTCCTAATCGTTTTAATAAGTATAAACTTCAGCTATTAAATAAATATCCCAAACACCCATCTCGACTAAACGTAACGAAGTGGAGTGCACGGAGAGATCTCTTTTGTTTTCTTTGCTAAAAGCTTAGTTTTATTCTTAGATTAATTTAATAAATGAGATCTCTCGACTACTAAAACTCATTTGCTTCGCAAATTCTTCCGTGCTTATGAAAACTCATTTACTACGTAAATTCCTCCGTGCTCTCGCACTAGTTTTCAGGATTTATAACCGAAATCAACGGTTATAAATCTGCACTAGTTTTAGGGATAAATATGCCAAATCAAGGCATATTTATCTGCTCGAGATGGGCTTAATTGGAAATTTTTTATTACTAAATAATCATCTTAATTTAGATTGTATTTAATAGATTTTTCCTAATCGTTTTAATAATATAAACTTTAGCTATTAAATAAATATCCCCAACGCCCATCTCGACTAAACGTAACGTAGTGGAGTGCACAGAGAGATCTCTTTTGTTTTCTTTGCTAAAAGCTTAGTTTTATTTTTTGATTAATTTAATTTATGAGATCTCTCCACAAGGTCGAGATGGGGTATGGATTATTCTACTTAATTGCTAAAGAGTAAATTTTTTTCATTTGAATTTAATAAAAGATTTATAAACTCACTTGGTTCGCTCGAGATTTGTGTCCTTTTTATTTACTTTGTTTTTAAGGAATTTTTTATTTTTTTATAAAAATTTTATCCCAAAATATTTAATATATACATAGAAAAACCCATCTTAATTTTTATTTTCAAGATGGGTTTTCTTTTTATTTTGTTTTTTTAATATATTCTAGGGCTTTTTTGTTTTGTTCTATTGTGTAATTTATTATATCCTCATCTAAAGCGTCTGACATGAACATGGCTTCAAATTGGGCTGGGGGTAGGAGGATTTTTTTATCTTTCATGTAGTTAAAATATTTTGAATAGGTTTCAAGGTCTGCTTTTTGAACGTCGTCGTATGATTTTATTTGGTCAAATTCTCCAAAAAATATTGACATCATTGATTTATACCTTGTTACAAATCCGTCTACTCCCGTTTGTTTTAAATTATCTTTGAATCCTTCTTCTAGCATTTTTGCGTATTTTTCTAGTCTTTTATAAATATCTGGATTTTCTTTTAAAATTCTTAGAACATCTAGGCCCATTTTCATTATAAATGGGGATCCTGATAGGGTTCCTGCTTGGTAGACTGGACCAATTGGTGATAAAACTTCCATAATTTCTCGTCTTCCTCCAAAGCCTCCAACTGGCATTCCCCCTCCTACAATTTTTCCAAAGCAAAACATATCTGGTTTTACTCCAAATTCTGTAGAAATTGATCCGAATTTTAATCTAAAAGCTGTAATTACTTCGTCAAATATTAAAATTATTTTATTTTCTTCTGTAATTTTTCTAAGCTCTTTTACAAATTCCAAATCTATCGGAACAACTCCCATGTTTCCTGCTATTGGTTCTAAGATTACTGCTGCAATTTGATCTTTGTTTTCTTCAATTGTTTTTTTGACAGATTCTATATCGTTATATTTGCAAACCAGAGTATCTTTTATTACTTCTTTTGGAACTCCTGCTGATGTGGCTACATTAAAAGTCAATGCTCCCGATCCAGATTTTACCAATAGTCCATCAGAGTGGCCATGATAGCATCCTTCAAATTTTATTATTTTATCTTTTTTAGTAAATCCTCTTGCACATCTTATGGCTGACATGGTTGCTTCTGTTCCAGAATTTACCATTCTTATCATATCGGTGTTGAAGGCTTCTGCCAAAAATTTTGCCATATCGACTTCTACTTTTGTAGGAAGCCCAAAGGTTAAGCCTTCTTCCAAATATCCTTTTGCTTTTTCGATTAATTCTTTTTTTCCGTGGCCCAAAATCATTGGTCCCCAAGATGAAATAAAATCTATATAAGCCTCGTCATTTTCATCAACGATTGTTGATCCTTTTCCATATTTTGCAAAAAGTGGATTGCCACCAACTGCTCCAAAGGCTCTTACTGGAGAATTTACTCCGCCTGGTATATATTTTTTTGCTTGGTCAAAAAGACTCATTATATTTCTCCCCTCAATTTTTTTGCCATTTCTTTTGCATGGTAGGTGATTATCATTTTTGCACCAGCTCTTTTTATTGAAATTAAAATTTCGTAAATTATCTCTTCTTTTACTAGTCCCATTTTTATGGCATTTTTTACCATGGAATATTCCCCACTAACATTGTAAGCAACAATATTTGTATTAAAATTATCCTTTGTTCTTTGAATTATATCCAAAAATGATAGGGTTGGTTTTACAATTATAAAATCTGCATCTTCTTCGAGGTCGAGGGCAATTTCTCTCATGGCCTCGTTTGAATTGTGATAATCCATTTGGTAAGATTTTCTATCGCCAAATGATGGGGCAGAATCTGCTGCCTCCCTAAATGGTCCGTAAAAATTTGATGCATATTTTGCAGAATATGCCATTATAGGAATATTTTTAAAATTATTTTCATCGAGAATTTTTCTAATTGCCTTTATCCTAAAATCCATCATATCCGATGGTGCGATAATATCTGCGCCTGCCTTTGCGTGAGATAGGGCAATTTTTGCAATATATGAAACGGTTTCGTCATTTAAAACATGACCTTCGTGGTCCAAAATTCCACAATGACCGTGGTCTGTGTATTCACACATACAAACATCGGTTATAACAAGCAAATCTTTATTTATTTTTTTTATTTTTCTTACAGCTTTTTGAATAATTCCATCTTCCGCATAAGCTTCTGATCCGTGGTCGTCTTTTTTATTTGGGATTCCAAATAAAATTACTGCCCTTATTCCAAGGTCTACAATTTCTTTTATCTCATCTTCCAATTTATCAATTGAAAAATGATAGCAATCTGGCATTGAAGGAATTTCTTTTTTTATATTTTCACCTTCAACCACAAAAAGTGGATAAATAAAATCGGAAATTTCAAGACTTGTTTCTTTTGTCATTTCTCTTAAAATTTTATTTTCTCTAATTCTTCTCATCCTCATAATTTTCTCCAATCCTTTCAATCAATGAATCCATGCTTTGCTTTTTTGATTCTTTGTAAACTTCTAGGCCATGATTTTTTATAGTTTTTGTAGTTATTTGTCCAATGGAATAAATTTTTTTATTTAAAAGTGCTTCTTTTCCATAAATTTCTACAAAATTATTAACGCAAGATGATGAGGTGAAAATAATTTCGTCAAAATCTAAATCTTGGTCTAATTTTTCTTCTTTTATATTGTCATAAATTTCAATTTCATCCAAAATCCCAATATTATCAAGGCCATCTATAATTTTTTTCCTAGACAAATTTGAGTGAGGGAAAAATATTTTATCATCTTTTTTTACGAATTTACCCATTTCATCAAGAAGATTTTCGCCAACAAAATTTCTTGGCACTATGTCGACTTTCAAATTATATTTTTCTATTTCTTTTTTTGTCCTCTCACCTATTGCTGCAATTTTCACTTTCCCAATATCTCTAATATCGTGATTTTCTATTAATTTTTCAAAAAATATTTTTACAGCATTTTTGGATGTAAAAACCAAATAATCATAGGAAAAATCTTTGAACTTTTCCTCTAAAATATCCAAATTTTTCTCAACAATTTTTATTGTAGGGATAATTTTTACATCAAAGCCCATGACTTCAAGTTTTTTCTTATCATTTATTCCAGATTCATAATCACGAGTAAGTGCGATTTTCCTACCAAAATTTTTATTTTCAAAATGATTTAAATATTCTCTAAGGCCTATTGTGTCAGAAATCACGATTATTGCTGGCCTTTTTATCTTTTCAATATCAATTTCTTGCAAAACTTTTTCTACAGTAGATGTATAAACTTTTTGTTTTGGGCTTGAACCATTTGAAATAATGGCGATTTTTTTATCTTTTTTCATCCCCCAGTCTATTAAATCTTTTATAATATTTGGAAGATTTTTAAGGCCCATATAAAAAACTAGACTTCCTGGAAGTTTTGCATATTTTTTGAAATCTTCATTTTTATTTTTTGACCTGTGACCTGTAATAAAGGAAATTGATGTTGCTATATCCCTGTGAGTCGGTGGAATTCCTCCTGTATTTAGGCAAACTATTCCCGATGTAAGGCCGGAAAGAGTTTCAAATTCCAAACCATTTTCTTTTATAAAAAGCGCCTCTTCTGATCCTCTTCCAAAAACATAGGGATCGCCGCCTTTTAATCTCACAACTTTTTTCCCCGTCTTTGCCAAATCAACCATCAATTTGTTTATCTCATCTTGACTTAAAACATGATCGCCCATTGATTTTCCTACATAATATAGGTCTTTATTTTTATAAGGCTCTAAAATTTCTTGATTTAATAATCTATCATAAATTATGGCATCAGCTTGGTCCAAGGCTTTTTTTACGGCAATAGTTATATTATCAGCCGAACCTATTCCTCCCCCTGCCAAAATAATTTTTTTGTAGGATTTTCTTTTTAATTTTTTTGCAAGATTTTTTCCAAGATTTATCCTATCAGAAATTTTTCCACTAACTTTTTCATAGATCATTTTGTCATTTTTATTAAAGGCAAAGGCACCTGTAAGGGTGATTTTTTCATTAGAAATTTCTGTAAAAATTCCCATAGGAATTGAACAATCAGCGCCAAGTTCTTTTTGAAAGGCCCTTTCAGCTTCCATTCTTATCTGGCTATTTTTATCAGAATATTTCTTAAAAATTTCAAATAAATTCTCATCTTCTTTTCTTATTTCTATTCCCAAAATCCCCTGACATGGAGAAGGAGTAAAAACATGAGGGTCTAGGTCAAAATTTATTTTTTTATCAAGTCCTGCCCTTATAAGTCCAGCTTTTGCAAGAATCACCCCATCAAGATTTTCTTTTTCAATTTTCCCAATCCTTGTTTCAACATTTCCCCTGATTGGCCTAAATTTTATATTTGAAAAATAATTTTCCCCCTGGCAAATTCTCCTGTTTGATCCAGTCCCAACGAGAGCATTATTCAAATCATCCATTTTTTTGAAAATTTCTTTTCCAACAAAAACATCCCTTGGGTCTTCAGCCTTTAAAGCCGGCGCAAAAATTAGTTTTTCATCAATATTTGATGGCATATCTTTTAGGGAATGAACGGCTATGTCAATTTTTTTCTCCAAAAGAGCCTCTTCAATTTCTTTTACGAAAACTCCCTTTGAATCTATCTGATCAATTTTCCTATCCCTAATCCTGTCGCCCTTTGTAGAAATTTTTATAATTTTTACATCAAGGCCTTCTTTTTCCAAAATTTCTTTTACCAATTCAGCCTGAATTAGGGCGAGTTTACTTCCCCTACTTCCAATTTTTATCATCAAATCTTCTCCAAATATTTTTTCAAAAATTCCTTGTCTTCTTTGTACAAATCTAGCAAAAGCGCCTTATTATAAATTCCATTTTCCCTTAATTTATCGCGGATTTTTACCATTAATTTTATTTTTTCCATATCAAGGCTTTCCAAATATTTTTCCAAATCATCTCCTATAAGAGAAGAAAAAATCGGAACCTGGCCGTTACTTGATATGGAAATATCAATAAATTCATTTGAAATATTTTTTCTCAAATAGAAATCGCTCCCCAAAGAATCCGACAAATCCAAAGTCCTAAGTCCTTGGTCTTTCGCTTTTTTTCTTAAAATTTTATTTAAATCCCTATCACCCGTTGCCAAAAACAAAAAATCACATGGTGGGAAAATAAAATTTTGGTCAATATTTTTTTCCACAATTTTTATTCTTTGTGGATTTTCCTTATAAAGTTTTATTACTTCCTTGTCAATTTCCTTGCCATAGATAAGAAAAGAAAAATCCCCCTTCAAAAGGGACTCTATTTTTCTTTTACAAATCCTTCCTCCGCCAAGAAAAAGACAAATTTTATCTTTTGAATCTATAGAAATTGGAAAATATCTCATTTTTTGTAAACCTTCGTTAAAATTTTTAAACTCTTATCAAAATCTTTCCCGTGGTTTTCTTTAAAATTTAAAACTGGATCACGGGCGATTTTTTTTATAGCATTTCTTACAGCTTTATCAACTTTCTTTTTTTGACTTGCAGTCATATCCGTCTTTCTAAAAATATAATCCATGGTCTTATCAGCCAAATCATCACACCTATCATTTAAATCTTTTAAAATATAGTCAATTTTTACTTCCTTCATCCAAGTAAAAAACTCCCTAGATTTTTCATCAATCTCATCCTTGTAAGATGATAAAATCTTAGACCTTTTATCAAGGTTTTTCCTAGAAATATCCTTTATTGAATCAATGTCCATAAGCTTTATATTTGAAATTTTAGAAATTTCAGGATCACAATCTCTTGGAAGGGCAAGGTCAAAAATATATTTTTCCTTTTTAATTTTTAAAAATTGTTCTTTTTTTAAAATCAAATGAGGAGAAGCTGTGGCAGAAAAAATAAAATCCATAGTATCCAAACTTTCTCCTATTTTTTCAAAAGGAATAATACTCACATCCCCATAATTTTTTTGAATTTTTATAGAATTTTCCATCTTCCAATTAGAAATAAAAATTTTTGCACCACTTTCTAAAAGATTTTCTATGCAAAGTTTGCCAATATTTCCAATTCCAATAACAAGGGCGTTTTTATTTGGTAGAGAAGATATTTCTTGAGCCTTTTTCACTGCAATATAGGGAAGAGATAGGGGGATATGGGAGATGTTTGAGTCGGATTTTATTTTTTTTGAAAGATTTATAGCCCTTTTAAAAGCCTCTGACAAAATTTTTTTACAAAATCCTAGAGAAAGGCTGGTTTGATAGGCGTCACTCACCTGACCTAAAATTTGGTCTTCACCAACAATCAAAGAATCCAAGCCAGAAGTCAAATAAAAAAGATGATTTATAGCATCCAAATCTTTTTTTACAAAAATAAAAGGAGACAAATTACTAAGGGAGAAAAATTTTTCAAAAAATTCAACAAAAAATCCATCAGAAAAAATATCCTCATCAGCTACAGCAAAAATTTCAGACCTGTTGCAGGTTGATAAAACCACAACTTCTTCGAAGCCATGATTTTCCAAAATTTCGCTAGCTTCAATAATATTTGAATCCTTAAAATGAACCTTCTCACGAATATTTATATCTGCCTTGTGATGATTTAAACCAAATGAATAAAAAAACAAAAAAACCCTCCTAACAATTACTAATACCATTATACTATTTAAAAAAACAAAATAAAAAACCCAGCCTCGGCTGGGAAAATAAAGAAGAATAGTATTTGGTATAGATAATAAGTCCGGGATTAAACAAAATTTAATTTTTTTAATAATTAAAAATAATTTCTTCTTCTTGTAAAAGATTCTACCCCATTAGTTTAAAAAAGCAAGGTAAAACGATTTTTTTATTACAAGCAAAAATATTTTAAAATAAAATATTTGTTTTTTCTTTTCAAATTTTTATTTTTAAATTTAAAAGGACTATTAATTTTTAAATTTAAAAATAATAATCCTTTTTCATTAAATTTTTTCTCTTTTACAAAGATTTTGCCAACAAGTATCCTCCCACTAGGGCTGAATCGTTTTTTAGTTTTGGTTTTACTATATATTTTTCGCTTGGAGTGATTTCTAGATAATCTCCCTTTATTTTGTCAAATTCTTCTCTTATCATTTCGATAAAGCCTTTTTTATTTATAAGGCCGCCGCCGATTATTACAATTTCTGGTCTTAAAACTAAGGTGTAGGTGTAGATTGCTTGAGCTATATAATTTGCAGCGATTTTGAAGGATTTTTCATTTATGTCTGCTTCTTTTGGATTTTTTCCAAGTCTTTTGTGAACGCTTGGTCCACAGGCAAGTCCTTCTAGGCAATCTTCGTGGTAAGTACAAATTGATTTAAAATCATCATCTTTTAACCTTTTTATATTTATATGTCCCATTTCCGGATGGGAAAATCCATTTAATAATTTTCCGTTTTGAACGTAGGCTCCGCCGATTCCTGTTCCTATCGTAAGATATAAGCTTGAGTTTAAATTTTCTCCTGCTCCTTTATTGGCTTCTCCTATTAATGAAAGGCCAACGTCTGTTACAATTTTAATTTTTTGGCAAACTTGTTTTTTTAAATTTCCTAATAAATCATAGTTTACCCAAAGTTTTTTTGGTGTATTTTGGATAAAACCGTAGGTTTTTGAATTTTCGTTTAAATCTATTGGACCAAAGGCTCCAACTCCAAGAGCTTCTACTGGATTTTTCTTGTAAAATTCTCCGATTTTTTCTAAATTTTCTTCTGGTTTTCCTGTATCTATCCAACAATCGTCTATTACTTTTCCATTTTCATCAAAGCTTGCACATTTTATTTTTGTTCCGCCAAATTCTATTGATCCGTACATCTCACTCTCCTATTTTTCCAAATTTTTAATCGCCTCTATCGACTCGTTGAAACTTTCTGTGTATATATCAGGGCTTGTTTTTTCTTCTTCATTTATAAGGCCATCTTGCCCATATCCAAGGGTGTTTGTGTAGGTAAAAACAAGACCAGAATTTGGACAAACATCATTTATTAGTCCAAGGGTTATTCCGTCTCCTCCAGTTTTTTGTCCAAGTAGTTTTGCAATTTTTGCATTTTTACAAAAATTTGCCATGCCTTCTGCTGCTGAATAAACTCCCTCATCAACTAGCAAATATAAATTCCCCTTGAATTTATTATCTTTCATTGGGGCGATTTCTATTTTATCCTTGCTATAATATGAAAAATCTTTTAAATCTTCCTTGTGTTCAAGGTCCATTTTTCCTAAATCTACGTTTGAAATATTTTCACAAGAAATTCCCTCGCTTTTGAGTAAAAGCCTTGTTCTCATTCCATCTTTAAAAAACATGTGGTTATTTACGGAAACCTTTTTTTCTATTAATCTTGGAAGCAAATATTCTTGCCAATATTCTATATTTCCTCCAGAATTTCCCCTTATATCTATAATGAGAGTCTTGAGATTTTCATTTTCTTCTAAAAATTTGTCCAATTTATCCATATCAGAATTTAATTCATATTCTGCAAGCATTTCGTTTATTTTTACAAGACCGATATTTTTATCAAGCAATTTAACTTCTAAATTTTCGCCAGAATTTTCTAAATTTTCTGTATCCTTAGATTTTTTCAAAGATTTTTTCTTTTTCAAATCTTTTGATTGAAGACCCTTTACACCGTACCTATCTCTTACACTTTCCTTGTTCATGGCCAAAAATTCATAATACATAGAAGGATCTTTCCAAAAATGTGAATAATAATCGAGGGTTTCTTCCACATAGTCCTTTTGTGCAATAGTTGCGTGGTCATTATGAAGATCGCCGATTATCTTTTCCATGGTTTTTATAAATTCTTCGTCGCTTTTGCAAAATTTCACTTCATTTAAATATTTTGAATAATTGGAAAGAAAATCGATACCATATTTTCTTTTTAAAACCCCAAAAAAGGGATAATTATCTCGAATTTCACTAAAAAGATAATTGAAATCTTCAACCATTTCTTCTTGGCTTAAATTTTTCTTTTCTTTCTTGTCTTCGAAAATCAACTGGCAAGGTCCATCGAGTTTGTTGTACCATTTTACATAATCATTAATAGTCTTAAATTCGTCAATTTTATCTGGATTTATTTTTACTATCTTTTTTTCTTTTGGCTTTTTTTCTGAAATTAAAATATCTCTTCTTTGCTCAAGATAGTCTATTCTCCTTTGGGCACAAGAGGAAAATAAAATAATTATCGCCAAAACAAGAAGGCTTAATTTACTTTTTTTCTTCATCGAGCCCTCCGTTTATAATCCAATCTCTTTTTTTAATTTCATATAAAAAAGGAAGAGTTCCTATGGGATTTATCAAAGAAAAGGCCAAGACCAATAAAAGCTTTATACTTAAGCCCTTTTTTTCATTTCTAATTATTGATCCCTTTTCCTTGTTGTTGGTTTTTATTAAATATAGTCCTCTTAAAAATAAAAATATTCCACCACCAAGCTCAAATCCTTCTTTATAATAAAGGCCAAAGGCAAAAACACAAATTGCAGACAAAAAGTAAAGAATGTAAGTTATTTTATTTTTTGTATTGTATTTTTTAAATTTTGTATTTTCTCTATTCATAATTTTATTATATCAAATTAAAGTCCTAAATTTGGATAAACTTTTAAATAATTATCAGACCTTGCTCCTGCCTTGTAATTTAAATATCCTGCCATAGCAATCATGGCTGCGTTGTCGGTGCACAAAATTATATCTGGATAATAAAATTTGACGCCTCTTTTTTCGCATTCTTCTTTTAATCTTTCTTTTAATCTTGAATTTGCAGCAACTCCACCAGAAACTGCCAAAGTTTTTAAACCGGTCTCATCAATTAATCTCATAGATTTTTCAACCAAAACATCCACAACAGCTTCTTGGAAACTTGCTGCCAAGTCAGCCTTATTTATTTCTAAATTTTTTTGCTTTTGATGATTCATGTAATTTAAAACTGAAGTTTTAAGTCCTGAAAATGAAAAATCATAAGAATCTTTTTCAAGCATAATTCTTGGAAAATCAATCGCATCCTTTCTTCCTTCTTTAGAAAGTTTATCAATTTTTGGTCCGCCTGGATATCCAAGACCGATTGATCTTGCAATTTTATCGTAAGATTCTCCAGCCGCATCATCTCTTGTTGTTCCAATTATTTGGTAATCAGTATACCCATTTACTTTTACAAGATAAGTATGGCCTCCACTTACAACCAAAGAAATAAAAGGTGGTTCTAGGTCTTTGTTTGACAAATAATTTGCGCAAATATGGCCTTGCATGTGATTTGTTCCAATCATTGGAATATTTGCTGACAAAGAAAGAGCCTTGGCAGCAGAAATTCCTACCAAGAGTGAACCAATAAGGCCTGGACCTTTTGTTACAGAAATTAAATCAAGGTCTTCATAAGATAAATTTGTATCCAAAAGTGCCTTTTCAATCAAAGGATTGATTGCTTCAAGGTGTTTTCTTGATGCAATTTCTGGCACAACTCCTCCAAAAATTTTATGTATATCAATTTGTGATGATATTAAATTTATCAAAACTTCCCTGTCGTTTTTCAAAATAGCAACTGAAGAATCGTCACAGGAAGTTTCAATCCCCATTGTATAAAAATCTTTCATCTAATCCAATTCCTTTAACATTATATAAGCATCTTCATGAGTTCTAGCATAATAATTTTCCCTAAGTCTGATTTTTTCAAAACCAAATTTTTGGTAGAGATTAATAGCTGGGATATTTTTGGTAGAAACTTCAAGCCAAATTTTGGAAACTTTTAAATTTCTTGCAAAATTAATCATATGCTCAAGCATAAGTGATCCTATATTTTGCCCACGATAAAATTCATCAACTGCAATAGTATAAATTTCTATCTCATCCAAAATTTTTGAAATTATATAAAATCCAACAGCCTCTCCGTTTTTTTCATATACAAAAAAATCCTTATGCTTATTTTTTTCAATATCATGAATAAGGTCTTTTTTGGGCATAGGTCTAAAAAATGACCTAGCTTCGATTTTATAAACCTTGTCCGTATCTCCTACAGTCATAGTTCTAATCATTTTTCTTTTCTCTATCCCTTTCCGCTTGTGATTTTCTCAAATAATTTGGCACAAGCTTATAAAGATCACAATTTTCATCTTTTTTCAAAAGAGCAAGTTTACACAAATTTTTCCCAATACAAGAATTATAAGAAAAATCCAAAATTCTAGCCCTAGAAAATTTATCCCTATATTTTTCACCGACTTCTGAAACTAAATCAAAATCTATATTTTTTTCATTGCAAAGTTTTGAAAAATCATCAATATTATATAAATCTTCTTTTACAATTTCATTCATATTCTCATCATACATTACTCCATAAACTCTTTTTCCCCTTGCATCAAGCATAGCTACTTTCGCTAAATTTGAAGAAGAATTTAAAGCAAGAGCCTTTAAAGTTGAAATCGGAATTAATTTTTTATTTCCAACTTGGGCAAAAGTCTTTGCAATGGTCATACCAATTCTTAAACCCGTAAAAGATCCAGGGCCTTGGCTTATGGCAAAAATATCTATATCAGAAAGCTTAAGTCCCAAAAGTTTCAACAAAGTTTCAATCATTGGAACAAGCGATTCAGAATGAGTTTTTTCTTGATTTACATTAAAATCCCCAATGACTTTTTCATCTTCAACAACAGTTACAGTTGAAATCATTGTGGAAGTATCAATTCCTAAAACTCTCATAATTTCTCCTAATCTAAAAATTTCACGCTAATTTCCCTAGCGTTCTCATCAATTTTTTCTATATTAACTTCAATCATATCATCTGGAAGATAATCCTCCGCCTTATCTGCCCATTCCAAAAATGTAATGGCGTCTTCAGGATAAAAATAATTTTCATAATCTATATCCAAAATTTCATCAGGATTTTCAAACCTATAAAGATCAAGGTGATAAATCGGAAAATCTTCTCCGTTCTTTTTACCATCATAAATATTTACAAGGGCAAAAGTTGGAGATGAAGTATTAGAAATACCAAAATATTTGCAAACAAAAGAAACAAAAGTAGTCTTCCCACTACCCATTTCTCCAATTAAATTTATAACTTGGCCTTTTTTCAATTTTTTAGAAAAATCAAAAGCAAAATCTTCCATTTCCTTTAAAGAATTAATTCTCATAAAAACTCCTTATCATCTATTATACTACAAAAGTCAATTTTAAGGTTTTTTGTCAGATATATTATAATCTAAAATTAAAAAAATCCAATGATTTTAAGGGAAATAAGTTATAAAATTTTATTTGAAAATATAAAGAGATAAAAAAAGAGATCTCTCCACTCCTTACAGTCGGTCGAGATGGGTGCAGGTTTTCTTTATTTAATCGCTAAAGTTTTATTTTCTCTTTTCTCTTGATTTTTATTGATATAAGTGCAATTTATTTTTCTTAATATAGGTGACTGTTATTTAATTTGATTATTTATTTTTACTTAATTACATCCATATCAATTAATAAATCTAATAAAGCACAAACCCATCTCGAGCCTAGTCGAAAGATCTCTTTTATTATCTTTGCTTGTTATTTATTTTCGCTTTGAAATTTTCAAGATTATTTCATATATGCTTACTTTATTTTTAAATTAACTTAATGCACGAGATCTCTCCACTCCTTCCATACGATAAATCGGGATAAACATGCCAATCAAGGCATATTTATCTGGTCGAGATGGGTGATGTATGACTTATTTAATTGCTGAAGTTTTGTATTTTTGGAAATTCATAAAATTATTCAAATAAAAAACAGACTCAAAAGTCTGTTTTTTATTTGAAATATTTATTTTCTTTCGTGCAAAATTCCTGAAACGTGTTTGTACAATAATTTTGTCACCAAAATTTCAATAAATCCTTTTATTAAATTAAATGGAACGATAGCGAAAATCATCATTGTAAAATATGATTTTACTAAGGCGTTTGTTTTTTGTGCCATTGCTACAAAAGCTCCCATATCAACTCCCATTGCTTTTCCGTAAAGTGGGAAAATTACAAAGGCATTTGATAAGGTTGCTGCAAGTGACATAACCAAAACTCCGCAAACCATAGCTATGGTTGCATTTTTTTTGGTTTTCTTTCTTTTATAAATGCTTGAAGAAACAAATACAAAAAGTCCACCGACAACAAAATTTGAAACTTCTCCGACTCCATAAGTGCTAGTCTTGCTTAAATTTAAAATATTTTTAATAAGTTGGATTAAAATTCCATAAACAGGTCCCATTGAAAATCCACCAATAAGTGCTGGCACATCGGCAAGGTCAACTTTCATAAAAGGTGGTGCAACTGGAATTGGAAATTGAAAAAACATAAGTATAAAACTCATGGCTGCAAGAATTCCAACTTTAACTAGATTTCTTAATTTTTTTTGATCATGGCTCATAATATCCTCCTAAAATTTGGCATAAAAAAATGCCCTTTCAGGGCTCAAAGCGTAGACAAAGT
The DNA here is from genome assembly GCF_001182725.1 of Anaerococcus jeddahensis. Classification (GTDB taxonomy): domain Bacteria; phylum Bacillota; class Clostridia; order Tissierellales; family Peptoniphilaceae; genus Anaerococcus; species Anaerococcus jeddahensis. The sequence goes on from NZ_CWHU01000004.1 coordinate 242,511, forward strand.
CAGTTTAGTAATTCATTATTAATTTAAAATAAAATTACGCTAAAACCCTTCTCGACTAAGTGAGTGAAACGAACGCATGGAGAGATCCCATGAGATTTCTCCGCTCGTTGCACTCGGTCGAAATGGGAATTTTTTTAGTTTGTCAAAAGTCTGTGCCCTTTCAGGGCTTAAATAATTTCTCATAAAAAGAATATCTTCTCTCATCCAGACTATAACTGTCGGTATGGGAATTTCACCCATTCAGTAAAAACTCGCAGACTTTAACTGCCGGTTAGGAATCTAACCTCACCCTGAAGATATTTATATAATATCACAAAATATTTTCATGTACAAGAAAAGCCAGCTTTCGCCGGCTCAAATTTATTTTTTAACATCACAAGATTCCAAAACCCAAGTGTAGCCTTGGCCTCTTTCTGTTTTTATTGGTTCAAGTTTAACTTTTTTAAATTCTTTACGGATTTTTCTAACGTGTTCTCTAACTGATCTATCTGTTGTTTCAATTCCCATTTTTGCCATTTCTTTTACAATAATTTCTTTAGAAACTGGCCTGTTGAGATTTTTAATAAGAATTGTACAAAGACTGATCTCTGATTTTGTAAGATCTAGAATATCGTTTCCAATTCTAAAAATCCCATTGTCAACTTCGATTGAGCAAAAACCAAAAGAAATAATTTTGGAATTATTAATCTCATCGACCTTTTTTAGGGTATATTTTACAAATTCATCTCTCGAATATGAATGAATTACAAAATCCTTATCGTCAATTTTTGCCTCGTAAGGACTTTTTTTGTACCTGTCGGTAAGATAAATTACCGGAATATTCGTAGTTTGTTTTATGTACTGGATTAGCTCTATACACCTTGTATGAGTCATATCCACTAGAATTAAATCAAATTCCGATAAGTCATCTTCAAGGATTATATCCTCAAAATTTTCATATTTTTTGACAACAACTTCATTTTCATCGAATTTAGAGTTGAGCAAGTTAGAAATTCCATTTTTATATTCCATAGATGCTATTTTCATAACTTCTCCTAACTTTAAAATATTATCACTTTAAGTCGTGACAAACTCACTCAATTTTATTATATAGAAAAATTCATCCAATAGCAAGATAAAAATTCAAAATTTTTTGAAATTTATTTTACATTTTAAAATCTTTTCAATTTTATTTTTTTACTCAAAAATTTCTTCATTTATTTTCGAAATATCCTCTATTTTTTTGTAAGAATTTTTTAAAATTTTTATGTTTTTTAAAAATTCACAACTTATTTTTTCCATCTTTTCCCTATCATAAATAATTATTTCCATATTTTTTAACATTTTTATTGATAGACTCTTTGTGTCTTGATGATTTTTAATAATAATATTTTGCGCTTTTTTTGATTGAAGATATGCCCATATATAAACTGGATCTATTTTATTTTTATCTATTTTTATTATAAATAAATTATCATTCGCTAAATATTTTTTATCATCTTCAATTAAGGCTACTTTGTAAGGTGGTGATTTTGAAATTACTAGGTCGTTTTTTTGTGCAAAGGTGAAATTTCCTTTTAAAAAACTAAGTTTTGCCTGAGATTTATCTAAAAATCCTTTTGAAATATTTGAATTTGTGATATAAGAAATACCTTCTTTTGAATATTTTGCTCCCGAATTTAGAAGATCAGTCATGGAGTAACCCCTTCTAATAAAAGTAATAAATTCTTCAAATTTATAAATTTTTTCAGTTTTTAATAAGTTTAATTGCAAAAATTCAAAATCATCTATAAAATTTTCTGGCAATTTTTTTTCTACAAACAATTTGAAATCTTTGTCATAAAATTTATATGATATATCATCAGATTTTTTTCCTAACTTTAAAAAAATTTCTCTATTGTTACAGTTTATAATTTCATATAGCTTATATTTTTTTCCTAATTTTTTAAATATTTCTTTGTTTCTTTCTCTTTTAAATTCTTTATAAGAAATAAATAGGATTGACTTATCAAACTTATTGTTTGAAAAGATTTTTTCTACTCTTTTTATATTTTCTTTGCAAATTCTAGAAATAAATGTATCAAATTTCAAATTTTTAATAGCGTCTAAACTTGTATTTAAAACTCTTCCTCCTGACGAAGATTTTAGGGATTTCTTATATAAATTTAAAAAAACAAATGAATCTATTCTATTTCTTTCACAAGCTAAAAAAGATGCTTGACTAAGGCTTTCTAGTTTTAATAAATCAATCAATAAATCCAAATTATCATCAAGATTTATTAGCATACTATTTTTTTGATAAAAGATTTTTTCGTAAAAATATATATTTTTCTTATTTATCCAAGACTTATCTTTTGTTAATAAAAAGGGTAAATTTTTTATAATTTCTCTTATCATCTCCTTTGAAAAAGATGATTTTATTTTATTTATTAAAGTTTTGTATTTTGTTTCAACGTTTTTTATATAGGTAAAACTTTCTTTTGAAAGGTTGTAGGATAAATTCAAACTTGAATATAAAATAGTCATTACAAAGGCTTTGTTGTTTATCTTAATTAAATTTTCGATTATTTTATAATTTTTTTCTATATAATTTATCATAAATTTCGGATAAGAATTTTGGTCAATGTTTTTTAAAAATATACTTGTTAAATTAAATTGAGAATTATTTAAAGGAGCACCATAAGAAGTAGGTTTATCTACAATTTCTCCTTTAAAAATGTGAGGAAATTCTTTTTCATTTACAAGATTATTAAAGGCGTAAGAGAAAATATCGAAAACACTGGACATAAGTATAAATTTTGGCTTTTCAATTTCTAATAAATATATCTCCCTATCTAAGGCCTTTAGTTGGATTTTTAAATATTTGTCTAAATCTCCTTTTTTTAGAGATTTTAAAATTTTTTTAGTTTCGTAAGCTGATTTTGTTACAAAACCATCATAATACTCACTTCCTATCGAAGATTTTAGAAAATCTGTAATATATGATCCTTCAAGCTTTGTAGAGGTAAAAGTCCTATTTAATTTTGAAATTGCAGGATCCGAAAAAGCAAAAATTCCCTTTTCTAAATTATGAAAAACCCACCAAGGCTTTAAATTTGTTTTATCAAAAATATCCTTATAAACATCTCCTGAAAAATTTTTATAAATATTATAAAAATCTCCGTTATCAGTTATTAGGTTTAAAGCTATATAAATGAATTCAGAATTTAAATACTTATCCCTATATTTTTCATCGTCTAAAGAATCTGGCAATGCATTTTTTATAAAAGAATCATCCCAAATCATAAATGAAGATAAATGAGAAAATTCTTTTTTTAATAATTCGTATTTCATAAAATCACCTGTCAAAATATTTCTATAATATAATTATACAATATCTTTTTATTTTATTTAGAGTAAATTGTCACTCTATTATTTTTATAAAATTTTTGGGGAGTTAAGTTACTCGGAAATTTATATTTGTAAATGATATATTCTTTGTAAGAATATGAACAAATTATGGAGGCAAATATGAAAAATTCTAAAAAAATTATGCTAGGTTCTGCATTAATTTTAGCTTTATCAGTTAGTACTATTACTAATATATCCTACGCTGATCAAGCTATAGATGTAGAAAAAAAATCAGAACAAGTTACAAAAGAAAATCCATTAGATAAAAATAAGCTAATTGATAAGAATGGAAAAAAAGATGATGAAAGTATCAAAGAAATTCCTGAAGAAAATAAAATTAATGATGAAATTTTAAATGATGAAAAAAATAATCCAAGCGATGAAGCTGATGATCAAATTTTAAGCGATGAAGAAAATAATCCAAGTGATGAAGCTAATCTTGAAACTGATGATAATGCAGATCTTAAAGAAAATTCTAATTTAGAAAAAATGTCTGAAAAATCTGATGAAAGTAACAAACAATACAGCCGAGTCGATGAAAATGATTGCAAATATAGAGATAATAATGACAATATAACTTTTAATAAGGAAGAATATGACAAAGCTAAGGAATATGAAAAAAGCGATGAATACCAAAGGTCTGAACCTTATTCTAAAGTACAAAATATTATAAATATTGAAGAAAATAAAAGAATAGAAAAATTTGATGAAAATTTAGATATTGGCTTTGCAGATGGTACCATTGCAAAAAATTCAGCTTCTGTGCTAAGAGATTTTGTAAAATTAAATTATAAAAATGATAAAGCTTATTTTGCTGATAAAAATCTTAGAAGATTTAATATTTCTTTTGATACAAAAGACTTTGATCCTAGTAAAGTAGGAGAATATAAAATAAAAGCAAGCGTTCTATCTTATACTTATAGGCATTCTGGATTTGATATAAGATTAGGTCACTTGGTAGAAAATTTTATAAGGGTGAAAGTTGTTGATGATGGAAATGATAGAGTTTTCTATGATACTTTTGATAAGGCTTTTAAAGCTGCAGAGGATGCTCTAAAAAAAGAAAATAGACTAAACGACTTTACTGTAAGAAAATCTCCTGAAAATTCTAAATATTTTTATACTTTATCTTATAATGACTCAAAAGATGATCCAGATTATAGTCCTCAACAATATAGTAAAGAAGAAATAGATAGGATGTATAAAGATTATAATGAAACTCGCGAAATTTTAGAAAATCATGAGAAAGATGGTTTGAGAGATTTGTATAAATACGACAAAAAATCTCAAGCCTTGATTAGACATTTAATTTATACTAAATTTTCATCAGAATTTGATTTCTTAACAAGAGAGGAATTTGAAAAAAAAGCAATTAATTATCAACCTTTTGCAGATCATACAACTTATTTTTTAAATTTCTATAAAAATTTCTGTTATGCTATTGATAATAATCTTAATCTTCTTGCCCAATATGATTTTAAAAATAAAAGTGTAAATAAGCAAGTTAAATTAACAAATCGTGATTTTATTACAATTTATAATGCAGATCTTGAAAAGGGAAATAAACTTCCTCATATAAAAGATTTAATGGATTTTAAAGATTTTAAAGATGTTTCACGTTTAAACTATAATTGGGACCAAGATACAATTGATACAAATAAATTGGGCAAACAAAAATTGAAAGTTAAGTTTACTTATTTTGACCTAAATGAAGGAGAAAAAGAATTGACTGAAAATATAATAATAAATATAGTTGACAGCAAAAATTCTCCTTCTGAAAAACTTAGCAAAAAAGATATTGAAAAAGAAAATGATGACAAAGACAAGAATGTAAAGCCAGAAGATAATAAAGACAATAAAGATAATAAGGGTAAAAACACAGAAGTAGAAAATAAAGATAATAAAGAAAATATTTCTGATAACAAAGAAGAAAAAGATAAAAAAGAAGATAAGAAAAACGACGATAATAAAACAGAAAATAAGAATAACAATACAAATACTGGACAAGAAAAAGATGGCAAAAATAAAGATTCTTCCGCTAATAAAGGTAACGGAATGGGAGCAGGCCCTTTAGAAAAGGATCCAGAATTTAAAGCTTATGCCACAAAAGAAGAGGCAATTGAAAAAGCAAAAGAAGCTCTTAAAAACAATAATAAATATAATCATTACGAAATAAAAACAACTGACGATGGAAAATATTATTATTATGAATTGAGCAAAAAAGATAATCAACCTGTCAAAACTATAAAAGTTCAAACTACAAACAGTGAGCCAAAAAGAGTTGCTAAATCAAATAATGTAGAAACTGGAGTTTCTAGTCTTACAAGCATAGTTGCAATAGCTTCTTCAAGTCTTGCTGCTTTAATTTTATCTAAAAAAAATAAATAATTTCTATACTATTCCCTAGCATTTTTGCTGGGGAATATTTTTGTTTTTAAAATTTTATTTATTTATTTTGATAAATTATTTTATTGGTAAAATACCAGAAAAATTCATTGGATTATGATATAATATTATGTATAAAATGTGGATTTTTCTGTTGGATTTTTTGTAAAGGAGGATTTTTATTTTTAGATTTTTGTAAATATTTTTAATTATTTTTTATGGAATAATTTTTGTCACTTTATTTGATTTGTTTCTATAAATTTGCTTTTTTTAGCAAATTTATAATTTTTGTTGTAACGTTTCCATTAATAAGCTATGCTTATTGCAAAAAATTTAATAATAAAATTTAATAATAAGGAGTTTTATATGATTTTAAAATACAGGCATGTGAAAATTAGTCAATTAGTTATAAAAATCCTACTAATTTTGGCATCTTTTATTTTCTGTTACTTTACTTACAAACTTTCTAAGATTGGTACTTATGATTCTTTTGAAGTTGTTCTTCATTTTTTTAAAAGTTCGCTTAATGGTATAAAAATATCTTATATTTTTATAATTGTATTTTTATTGATAAATGTTATTTTAACAGCCATATCTTATGGTTTGTTTAAGGAAAGTAAACTAGATGATATCTTTAATATTATTTCTACAGCTATTTATGTGCTTTTTGTGATTTTTTCGATAGAATTTATGAAAATTATTTTCAATTTTTTATCCATATTAAAAGACCTTATGAATGCAAATACGGATTCTATATTAAATGCTATTTATAATGTTGATCTTGATAAATATGAAGGACCTCTTAAAATAGCCGGAGTTTTTCTAGTTCTCGGAATTATTTTTACTTTTATTTCTATAGTCTTACTAATTATTACAATAGCAAATAACAGGCAATTGCATTTTTTGTCTAGACTTACTAATAACAATACAGTAAATCCTGTTGATAGGTCTAAGAAAAATTATTCTAATTTTAATGAAGAACATAATAGAAATTTAAGGGAAAATAATCCTAATCAAAATCCAAATTTAAGAAATCAAAATCCTAGGGACTTTGGAAATAACAAAAATTCTTTTGATGCGAATAATAATATCGAAAGAAATGAAGATTTTGACAAAACAAAAATTCTAAACAGGGATGAAGTAATAATGAAATCTCTTGATAGGAAAGAAAGTTCAAATCCTTCTTCGGATTCTGTAGAAATTAAGCGTGGCGCTTATGATTTTTCTTCTGGTTTAAAAAAGAATTCCTATGAAGAAAAAATCGAAGAAAATATTGATAAGTCAACTGAAAACGAGAATTTTTTAAATAATAAGCCTTTTGAGGAAAATGAAAAATTATCAGATAATGAGTCTTTTGGGGAAAATATAAATCTTTATAATCATCAAGAAAATAAAAATGATATGGGCTTTGAAAATACTCAAAAAAATAATGTAAATACGAATTTCCAAGAAAGGGAAGTTAGAAAAGAAAATCCTAATCAAGGTAATAATCAAAACCTAATAGGTACTTCCAAGAAAGGTCAAAAGAAATTTTTGTTTATAGGCCTTGGTGTCTTGGCTGCAATTATCTTGCTTTTCGCAGGAAGATTTATTTATTATGCTTTACAACCAGATGCTGAATTTGATACTTCTGGTGTTGATATTAAAATTAATGTTGAAGGATACAGCGGCTATGCCAATGCTTGGGCTGAAACTACTGACTCCCCAATTTTAAGTCAATATAAAAATAAATTTTTAAAAGAAGAAATCGAAGAAGCTTACAATCAAAAAATCACTTTGGACAAAGAAAAAAATATCAAAAACGGAGACGTAATAACTGCAACTGTTGAATACACTGCTCTCCCTCCATACAAAGTTTCCTTTAGCGATGACAAAATCGAAAAGAAATTTAAGGTTAAGGGCTTGGATAAATTTATAAATTCTTACGATGATATTAGTGAAGATAATGTTGAAAAATTTGAAGGAGATATTCAAAAAGAAATATCTGACCAATACCTTTCTGACGGTAGCTTCTTTTCAACAAAAACTAAAAATCTCGAAATAGAATTAGCGGGCTTATATGAAAAGAAAGTATCAAAAAAAGAACTTGAAAATAATCAAGGCGGATCATTCTCTCTTGCCTATATTTACAAAATAAATTATGATGAAGTTAATAAAGATTATAACGATGATGGAGATGAAGTTGAAAAAACAAAACCAAAAGAAACTTTTGTAGTTTATGTAGTTTCAAATATTATTGAGAAAAATGGAGCAATAGATTATAATATCCAACAATTATATTCAGACATAGAAGAGGCTGATGCAGTAAATAAAATAAAATTTGATGGATATAAAGAAATAAACTTAGAATAAAAAATAGAGGCTTTTGCAGCGCAAAGGCCTCTTTTAATTTATTTTTTAAAATTACAAGGCAAAATATAAGAGTATACTTGACAACAAATTCCAAAAAATATGAACAAGGGCGGATAATTTCAAATTATTTGTAAAAAATCTCACCAAGACAAGGACAAAGCCAATTGAAAAATAAACCAAAAAGCTATAAATATCAGTTGGCATGTGGGCAAGGGAAAACAAAATATTTGCCATAATAAGGGCAAGAAAATCCTTTATATCCTGGTCACGTCTTTTGAAAATATTCCTAAAAATTCCAGGAAGATATTCCCTAAAAGTATATTCCTCAACAAGAGGTCCAAGAAGGACTATATGGGCAATCAAAGCTGGAGAAAAATTCAACCTAAGCATTGATTCAATAGTCTCTTGATTTTCAGGATTTGTAATATTCTCACCAAAAGCAAATTCTATAAGAAAAGATAGGGCATAAATTCCAATAAGGGCAAGAATAACCACCCTCAAATTCTTAAAAAATCCCCCAGAAAATTTAAATCTCCTATAAAAAATAAGAAAAAATAGAAAAGCAAGAAGGACATAAGCCGCAGTAATAATATACAAAACCGACTTGTCCACGCCCCTAATTAAAATACTATAACTTGCAGGCACAGGTCCCAAAAAAATTAAAAGCAACAAAAATAAAAATTTGAAAAATCCATATTTGCCGTTAAATCGTTTAGATAAATATTTCATAAAATTCCTTTCAATGTGGTATATAAATATTTTTACCCAAAATATGAGAATTTTTTGAAATAAATACATATTTCCAGATTTATTTAACTCATGAGATCTCTCGACTCGCTTTGCACGATAAATCGGGATAAATAACCGAAATCAACGGTTATTTATTTGCTCGAGATGGGTTATTTTTTCTTCTATTTAATTACTAAAGTTAGATTTATTTCCAGAAATTATAAATTCTTTTTTATAATAATATTACATTTTATTTATCTAACATAAAATTATGATTCTCTTAGTAATTTATTGTAAATTTTTTTAAAATCATTCGAAGTAAATTAGTAAATCAAAATTAACCCATCTCGGATTATAATCGAGAGATCTCTCGACTCATTACATTCGCTCGAGATGGGTTTGTATTCTTATTTTCAGTAATTATATATTTTGCTATTAGAATTTATTATATTTTTATAGAATTCCTTAAAGTGATTCGAAGTATTTAGTAAATCAAAAATTAACCCATCTCGAGCGATAGTCGAGAGATCTCTTTATTAATTTTAGAAATTAATTTATTTTGTCCATTGAAGTTTACTATAAATTATTTAATATTTCCTAGATTTACTAAATTCATGAGATCTCTCGACTCGCTTTGCACGATAAATCGGGATAAATAACCGAAATCAACGGTTGTTTATCTGCTCGAGATGGGTTATGTGTCTTCTTTATCTAATTTTAAATTTATATTTTTTATTCATAAAGAGCAAGCTTCTCGCAAAGCTCATCTATTTGGTCTATTATTTCTCCAATAAATTCAATTGTTTCTTCTAAGGCTTTTGTATTTGTCATATCTACTCCAGCTTTTTTAGAAAGATCCATTGGGCTTAGGGTTGAGCCTAGGTTTAAAACTTCTCTCCAATTTTTTATGTCTTCTTCATTTCCATTTATTATTTTGTCGGAAACTTTTGTTCCTATTGTAAGTCCTGCTGAATAGGTGTATGGATAAAGTCCCATGTAATAATGTGGTTGGCGCATCCAGGTTAAGTCTGATCCTTCAACCAATTTCACATCTTCTCCCCAAAATTCTTTTAATTTTTCACCAAAAATTTCTTTGAAATCTCCTGCTGTAAGGCTTTCTCCCTTGTCAATTCTTTCATAAACTTCTCTTTGGAAAGCTGCTTCTAGAAAATGGGTTACGAAATTGTGGTAGTAGGTTTTTGAAATCATTGTATCCAAAACCCACAATTTTTCCCTATCGTCTTTGGCGTTTTTTAGTAAATATCTTTCCATAGTTATTTCATTTGCTGTTGATGGACTTTCTACAAAATACATTGAAACATCTGTATTTATTGCATCTTGATTTTTGTTTGTATTTTCAAAATGTCCAGCGTGTCCCAATTCGTGAGCAAGAGTCATTACTTGGCTCATGTCCTTGTTGTAGGTTGTCATTATATAAGAATGGCAGCCGTAAGGTGTATCGCAAAATGCTCCAGTTCTTTTTCCCTCGTTTTGCGCATAATCAATCCACCTATCACTGAAGGCTTTTTTGAGCATTTCTACATAATCATCTCCCAAAACTTTTAGGCCATCTACTATATAATCTCTCGCCTCTTCGATTTCAATTTCTTTTGAAAAACCAGAATCAATTGAAAGTTTCAAATCCGCATAAGTCATCTCGTCAAGTTTGTAAACTTTTTTCAAAATATTTGCATATTTTCTCATGTGTTTTGGAAGTTTTTCCATGATCGTATTAATATGATTGTCGTAAATTTCTCTTGGAATATCTTGGTAGGACAAAAGCATATCAATTACCGAATCATATCCTCTTAAATTTGCAAGGATTTTTTCATTATTTATGTGGGTATTATAAATTGCCCCGTTTCCTGATTCATAGCGAGAAAGTGCCTTGTGATAATTTTTGAAAGCTTCTCTTCTTACTTTTGTATCTTTATCAGTTTCATAATATTCTTCAAAAGTATTGTGGTTTAATGGAATATTTTTCCCATCAATTTCTATATCATCAACTTTTATATCCCCATAACGCAAAGACGCATATTCGCCGTATGGTGCATCAAAAGTTGGAGACAATTTTGAAATAACTTCTTCAGCCGCATCATCCAAAATATGATCTTTTTTGTCCAAGGCTCTTTTTAGATAATAATCATAATCTTTGTGATTTTCTCTCACTTCATTTATGATTTTTTCATCGATTTTTGTCAAAAGTCCATCAAAAAAAGTTAAATTTGCATAGATTTCACTCGCCTTTGAACCAAAATTTGCATATCTTTTTTGTGGATGTGGATCGTTGGCGTCAACTTCTGTAGAAATTCCTGCAAAAGATCCAAGCCTGTGCATGGCCCCATAAATTTCAGACAAATCTTTTAGGGCCATATATAATTTATCGGAAGAATCTACTTGCTTGTAAGTTTTTTTGAAATTTTCACTTTTCTTGATTGTTTTATCAAGTTCTTCATAAAATTTCTCATCATTTTCAAATAAATCTTCCAATTTCCATGTTTCTTTTATATCAACTTCGTTTCTTTTTAGCATTTTTTCCCTCCATTTCTAAATTTTATTATACCATCACAATAGAGTATAATGAAAAAAACGGAGGGAAATATGACAGTAAACAAAAATAAATTAGAAAATTATGCAAAACTTGCAGTTGAATTTGGTGTAAATGTACAAAAAAATGAAGATGTTTTGATAAATTCTTCCTTGGAAGATCCTACTCTTGCAAGACTAATTGCAAAATATGCCTACCAAAAAGGCGCAAGACTTGTAAGCATTAATTGGAAAGACGAAGAGCTTACAAAATTAAAATATACCTACGAGGACCAAGAAACTTTAAACGAGGTGCCTGATTATATTATTGAAAAAAATATTTACCAACTTGAAAAACACAGATCAAATAGGATTTCAATAATCGGCGATGACCCAGATTTATTAAAAGATTTGGACCAAAAAAAGATAGCAGAAGCTGTCAGAGAAAATTCTTTGAAATTAAAAGATTTTGTAAAATATACCATGAATGATATGGTTTCATGGCTTGTTATTGCCTATCCAACAAAAAAATGGGCAAAGAAAATTTTCCCAGACCTTACCGAAGAAAAAGCAGTAGACAAATTATGGGAAGTAATTTTTGATGTCAGCCGTGTTGATGAAGATTGGGAAAAAACCAAAAAAAATTGGAATGACCATATAAACTTATTGAATGAAAAGGCAGAATTTTTGAATTCTCACCAATTTGATGAAGTTCATTATACTTCAAAAAACGGAACAGATTTAAGAGTAAAATTGCCAAAAAATCACATTTGGATGTCAGCTTCATCAAAAAATGAAAAAGGCGATTTATTTTTGCCAAATATTCCAACAGAAGAAGTTTTCACCTCCCCACAATTTGACGGAGTTGATGGAAGGCTGGTTGCTGTAAAACCGCTCGTTTACAATGGGGTTATAATAAATAATTTCGAATTCACCTTTGAAAATGGAAAAGTTGTAGATTTCAAGGCAGAAGAAGGCTACGACACATTAAAAGAAATGTTAGAATCAGACGAAAATGCAAAATATTTGGGAGAAATTGCCCTAGTTCCATATGAGTCTCCAATTTCAAAATCAAATATTTTATTTTTTAACACCCTATTTGACGAAAACGCATCCTGCCACTTCGCCCTTGGAAAAGCCTACCCAACAACAGTAAAAGGCGGAACAGAAGTAGAAGACAAGGACCTTCACAAAATCGGCTTAAATGATTCCCTAATCCACGAAGATTTTATGGTAGGAGCAAAAGATTTGACAATAAAAGCCTACAAAGACGGGGAAGAATTTGATGTATTTGTTGATGGAAATTGGGCGTAGAATATTTTATAAGTGATTTAATGTAAATAGATTTTTAAATTATTAGTCAAAGTAAAAGTAAATTATATTCTAAAATTAATAAAGAGATCTCTCGACACTAAAACCCATTTGCTACGCAAATTTCTCTGTGCTTTCGCACTAGTTCTAGGGATAAATATGCCAAATCAAGGCATATTTATCAGCTCGAGATGGGTTTGACTTCGTTTGTTTTTAAATTTAATTTTTAAAAATAAATAAAAAATAATAACCTATTTTTAAAATATAGGTTGTAAAAATTCCTCCTGATTAGTTTTTATCTACACTAATCAGGAGGTCTTATATACAATAAATTTCAAAGCTTCTAGGCATTATTTTCTTATAGAATAATTAACAACTACAATTCCTAAAATCGTAATTATTCCAAATAACCCCCATGCTCCCATAAGAATATCATTATAAAACTTAATATTCTTAACAAAAAAACTAGACAAAAAGGCAATAACTAAAGGTATGCTCATTATAAAAGTCATTTTTTTGACTTTAGATAGATATCCTTTTCTTATTAGCTCTTCTTTCTTATCTTCTTCCATAGTATTAAATCCTGCTATAATATTTCCATTAGTCTTATCTATCATATATGAAGAAAATAAGCATAAAATAATTGGAATCAACAAAAATATTTTAACAGTAATATCTTTAGGATCTGCTAAATTCATATGTAAATACCCCTCCTCCAAAAGTTAAAATTTTGTCTCAATTTAAAATAGAAAATATCATTATATAATCATTATACCCATCAGGTTTTAAGTCTTTAAATATTTTTCATATACTATCATTTTTTTGATATTATCAAATGTTTTCTCATTAATATATGAAACGGCTAATTGTCTATCATTACTTTAATATAATCTAATTCGGTTTTATCAAACTAATATATTCATTAAACCTATATTTCAATCTAAAATACAAACTTTATCTTTGAATAAATACTGTATTAACCCATCTCGAGCCTAGTCGAGAGATCTCATTTATAATGTATGCAATAAATCATATGAAACCTAGAGTTTCAAAAATATATAACGAAAACATATTGAAATTAAAATTAAAAGATGTAAAATAATATTAAACATGGAGTCGAATATACCATGACCAATTAAAAAGACAGGAGTGACGGCTCCTGTCTTTTTATGTGCTAATTATCGTTTTTAATATACCTATCTAGCCGCTTGCTGATATAATTTGCTATTATACCTGCTACGATAGATATAATCATAGAGTCGAATTTTTTCATAACCTCACCTCCCAACTGTTACCAGTTTGGGTACGATAACATATTAATTATATCATTTCGAAAAATCATAAACTATTAAATTGAAAATAAAATAAAAACTTATATAGTAATATTGAGCATGGTACCGAGTTATATCCATGACCAAACAAAAAGACAGGAGCAGCCACTCCTGTCTTTTATTGTGCTAATTATCGTGTTTATAATATCATTTTGAAAATCATAAACTGTTAAATTGAAATTTCACGGGTTCAAAATTAATTAAAATCCAAAATTAATAAAGAGATCTCTCGACTTCGCTCGAGAAGGGTTTGGCTTCGTTTATATTTTAGTTTGATTTTTATAAATAAGTAAAAGTTTATAATCCATTTCAATTAAAAATATAAACTTCAGCATTTAAATAAATACCATATTTACCCATCTCGAGCCTGTCGAGAGATCTCATAGATTATTTAAGGCTAATATTAATTTTAAAAATAGTAATAATAATGGAAAAATAAATTAAATCCATATTAATTTATAAATCTCAAATAACTTCTTCTCTCGATATGATTTTGGACTTATTCCAGTTTAAACTCTAAAAAAAACCTTAAAACTTTACAAATAATCAAAAAGGGGGTATTATAATAAATGAAGAACTGTTGTAAAACGGTGGTTGCCGATTTTTATCGGTAGTTTTTATCTGATGCGTGGAAGTTGAACGCACCTTATAAGTGCCTGATGTGGGATTTATTTGGCCTTAAATTCTTCTATGAGCTCAGAGTTTTTACAAGAAAAAATTATCTAAACAAAAAAGCATCAACACCAGCCGAAGATTGCGCGATTAGTTGTTAACTAAGACAGCAGTCTTTTTTGTTTTGCTAATCGCCAGATTAGGAGTGATAATTTATGCTCAGAAAAATTCTGAGAAGTTTAGAAGTTACGAAAAAAGAAATTTTGATTATTTCCCTTGGTTGTGCAATTATGTCCTTTGGAGTAATAAACATCCACGAACAAGCACAAATAACCGAGGGTGGAGTTTTGGGACTTGGCTTATTTTTAAGAAAAGCCTTAAATATGAATCTTGCCTACACCACACCAATTTTGGATGGGCTATGCTATATTTTAGGATTTTCAATGCTTGGAAGAATATTTTTAAAAAAATCAATTATAGCAACAATAATGTTTGCAGTATTTTATTGGATTTTTGATTATATTGGACCAGTAATTCCAAGTCTTTATGATATGCCAATACTTGCCGCCATATTGGGTGGAATATTTATTGGATGTGGCTGCGGAATAGCAGTTACAGCTGGAGGATGTGCAGGAGGCGACGACGCCTTAGCAATGACAATTTCCAAAAAAACAAAATGGCCAATATCAAGAGCCTACTTGTTTACAGATTATTTGGTCCTCGGCTTATCATTAATTTATATTCCATTTGGACACTTAATTTATTCATTTTTAACAACAATTATCTCATCATTTTTGATTGGACAATTTGAATTAAAAATGGAAATGCCAGCTTGGCAAGTATGCCAAGGAAAATTAAGTCATGCAAAATCTTAAATTTAAAAAGGATATTTCAAAGTATTAAGTATTTTGAAATATCCTTTTTTGTTTGTAATATTTTATTTTTTCTTGAATTATCTCAGTATATTTCTATTAATATTTACATTTTCTTTAGTTACATTTATTCCATGAGATCTCTCCACTCGCTCCACTCGGTCGAGATGGGTAATTATTATCTTTGTTTTGCTACTGACGTTCTTATTTTATTTATATTCTCATTATTAACTTTTTAAATGAAATATTTACTTAAACTTAAAAAACAAAACGAAGTAAAACCCATCTCGAGCTTGCCGAGAGATCTCTGGATTGTATTGTGATGATGCTTTGATTTTTACTTTGGATTATCTAAGGATATTTCTTTAAATATTTACTTTTCCTCTAGATATGTATATCTATGAGATCTCTCCATTCGCTATGCTCAGTCGAGATGGGTATTGTTCTCTTTATTTTATTACTAAAGTTCTTATTTCTTTATATCCTCATATTAACTTATATAATTAATTATTTTTACATATTAATAAATCAAACGAAGTCTAACCCATCTCGAGCTGATAAATATGCCTTGATTTGGCATATTTATCCCTAAAACTAGTGCAGATTTATAACCGTTGATTTCGGTTATAAATCCTGAAAACTAGTGCGAGAGCACGGAAGAATTTACGTAGTAAATGAGTTTTCATAAGCACGGAAAAATTTGCATAGCAAATGGGTTTTAGTGTCTAGAGATCTCTGGATTAAAATTTTCTTGTATTTATTTTTCCCTTGGATTATCTCCTTTTTATCTATAAATTTTCTCAACCCCATGTTTTTTATTCCACAAACCTACAACAACTGGAACCAATATTGATGTCAAAATTACTACTGTGCCAAGTTGGGCCTCAGATATTGCCATGGTGCTTTGCCATGATGGATCTAGATCTGAAACCAAGGCTGGAACAATTATTGAATTTCCTGCGGCGGTTGAAATTGATAAACCTGCCCATCCTGGCCTTTTATTTATAAAAATATCTGCAGGCAATGTAAATAAAAATGCTGCCAAAATTGCCATAAGGCTTAGGGCAATTCCTCCCAGGCCTCCTTTTATAAGTGTAGAAAGATCAATTCCTGCTCCGATGGAAAAACCGAGAAATGGGAGAATATATTTTTGACTTTCCCCAAGAAACTTGCAAAATCCCTTGTCAATATTTCCAAGAAAAATTCCAACAAGAATTGGAAGTGCCAAATCTAGGATTGAAGATGGCGTAATATTAGCTACATTTAAGATTGAAAGGGTCAAAAATGTGAAAATTGGCACAGAAATTATAGAAGTTATGGCGGCTGATGCCATATCATATTCGTCCCCATAATCATTTATAAGGCCAACAAAAATCGAATTATTTTGATTGGAAATCGCAGCGATAAAACAAAGGCTCGTCATGCCAAAAATTCCCTTATTGCCAAAAATTTTAATGTATAAAAATCCAAGAACAATAGAGCCTATCCATTTAAAAATAAATAAGGTAAAACCACGGTGAAGGGCTTTTTTAAGCCTAGAAAAAGTAAGTTGGCTTCCTACAGCAACCAAGGTTATGGAAATAATTGCATTTAGACCGTCGATTTTTGCAATTGATGACGAAGTTGGCCCAAGATTGAAAAATTGGGGAAAAAATGAATTAATAAGACCTGCAAAAAGCATAGGAATAACAATTCCACCAGCAGGAACTTTTTTGAAAATTTGACTAAACATAGACACTCCTTTTATTATTTTTCTATTATACTACTTAAATAATTTCGTGAAAATTTCGAAATCATAAAATATGATTATAAAAATATTTTTCCATGCAAATACATCAAAATTTGAAAAAAATATAGTATAATATTGAAAAAGAAAAGAGGTAACAATGGAAAAATTAAAACAAATACAAAAAAAATTTCAAATAAACGGAGCAGGCTTAAAATATATCGCCTTTATTTCAATGTTCATTGACCATTTTAATAAGACAATAATAACCCCACTTCTAAATTATCAACAACCTCTCGTGACCATATCAACCATTTTCGATATAATCGGAAGAATCGCCTTTCCAATTTTTGCCTTTATGATTGTAGAAGGCTTTTACAAAACAAAATCAAGAGGGAAATATTTGAGAAATCTTTTGATTTTCGCCATAATTTCAGAAATCCCTTACGATATGTTCCAATCAAAAGTTTTTATCAATAATAGGTCACAAAATATAATGTGGGCGCTTGCCCTTGGACTTTTGACCCTAATAATTGTCGATAAATTAAAAGAAAAAATCAAAAATAAATACGCTTGGCTTGGCATTTCAATATTAATAGTGGCAATAAATGCGGTAGTAGCAACCCTTCTATCCTTCGACTACGATTATTATTCCATAATAATAATTTTCATCCTCTACCTTTTCTACGATAAAAGATTTTTAGGAAGCATCCTTTCATATCTTGTGATAATAAAAGAAGTTTATGCAATATTGGGCTTTGCCGTAATCAATTTTTATAATGGAGAAAAGGGAAGGCAAAATAAATTATTTAATTATTTCTTCTACCCAGCCCATTTATTGTTACTTGGGATTTGTAGGTTTTGGTTGAATATATAATTTTTGTATTAAATTTAAGTTAATTTCATTATTTTATTAAAAAATATCCCCTAAATCATAACTTTTGATTTAGGGGATATTGTATGTCTTACTTAATTTCTTTTCAAAATCATCCTTAGATAATACTATTACATCTTTAAAATAAAATTCTTCTAAATTGGATTTCAAACCAAATTTATCAACCCTTTCTTTAGCCAAATATTTTATCTTATTTTGAATTTTATCATATTCCTTATATTGCCCAAGACCACTTTTATCATTTGTATCCTTATTGGGATTATAGACTAAAATATAACCTAAATTTTCTCTAGTATAAGATAAATTCTCATCAAATATATCCATATAGATCAATAAAGAATCTTTAATTTTTCCATATATTTTACTCATTTTAGGTTTATCTTGATTCTTAAACTCTATAAAATAATCCATGCCATTAAAAACTTTGACTGCATCATTAGAAGAATATTCTCTCATGTAAATATATTTACTACCATGATTTTTTCTTTCATGGATTATCTGATGTTTAGTATTATGTTTTTCGAAATAATATTCCTTTACTTTGTCAAAGTCTATACATCTATCATTAGAATCTATAAAAATTTCTTTATTATTATCATCGTAGGATGTTTTAGAAAAATAACTAAATAGATTAGAAATATCCATATCTTTACAAAATTCATCATCAAAAAAATCATAAACAAGATCTTTTAAATATTTTCTCATAATAAACTCTCTTGTTCAAGAATGTCAAAAGCAGAAGATAAGGTAGAGTAAATTTCACTAACCGAATCGCTTACATCTTTAACTTCTGCTAATCCAGAATTCTCATCATCATAAGCTAAATAATATTTACTCTTATCAGCAACCTCATGTTTTGAAGAATAAACCTCAATAGCTCTAACAAAATAAGGGCTATGGCTATTAATAAGAATGTGCATACCCAAATATTTATTTAATAAAACAATTAACTCCGCAAATATAATTTGCCAATCTGGGTGTAAATGTGTTTCTGGTTCATCTAAAACTATAGTTCCATTTTTTTGTAAAGAACCATTTTCTAATAACATCTTTATAATAATAAAAGTTTTAAGTCCTGTAGATGCATTTTTAATATCAATTTTTTCTCCTTTATTGGAAGACATATAATAATATCCTCTATGGTTATTATAGACATCTATATTACTGGCCTTGGATATATGTTTACTGATTTTGGATAAACTTTCATCAATTAAAATACTTTCTGGGCTTTTTTCTTCTTTTATTAAATCAATTAAATCATCTCTATGGTCAAGAAACTCTATTGGACTAATATCATTAAATGTAGATTGGTCTATTTTATCAATTATATAAGGGTCATCTATATAAACAACTTTGTTAAAAATTAAAATTGGATTGTATATCTTTAATTTTCCATCTTTATCAAAAGTAATATTTAAATTCTTATCTTTGATTTTAAGATTAACCTTGCCAACATTGTCAAAATTGGATAAATTTTTTACTTGATCGTTAAACTCATTTTTAAAAGTTTGACTTACAATATAGTTAAGCATAGTCTCATCATCAGTAAACAAAGTATCCATAATATTATCAATTATATCTATATTTATATCATTATTAGGCACCAAACTATCAGCAAAACCAAGTTTTTCCAATTCTAGATTCATTTGATTCATAAAATTTAAGATATCCATTTCTAATTTATTCTTATTATCTTTATAAATATCCCTATTTTTATATAAATTCATAAGAAATATATCTAATTTTTCTTCATTAATACTTCTAAGAAAATAAACACTTGATTGTTTTGTTAGCTCTCTTAATAATAAATAATTTCTTATTTGATTAATATTATCTTTATAAGCGTAAAAACTAGAAAAAACACTATATAAAGCTTTTCCAATAGTAGACTTACCAGTACCATTTTTTCCAGCTATAACTGTAATGCCATCAATATCGATATTAGTATTTGATAACTTTCCAATATTCTCCAAATATAATTTCATAATAACTCCTTTAGATTATTATATCATAAATTATCATTACAAATTCTAATAATTACAAAAATACAATAGAAGCTATTTCTTTAAAATCAATTTGAGGACTATGATGAATGATAAGGTTGGCTATAATTTTACAGTTAGGTTTAGATATTACGATATAAGAGAAAATAAAACAAAAACCAAAAAGCGAACATTTTTAATTATAAAAGAAGAAAATTCAACCTACCCAATAGACCTTACAGCCCTTCCAGTATCAAGCGTTACAAATAGAAACAGACTAAATTTGTACTATGATATAGAAATTAATAAAAATACCTATCCAAGTTTGAATTTAAATAAAGAAATATCCTATATAAGAACAAATAAAGTCCAAACTATTAACGAAAAAGATTTAATATCAAAAGTATGCGATAATTTTAAAGAAACCTATCCGGATTTGTATAAAGAGATAGAGGATAATGTTAAGAAATATTTTGATGATATATTGTAATATAAGAAAAGACGAACTTTTATTTTAAGTTCGTCTTTTCTTATTTTATCTATTTAGGCTCTCCATCTTCAATACGTAAAGCTCTTTCATATTACTTAGATTTTCTTTTTTTCAACTGTAGTATTCTTTTTCAAAATCCTTTCTTTCTAGAACTACAACTTTATCAAAATGTGTATTTTCAAAGTAATAATCTTTAGGATCAATAAAAACATATTTACTTTTTTCAATGATTAATATCTCTTCTTTGAAATTTTCATTATTTTTAAATTTCTTCCTTAATTTTTTGATAAACTTATTTTTAGATTTCTCCTTTAACTTTTTGATAAACTTATTTTTTGTATTTTTGTCAGTAGTATTTATTTCTTTAATTAAAAATCTACAAGCAATATGTGTTTTACTATCACCTTGAACGATTACTAACCTCTCACTACAATTATCTTTTTTCGTTATAATTTCGTAATCTAAAATATATTCTGCATAATAAAATTTTGGACAGAAAAATAAAATAATATAAGAAGAAATAAATATTATTGTAGATATGTACGTAACTATATCAAAATATTTTATAATATTATTAAAGCCTAACCTACTTATAATAATAATACTTTCCAGTAATAAAATACCTAAAGGAATGTAATATTTTAAATTTTTAGCTGTTATAAAAATAATTACAAAATTAGATAATATAAAAAGTGAATATAAAATTACTTTTATAATTAAATTACCACCTTCTTTTTTTAAAAACAAAATTAAAATAATATTTATAATAATTCCAAATACAACATAGTAAAAATCTTCTTTATTATTTAAAATAATTTTAGTAAAATACTTTTCACTTATTCCATAGAACTTAGCAGTTTTCGCTGATCTTACTTTTTTATAAGCAGAAACAGCACCACCACCAATGAGGAAAATAAAGTTTAAAATTTTTATAAAATTTTCTAATCCATCCATTTTTCTCTCCAATATATAATATTTTAAAAAATATAAACTTTTTACTTAATAATATTATACATCATTACTTATATATTCAAACTATTAATTAAAATATTTAATTCAAAAAAACTACCCTGCCAAGCAAGGTAGTTTGTTGTTTTCATTTGTTATTTTATTCTTTAGCCCTTACAAATTTCACACCACATCCAATCATTATTAGGCCAAGTAGTAGGATTAAATAGATTGCTGCATCGCCGGTTTTTGCCATGGCGTCTACTCTTTTGCTTAATCTGTTGTTTTCTCCTTTTGGACCTGGGGTTGTTGGTTTGTAGTTTTTTACTTTTATTTTTTTTGTGTGTGAATTTTCTGAAATATTGAAATTTATTGATTCCAATTCTGGGATGTAGCCTTGTGGGGCCTTGGTTTCTATTAATCTGTAGTCGCCGTATGGGAGATTTTTTGTTTTGAATTCTCCATCTTTGCTACTTGTTAATGTATAAACCTTGCCATTATCGTCCAGGTCTTTGTAACCATCTTTGGTTTTTTCTTGAACTTTAAAGACTGCTCCCTCAAGTGGGTTGTTGTTGGTTCCGTCGATTTTTTGGAATGAGAAATAATTTTCTGGGTTATCTTTTTTATTTAAAATCTCGATGCTTCCAGTTTTAGCCAGTTCACTTTCTTTTCCAACTTGTGATTCGTATCCTTTTAAAGGTTTAGTTTCTTTGAACTTTACCTTTTCAGTTAAACCATATAATTTTATTTGTCCCTTTTTGTCAGTGAAAATTTCTGAAATTTTTCCATCCTTATTGTATACGAATTCGGCCTTATCACTTTTTTCATCAAATTTATTGAATTTAAGTGTTTCGCCCTTTTCATTTACTACAATAAATCCAACTCCAGGAAGAACTTTTTTCTCTGGGTCATCCCCATCCCTTTTTGTAAGTGTTAGGGTATCAGGAGCTTTTTTTGGATAAATTGTAAGAGGATTTTCAGTGTTTTCGTCAATCGTTGCTAGGAAAGGAATATATGGTCTTGATGGATCATCTGACCTGTATCTTAAAAGATAGACTCCCTTTTCCAAGCCATCAATCATGGCAAAATACATTCCATTTTTTTCTGACTTATTAGAAGTTTTCATCTCTCCCAAATCATTAGAAATTTCCTCATTGGACTTTTCCTCGTAGGATTTTACAAAATCTCTTTGTTTATTTTGATCAGAAAGATCTTTTGCCTTATCCTCTGGGATTTTCCAATAATCAACAAAGTCAACGACAATTTCTTTTCCAGAATCCTCGTCAGTATAATTTGTATTAATTCTTAGGCTATTTCCGCTTTCAGCCAAAGCTAAAAGAGGAGTAACTAGCTGTAATATTACCATAAAAACTATGGAAAATATTAGGTTTTTATTTAATTTTTTCATAGTAACTCCTCTGTTAGTTAATATTATGCTTGTTCTTTGTTAGCTTTCATTTTGTAAGCTGCAAGTCCCATAATTGTAAGACCAGCTACTACAAAGATGATAGAACCAATTCCACCTGTTTGTGGGATTGATACTTTCTTATTCTCGATTTGTTGACCTTTGATAGAATCTTTATCATTGTCATATCCTATATGAGCTGGCGCTTTTTCACCTTGTTTATATCCTGCAACTTTAACATATGATCCTTTTGCTACCTTGAAATCAATGTCGCCATTTAATTTAGCAAATCCTTTTGGAGGTGTTTTCTCTTCAAGTTTGTAGTCACCATATTCAAGGCCTGTGATTTCAAATTTACCTTTACCATCAGATGTTAATTCTATAGCATTGGCATTACCAGCTTCCCATTTATAAGCTGTTGCATTTTCTATAAATGCTTTGTTATATGCTTCTTGAGCTGTTGTAACTTTTGCTTTTTCTTCATCTGTTTGTTTATCTGCATCAAGATTGTTGTATGTTTCTACAGCTTTATCTAGGGCCTTTTTAGCAGTTTTTACTGCATTTGCATCTTTTTTATCTGCTACTAGATATTTACCTTCAGAGTTTTTAACGTAGAAAACTGCTCCAGCTAGTCTTTCTGTTCCTTCTTGGTTTGTTTTTACAAATTTCTTTCCACCAGTTACAACCTTTGGTTCAGTTGGGTTAAGTGGTTTTGGATTTGTTGATTTGTGGTTTGTTACTTCAATTTTACCATTTTCTGCTTTTGTATATTCAGCATCAGATAATGTTTTTGACTCTGTTTCAACTACCTTATATGATTTGTCTTTCTTTAGACCTTTCCATGTATAAGAAGTTTTTCCACCTTTTTCAAGTGTTACTTCAGATTCAAAAGTATAACCAGCAACTGAATCTAAATCGCTTGCTTTTACATCTTCACCTGTATTTGCATCTACAAGTTTGAATTTAGCGTATTCACCTTCTACCCAATCGGAGTCTTTTCCACCCCAAGTTTTTTCAACTGATACTTCACCATTCTCATTTGGCTTTGTTGGTTTTGGTGTGTTTCCTTTTGAAGGAGTATTTCCGTAGTGGAATGTGATGTCGTTGGATTCTGGGATGTCAACGATAGCTTTTGAGTTAACAGTTGCAGAGTATTTTAATTCTACAGTTACAGGTGCGTCTTTACCATTTAGCAATGCAAGGTTTTTACCTTGTAGCCTTAGGCTGAATCCCTTGTCAGTTTGTACTAGTTCTGCATTTTCCCCTTCTTTGCTTGGAGTAATTTCTTTTCCACCAATTGTTACCTTAAGGTCTTTATTGTATGTTAGACCTTCAGTCATAATATCGTCCCAGTGAGCTTCTGCTAGATTAGAGTTTGCTGGGATTTCAGTTTTTACTTCGTATGGAACATTCTTACCAATTTCAGCTTTTGCTGTTGCTTTTTTTGCTTGGTAATTATTATAATCAGCACCAACTTTTAATTTGTCAGCAGCTTCTTGTTCAGCAGCTGTTAATTCATTATTCTTTAGGAAGTTTTTGTCGATTTGTGGTTTATCTTGAGTATTTTTTGGATATACGTGAGCACTTTCTACTACACCATCACTATTTACAAGTGGTAATGTAATTTTTACTGGAACAGCTTTGTTATCTGTTATAGCTTCACCATTTGGACCAACGTATTTTGACATTGAATGAATTTCATCAATTTCAAATTTACCTTTTAATTCTGATGTTTGGAATGTAACACCAGCATTTTCAATTGTAAGTCCACCAACAGCCTCTTTAACATCTGTAGTAGATGTAAGTGGTGTAGCTGGAACTAACTTATCAGCGACTGATGTACCTTTTGCTTTAACATAAGCTTTTCCATCTTTAACATCTTTTTCTATAATTGTTGTGTTATCTTTTGGAATTTTAAAATCTGAAGCAAATTTCAAAGCGAAGTATACATCTTTAATTTCATTTACTTTCTTTTTATTAATACTCTCTAAAATTGTATTAAGTTGATCTAAATTTTGGCTACCATTATAACCGTTATTTTTCTCACCATCTTTGGCTGTTCCTTTTTCAACTGCATTTGAATCCCAAGCTGCTAATGTTTCTTTATCCATTATTAGCTTATGAAGGGTAACTGTTTTTGTTACTTTATCAGTTTCAGCCGCATTAGCATTTACAAAAGGTGCTGCTATTATTCCAAACACCATTGCGAATGCTGTTAAAAATGACAAAATTTTGTGTTTCATAATTTTCTCCTTTTTATTTTTTTGTCAATTTGCCTTGATATGTTTTGGCTTTCGCCTATCAATTATGTATAAACTGTATTTCAAGATTTATACTAGAAACGTTCCGACATTTATAATTTACCCTGTGAGCCCACAGGCTTACTGTGGGCCAAGGTTAATTAACTATTTTTATACTTTTAGTTTATCTCTTCTTTTCCAATAGGTCAATACCGCGACAAACATTACCAACAGTCCTATTACAGTAAATCCAATCCAAACTCCAGGTCCACCCGTTGAAGGATATTGTGCCTTTTCGTTTGTGATTAAAAATCTGTTTGAATCTGAATTTTCTTTGTTTTCTTTTTCAAGTTTCACTTCAATTTTAGGAATGTTATTATCGTTTTCTTTCTTATATTCTATTTTACCATTTTTCACAACAAATTTGAAGACTATTTTTTCAACAAGTGCATATCCTTACGGAGCTTTTGTTTCAAAAATTTGATATTCGCCATCAGGAATATTACTAAATCCAAAATGACCCTTCTCTTCAGAGGTTGATGTCCATTTTGATGTTAAGACAGTATCTTGTTCGCCCTTTTCATTAATATCAACATAGGCATTATCAATCTTCTTTTGAAGTTTGAACTCAGCTCCCTTTAGGGCTGTTTTATCATTAGCGTCTACCTTTTTGAAGTAGATTGATGGTTGTTTGATGTTGCCTATATCGGTTG
Source organism: Anaerococcus jeddahensis (assembly GCF_001182725.1). Lineage (GTDB taxonomy): Bacteria > Bacillota > Clostridia > Tissierellales > Peptoniphilaceae > Anaerococcus > Anaerococcus jeddahensis. Next base: position 268,397 of record NZ_CWHU01000004.1, read on the forward strand.
TGATTAGGTTGATATCACGGGCTAGATATTTGTTTGTATCACCATCTTTGTATGCTTTCATATCTACATTATCATTTGATATTGTTAGATTTTCTTTTGTTGCATATTTATCTAGGCTTGTTGAACTTTCTTTAGTTTCAAATGTGACTTTGCCTGTGTTTTTATCAACTAATCCTACATCATAAGTTGCCTTGGCACCTATTCTAGTGTCGTCTTTGTATGGCATATCTACTATAAATTGATATTCTCTTTCAGCGTCGACATCAGCTCCTTTAGTCGAGATGGGTTATGATACGCTTGTTTTTTTTATGGTTTTTGTCTTATTTTTCTTTCCATTTTTTATTTAATCAGTTATTTTTGTTTTGTTTTTAATTTTTTTATTTAATCTGCTATTTTTTATTTTGTATTCCAGTTTTCATTTCTAATTTTGAATTTAATAAATAGAAGATTAAATCTATTTGAAGATAAAGAGTGCATCTATCAATTACCCATCTCGATCCTAGTCGAGAGATCTATTACGTAGACTTGGATCTTTATTTTTTATTTTCTTTGGATTTCTCCTCTGGCTTTTATTTTTTTCCAAATTTTTCAACGAGATTTCTCAGCGCTTTCGCACTTGGTTTTAGGGATAAATATGCCAAATCAAAGCATATTTATCTGATCGAGATGGGTTTTGGTTTGATTGATTATTTTCTAAATTCTTTGTTTTTATCCTAATAATAGTTTCATTATTTTTCCTTTATAAAATTTTCCAAAATAAAACCCATTCCTTGTCGCTTGGAATGGGTTTTGGGTTCTTTATTAATTTTTAGTATTTTATCTTAATATTGTTTTTATTAATTTTATTATTACGAATACTAGCAAAATAAAGTCTATTATTAAAAATCCTATATACAGATAATTTGTAATTTTTACGTTTTTACTTATTTGTGTTGTTTCGATTTTATTTGTGGCTTCTTCTTCTTTTTCTTCTACTCTTCTTGCATTTATCAAAAGCCTGTGGGTGAAGGCTGGATATGGGGTACAGGTTAGGATTGTTACTATGTCTTCTCCGTCTACTACTGTTAGTTTTTCCCAATCGTATGGGCTTATTACTTCTTTTGAAAAAACCTCATAGGTTAGGGTTTTTTCTCCTCTTTTTATATAAAACCTGTCTCCTTCTACTAAGTCATTTACGTAGAGTAAAAATATATCTGTCCACCAACCTCTGTGTCCTGCCAAAACGCTTCTGGTTGATTTTCCTCCGACTGGAATTGATGTTCCTGAGACTTGGCCAACTCCTTTTAGCATGTGGTCATAGCTTGCATCCAAAAATATAGGCAAATTAACATTTATTTTTGGTATGACCAAGTAGGCAAATATTTCATCTTGATTATCAAGTATATTTACCGATCCCAAATTTTTGCTTGTAAAGGGATCTACCATGGATATGTCGGATTTTTTTACTATTTCGTTGTATTCTTTGGCTTTTTCTTCGACTTGGTCAAATTTTTCGTCCTTTTTTTGGGCTTCTATTACTCTTTGAATATTTTGTTTGTTTTCTATATTTGAGTAAATCCTTCTTGAAAATGGAAAGGCTAGGGTTATTAGGCCAAAAATTATCAAAATGAAGCCTAAAATTTTAAATTTCTTTTTCTTTGATTTGCTTTTCAATTTTTATTACCTCCATTTTCATTATTTTGGAATTTCTCTTTTCTCTTAGATATACCATTATGGTAAATAATAGTATTGGCAAAAGTACTAAAAACAATTGGAAAAAGTTTGGTTTTAGCCTTGGCGTGTTGGCTGATCCGTCGTCTATGGCTTGGGTGTAAGGAATCCTGTATCCTCTTACCAATAGTCTGTGGGAATTTATCATATAGGGCGTACAGGTCAAAAGGGTTGCGTAGTCTTTTTTTTCTACAACCAAAATCGGTTCAAAATTTGATGGTTCTACTACTTGAATTTTATCGACCTTGTATGCCAAAGTTTCTTTTATATTGTGGATATAAAATATATCGCCTTCTGTCATTTGGTTTAGATTTCTAAATAAAAGTGCATTTGGAAGACCCCTGTGGGCGGTTATAACTGTGTGGGTTGATTCGCCCCCAATTGGAAGGGAAGTTCCTTCCAAGTGGCCTGCCCCTTTTTCCAAAACTTCATCGCTTGTTCCAGCGTAAATTGGAAGGTCGACTGCAATTTTTGGGATTTCTATATGGCCCAACATTTCGTGAACTTCTAGCATTTTTGCATATTCTGCCCTAGCATCTTTTACTTTTTTATCATATGGGTCTACAAGTTTTGATGGGTCAAGAGTTTGGTTGTAAATTCTTGCAAGCTCCATCCTTCTTTCTAATTCTTTTTTATCAATTTTTTCTTTTTCTTTATTAAAAATTACAATTTCATCATTAGCCTTAATTTCATAAAATTTTTGGCTTATGAAAGGATAGGAAAAAATCAAAAATCCAAGCAAAAATATTAGGATAAAGGGAAGATTTTTCTTTAAATCAGTCTTTCTTCTCATTATTTTCACCTAGCTTATCTAGTTTTTCTTTTATTTGATCAATTTTACTGGATGTTTTTTTGTTTTCTTTCCTCAATTTTCTAATTCTCCACAAGAGGATAATAATTATAATCAAGGCTAAGAAGAATAAAATTCTAAATATCCAATTTGTTTTGTTTTCTTTAATCAATTCTTCATCTACACTTTCTACATATTCTACCCTGTGACCTCTGACTAAAAGTCTGTGAGAATTTATCATAAAAGGAGTACAGGTCAAAAGGGTCGCATAATCGTGGCCCGGTGCAATCATAAGATCTTCGAAATTACTTGGCTCTATAACTTTAATTTGATCAACTTGGTAGGCCAAAGTTTTTTCTATATTGTGAATATAAAATTTATCGCCAACTTCAAGCTCGTTTAAGTTTGTAAAAAGAGTTTTTTCTGGAAGGCCTCTGTGAGCTGTTAAAACTGTGTGGGTATTATTTCCACCAATTGGTAGAGATGTTCCTTCCAAATGGCCCACGCCTTTTTGCAAAACATCCTCACTCGTTCCAGCATAAATTGGAAGATCTTGGTTTATTTTTGGAATCTCGACATGGCCAATCATCTCCTCAACTTCAAGCATCCTTGCATATTCTTTCCTACCTTCCTTGTATCTTTTTTCAGTAAAAGGATCAGTTGTAGGTCCGCCTGACAAAGAATCGTTGTAGGCTTTGGCAAGACCAATTCTTCTTTGGATTTCTTCCTTATCAAGTTTTGATTTCCCTTGGTTAAAAACCTCAACTTGGTTATTTGAATCAATTCTATAGTAAAATCTTGATATTATTGGATACAAAAGGACAAGAATTCCCACCAAAAATATAAATTTCCACAAAATATTGGATTTTTTCGATTTTTTATTTTTATTTTTCATTTTATCACCATAATTTAAATTTCTTACTCGAATTAATCTTACACCAAAAATACTTATAAATAAAGGATTTTTTGTAAAAGCGAAAAAAATCATAAAAATTTATGGACATTTCTCAAATTTTTCTTATCTATATATGAAAGGAGCGATAATATGAAACTAAGAATTAAATTTGAAGTAAACGACGGACAAGAGCTAAAAAAATTATCTAGAACTTTTTCAAATCTTGACAAGACTCTTACAAACGAAGAGCTAAAAAACTTCGCAAATGCATACATTGCCCTAAGCGAAGTTGAATCATCTAGATTTGAAAAAATAATAGAAGAAGAAATCAAATAATAGAAAGGAGAAAATATGCAAATTAAAACCCTAAAATTATCATTTAAAGATGCAAAAGGAAAAACAAAGATGGTAAGTATCGACCATCCAAAGGCAGATTTAAACGACCAAGTAGTAAAAGCACAAATGGAGGCAATGGTAAATTCAAAAGTCCTCCAAACAAAAGAAGGAAAAATAAGCGCAATAAATAAGGCTTATATGGAAAGCGTATCAAGAGAAGATTTTAACATAGGCTAGAAGAAAAACCGGGGACTTCCCGGTTTTTTTATATTGATATTTTTAGATAATTCAAGGAATTTATTTTAATATTATATTTACAAAATTAATGAGATCTCTCGACTAGGCCCGATATGGGTTTGGGTTAGATTTTTTTTATTGCTAAAGTCTTTGTATCTGTATTTTATTTATTTTTTATTTTTAATTCAAGAATAAATTTTAATATTTTATTTACAAAATTAATGAGATCTCTCGACTAGGCTCGAGATGGGTGATTATTATATTAATTTATTGCTAAAGTTTTTATTTTTGAATTAGCTATTTTTTATTTTAAAATTTAAATTAATAAATACAATATTACGTTAATTCTAAGTTTCTAATTGCATAAATCAGTTACCCATCTCGAGCTTGTCGAGAAATCTCCTGTTTTTTTTTGTATTTAAATTTATTTTTTTCTTTAGTAATTTTATATATAAATTTTCACCTCATATTCCATCTATTTTAATTTTAACCTTGGCAAAACTCTTTTAGCCTTATTTTTTCCTTTTTATTGGCTTTTATCTTATTAAACTTTTTTTGAAATTTTTACTAGAATTATGGTGTCGACAAATTTAAGCGATCGCAGTTAGGAAAATTTTATGAAAATATGTATAGAAAATTTGAATGCGATTATTGAAAAATACCAGCCTCTTTTGCTTTCTATGGCTAATAGGTTTCCGATTTTTGACAAGAATGAGGCTTATATCATGGCGAGGGATATGGTTTTTGATATTGTTTTGGATTTTGATCCTGATAAGGGATCTTTCGGTGGATATTTGAAGTATAGACTTTATTTTTATTTTTTGAATGAGTGTAAAAAGGAAAGGGTAAGCTCTTTAAATGATAGGGATATGAAGGGGAATGAAATTATTGAAAAAATTGAGGATGATTTTTCCCTTGAGGATGAATTTATTAAAAATATTGAAATAGAGGAGCTTTTTAAGGCTATTAAAACTTTGAAAAAACAGGAAAGAGAGATTTTGTATTTGAAATATGATAAAAATTTGCCTCACAAGGAAATTGCTAAGCTTTTGAATCTTTCTACAAAGTCTATTACTAATTATCATTATAATATTGTTAGAAAATTGAGAAAATATTTTGTTGATCATGATTTGATTTAGTCTGTTATTGACTTAATTTGTATTTTATTGTACACTTAATGTCTAGAGAAGTCTTTCTTCTTTTAGGAAAGGAGGATTTATGGACAGGATTGTAGCTATTCTTCCTACTGAAATCAAGGGTTTTGGTGTGGGATGTGAAATTTATACAAATTCGAAAGTTTTTGTTGATAGGAGATCTTGTGAGATTTTTTTGAAACATTTGGCAAGCAAAAGGTCAATTTCCATTAAGCTCATGCACAAAAATATGAGAGAAATTCTCAAGGTTTCTAGGAATTTGCCCTATTGTATTGATGCTTTTAATGTATTTTTTCCTTTTAAAATCAACCAAACTGATAATGATGATTTAAGGCGTGGTTTTGTCAATTGTTATTATGTGAAAAACATTGAAAATTCTACAATTATCCTTAAAAACGGGATGACTCTTTCAAGTCTTAATAGGGACAGGGCTTTGAAAAATAATTTTAACAATGCTAGCAAGATTATGTATATGAAATTTGCCAGAGATTTGTCTAAAATGAGAAAGTCTGTGGATTTTGTTGATGAAATTGCACTTTGATTTTATCTTTTTGAAATTTGTTGAAATTAAAAATAAAAATGCTCTTGTAGAGATGTATTTTTTCTACAAGAGCATTTTTTTATTCTCCCATTGCTTCTTTGTCTACAAATAGGTAGCAATTTGGGTGAAGTGATAGGAAGGAGGCTGGGAAATCTGGTGAGATTTCTTTTCCTTCTATTATTTTTTTTACTACTTCTTTTTTATTTTTTCCGCTTGCAATTACTATTAGAGTTTTTGCATTGAAGGCATCTGCCATTCCCATTGATATGGCGTATTTTGGAACATCTTCTTTTGATTTGAAAAATCTTGAGTTTGCTTCGATTGTTGCATCTGCAAGTTTTATTATTGAGGTTCTTTTGTTTAAAAATTCTCCTGGTTCGTTGAAGGCTATGTGGCCGTTTGGTCCAAGGCCTAGAACTTGTAGATCTCTTGTTCCAAAATCATCTAATAATTTATTGTATTCTTCTGCGTATTTTTCATCATTTGTATCTGCTTTTGGAAGGTGGATGTTTTCTTTTTTGATATTTACGTGGTCAAATAAATTTTCATTCATAAATGTTTGGTAGGATTGGTCATCTTTTGGATCAATTCCTACGTACTCATCTAAATTTATTGTTTTTGCCCAATGAAAGGAAATTTCTCCTTCTTTTTGTGCCTTTATTAGGTTTTTATATAGGCCTATTGGTGATGAACCTGTTGCAAGGCCCAATTTTGATTGAGGTTTTTCTTGTAGAATGCTTATAAAAAGCTCAGCTGCCTTTTTTGATAATTCTTCATATGAATCTGAAACTATTACTTTCATTTTTTCTCCTTTATCTTTTCTTATTAATAATAGTATTTTACTAGACTTTTATTTTTTTAAAAGATTTGAGTTAATTTTTAAATGAATGAACTGGAGCTGGAATTCTTCCTCCCCTATTTACTAGTTTTTCTGCACTTGAATTATTTATTTCCATTATTGGTGCATAGCCCAAAAGTCCTCCAAATTCTGCAAACTCTCCTTTTTTCTTGCCATAAACTGGAATAACCCTAACTGCTGTAGTTTTTTGATTTATAACTCCAATAGAAGCTTCATCTAAAATCATAGCAGAAATTGTTGAAGCTGGTGTATCGCCAGGAATTGCAATCATATCAAGGCCAACTGAGCAAACTGAGGTCATGGCTTCAAGTTTATCGAAAGTCAAATGTCCAGCTTGGGCAGCCTTTATCATGCCTTCGTCTTCACTTACTGGGATAAATGCTCCAGAAAGTCCTCCGACTGATGATGATGCCATAAGGCCTCCTTTTTTTACTGCATCATTTAACATGGCAAGGGCAGCTGTTGTTCCGTGTCCTCCAACATTTTCAATTCCAATTTCTTCCAAAATTCTTCCAACACTATCACCAATTGCAGGTGTTGGGGCAAGGGAAAGATCCAAAATTCCAAATTCTTTTCCAAGTCTTTTTGCAACATCACGTCCGATCAAATCGCCCATTCTTGTTATTTTGAAGGCTGTTTTTTTGATTGTTTCATAAACTTCGTTGATTGGTTTTCCCCTATCTTTTTCAATAGCAGCTTTTACAACTCCAGGTCCTGAAACTCCAACGTTTATAACTGTATCGCCTTCACCTACTCCAAGAAAAGATCCTGCCATAAAAGGATTGTCTTCAACTGCATTTGCAAAGGCAACAAATTTTGCACAACCAAGAGAATCTTGGTCCTTGGTTAATTTTGCCAATTCTTTGATTTTTTCACCCAAAAGTTTTACAGCATCAAGGTTTATACCTGACCTTGTTGAACCAACATTTACAGATGAGCACACATAATCAGTAGTAGCAAGAGCATTAGGAATAGAATTTATTAAAATTTTATCGGATTTTGTCATAGATTTATGAACTAGGGCAGAAAATCCTCCTATAAAATCTACGCCAACTTCCTTAGCAACCTTGTCCAAAACTTCTGCATAAGGTGTATAATCATCAATTTTTGAACTTGCTGCAACAAGAGAAATTGGTGTTACGGAAATCCTATTATTAATTATAGGAACACCATAAATTTCTTGGACAAGTTTAGTAGTTTTGATGAAATTTTCAGTTTCTTTCATCATCTTGTCATAAATTTTTTGGCAAGATTTTTTATAATCACTATCAGCGCAATCAAGAAGAGAAATTCCCATAGTTATGGTTCTAATATCAAGGTGTTCTTGGTCGAGCATTTTTATAGTTTCAATAATTTGTTTTGTATCCATATTAAATCCTTGCCATCTTATCAAAAAGATCTTCATTTTGAAGTCTTAGTTCAAGGCCGATTTCTTCACCCAACTTTGTAAGTTCATCTTTTATAGTTTCAAAAGATTCGTTAGCATTTGTCAAGTCAACATTCATAATACCAACAAAATTTTTCTCCATTATAGTTTGGTTAAAATCTAAAATATTCATGTTAAATTTATAAAGTAATTCGCTCACCTTATAAACTATGCCCGGTTTGTCATTTCCAATTATTGTTAAAATAGCTTTCATACTAATCTCCTTTTGTTATCTTATAAGTATTTTAGCACATTAGAGCAAATATTTAAATATTTTCTAATTTTGGACAAAAAAAATCCCGCCATAAGCAGGATTTTTTTTGAAAGATTCTAATTTTTTATTTTTTTATTTTTTATTTCGTGTATATGTTTACTTATTAATAGTTAAAGTTTGCAACTTCAAAGAAGTCTTGTGGATGTTTACAAGCTGGACAAATCTTTGGAGCTTTTTTACCTTCGTAAAGGTATCCACAGTTTAGGCATTTCCAAGTAATTTTTTCTTCTTTTTCAAATACTTTGCCATTTTCGATATTGTCATGTAATTTTTGATATCTATCTCTGTGACCAGCTTCTACATGAGCAATGTGTTCCCAACTTCTTGCTATTTCTTCAAATCCTTCTTCTCTTGCAACTTTTGCAAATGATGGATACATATCTTCAGCTTCTTCATTTTCTCCACCGATTGCACCTTCAAGGTTTGTTAATGTATCATGGTATACAACTGGGAAAGCTGTATAATCTGGATTTAATTCAATTGCATCTAATTTGAATTCTTCTTTTAAATATTTGTAGAATACTTTAGCGTGTTCTTGTTCGTTTCTTGCTGTTTCTTCAAAAATTTCTTGAATTTGAACGTATCCTTCTTTTTTAGCAATTTTTGCTGCAATGTTGTATCTCATTGTTGCTTGAGATTCACCTGCAAAAGATGTAATTAAATTGCTAGCTGTTTTTGTTCCTTTTAATTCTGGCATATGTAAGTCCTTTCTATTAATAACTTTATGTAACCGTTTCGTCTTTACAATTATTAGTATATCCTATTTATTTTATTTGTCAAGAATGATTCTAAAGTTTTAATCATTCTAAAAATTGATTTTTATTATCATTATCAATTTGAGAAGTTTTTCTTATTTTTAAGGCATATGTTTTATTATTTTTGGATTTAATTTTTTAAGTTTTATTCAAGGAAAATATTTTATGTTTATTTTGTTTTTTGCTGGAGATCTCTCGACACTAAAACCCGTTTGCTTCGCAAACTTTTCCGTGCTCTCGCACTAATTTTAGGGATAAATATGCCAAATCAAGGCATATTTATCGGCTCGAGATGGGTGTGGGTTGGATTTTTTTAATTGCTAAAGTTTTGAGTTCTTTGCTAGAGTTTTTTTATCGGTTTCTTATTAAGGAAATTTTATTATTTTTATAATTTATATTTCCAATATAAATAAGCGAAGTTAAACCCATCTCGAGCGGATAAACAACCGTTGATTTCGGTTGTTTATCCCGATTTATCGTATGTAATGAGTCGAGAGATCTCTTCATTAATTATGTATTTTCATTTTCCTTTTTATTAGAATTTTACCGTGTATTTGCATGTCTTCTAACAAAAATTTTTTTGCACACTTTTTTATGCCTGTGTTTACTCTTGATTTAAAATTTTTCCTTTTTTATTATTTATCTAAATTTTTAAATTAAATTTCCATATTATTTCTTTTTGGGTATAATTTATCAAAAGGAGGATTTGTAATGAAAATAAACTTTAATAATGTTGACTTATCAAATCTTAACTCTTATAAGGAAAAAAGTCTTGATGCTTTTTCTACTTTGATGAACAAAGATGGAGAAGGAAATGACTTTTTGGGTTGGATTGATAGGCCTAATAACCTAGACGTTGAGGAATATGAAAGAATTAAAGAAGCTAGCAAAAAAATCCAAAACAATTCTGATTGTTTGGTAACTATTGGAATTGGAGGATCTTATCTTGGCACAAAAGCTGTAGATTATGCTATGAAAGGATATTTTCCAAAAAATGATAAGACTGAATTAATTTATGCTGGTCATCAAATTTCTGGGGAATATTTGCACGATCTTTTGGATTATCTAAAGGAAAAGGAATTTTCTATTAATGTAATTTCAAAATCTGGTACTACTACTGAACCTGCTATTGCCTTTAGATTTGTAAAAGAATTATTAGAAGAAAAATATGGAAAAGAAGAAGCTAGGGAAAGGATATTTGTTACAACTGATAGACAAAAGGGAGCTTTAAAAGATTTGGCTACAAAGGAAGGCTATGAAACTTTTGTTGTTCCTGATGATATTGGTGGAAGATTTTCTGTAATTTCTGCTGTTGGTCTTTTACCATTGTGTGTAGCTGGAGTTGATATAGATGAATTTGTCCAAGGATTTAAAAAGGGTATTGAAAATTATACTAAAGATTCTTTTGATGAAAATGTGGCAATTCAATATGCAGCTATTAGAAATATGTTAAATGATAATGGAAAAGATATTGAGGTTTTGGTAAATTATGAGCCAAAATTAAAATATGTTTCTGAATGGTGGAAGCAATTATTTGCTGAAAGTGAAGGTAAGGATGGAAAGGGAATTTTCCCTGTTTCTGTAAATAATACAACTGATCTTCACTCTGTGGGCCAAATGATCCAAGATGGTAAGAGAAATTTATTTGAAACTGTTTTGAAGGTTGAAAATGCTGATAAGGACCTTACTATTATAGAAGATGAGGAAAATCTTGATGGTTTGAATTATCTTGCTGGCAAAAAAATGTCTTTTGTTAATGAAAAGGCAATGGAGGGAACAATTATTGCCCATGTTAAGGGAAATGTTCCAAATATTTTGTTAAGTCTTGATGATGTTTCTGCCCAAAGTTTGGGAGAATTATTCTATTTCTTTGAAATTGTTGTTGGTGTAAGTGGATACATGCAAGGTGTTAATCCTTTCAACCAACCTGGAGTTGAAGAATATAAATCTCAAATGTTTAAATTATTGGGTAAGCCTGGATATTAAAATTAAATTTTAAGAATATATATGTGTTTTACAAAAAAAGCTGTAGGGATACTACAGCTTTTTGTTTTTATTCAATATCTGAATATTTCAAGGCTCCTCCCAAGATTCCATTTACAAAATCTCTGGATTCATAGATTTTGTAGTAGGTGAATTTTTTGTCCAAGATTAATTTGGCTGTTGTGGTGAGCTTGTCTTGATTTTTATTTTTTAATTTTTTTACAAATTCTTTGTGTATATCTTCGTCTTTGTGTTCTAATTTATCGTAAATATCAACATAACAAATATTTGTCACATCAACTACTACTTCTAGGCCTTCTTCGGTCTTTTTTTGACTAATTATATCAACTTTTAAATTAGAAAAATTTGCCTTTAAAAATTCTTCTTGCTCTTTTTTGTCGGTTGAATAGGATTCTTTCAATACATCTTCTACCTTTACCAATTTGTCAAAGTATTTTTCTTGGTTCTCGTAATCTAATTTTTGTATTGACTCAACCGCCTTTTTTATGGTCCTTTGTGGAGTGTTTATAAATTTTTGATAAATTAATAAAGGACTTAGGATTATAAGAATAAGAAGGGCAAGAGCAAAGATATTTATTTTCTTTCCTTTTTTTCTTTTTTCTTGTTTTTTTGGTTTTTTTGTTCTTTCGACCCTCTTTTCTTTTCTTTCAAGTTTATCTATTTGATTTTTTTCAGCAAAACGTTCGCTTCTTTTTTTCCTTGCCATAATTTCCCCTAAAAATTTTATTTTAAACTGATATTATTATATAATCAAAGTGGTGATACTATGAAAAAACAAAAATTAATAATAGCAGATTTACTAGCAATTATTTTTACCCTGATTACAATATATTTACCCTTATTTATAAATAAAGTGACCTTAACGGAATTTTATTTTGTATATTTGTGTGCATATTTTGCGGTAATATTTTCAAATCAAAAGGATATTAAGGTATTTTATTTTTTTATCCCACTTATAACTTTAAGCCTTATACTTATTTTATTAAATAAAGTAGATATTTACAACATAAATATGGTAAAAGATAGTTTTATCTCCATAATTTCTAAAAATTATTTAATTTTAGTGGGAATTTTTCTCTTATATATAGGAGAAATATTTTCTACCAAGGTTTTTGGGTCTTATTTTTCAATGGGCTTTGGGATAATTTGTCTAATCCTCTATTTAATAATCTACAATACAAAATATTTGCCAGACCTTAAAGAATATAGAAATTACCTTTTTTATATTTTTATTTATTTCTCCTTTGCAAGAATTTTACCTGCAAAAGAAGTAAACAAGTACCTTTATATAATCACGGTTTTAATATTTTTTATAGAAATTCTTGCTATAGACAAGTACAAAATATTTATCGGCTTTCACATTTCTGTGATTTTGATAATTTATTTAATTTTAAAAACAAATATATACCCAGTTGAGTTTGAAAAATATTTTTTAAGCGGACTTTTATACCTCTTCCCTTTTGTGAAAATAATTTTGGGTGATTTTTTAAATCTTTCAAGACCAATTTTATATGTAGCAACAGGTCTTGTGGTATTTTTCCTTGCAATAATATTTTTCCAAATAAGATTAGGATTTTTGGATTACCCATTTTTGGGCATCCATAAAGACAAAAAAAAGGGCTGATGCCCTTTTTTTACATTGCTTTTTCTATTTTTTCCTTGTAATCTCGTCTTAAAAAATATACACAATAGGCTCCTGCCAAAAATTCCGCTATTATAAATGAATACCAGATTTTATCGATATCCCCAGTTTTTTGCCCAATAAAATACATCAAAGGCAACAATATTATAAATTGCCTTAAAAAAGGTTCGAAAAGTGCTATGCCTGCACTTGATAGGGATTGGAAAATTGAGGCACAGACTATGGAAAATCCTACTGGCAAATATGAAATTGCTACAATTCTAATCATTGGAATTCCTATTTCTTTCATTTTTGGCGTGGCTGAAAATAAATTCAAAATCGCCTCTGGAAAGGCCATAAATATTATCATTCCAAAAATTATCATCAAGGTTGCCCATGTGATTGATAATTTAATTGATTTCTTTATTCTCTCCTTATTTCTCGCCCCAAAATTATAAGAAATTATTGGTACTATTGCATTTGAAATGCCCAAAACTGGCATAAATTCAAAACTTTGAAGTTTAAACATTACCCCATAAACTGCTATGGCTGATTGGCCAAAGCCTGCAAGAATTGTATTTATAAAAAATGTTGCAAAGGATGTAATTGCATTCATCAAAGCTGCCGGAAGTCCAATTGAAAAAATTTCTTTTAAAATCAAATGGGACATGGAAAATCCTTTGAAAGATAGTTTTACTTCCTTATTTTTTACTAAATTTAACAAAAGTCCTATAAGAGCCCCCAAAATTTGCCCAGTAACCGTTGCAATTGCAGCTCCTTTTACTTCAAGTCTTGGAAAACCAAAAAGTCCAAAAATAAAAATGGGATCTAAAATTATATTTATAACAGCCCCAATTATTTGGGTTACCATAGTATAAACTGTAAGGCCGGTTGATTGGAGAAGTTTTTCAAAAAATATCTGGAAAAATACCCCAAAGGAAAGCATACAAACTATTTTAAGATAATCAATTCCGTATGAAATAATTTTTGGATCATTTGTTTGCATTTTTATAAAAGGTTCAACAAAAAATATCGCTATAAAAACAAAAATCAAGGATAAAAGGCCTGCAAGAATAATACCGTGAACCGCAACGATGCTCGCCTTTTTTTCATTTTTCATTCCCAAATACCTAGACAAAAGTGCCGAAACACCAATAGATAAGCCAACACTAAAGGCAATAATTATATTTTGAATTGGGAAAGAAATTGTTACAGCCGTAAGGGCTGTTTCTGATAATCTAGCTACAAAAATTGAGTCAACAATATTATAAATTGCTTGGACAAGCATGGAAATTATAATGGGGAGACTCATTTGAAACAACAATTTTCCCTCAGGCATAGTCCCAAGTTTTTCTGATTTTACTTCTGCCATCAAAACTCCTTTCTTTAATTTAAGAACAGAAAAATAACGGCAAAAGCCGCTATTTTTTAATCTACTATTTGCTTAATCATTCTAATTCTTTTTTTTAAAAAATCAAATGAAAGTAATTTATTTTTTAAATTTTCTTTTTATCTTTTTGATAAATTCAAGTATTTTATATTTGCCTGGGTTTGGATAATAGGTAAATCCACCAGCTTTTCTTATAATATAACCATTGAAATTTTGTTTAAATCTCAAAACTCCGTCGCTTCCATCGAATACTCCATCAATTCCGTAAAAATTATATAGAGGAATATTTTTTCTACAAATTCTTTTCATAGCTTCGTATTGAAGTTTGAAGGCTCCGGGTAATTTTTGATATTTGGTCAAAGATCCACCAAGAAAATAAATCGCTTGGTCTTTTAGATAAATTAAAATCATATTTGCTAGGGGAATTACATCTTCATCAGAATCTTCCCTAAATTCTTTCAACATATCTATTTCTTTTTGCAAGGATTTAATTCTTTGCTTATTGTTTTTCGCCTCAGGATCCATCCCACCTACTATTTTTTCAAGTTTTTCAATTGAATGGGTAAGATCTATTTCTGAAACCAAAAATTCTGAATTGTCTTTAAACTCATCATAAAAAGTTTGATAATATGCTAGCGACTTATCTCCAAATCCTTGTCTTTTTGAAGTTTCTAAAGTTAAAACCTTAAAATCTTCAATCTCATCTCTTCTAAGAGGTCTAACATTAATATCAAGGTCTTTGGCTTTTTTGATTTTTCTTCTAGCATTTGAATTAAAAGATTTCAATAAGTCCTTTTCCTTATCTGGCAAAAATTCGGATAAATCTTTTGCAAATTGATAATCAGCTGAACCATCATTTACAAAAATGGACTTATCATTGGAATTATATCCAGCTTTTTCCATCTTTTCAATAAATGACCTATCTTTTTGTTCAATAGGATTTCCTTCTTGGTCATAAATTATATAATCCTTATCAAGTTTTATAACCAATTTCAAACAGTCAAGCTCTTTTACATAATCTCTCAACTTATCATAAAAAATATATTCATAATTTTCATCAACTGCGCTTGCTCCAACCATTAAATCTATCCTATTTCCACCATAGATTTTTCTTATAAAAGCAAGACCTACTGCCAAAACTTCTCCATTATCCACAAGGCCCAAAAGTTTTGTTTTTCTATTATTACTTATTAAAACCTCGTTCATTGCACTTGTTTGCAAGAAAGAATAAGATTTTATCTTTTCTAAAAATTCATCGTAATCTTTTCTAGATATTTCTTTAACTATCATATAAACCTTTCTTTACCTAAAATTTATTTTTTTATAAACCTATCTAAAACTTTATGGCCAATTGATCTTATTTTCATCAATACCTTATATTTGGTAGGATTTGGATAGTATAAAAACGCATCTGATTTCATTATTATATATCCATTAAAGTTTTGCTTAAATCTTAAAATTCCCTGACTAGAATTAATATCGTGGCTTTCCCCTTCAAAAAATACACCAAAGAAATTATAAATAGGCAAATTTCTTTTCATAGTTCTAAGCATTGCCTCATATTGAAGGATAAAAGCTCCTGGAAGTTTATGATATTTTTCTATAGATCCCCCATAAAAATAAATGGCCTCATCTTCTTGATAAATCAAAATCATATTTGCAAGATTTACTATATTAGAATCAGAATCTTTTTTATATTCTTCAAGTTCTTTTATGTCTTTTTCCAAAGATTTTATTCTTTGACTATTCTTTTTTGAATTAGGGTCTAAAGTTGATATTAAATCATTTAATTTTTTTATAGACCTATCAAAGTCTATTTCTGCTGTCAAATACTCGACATCATCTTTAAATTCATCAAAAAATTTTGTATAATATTTTAAACTCTTATCAGAAAATCCTTGATTTCTTGCTGTATCTTCCGTTAATTTTTTAAAATCTTCTAACTCTTCTCTTTTAATAGGTCTTACTCTAATATCATGCTCTTTTGCCTTTTTTATCTTTCTTCTGGCATTGTTGTTAAAAGATTTTAAAAGTTTTTTCTCATCATCTGGCAAAAATTCGCTAATATCTTTTACAAATTGGTAGTTACTAAGTCCGTAATTATTTATAACAGAACCATCATTTTCTATATAGCCAACCTCTTTCATCTTATCTACAAAAGTAAGGTCAGCATAAGAAGTAACATTTCCTTCTTGGTCCATAAAAGAGTAAATTTTGTCAGGTTTTACCAATAATTTTATAGCACCAATGTTTTTGGCGTAATCTTTTAACTTGTCATAAAAAATATATTCATATTTTTCTTCAAGAGCGTATGCCCCAATAAAAAGATCCAATCTTTCACTAATAAAAAGTTTTCTAATAAGAGTCATCCCAACTGCTAGAATATTCCCATTATCAACCAAGGCAAGAAGTTTTGGATCTGCATAATCTATCCTTTTTACATTAGCCATTTTACTGGTTGAATAAAAAGAATGATTTCTAATTTTTTTTAAAAAATCATCAAATTCTTCTCTTGAAATTTCTTTAATTTCCATATTACCTTCCTTTTATTTCCTGTCTAATCATATCATATTTAATAATTCCATCAAGGATTAAAATCTTAAAATAGCTAATAAAAATTTTAATCAAACAAATAAGGGCCGAAGCCCTCATTCATTCAATAATCTTACTATTTATAATATTCAAATAATTATACTTTTAATAAAGTTTATAACAAGTTTTAATCTAATATTTTTTAATTAAAATACAGACTCAAGAGCCTTAGAATCTCTTTCTTGGTTTAGTTTTTCAATAAATTCTTCGAAAGATACGTCTTTTGTTTCTTCTCCGTCTCTATTTCTTACTGTTAATTTTCCAGAATTTTCTTCGTTTTCGCCTACTACTAGCATGTAGTTTGTTCTCATAAGTTGAGCTTGTCTTATTTTATATCCTACTCCCTCACTTCTGTGATCAACATCTACTCTGTAGCCTGCTTTTTTGATTTTTTTTGCTAAATCATCTGCGAAATCTGCAAATTTATCTGATACTGGTATGATTGCAATTTGTTTTGGATTTAGCCAAAGTGGGAATCTTCCTGCAAATTGTTCTGTAACTGAACCAATAAATCTTTCGATTGATCCAAGAAGAGCTCTGTGAAGCATTACCGGTCTTTTCTTTTCGCCGTTTTCGTCTATATATGTTAGGTCAAAGTTTTGTGGTAATTGGAAATCTAGTTGGATTGTTCCACATTGCCATGTTCTTTTTGCTGCATCTTCCAAGTGGAAGTCAATTTTTGGTCCGTAGAATGCTCCGTCTTTTGGATTTATTGTATAATCAATTCCTCTTTCAATTAAAGCATCTTCTAGGGCTTTTTCTGCAAAATCCCATTCTTCAATTTTTCCCATAAAATCATCTGGTCTTGTTGATAATTCTATTTTATATTTAAAGCCAAATGTTGAATATAAAAGGTCTGCAAGGTCAATCATTTTAAATACTTCGTCTTTTACTTGGCTTGGTAGACAATAAACGTGAGCATCATCTTGAGTAAATGTTCTTACTCTGAAAAGTCCGTGAAGGGCTCCTGATAATTCGTGTCTATGAACTTGGCCGTATTCTGCAAGTCTAATTGGAAGATCTCTGTATGAATGTGGCTCTTCACCGTAAACTAAAACTGATCCAGGGCAGTTCATTGGTTTTACTGCATAATTTTCCCCGTCGATTTTTGTAAAGTACATATTTTCCTTGTAATGATCCCAGTGACCTGATCTATGCCACAATTCCTCATTCATGATAAGTGGAGTTTGGATTTCACCATAACCATTTTCAGCCAAAACATCTGTCCACCAATTTAAAAGCTCATGTCTTAAAATCATTCCGTTTTCTTTAAAAAATGGGAAGCCTGGAGCTTCTTCGTGGAAGGAGAAGAGGTTCATTTCCTTACCAATTCTTCTGTGGTCACGTCTTTTAGCTTCTTCTTGAAGTTCAATGTATTCATCTAATTGCTTTCTCTTTTCAAAGCTTATACCATAAATTCTTTGAAGCATTTTTCTGTCAGAATCGCCTCTCCAATAAGCACCAGCTATAGAATTTAATTTGATTGCTTTTATAGCTTTTGTTGAAAGAAGGTGAGGTCCCTTGCAAAGGTCAACAAATACATTATCACCCATTTCATAAATAGTAATAATTTCATCTTCTGGAAGATCTTCAATTAATTCAACCTTGTAATCTTGATTTTCTTTTTTGAAATATTCCAAAGCTTCATTTCTTGAAATTTCTTTTCTTACCATTTTCAAATCTTTTTTGACAATTTCTTTCATTTTTTCTTCGATTTTTGGAAGGTCTTCTGGAACAAATCTGTGTTCAAGATCTATATCATAATAAAATCCGCCATCAATTGCAGGTCCAATTGCAAATTTTGCATCAGGCCAAATTTCCTTAATAGCTGTAGCCATAACGTGACTTGAAGTATGCCAGAAAATTTCTTTTCCCTCTTTATCTTCAAATTTTACAACTTTAAAATCTGAATCTTCATTTATAGGTTCAGCATAACCCATAACTTTTCCATTAACAACAGCTCCCAAAGCTGATCTGAATAAGCCTTCAGAAATGTCTTTTGTAACATCTCCAACACTTACACCTTTGTCGTATTCTTTTACACTTTCATCTGGTAATTTGATTTTTATCATTTTTCTCTCCTTATAATTTTATCCACACTTTTCTAAAAATTTAGAAAAATTTCGTAACATTTTAAATTAAGAATCACAATTTTCTAGCTATAAATTTTTTAAAATTAAGAAAATTTTCTATTTTACAATAAAAAAACACACCATCCCAAAGGACGATGTGTCGTGGTTCCACCTTAATTTATACTCATTGATGTTTTAAGGCAGGTCATGCCTTTCGTATTACCGAAAATATCAGGGGTGGTCTTGGGGATAATCTCAATTAAAAGCTCTCAGCAAACACTTTTTCTCTGTAAAAAAAGTAAAATCCTTACTCTTCCCGTCATCTAATCTATTTTTCTTATAAATCTATATTACTAGCAAAATATTTTTTTGCAAATTTTTTTAAAATTTTTTTTTATTTTTAAATTGGACTAATTTTTTAATTAAAGATTATTTTTTATCAAAGAATTTTTTTAAAAATATTCAAGCAATTCATTTAAAATTCCAAGTGGAAAAAATTTTTAATATGTGATATAATACATATTAAGAAACGCGAAAGGATTTATTATGGATTTTACACCTTCTCCAATTAAAAGGAAATTTATAAAAGATGAAGCTTATGATTTAATTTCTACAAAAATTATTTCAGGGGAACTTAAACCAAAAACTAGAATTAGAATAAATGAAATGTCTGAAGCTTTGGGGATTTCTCGTACTCCTGTTAGGGAGGCTATTTTAAAGCTTGAAGATGAGGGGCTTATTTTGTCCAAGGCTAACAGATGGACTATGGTTGCTCCTATAAATGTTGAGGAAACTTTAAATATTTATCCGATTATTTCTAGCCTTGAACAACTTGCTTTGAAACTTGGTTTTTCAAATATTGATGACAAAATGATTAAAAATCTTGAAAATATTAATGAAAAAATTAAAAAAATTCAAAGCAAAAAAAATCATATTAAAATTTTGGAACTTGATCAGGCTTTTCACAAGGAAATTATTAATCTTTGTGATAATAGAGAGATTGAATCTATTCTTTATGGCCTTAAAAGAAAAGTTTCTAGGGTTGATATTTATTTTTTTGAAGATGACTGCCACAAGATGTCCACTTTTGATGAACACGCAGAAATTATCAAGTTTTTAAAAGAAAGAAATTTGGACAAGGCTCTTATTGCTATTGAAAAAAATTGGGCAAATACCATGTCAAGCCTTGAAGATATTGACTTTCCAAGTGAAGATCTTGAAGATTTTTCCTAGATTTTTAAATTTTAACCTCTTTTAATCTCTTTTAATCTATATGGACTCTTGCAAAACTTATCATTATTCAAAGATATTAAATCATTTTTTAGTGATAGGTTTTTGCTAGGGTCTTTTTTAATTTTTATTTGCAATCTTTCTTATTAGTTTTATTTTTTTTAATTAAAATTTGTAATTATTCTCTTTTTTTGATAGAATTGAAAGGCAATTTTTATTTTTTATTAAGGAGGTTTTATGACTAAAAAAGATAAGAAGATGAGAGATGCCAATGATGTTGGCGGATTTTTAAAATCTGTTGAAAAAATTGGTAACAAGATGCCTCATCCTGCAATAATATTTTTATTTTTAAGTATTTTTGTTGTGATTATTTCTCATTTTGCAGCCAAAGCTGGTCTTTCTGTTACTTATTTTGATGCAAAAGCTGGTGAGGAAGTTACAAAAAAAGCTATTTCTCTTCTAAGTCTTGAAGGTTTAAGATATATTTTCAATTCTGCTACTGATAATTTTATGAATTTTGCTCCAATCGGAACTGTTTTGGTTGCCATGCTTGGGGTTGGGGTTGCTGAAAACAGCGGACTTTTTGATGCAACTTTGAAAAATTTGCTTTCTGATGTTTCTCCAACTTTTTTGACTATTGCTGTAATTTTTGCAGGAATTATGTCAAATATTGCATCTGATGCGGGCTATGTTGTAGTTGTTCCTTTGGGCGCTATGATTTTTGCAGCTGCAGGAAGAAATCCCTTGGCAGGAATTGCGGCAGCTTTTGCTGGAGTTTCTGGAGGATTTTCTGCAAATTTACTTTTGGGAACAACTGATCCTCTTTTGACAAATATTACAAATGAAGCCTTAAAAGCTGTAGGAATGGATCTTAGAATTTCTGCAACTTGTAACATTTATTTTCTATTTATTTCAACATTTTTAATAACTTTAGTTGGAACTTTGGTTACAACAAAAATTGTTGAAAAAAACTTGGGTGAATATACAGGAAATTACAAAGCTGACCACAAGACTTTGACTGATTTGGAGAAAAAAGGACTTAAAAATGCCTTAATTTCTTTGATTATCTTTGTAATAATCATGGATTTATTGATGTTTCCTAAGAATGCTCCCTTAAAAAGTTTTGATGAAAAGACAGGCCTTGTTAATTTGGATGAATTTTTGGCTTCTGGACTCATTCCTGCTATGATGCTTTTATTTTTAATTCCTGGTCTTGTTTATGGAAAAACTGTTGGATCTATAAAAACAAGCCATGATTTGATTGATGCTATGAGTAAGTCTATGGCTGGTATGGGTGGATTTTTGGTTTTAGCATTTTTTGCGGCTCAATTTGTTGAATATTTTTCAAAATCGAATTTAGCTTTGATTTTAGCAAAAAATGGTGCGGAATTTTTGAAATCAATTCACCTAAGTGGTCTTCCTTTATTGTTGATGTTTATTTTGCTTACTGCATTTTTAAATTTATTTATGGGATCTGCTTCAGCAAAATGGGCAATTATGGCCCCAATTTTTGTTCCAATGATGGCAGAGCTTGGACTTTCTCCTGCTCTTACTCAAGTTGCCTACAGAATTGGCGATTCATCAACAAATATTATCACTCCTCTTATGTCTTATTTTGCAATGATTGTTGTTTTCATGCAAAAATATGACAAGGACGCTGGCCTTGGAACCTTGACTTCAATGATGCTACCATATTCATTTGCATTTTTGATTTCTTGGTCAGGACTTATGATAGTTTGGTATTTATTGGGACTTCCACTAGGACCAGGCGCCCCACTTTTAATCTAATTTTTTATGGATATAATTTTATATTAAAATTCAATCAGACCCTTCGGGGTCTTTTTGTTTTAATTTTTTTGAAAATGGCTATAAATAGGATAGGAGGCTTGTATGAAAATTAATGGTGATAATATAGTTTCTATTTCCAAGGCTAACGAAAATTTTTCAAAAATCGCAAGACTTGCCGATAAAAAGGGTTCAGTTGTGATTTAAAAAAATAACAAAATATCTTATGTCCTTCTTCCTTATAAGGAAGTTGAAAAAGAGGAGATTTTCCCTGATGAAAACGTGGAAGAAATTGCCCAAAGATTAATTGAAAAGATTAAGGATGAATACAATATCCAATTGAAGCTTGATATTGAAAATAATTGAAAAAATTAGAATTTTCTTAAGTTTTTAGGAAAATTCTTTTTTTATAAGAAGCTTTATGTTAAAATTTGTCAAAAAAGTTTTTATTTTATTTGCTTTTATGAAAAAAAATGCTATAATCATAAAGAAAATTTAATAGGTAGAGTAGGGCTAAGGCGTTAAGTGCTAGAAAATGGGATGTTGTTTCTAGACGAAAGATTTTAGTCCGCATCCGCTACATCATTTCCTATGATGGCAGACTACCAAATAGGAGGAAAAAATGAAAAATTTAAAGAACATCAGAACTTTGATTTTGCTTTCATTTTTTATAGCATTATCAATCGTAGTTTCAAGATTTTTTTCTATAACTACAGTAAGTCGAAAAATCGGTCTAGGTTTTATAATAACTGCAGCAATGTGTTCACTTTTTAACCCATCTCTTGCAGTCCTTGCATCAATCATAATTGATGTGGTTTCAAACCTGATTTTCCCAACAGCTGGAGGATTTTACTTGCCTTTCGTGACAACAAAAATCTCCTCAGCCTTAATCTATACTTTCTTTTTCTATAGAAAAGAAATAACAAGGAAAAACATAGTATTTTGTACGATTTTAAATTCACTTGTCACAAGTTTATTTCTAAACACCCTATGGACTAGCCAACTAACTGGCAATCCATTTGCGGCTCAATTTGCGATGAGAATACCAACCATGGCAATAAACTTTGTATTTCACACCATAGTTTTAATAATAATCTTGCCAAAACTTGCAAATATTTTAAGAAGAGAAATAAAAAAATTGGGAGCCCAACCAGAAAACGCTCCTTATTAGAAGGAAATTATGAAAATATTAAAAATAATAAGCTTAATTTTAGCCCTAGCCTTCATATTTTTTGGCTACAATATCTATTTTAAGAAAAAATATAAGCTAATAAACAATTTTGAAAAAGATTATAAAAATGGATTAAAAGATGAAAAGTATGCAAAAAAAGTAGGGTTGATTGAATTATTATTAGGAATATTTTTTATAATTTTATTTTTAGTCTTGTAGAAAATTTCAACCATGATTTTTTTACAAAACTAAAAAAAAATAATTTATAAGAAAAAAAGACAGGAGTTGCAGCTCCTGTCTTTTTTAATGCATCTAATACATTAGTTTCTTTACACTATCATTATATAAGCTAAAAATTTAAAATCAATATATAAAAAAATAAAAAACAAAAAGCAGGAATAAATCCTGCCTTTAATTTAAAATTATAAAAATTTTAGGTCTTATTTTTGAATTATATCCAAAGTTTCAGCGTCAAGTTCTACGTCATCTCCGTTTACTACATCAATTTCATAAACTAATTTTCCTTGATCATTGAAGTCTAATTCATAAGATTTTACAAAGCCCTTGTTATTTTCCAAAGCTTTTGCTATAGCTTCTTTTGGAGCTTTAACTTTTGTAAAGTCAATTGCCTTATCGTCTTCTTTGTCATCATCTTTATCTTGTTCTTTTGATAAAACTTCTCCGCTTTCAGCATCGATTTTTGCTTCAAATTCTTCATTATCTTTGAAACCTTTGATGTCATAAGCATATTTTCCATTATCTTCGTCAAATTCAAGTGATGAAACTTCTATACCATCAACTTTAAAAGCTTCTTTGAATTTATTAACAGCATCATCAAGAGAAACTTTGAATTCTTTTTCTTCAATTCCTGTTGTAGCTTCGTCAACTTTTTCTTTAGCTTGGTCTTTTTTCTCTTCAGCCTTATCTTTTACTGAAGAAACTTCCTCAGAAACTGCAGCTTTAGCATTGCTTGCTGCATCTTTTGCATCTTCCTTTGCCTTATTTGCATTTTCTCCAGAACAAGCTGAAAGTAAAAGTGCTAATGCAAGAGCTGATGCTCCGTATTTTAAATTTTTTAATTTCATAAAATCCCTCCGATTTATTAAATATTTCTATCCTAATATACTTCTTTAAACAAATTAATCAAGTTATTAAAAAAATTAATATTTATCAAAAGAAATTTTAATTTTATTAATATATTGCTTTACAAATAAAAAGATGCTATCTCACAACGAATTAATAATTCATATTATGCAATAGCATCTTTATCTTTTTATTGTTTTTTTCAAAAGTTTATTAAATATTTTCTATTTATATATTTATATTTTTTCTACACTCTCATCAAATCCTAATATATAGGTTAAAACTGCTGATACTACAACGCATATTCCAAGTCCTATCAAGGCATTAATCATGTTACCTGATTCCCCTCCCGAAAATGATGGTAGGGTTGTTAGTCCACCGTAGGTAAAGGCGAATGATTTTACATGGCTAAATCCTATATAAGCTCCTCCAACAGCTCCTCCTATTAAAGCAGATATAAAAGGTTTCTTTAGTGGAATAGCTACACCGTAAATTGCTGGCTCTGTTATTCCTGAAAAAGCTATTGTCAACGCTGTTGTTAGTGCATATCTTTTAAATTTCTTGTTTTTTGATCTTAAAAATACTCCTATAGCTGATCCCATCATTGCAAAGTTTGTTGCAAATGTAAATGGAACTATATAATCATAGCCTTGTCCTGCTATATTTTGAATCATTATAGGATTTACTGCCCAGTGTAGTCCTACTGAAACTAATCCGTTCCATCCTCCACCTACAAAAGCTCCAGCTAATAAAGCATTCTTTTCAATTAACCCATTGATAAATCCAGCTATTGCATTACTTATAAATACTGTTGCTGGTCCTATTGTTATTAATGTTAGAGGTATCATAATAATAAAACTTATTAGAGGGAGGAATACTAATTGTCCCCCTTCTGGAATAACTTTTTTCAAAAATCTTTCTAAATATGAATAAACAAAAATAGATGTAACTATTGGAAGTACTGTTGAAGGATATCCCATTAATACTACTGGTATTCCAAAAAATTCACTTCTAGCTCCGTTACCTATATCTCCCATCATTTCTGCGATTTTAGGATTTATCAAAGCTGCTCCTATAACCATAGCTATAATTGGATTTACTTTCAAATATCTTGCTGTTGTGTAAGCTAACATAATTGGCAAGAAATAAAATACTGACATAGCAGCCACTTCAAGAATTTGTGCTGTTCCGCTATCAGGATTTAATAAACCAAATTGGATTGCTAAAAGGGTTAATCCTCTTAAAACACCTGCTCCAGCAAAGGCTGGTAAAATTGGTGCAAATATACCAGATACAAAGGTAAAGAAGTTAAATTTTGTTTTTTCTTCTTTTTCTATACTTTCATTTGATGCTTTGCCACCATTTAGTAATTTTTCTACTTCAGCATGAACACTTGCAACATTTGAACCTATTACAACTTGTAATTGTCCACCACTTTCAAGTACTGATACAACCTTTTCATTAGCTTTTAATTTGTCTTTGTTTGCTATACTATTATCTTTTAATTTGAATCTTAATCTTGTTGCACAATGTGATACAGAATAAATATTATCCTTACCACCAACATTGTCAATTATAAATTGTGCTAATTCTCTCATTTTTTCCTCACTTATAATTATTTTTCTATTTGGCCAATCATCTTAACTCTATTCTCGTGCCTTCCGCCTTCGAATTTAGCATCTAGCCATTCTTTTACTATCATTTTTGCAAGTTCTGGTCCAATCACTCTTGATCCAAAAGCTAATATATTTGTATTGTTGTGTTCTTTTGATAGTTTAGCAGAATATGGTTCACTACAAACAACAGCTCTTATTCCCTTTACTTTGTTTGCAGCAATTGAAATTCCTACACCTGTTCCACAGATTAAAATACCACAATCAAAATTTCCGGAAACTACTTCTTCAGCAACTTTTTTTCCATATATTGGATAGTCTGTTCTTTCAGAAGAATAAGCTCCAAAATCTTCAACTTCATGTCCCAACTCTTTAAGATAATCAATAATTATTGGTTTAAATTCAATTCCTACATGATCTGATCCTATAGCTATTTTCATTTGTCCCTCCTTTTTATAATTCTCTTAGCTCTTTAATTATTTCTTTATAAGGTTTACCTTTTCCAAATAAAGATGATGTGCCTAAAACAAATCCTTTCACACCCTTATTACTTAACATTTTTATTTTTTCTGGTGATATTGCCCCGTCAACTATTATTTCAAAGTCATAAGAATTTTTTATTTCTAATAATTCATCTATCTTCTTATTAACATAATCTAAATATTTTTGACCAGCAAAACCTGGATTTACAGTCATAACCATTACATAATCTACAATGTCAAGAATTGGTTTTATAGATTCTATAGATGTTGCAGGATTTATTACTACAGCAGGCTTTACACCATTTTCTTTTATTTTTGATAAGGTTCTGCCCAATTGCTTATCTGATTCAGGATGAACATAAATTATATCTGCTCCAGATTTTGTAAATAAATCTATATGTTTGTATGGATCTTCTATCATAAGATGGACATCTACACTTATATTTGATAATTTCTTTATAATTTCTAAATCTTGTATTCCCATCCCAAAATTAGGAACAAAACTTCCATCCATAATATCAATATGAAAGCTGTCAATACCTGCTTCTTTTAAATCCTTAACCTCATTTTCTAAATCTGAAAAATCAGCACACATCATTGAGGGTAGTAATAATTTTTCTTTCAATAATTTCTCCTTCCTATTATTTGAGTAATCCTTTACTCAAATCAAAAAATCATTTTCCCAAGACAAATATTTCTGTTTCTTATTTTAAATTATTATTTTAAAAAATATGCTTCAAAATATAGTTCTAGGAATTTAAAATTTCTTTTTGAGTAATCCTTTACTCAAGCTTTGCAAAATTGTTTTATTTTCGTTTTTATTATATACTATATTTAAAATGATGTCAAGAAAGTTGGGTAATTATGAAAACATTAACCATTAAAGATATAGCGGAGCTTGCTGATGTATCGGTGGCGACCGTTTCAAGAGTAATAAATAATAACGGAAGATTTTCTGAAGAGACTAGAAAAAAAGTCTTAGATATTATAGAAAAAACTGGTTATAAAACTAATTATATGGCAAAATCTCTTAGAACAAATAAGTCCTATACCATCGGCGTTATTGTTCCTGATATAAGTAATTATTTTTTCTTTTCTATAGTTGAAAAAGTTGAGCAGGTTATGTTTGAAAAAAACTTTACAACAATTATTTGTAACACTGATAGAAGTATTAAAAAAGAAAAAGCCTATCTTGAACTTCTTGAAAGCAAAAAAATTGATGGGCTTATAGTAATTTCTGGCGCAGAAAACTTTGCATTTCCACAAAATGAAATCCCTTATGTCTGCATAGATAGGGAACCTATAGATAAATCAAAAACCATATTTATATCTTCCAATCATTATAAGGGTGGATATATGGCAACAAAAGAGCTTATAAAAAGAGGATCAAAAAATCCTTGTATTGTTTATTATAATGATAAGGCAACTTATTCTAAAAATAGAATTTCTGGATTTGAAGCGGCTTTAAAAGATGAAAATTTAAAAATTTCTAAGTATTCAAAATTAAAATCGGATCCTTTATCAATAGATATGTATTTGAAAAAAATTTTAAAAGGAAAAGTTGATTCTATTTTTGCTATAAATGATAATGTTGCTATGGATGTTTTGTTAAGTTTAAATGAAAACAAAATTAAAGTTCCTGATGATGTTCAAGTTATTGGTTTTGACGATAATATTAATGATAAGTATATGTATCCTTCTTTATCAACAATAAGGCAAAATGTTGACGAAATTGCAAGAAATTCTGTTGATGCTTTGATTAAGCTTATGAATCAAGAAGAAAAACCTGGCAAGTCAATTACAATTGATGTAGAACTTGTTTTAAGAAATAGTACGAAAATTTTGTAATTTTGAAACTAAAAAGATAATGCCAATCATTAAATTAGCATTATCTTTTTTACTTGTTTATTATTTATTTTTAATTATAGTTCCTATTGTTAATCTTTCCAAAATTTTAAACTCTATATTTTTCTTCTCCATTCAAATAAGTAGCTTTTAAATTTAAATCGTAATCTAAAAGGATAAAATCTGCATCATAGCCTACTTTTATTTTTCCGCAAACATCATCTATTCCTACGGATTTTGCTGGGATTAAGGATGCCATTTGGACTGCTTCAAAAACATCTACTATATCCCAATCAACCACATTTTGAACGGCTTCTTTTAGTTTTAAAATTGATCCTGCAAGGTTTCCTGATTCTAGCCTTGCTGTTCCATTTTCTACTTTTACTGGAAACTCTCCCAACTTGTATGATCCGTCTGGCATGCCTCCTGCCATCATGCAATCTGTTATTAGGGCGATTTTATCATAGCCTTTTTTGTTTATTAAAACTTCTGCTGCTGCTGGATTTACATGGTGACCGTCGCAAATTAATTCTGAAATTGCATCTGAATTCATGGCAGCTCCAACCATGCCAGGATTTCTGTGGTGAAGGCCGCTCATGGCATTATAGGTGTGAACAAAAATATTTGCCCCAGACTCCACTGCATTCATAGCCTCATCATATGATGCATCGGAATGGCCAAGAGCAACATAAACTCCCATGGCGTTTGCTTTTTTTATAAATTCTTCTGCCCCAGCTCTTTCTGGTGCAATGGCTATTTTATTTACAAGACCTTTTGACAATTCTTTCCATTTTTTTAATTTTTCTATGTCAGGATCTGACATATATTTTTCGTTTTGGGCGCCCTTATATTTTTCTGTGAAAAATGGGCCTTCCAAAAATATTCCTCTGACTTTTGCTCCACTTACATCTTCGTATTCTTCTCCAACAACTTTTACTGCCTCATTTAACCTTTCTGTTGAGTCGGTTAGAGTTGTTGGCAAAAATGATGTAACTCCTGTTTCAAGTAAGCCCTTTGAAATTATATCCAAAGCTCCTTTTTTCGCATTCATTATATCTTCGTTTTTGTAGCCGTGAATGTGGGTGTCAACAAGTCCTGGAGCCAAAATTCCTTCTAAATAAGTGAAATTTTCAGGCTCATTTTTTGAAAGGGACTTTATTTTCCCATTTTCTACTTCTACAAATAAATCTTTTTCAATTTTTTCTTCTAATATTACATAATCTGCTTTATAAATCATAAAATCTCCTTTTTCCTATTTTTAAGATACCCTTTTTTTATAAAATTAAAAAATTGACGAAATATTTTTATTGTGGTGATATTATTCAAAAGAAATTAAAAGCTTACAAAAAGAAGAGTAGCTTTAAATAATGATTAAAGAGAGCTTTGTTGTGGTGAAAAAAGCAGATTTGTTTTAGGTGAAGATGGTCTTTTTAGCTTAACTTGTGATATGTAGCAGGTTAGGGCTATGCCCCTTACAGCAGATAGTATTGTTTGATACCTACTAAGTCTATTATTGTGAAATAATGGAAAAATAAAGTGGTAATGCGAGTCTTCGTCCTTTGGATGAAGGCTCTTTTTTATTTGAAAATTAGAAAGGAAATATTATGCCAGTTATTTTATCGGATAAGCTTATTAAAGAAGAAGTTTTGAAAAAAGAAAATATTTTTACTATTAATGAAAAAAGGGCTCAAAGTCAGGATATTAGGCCCTTAAAGCTTGCCATAGTTAATTTGATGCCCAACAAGGAGGTGACTGAAATTGACCTTTTAAAATTAATTTCTGCCAATTCTTTACAAATTGAAGTTGATTTTATTAGGACTGTAACTTACAAAAACAACACTCTGATTCTAAAAGACTTGAAAGTTTGTACAAGTCCTATGATGATATTAAGGATGAAAAATATGATGGGATGATTATTACAGGAGCTCCCATAGAAAATATAGATTATGATGATATAAAATATTGGCAAGAGCTTAAGAAAATTTTTGATTATGCAAGAAAAAATGTTTATTCTACTATTTTTATTTGTTGGGCACCCCTTGCTGCCTTAAATTATTATTATTATTATGGGATTGATGCTTTTTCTTATGATGAGAAATTTCTGGTGTATATCCATTTTTAAAAGAAAATAATAGTAGACTTTTTGATGGTTTTGATGATGTTTTTAATATGCCCCAATCAAGGTATAAGGGAGTTGATCCTAGCCTTTTAGATCCCTTTGATGACCTTGAAGTTTTGGAAAAATCAGACCATATTGGCCTAAGCCTTGCTGCAAGTAAAGACCTTAGGTTTATATTCTCTCTGGGACATTTTGAATACGGAAAATATAATCTTGATAAGGAATATAAGAGAGATTTAAAAAAGGATAAAAGTACCAAAAAGCCTGTAAATTATTATTTTGAGAATAGCTCAAAGGTTAATGTGTCCTGGAAATCTGCATCAAGTCTTTTTTATTCAAATTGGATAAATTATGCAGTTTATCAAAATACACCCTTCAAAATTGAAAATATAGAAAGTAAGTCCGTATCAAAATTTGGGGGCTCTTCCCTTTCTGATGCTGGCCAATTTAAAAGGGTTAAGGATATTATAAACAAAAAATCTGACAGGGACCTTATTGTAGTTTCTGCTCCTGGAAAAAGAAATGATTAAGATATTAAGGTTACTGACTTATCAATCTCTCTTACCGATTCAAATCAAAAAATTGATAGGCTAGAAAAAGAGCTTTTAGCAAATGAAAATATTAGAGATGAAATTTTATCAAGGCTTAGGGAGAGATTCTATGAAATAATTCATGACTTGGATCTTAAAATAAGTCTTAAAAAAGAAATTGATAAGTCCTTGGATATTTTAAAAAATTCCTTAAAAAGAGACTACAATTTATCAAGGGGCAATTCCTGTAATTGAAAATCTTTATACCATTAGCATCTTGGATGAAGTTGAGGAAATAAGTGGGATTTTTAATGGATCTTGTAACTTTATTTTATCAAAAATGGAAGAAGGCTATAGTTTTAAAGACGCCCTAGAAAAAGCCCAAGACTTAGGCTTTGCAGAAGCTGATCCAAAAGATGACATAGAAGGCTATGATTCTATGAGAAAACTTAGGATAGCTGCATCGATTTTATTTAGAAAAGAAATAAAAGAAGAAGACATAGACCTTGAAGGAATTACAAAAATAAAAAAAGACCATGTAAAATAGCAATTGAAAGAGGGCTCACAAATTTAAATTATTTTTAAAATTATTGCAAACCACTTGCAAGTAAAATTTTTTTATAGTAAAATTATTGAGACAATATTGCAAATCATTCGCAAAAGGAGATTTTATGAAAGAAAAAAGAAAAATATTTCTAGGAATTTTTCTAATTTTTGGATTATTTTTGGCATCTTGTTCTAATAATGCTAAAAATATTTCAAAAAAGGAAAATTCTTCTGATAAAAAATTAATCTACACTAGCTTTTTTCCTGTAGAAGAGCTTACCAAAAGAATTGTCGGTGATAAATTTGAAGTGAAATCAATTATAGATAAAAGCCAAGAGCCTCATTCTTTTGAGTTAAAAACTGAAGATATAAAAAATATAATCAAGGCTGACTTGGTTATTTATAATGGAGCAGGTATGGAAACTTTTATCGATGATTTGAAAAATTCTTCTGATGATAAGGAGAAATTCGTCGATCTTTCAAAAAATTTGACCCTTCTTTCATCTGCTAAGGATGGAAAAGTTTCTAAGGATAAGGTCAATCCCCATACTTGGCTTTCTATTAAAAATGCCATGGTTGAGCTAGAGGAAATTTATGAGAAAGTTTCAAAAATAGATCCTTCGAATAAGGATTTTTATAAGAAAAATCTTGATAAAAACCTTGATATGTTTAAAAAAATGGATGAAAAGTTTGCAAACGAGCTTAAGGATGTTGATGAAAATAAGAGATATTTTGTAGTTTCCCATGCAGCTTTTAATTATCTAGCTGATGATTATAATTTAAAACAAGTCGCTGTTACAGGAATTTCTCCTGAAGATGAGCCTTCTGCTAAGCAATTAAAAACAATTGCTGATTTTGTAAAAAAACATGATATTTCTACCATATTTTTTGAAGGAAAGGCTACTCCAAAGGTAGCTGAAACTTTGGCAAAATCTACAAATACAAAAACTTCTACCTTATACACTATGGAAAATTTGACCAAAGAAGAAGCTAAGATGGGCTATTTGAAACTTATGGAAGAAAATTTAAAGTCCTTGAAAGAGTCTTTTGATGAGTAATTATGCCTTAGAGATTGAAAATTTATATTTTTCTTATGAAAATGAAAATATTTTAGAAGATCTATCTATGAAGATTGAAGAAGGGAAATTCGCCTTAATTATTGGTGAAAATGGAGCTGGAAAGACAACTCTTATTCGTTTGATTTTAAATCAATTAAAAAAAGATTCAGGAAGTATAAAGATTTTTTCTGATCCTATAGAAAAATCTAATCACTACCAAGATTTGGCTTATATTTCCCAAGCTTCAGTAGCTTCTTTTAAGCTTTTTCCTACAAATGTGAAAGAAGTCATACAAAATCACTTAAAATTTTTGAAAAAATCTTATGATATTGATAAGTTGTTGGAAGATTTTGATTTGATTAAGCAAAAAAACCATGCCTTATCAGACTTATCGGGTGGGCAAATTCAAAGACTTTCTTTGATTTTGGCCTTTATAAAGGATGCTAAAATTTTGATTTTAGATGAGCCTACTGCCGCAATAGATATGAAATTTTCTAAGGATTTTTATGAACATTTGAAAAATTTAAGTAAAAAAGGAAAGACTATTTTGATGATAAGTCATGATTACAAGCTTGCTTCTATTTTTTCTGACGAGATTTTTCATTTATCTGACAAGAAGATTAGAAAAATCGATAGGACAAGGCTAAGAGAGGGGTTGGGAGATTTTTATGTTTAATATTTTTGAATATGATTTTATGCAAAGAGCCTTTATTGCTGGGGCTTTGATTGCTGTAATTCTTCCTTGTATCGGTCAATTGGTTTTGATTAAAAGGCTTTCTATGATTGGCGATACTCTTTCCCATTCGTCTTTGGCAGGTCTTAGTATTGGACTTTGTTTTGGAATTAGTCCAATTCTTTCTGCAATGCTTTTTTGTGTTTTCGCTGCCTTTTCCATTGAAGTTATTAGAAATAAATTAAAAAATTACCAGGAAGTTTCTACAGTAATTATTCTTGCAGCCTCTATTGGAATTGCAGGAATTATGGCTGACTTATCAGCAAGTGCAAACGCAATTTGTTCATATCTTTTTGGTTCCATTGTTACCATATCCGACCAAGAATTTTATTTATTAATTGCTTTGAGTCTTTGTTTTTTAGTAATTTATTTTACTTATTACAATGATTTTTACCTTTTACTTTTTGACCCAACATCCGCTCAAATTTTGGGACTTAGGGTCAAGTTTTTAAATTTTACCATTAGTTTTTTGACGGCAATTGCTGTTGCAATTTCTGCAAAAACTATTGGATCTTTGATCGTTTCGTCACTTTTAGTCATACCTTCAATAATGGCTATAGAAATTTGTAAATCTTATAAAAAATCACTCATGCTTTCAATTATATTTTCATTAATATTTGTATTTTTGGGTTTGTTCTTATCTTATATTTTTAACCTAAGACCTGGTTCAGTTATAGTTTTGATTGCAGTTTTGAGTTTGATTTTAGTACTTTTAATAAAAAAATAGGAGCTTATATGAAAAATAAAAAATTACTCGCCCTAGTTTTGGCTACTTCTTTTGTTTTAACATCATGTTTTAGCAAAAACAAGGAAAATATTATAGATAAAAAGGAAAAAAAGCTAAGTGTAAAAACTGAACAAAAAATTAAAGAAGATAAAACTACAGAAGTTTTATTAGATTCAGAAATTAAAAAGGAAGATATAGTAAAGTTCTTTAAACACGGGGATCATTGGCATATTTTTACAAAAGATGGTAAGGAGCATATATCCTACAAAGATCCTAATTCTTTTGGAAAAGATGGAGGAGTTGACCTTGTTGATGTAGTTGATAAGAACAAGTTAAAAGATAAAAATGTAGTTGCAATAAAAAAACACGGAGACCACTGGCATGTTTATACAAAAGACGGGGGCGAATATTTAACATATGAAAATCCCTCAGGGCTTTTTCCAAATATAAAAGTTGGAATATATACAGGAAGTCATGGTTCAAATTCTACACATACCTCATCAGCCCTAAGTAAAAATTCTTCCCAAAAACTTTCAGGAGATAGGGTTGTAAAAATACTAAGACATGGAGACCACTGGCATATCTATACAGCAAATGGAAATGAATTTATTTCATATACAAACCCAAGCTCTGCCTATCCAAATATAAGGATTGGAACATATAGAGGAAGTCATGGATCAAATTCACAAAATATAGCAAACAATTCTAATAATATTGTAAAAACAGATAAGAAAAACCATCAAGTTTTTGAAAACAATAAACAAATAGGTAATAGTCAAACAACAAAACCAATATATAGGAAAGAAAATTACGAAAATCAAAGAATAAATGCTATTAAAAACTTAAAATTAATTCCAATTTTAGGACAAGGAAAGATAAATAGGTTTGATATTGTGAAAATTCTTGTACACCAAGACCACTATCATATTTACGATTCAAACAACAGAGAAGCTATAACTTATACCAACCCAATAAATTTATTTCCTAATGCATATTTTGGTGAATATGGAAATAAGAGCCATAAAGAAGTAGCTGAAAATAATAGTTCTCATGTTAAACCTGAAATTAAACCTAATGAGAATAAAAAACCTCATGCTAAACATGAAATTAAACCTAATGAAAATGAAAAGCCTCAAATTAAACCTGATGAAAATAAAATACCTCAAGTTAAACCTGAAGAGAATAAAAAACCTGAAATTAAACCTGATGAAAATGAAAAGCCTCAAGTTAAGCCTGATGAAAATAAAATACCTCAAGTTAAACCTGAAGAGAATAAAAAACCTGAAATTAAACCTAATGAAAATGAAAAGCCTCAAGTTAAGCCTGATGAAAATGAAAAACCTAATGTTAATCCTAAAGAAGATGAAAAATGGCCAAGTGGAATTACAAAAATAATAGACCACAAAGACCACTGGCACCTATATAAGGGAGATGAAGAAGTAGGCGTTGTAAAAGAAAATCCAAAAAATATTTATCCTGATGCTGAATATATAGTGGAAAAATCAGAAAGTGACAATATAGCCGTAGCTGACGATGAAATTTTTAACTACCAAGATATAAGGGCTGAGCTAATAAAGGGAGTAATCCCATATCTTGAAGGAGATCTTTCCAAATTTACAAATTATGGAAATCTATCTCAAGAAGATGCAGTTTATGGGTCAAATGGAGTAAGGGAAAATATATTCTATTGGTTCCACCAAAACCACTATCATGCCAAAACTATAAAACAAATAATTCAAATGGAAAAAGATAATAAATTTGGAAAATTCACAGCCAAAGATGTAGTAAAAACTATAAAATACAAGATAGAAAATCCAAAAACACAACTTGAATACAAACCTGAAGTAAATATTGAAGATGTAAAAGAATTCTTGAAAAACCACTACCAAGTAGAATCTTATGATATCTTAAACATTGGCGATTCACTAGTCCAAGTATTTATAAAAGAAGAAACCCTAAATTTCTACCTAAGAGATTTTGAAATGAAAGATGGAAAACTATCCTATAAAAAACAATTGCCAGTAGTCCAAGATAAAAAAGAAGAAAGTGAAGAAGAAAATATCGAAGAGAATATCAAAGAAGATGAAATAAAAGATAATTCAGAAGATAAAAAAATAGAAAAGACAGAAAAAATCGAAAATAAGAAAAAAAATCAAATAGAAAATACTAAAATAGACGATACAAATAATACAGAAAATAAAAAAGACCAAACAAAGCAAAATCAAGAAGAAAAAGAAGATAAGCTTGAAACAGAAAATAATATAGATAAATAAGCAGTCTCAACTAGCTTAATTTATGAAATTTATAAACTTTAGGGATACTTGTGCCATATTAAGGCACAGGCATCCTAGTTAAGAAGGCTTATACTTTTTTAAGCATTAATAGTTGACCTAGCTAAAATTAAAATCCTGCCTAAGCAGGATTTTAATTTAAAATATTATTTTCTTTGATCTTCAATTCTTTCAATTCCCCTTATAATTTTTTCAGCAATTTGATTTCTCTTTTTGCTCATCCTAAAGGAGACTACCCTTCTTAGGGCCTTTGGGTTGAAAGATTTCTTTCTTTTATAAAAATTATCCACCCTTTGGGTCATTTTTTCTTGGAAATTTTCTTCGATTTCATCCAATTCCTTTTGGAAATTAGTCAAGTTTACAACCGTAAGAGTTATATCTGAAGAATGAATGCTAATTAAAATAAAAGGCAAAATTATAGCCAAAATTTCTGGCAAAATGGAATAAAAATTTTCAGCCTTTGGAATTAAATAATCCATAACCAAAATTGCCGCAAGACCAAAGCCAACCGATGTTGGAACAGACGTTCTGCCATTTATATTCAAAGGAAGGTTCGAATAATCCCACCATCTTGCATGAAATAATTTTTCAAGAATGTAGGAAGTTGGATATTCCAATACCATAGAAACAAGAAATCCCACAATAAAAATTTGTAGGACAGAAAGTTTTTCCAAAACTCCCCTATTTATTAAATCATAGGCAAAAAGAGCAAAAATCGAACCAGCTCCATAAATAGGACAAAGAGGTCCATACAAAAAGCCCCTATTTTGCCATTTTTGGTTTTGAATAGTGCAATAAATACTCTCCCAAACCCAGCCCAAAAGGGCAAATAAAAAATAAAAAATTATATACCTATTAATTACCATAAACCACCTGTTTCTTTCTTTTCGTATTATTATTTATATTATAAGCGATTTTTGGAAAATATAAAATAAAAGAAATGTTTTGAAATATATATGATAAACCTATATTTTTAAATGTTTTTAAAAGCAAAATTTAATAAAGAGATCTCTCGACTACTAAAACTTGTTTGCTTTGTAGACTTTTTCGTGTTTTCACACTAGTTTTAGGGATAAATGTGCCAAATCAAGGCACATTTATCTGCTTGAGATGGGTTATGACTGTCTTAGCTTAATTCTACGTTTGTTATAATTTAAAATATAAACAATCTAATCTAATAAAGTCAAACTATGAAATCTCAAAAAATCTCAGCGCAAATGAAAACTAAACCAGAGAAATACCCATCCCGACCGTAGTGGAGGGATCTCTTGATTTTCTTTGCACTGATGCACATTTAAAGCTTGAGATCTCTCGACTTCGCTCGAGATGGGTGATTGTTATATTCATTTAATACTGCGTTTATTTTAAGCTAACCTTATATTTTAGTTTTTATATTTTTAAAAATTTTTAATATTATACTAAAAATAAAGCACTAATCAAAATATAAAATCTAGCCAAAACTTAGTACTAATAAGATACCTAAACAAAGAAACACCCATCCCGACCGCAGTGGAGGGATCTCTTGGACTTTCTTTGTTGCTATGCACTCTTTAAACCTTGAGATCTCTCGTCAAGCTCGAGATGGGTTATTGTTATATTAATTTGATTCTACGTTTTTTAAAATACTCTTATATA
The DNA here is from genome assembly GCF_001182725.1 of Anaerococcus jeddahensis. Classification (GTDB taxonomy): domain Bacteria; phylum Bacillota; class Clostridia; order Tissierellales; family Peptoniphilaceae; genus Anaerococcus; species Anaerococcus jeddahensis. The sequence continues at coordinate 305,901 of NZ_CWHU01000004.1, forward strand.
TAATCTTATATTTTTAAAAATTTTTAATATTATACTAGAAATAAAGCATTAATTAAAATATAAAATCTAGCCAAAACTTAGTACTAATAAGATACCTAAACAAAGAAACACCCATCCCGACCGCAGTGGAGGGATCTCTTGGATTTTCTTTGCACTAATGCAAACTTAAAGCTTGAGATCTCTCGGCAGGCTCGAGATGGGTGATGATTATCTTAGTTTGGTTCTGCCTTTTATTTTAAATTCTTCTTTATTTTAATTTTATTTTTTAAATTTAAACAATTATAGAAATAATCTCTCAAATTATTCAAATTTTTTAAATTTAGTCCAAAAATTTAAAGTAAATCCTACTTTTCTTCCCACAAATTTGGTGAATAGATTCCTTTTTTAAACATTTTTTTGAATTCTTCTTGGGCTGGTTTTAAATCTTCTTTGTAGGTGATTCCAATCCACTCATCGTCGGTTGGGATTACTTTTACTTTTGCTTTTTTATCTTCCAACAACTCTTCTATCATATCTGCCAAAATATATTCAGCCTTCATCAAATCATCTTTATTTTTTTCTAGGTAATTTTCAAAATATTTTTCGCTTATTTCTATAAATTCTGGAAAAGATGCCCAAACATTCATGGAAACCAAGGATTCTAAATTTAGAAAATCTGCTGGTCGATTTTCTTCTGATACTATTTTCCCGCCCTTATTTTCGATTGCATGGGTTTCTTTTATGTTTATAAGCTCATGATTTTCATTTTCAAGGCAAACTCCCCTGTTTACGGCTCCATTGTCTGATAGGGTGTTTTTTAATTTGTAGCCTGCCATGGCGATTTGAATTTCATTTTTATTTAAATTTTCTGGATTATTTAAATATTTATACATCAATTCAAAAACTTCTCTCCCATAATAATCATCTGCATTTATTATTAAAAATGGCTCATTTATAAATTCTTTTGCAGAAAGTATGGCTGGAACTGTTCCCCATGGTTTTTTTCTTTCTTTTGGAACGGTAAATCCTTTAGGAAGTTCATTTTTTTGGAAGGCATATTCCACATCAATTACTTTTTCAATTCTTTTTCCCAAAATTTCCTTAAAATCTTTTTCAATTTCTTCTCTTATTATAAAAACCACCTTGTCAAAGCCAGCTTTTTTCGCATCATAAATTGAATAGTCCATAATTGTATGGCCATATTCGTCCATTTTTGCAAGTTGTTTTACGCCTGCCCCGTATCTTGAGCCAATTCCTGCTGCAAGAATTACTAAACTTGTTGTCATTATTCCCCCTCATATCCATTTGGATTATTTTTTTGCCATCTCCAAGAATCTTCGCACATCTCATCGAGTCCATTTTCACAAACCCAACCAAGAATTTTTTCAGCCTTTTTTGCAGATGCAAAACATTTTGCTATATCTCCGTCACGTCTTTTTTCAATTTTGTAGGCAATTTTTTTGCCACTTGCCTTTTCAAAGGCCTTCACCATTTCTAAAACTGAATATCCCCTTCCTGTTGCAAGGTTAAAAATTTCAACTCCATCTAATTTATCAATTTCTTCAATAGCCTTAACATGACCTTTGGCAAGATCTACAACGTGAATATAATCCCTAACTCCTGTTCCATCTTCTGTATCATAATCATCTCCAAAAACATGAAGATAAGGGAATTTTCCAATAGCAACTCCTGTAATGTAAGGAATCAAATTATTTGGAATGCCTTTTGGATCTTCTCCAATAAGACCAGATTTGTGAGCCCCAATCGGATTAAAATATCTAAGTAAAATTATTTTCCATTCATGATCAGAAACATACAAGTCTGTCATAATTTGCTCCATCATAGACTTACTCCAGCCGTATGGATTTGTACATTCTCCTTTTGGAAAATCTTCCGTAATCGGACAAGATTTTGGATCTCCATAAACTGTAGCAGATGATGAGAATACTATATTTTTTACCTTTGTATCTTTCATAGCAGAAAGAAGGCTTAAAGTTCCTGTGATATTGTTGTGATAATATTCCAAAGGCTTTTTTACACTTTCACCAACAGCTTTTAAAGCTGCACAGTGAATTACAAGGTCGATTTTTTCATTTTTTAAAACTTCCCTTAATTTTTCTCCATCAAGAACGTCAGCCTGGTAAAATTTCAATTTTTTCCCTGTAATTTTTTCAACTCTTTTTAAAGATTCTACTGAGGCATTGGATAAGTTATCGTAAATTATAACACTAAAATCCTTATCCAAAAGCTCTACTGCAATGTGAGAGCCAATAAAGCCCGCCCCACCAGTAATCATTATGTTTTTCATGTTTTCTCCTTAAATTTAAGAATTTTATTTTTTATAAATAATTTTTCTGTACTTGCTATCATTATATATAAAATATAGACTTCAATCAAGAATTGGGTAGAAGTATAAAGAGGTGAATTATGAAAATATTAATAATTGGAGGGGTTGCAGCAGGTGCTACTTGTGCAACTAACCTTAGAAAACTTTCTGATGAAAATGAAATAATTTTAATTGAAAAAGGCAGGGACACTTCTTTTAAAAATTGTGAAATTCCCTATTATCTTTCTTATATGGTCGAAGATAAAGAGGATTTGATTGCAAGAAAGCCCGAAGAATTTAAAAAGAAAAATAATATAGATGCAAGAAATTTTACAGAGGCTCTTGCCATCAATCTCCATGAAAAATATGTTGAAATCAAAGATTTAAAAACAGGAAAAACTTACAAGGAAACTTACGATAAATTAATAATAGCAACAGGAGCTTCTCCTTTTATTCCAGATTCAATCAAGGGTTTGGAAAAGGAAAGAAAAAATGTCTTTAAGGTTGAAAATGTAGTAGATGTTGAAAATATTAGAAAATATATAAAAGAAAACAAGGCAAAAAAAGTTATAGTAAACGGTGCTGGTTTTATTGGAATTGAAAGTGCAGAAAACCTAAACGAGCTTAATCTTGATGTATCACTTGTTGTAAGAAGCAGAGTTTTGGGAAATATTGACGAAGAGCTTGCAGGATTTGTAGAAGAAAATATTTCTGAGCATATAAATTTAATAAAAAACGACGAAATAGTTGAAGTAAAAGATAAAAGTCTACTTTTAAAAAGCGGAAAAGAAATTTCCTATGATGTCTTGATAAATGCCATTGGGGTTAAGCCAAATTCAAAAATTGCAGAGAATGCTGGTCTAAAACTTACAAAATCTGGCGCCATAGAAACCGACAGAAATTTATTAACAAATGATCCAGATATCTACGCTATAGGTGATGTAATAGAAGTTTATAACCCGCTTACAAAAACCAATGCAAAATTAAACCTAGCTTGGCCTGCCCATAGACAAGCAAAATTTGTAGCAAATCACATAATGGGAAAAGCAAAAAAATCCCCAACTTTTATAGGATCTTTTGCCCTAAGATCATTTGATATGAACGTGGCATCAACGGGACTTAGTAAAAAACAATTAGATGGTGCAAAAATCCCTTACAAATCAACCCTAATAACCCACAATGATTCAGTAAATATCCTTCCATATTCAAAACCAATGAACATGAAAATTTCCTTTGATCCCTACACCGGACAAATTTACGGCTTCCAAGCGGTAGGAGAAGGCGATGTGGTAAAAAGAGTTGATATAGTTGCAGGACTAATTGGTATGGGGGCAGATATTTACGATTTATACGATACAGAAATATCCTACCAACCAATTTATTCAACCCCAGAAGACGCCCTAAACACTCTAGCAAGTCAGGCTATAGATATTTTTGAAGGAAAAATAAAAAATATAGAAATTCCAAAACTTCAAGAAAGAAAAGATGAATTTATTATAGTTGACGTAAGAGAAAAAGAAGAATTTGAAAAATCCCACATAAAAGGCGCCATAAATATTCCAACAAATAAAATAGCCCCTGAAGATTTTAAAAATAAAAACAAATACCTAATCTACTGCCGAAGCGGCAACAGGGCAAAATCCGTAGTAAAAAATTTACAAAAACAAGGACTAGAAAATATTTATTACCTAGAAGGCTCAATAAATTATCTAGAAAAATACCAAAAAACTATGGGAGTAGATATTTTAGAGTAAAGAAAAAACACTACTATGTATTAATTAGTAGTGTTTTCTTCTTTTTCTGTCTCTTCGCCCAAATCTTCTTGAGCCTTATTTAATTTTTTTATTCTTACGATTTTAATTCGAGTTTCTTCTATATAGAGGATTTTAAATTCATAATTTTTGTAAACTACAGCTTTTTCAAAACCTTCGTCTGGGACAAAGCCTAGCCTATCTATCATAAATCCTGCGACCGTATCGTATTGGTCGTTTTCTTCGTCAATATCAAGACCCAAAATATCATTTAAGTCCTTAATGGAAGTTGAACCCTTTACTATATATGATCCCTTGGTTGAAGTTCTAATATCTGGAAGGTCCTTGTCAAATGTATCGTCCATATCTCCGACAATTTCTTCTACCAGATCTTCCATGGTAACAATGCCCGAAAATCCACCATACTCATCAATTAAAATTGCCATATGAGTATGGTCTTTTTGCATTTGAGAAAATAATTTATCGGTTTCAATTTTTTCTGGAACAAAAAATGCGGGTTTTATTAGTTTTCTAATATCAACACTTGCAATTCCCACATCAATTGCCTCCAAAAGATAATCTTTGGTATAGACAATTCCCAAAATATTATCGACTTCCTCGTCGTAGACTGGAATTCTTGAATGTTTTAATTTAATAAATTCATCCAAGTATTTTCTCTCCCTATCCTTTATATCGATCATAAATACTTCAGGCCTTGCAGTCATTATCTCTTCCGCCCACACGTCGTCAAATTCCATAATTGAGCGAATCATTTTCGATTCCAAGGGCCTTAAAACTCCTTGGTCTTCTCCAACTTGGACAATGGATTTAATTTGTTCTGACGTAACTTCTTTCTCAATCGCCTTAGATTCTATGCCAAAAATATTCATAATTAAATTAGTAAATTTATTTACAAAACCTACAAAGGGTTTGGTAAAAAATAAGATAATTTTTGCAAAGCCTGTAGTTTTTTTGGAAATTGTATAGGGATTTCTTATTCCAATTCTTTGAGGAATCATATTTGCAAAAATCCTCTTAATTACAACAAAAGCTACAACCATACAAATCATTATTAGCATTTGCATAGAATCAGATTCTCTATTTAAAAATTTTTTCAAAGAATCATTTATATTTAATAAAAGAAAGGCAATTGTAATTATTGATAAAACTGCATCTTGGAAATTTTGACTTTGCATAAGCCTTTGTTGATCTTGTGATAAAAGCAAAACTTCCTTTGCCTTTCTATCCCCATTTTCCACCATATCTTTTAGTTTTTGATGATTTAGGGACGTTAGGGATGAAAATATCATATTTATTAGGGCATTTAATAAAATCAACGCCAAAACTATTAAAAAAATTGTCAAATTCGCGTAGGGTCCTTCCGTATCCATTCGTTTCTCCTTTAAAATTTATGTATTAAAAGGACGCATAACACGTCCCTTTTATCCTTATTACTAAACTATGAAATTTTCTCTTTTCAAGACTTAGGCTTCTTCGGAAATAATATCCTTAACTTTCATTAGTCTTGAGATAGTTGCTCTTTCGTTTTCTTCTAGCTTAGCTCTAATATATTTTATTGTTTCTTCCAAATCTGGAATTGTCCTATATTCTAGGGCGTTTACTCTTCTTCTTGTTCCTTCAATTTCATCTGCCATAAGTTGAGTTGATTTTTCAAGTTCTGCCAAGGTTAGAAGCTTATCCATAACCTTGTTTAATCCTTTTATGGCAAGGTCCAAATCAGCTGATGTTTGGGCAAGGCCATAAGGATACATGGAGGCATTTTCGTTTCCTCCCTTATCAATTTTAAATTCCATTTGTGGAATTCTTACACTCATGACATTTTTTACCTTTATATCTACCCCGATTTTTTGTGTTGGAAAACTAACTGCTTCTTCCAAAAATTCTGGGCTCATAAAAGATGAAGCCATCAAAAATCCTTTTGATGATTCTTTCAAATCAGCTTCAACTTCTTCACGAAGTCTTTTGTTTTCTCTGATTTTTTCAAGAAATTGTCTCATTAGCTCATCTTGTTTATCTTTTAAAAGTTTGTATCCTCTTTTGGATGTGGCAAGTCTTTTCTTTAGGGTATTTAAATTCATCCTGGTTGGAGTTACATTAAGCCTTGTCATAGCCTAAGACTCCTTTTTGTTTTCGTCTTTATCCAAATATTTATCGATTAATTCGTCATCGATTCTCTTTAGTTCAGATTCTGGTATTATTTTTAATAATTCCCAACCAAGATTTAGGGTATCTTCAATGGACCTATTTGTGTAGAATCCTTGATTTATATATTTTTCTTCAAATTGTTTTGCAAATTCTGCAAAGGCAAGATCTGCTTTTGATAGGGCAGAATCTCCAAGGATTTTTTGAAGCTCTCTTGCGTCAACTCCAGATGCATAAGCTGCATAAATTTGGTTCATGGTATCTGCATGGTCTTCTCTAGTTTTTCCTTCTCCAATTCCCTTATCTTTAAGCCTTGATAGGGATGGAAGAATTGAAACTGGTGGGTTTACTCCTTGGTTATATAATTCGTTTGATAAAATAATTTGTCCTTCTGTGATATAGCCTGTCAAATCTGGGATTGGGTGAGTTATATCATTTTCTGGCATGGTTAAAATTGGAATTTGGGTGATTGTACCTGGTTTTCCTTTTAATTTTCCAGCTCTTTCATATAAAGTTGCAAGGTCTGTATAAAGATAGCCTGGATATCCACGACGTCCTGGAACTTCTTTTCTTGCAGCTGAAACCTCACGAAGAGCTTCTGCATAGTTTGTCATATCGGTCATTATAACCAAAACTTGCATGCCTTTTTCAAATGCCAAATATTCTGCTGCTGTAAGGGCCATTTTTGGTGTTGATAAACGTTCGATTGCAGGGTCATCTGCAAGGTTTATAAACATTACTGACCTATCTAAAGCTCCTGTTTTTTCGAAATCTTGTCTAAAAAATTGAGCTTCTTCAAAGGTAATTCCTATAGCTGCAAAAACAACGGCAAAGTCTTCGCTATCATTTAAAACTTTTGCTTGTCTTGCAATTTGAGCTGCAAATTTATTGTGTGGTAGTCCTGATCCTGAAAATATTGGAAGTTTTTGTCCACGAACAAGGGTGTTTAATCCGTCGATTGTTGATACACCTGTTTGGATAAATTCTGATGGATAATCACGGCTTACAGGATTTATTGCAACTCCGTTTACATCTCTTTTTTCTTCAGGAATAATTGATGGACCATCATCGATTGGTCTTCCTAATCCATCAAAAGTTCTTCCAATCATATCTTCGCTTACGCCAAGTTCTAGTGGTCTACCTAAAAATCTTACTGATGTTGATTTTAAGTTAATTCCAGAAGATCCTTCAAAAAGTTGGACAACAGCATTGTTTTCGTCAATTTCTATTACCCTTCCTCTTCTTCTTTCTCCTGTTTGAAGTTCTATATCAACTAGCTCTTCATAATCAACTCCACTAACATCTTCGACAAGCATTAGGGGTCCAACTACTTCTGATACGCTTTTATATTCTTTTAGCATTATTCATCCCCCTTTGCTACAGCTTCTTTGCATTCTTTGTCGATTTGTTCTTTAACTTGGTCGAATTCTTCCAAGTTTTCATCTTTTATCAATTTTAATCTTGTAATTTTTTCTTTTACTTCAAGCTCTTCAAGTCTATCAAGATTTGCCCCATCAGATAGAGCTTCTAGACTTTTGTCATAGAAATAAAGAATTGTATCAAGCATTAAATCTTGTTTTTCCATTGGACAGAAAGCATCTGTTTCGTGGAAGGCATTTTGTTGCAAGAAATCTTCTCTTAGTGATTTTGTTACATCAAGTTTTAATTTATCATCATCACTTAATCCATCACGACCAATTAGTCTTACAATTTCTTGTAAGGATGATTCTTGTTGAAGAAGGCTCATTGCTCTCATTCTGTTTTTTGAGAATTTTTCATCAACAGTTTTGTCTATATATGAATCCATCTTGTCTTGGTAGAGTGAGTAAGAATTTAGCCAGTTTATAGCTGGGAAGTGTCTTTGGTAAGACAAATCATAATCAAGTCCCCAGAATACTTTTACTATACGAAGTGTTGCTTGGGTTACAGGTTCTGATAAGTCTCCACCTGGAGGAGAAACTGCTCCTATTACTGAAAGTGATCCTTCTTTTTCTACTTGTCCATTTACTATAACTTTTCCACTTCTTTCGTAAAAATCTGCTATACGGCTTGCAAGATAAGCTGGGAATCCTTCGTCTCCTGGCATCTCTTCCAAACGTCCACTCATCTCACGAAGGGCCTCTGCCCATCTTGATGTAGAATCTGCCATTAGGGCAACTGAATATCCCATATCTCTGTAATATTCTGCCATGGTGATTCCTGTATAAACACTTGCTTCTCTGGCTGCAACTGGCATATTTGATGTGTTTGCTATAAGTACAGTTCTTTTCATGATTGATTCGCCAGTTTTTGGATCTATTAGTTCTGGAAATTCGTCAAGTACGTCAGTCATCTCGTTTCCACGTTCTCCACAACCTACATAAATTACAACGTCAGCGTCGGCATATTTTGCAATTTGGTGTTGGATAACTGTTTTTCCTGATCCAAATGGTCCTGGAATTGATGCAGCTCCACCTTTTGCAACTGGGAAAAATGTATCAATAACTCTTTGTCCAGTTATAAGTGGTGTGTCTGGGTCAAGTTTTCTGTTAAATGGTCTTGGAGATCTTACTGGCCATTTTTGAATCATATTTAATTCCTTATCGCCATTTTCTGTTTCAATTACAGCAACTGTATCTTCTACTGTAAATTCTCCGTCTTTTATTTCTTTAACTTTTCCTTTAATTCCATTTGGAACCATAATTTTATGGTTAATTACTGAAGTTTCATCGACTGTCCCTAGGATATCTCCAGGGATTACTTGGTCTCCAACTTCTTTTTCCGCTTTAAATTCCCATAATTTTTCTCTATTTAGTGGTGGGGCTGTAACTCCTCTTTTTAGGAATTCTCCTGCCAATAATTCAAGTTTTTCAAGTGGTCTTTGGATTCCGTCATACATTCTTTCAAGTAGTCCTGGTCCAAGTTCAACTGATAGTGGAGCTCCTGTTGAGACTACTTCATCTCCAGGTCCAATTCCAGTTGTTTCTTCGTAAACTTGAATATTTGCAACATCCCCTCTCATCTCTATAATTTCTCCGATGAGCTTATCTTTTGAAACTTCGACCACATCATAGATATTAGCATCAGATAATCCCTTTGCTTCTACAAGTGGACCTGATACTCTTGTGATTTTACCTTTATTCAAATTTGGTCTCCTTTTAGTTCAAAATGTTAGCTCCAACAGCTTTTTCTACACTCTTATTTATATCTGCCATTCCAAGTCCAAGATCTTCCTTGTTGGATGGTATAAGTATAATTGCTGGAGTCATTTCTTCTCTGTATTTGTCTATAGTATCTTGGATTTTTGCTGCAAAATCTTCTGTAATAAATATTATGCCAAAATTTTCTTGGGCAAGTTTTTTTACAAGTTTTTTTGCATCTTCTCCATCTACTGCTGTATATACATCAACTCCCAACGCTTTAAACATTAGGACTGAATCTTTATCTCCTATTACGGCTACTCTATACATATAGATCACGCAACCTTTCTTCCATAAATTCACGAGAAAGTGAATTTAGTTTGGCTGTTAGGATAATTCTTAAATTTTTAATTTCCATTTCACGACTTATAAGATATCCCATAATAACCTCTGGACCATAGCTTACTTTTTTGCTTTCTTTTGCAAAGTCCATCAAGTGGTTATCAATTATTTTTTCGATTTTTTGCATAGCCTTATACAAATCATTTTCTTCCAAAGCATCTTTTACTTTTGGGTAAATTTTTTCTTTGAAAAATAGGTTTGTATATGATGATTTTTCTGCATTTAATGAATCTCTAAAGAGATTTTTGTCAATGTTTCCACCATCTATTAGGGCTTTTTCCAATAAATCGACACTTTGGTCTTGGCCTTTTATTCTTAAAAGTGCTTTTAAGTTTGTAAGGTCAATTCTTTCTTTGGTGAAATTTATTAAAATTTCATAGTCTAGATTTTTTGCATCTTCTAGAAGTTTTTCATAAAAATCTTTATCCAAAGATAGGTCTATATCTTGGGGATCCTTATTTTCCTCGTAAAGGTCTAGGGCTTTTTTTGCATAGGATAGGTATTTGTTATCATCAAGAAAGTCTTCTTTTAGATTTCTTTTGATTTTTACAAGGTCAATTTTTCCTATGTCAATGTAGATTGATTTGTAATCTTCGTCTTGAATTAGCTCTTTTAATAAAACTTTTAAATTATGGAAATTATATTTTTCTTCCAAGTATTTTACCAAATTTTCATCTGGACTTATTTTTATCATATCCTTGTAAGATTCTAAAAGAACTTGGGATAGGGCTTTTTCGTAGTCTTCCGGCCTATCTAATTTTTGTAAATATTCTCCATATTTTGTGTCATTTAAACTTGATATAGCCTCTTCAAGATTGTCTGTATCTATTAGCCTTTTTAAATTTTCTGAAGTAAGGAGATTTTTTTCATATACTCTTGTAGTAATTGATGCGCGGATAAAATTTTCTCTATCCATCTAAATCACCTCACTTAAATATTTCATCAACTATGATTTTTTCTAAAGAATCTTTTTCAAAATTTACCAAAGATTTAAAGGTATTGTCGTAAAGAATTTTTCCGTTCTTTACTACAAATCCTCCATCTACGCTCTCATTTGATATTTTTAGTCCACCAAAATCTTCTTCTTTAAAATGAAATTTCATGTCTTTTTGTAAAAGAATTTCGCCTTTTTCTATTCCTGAATCTTTTAGTCTATTTAGGACAAAAGATTTGTAAGAATTTGGGCCTAATTTTTCTAATTTTTCAATTAGTTTTTCTAAAACTTCTTCTACAACTTGGTTTTTTGCTCTAATTTTTATATCTCTAGCCTCTCTATTTGCAGTTACTTTTGAATTTTCTTTTATTCTTTTCGCTTCTTTTTGGGCGTTTTCTATAATTTGTGAGACTTGTCTTTGGGCTTTTTCTTCTGATTCTTTTATTATTTCTTCTTTTCTTTTTTGACCATTAGATAGGATGTGATCGGCTTCTTTTTTGCCATCTTCTTTTATTCCATCTAATAATAAATCAAGATTGTTCATAATAAAGCCTTATATTTTGTTTACTAGAAGTAGGGAAATTACAAATCCTAAGATTGCATATAACTCAACCATTACTGCGTAAACTATACCTTGTACGAAATTATCTTCGTTTTTTGCAAGTATGTTCATACCTGATACGGCTACTTTTGCTTGGGCTACTGCTGAGAAATATCCAACTACTCCAATTGGAAGTGCTGCAAATATATAATAAAGTCCTTGTTGGAAGTTAAGGCCTCCGCCTAATTTTCCTAAAATCATAAATCCAATTACAAAGCCGTAAAGTCCTTGTGTACCTGGTAAAAGTTGTAGTACAAGTGCTTTACCAAATTTTTGTGGTTCTTCTACAGTTAAACCTGCAGCTGCTTCTCCTGTCATTCCTGTTCCTTTTGCAGATCCCATTCCTGATAGGAATACTGCTATAGCAACAGCTACTGCTCCCATTATGTTTCCACCATTTTCAACTAAAAAATCAACCATTGTATCCTCCTGTGATTATATTTATAAATTTACTGTTTTCTATCATTTGTCTAAATTTCTTTCCGCCACCTTCATAGAACTTGTTAAACATTTCTACATAAACAAGTCTTAATGAGTGAACGTATGCTGATAGGGTTGATAGGAATAGGTTAAATAATTGGAATACTACAAAAACTATGATAGCTCCTATCTTGCCTAAAATTCCTGCAGGCCATAACATTCCTACAATCAAGTTTACTGAATAAGCAACAAATCCTCCTGAAAGAACAAGGGCCATAAGTCTTAGAAATGATACGAAATCTCCAATCCAAGAACTCATTCCATATAGAGAATATAAACCTCCTGCGGCCTTTCCTCCAATTGATTTGTTTTCACGTCCTCCTGTAAGAACTATGCCTATCATGCCTATTATCATTATTATTTTAGCTATATTTTTACCTGACCCATCAAGTAAGTAAAGGGCTATTGCTCCTCCTACTGCCATGTACCATAACATAACATCGAACAAGGCTCCGAGTGGATCTCCATCACGAATTAGCATATATCCTTTTACGCCAAGAGCTGTGAATAATGAAATACCACCGATTATAAGTGAGATAACCATTAGGGTGTTGAAATCTTTTTGTGTATCGATTAGGCCTGGAAGAGGAATAATTCCTCCAAAAAATGAACCAAATATTAGTCCAAATACACATCCAGAAAGTCCAACTCTTGTAAAAAGTCTTACCATTTTGTCAGTTGACTCTGGTAAATCTTTGTATTTTCTAAGTAAAATTGTTCCGATAAAAAGTATTAATCCATAACCCAAATCTCCAAGCATGAAACCTGTAAATATTGTATAAAAAATTGAAACCAAAAGGGTTGGATCAACTTCATTATATTTTGGTAGAGAGTAGGTTTCTACTACTGATTCATAGGGTTCTATAAGCTTGTTATTGTCAAGGATTATTGGAACATCTGGATCATCTTTGTCTGCCTCTTTAAGATCAAGTACAAAATCTTCTCCCAAAACTTCCTTCAAGTCATTTTTAAATTTTTCTTTTAACTTGTGTGGAATGTAGCCTTCTATAAAGTCTACTCTTTTTGTTTTTAGGAAATATTCGCTACTTGCTTCTTTTTTTCTTAAATTTTCTAGATAAGTTTGGTAAAGGTAGAAATCTGGGAGGTATTTTTTCATCTCCTTTATTTCTTCTTCACTTTTTCTTAGCTTTTCTTCTAAATTTTCAATTTCTTCTAGGTTTAAAGCTATTTTTTCACTAACTTTCTTTTTGGTCTTGATATTGGTTTTTGAAAAACCGTGATCTCTCAAAAATTCTTTAAAATCTTTTGCTTCATCAAGATTTGATAAGGCTATTACATAATTTAGGCTTTCTTTTTTGGATATATCCAAAACCATAGCAGTTTTAAAATCTTTTTTCACCAAATCTTGGTCAAAATCTTTGTAAAACTGATCTGCAATTGTCCCTATTTCTACGTAAAATCTGTGAGCATCTTCTATGGATTTTATGTCTAAATCCACATCCTTGAAAGCTTTTAGCTCTTCGTTTGATGCCTTTAAATTTTTGATTTTTTCTTGACTTTTATCCCTTATATCAATTTGTTCTTTTAATCTTGGATAAATTTCGTCAAACTTGAAATTTTCGCCTTCTTTGTAGAGAATATCAAGGCTCATGTCCTTTCTCTCTATTGTAGATAATTCATCCTTATCCAAATATTTTTCAATAGAATTAATCGCGTATTCAAGTTTTGACCTTTTTTCGTCAATTCTTGTAAGATTTTCTTGATTTGATACCTTTTTGAGGTAGTCTTCCTTTTCGTCGACCGCAAGATCGTTAAAATGAACATAGTTAAACTTTTGTAAAATATCTAGAAGGTTTGATCTATTATTTTCAAAAGAGAAAAGATTAAACTTATCCATTTTAACTATTGCCATTATTTACAATCCTTTCTGTTAAAAGATCTAAAAGCCCATCAATTTTTCCACTATCTTGGTTTAAAATATCCTTGCTTTCTTCTTTTGCCTTGTCAATAAGTGGAATCTTTTCCTCGCTTGCTTCTTTCTTTGCATTTTCGATTAAATCGTCAGCATCTTTTTTTGCCTTTTCGATTTTTTCTTTGTAAGAATTACTAGCCTCGATTTTTGATGATTCAATTATTTCCTTGGCTTTTATTTTGGCATCGTCTACAAGTTTGTCAGCAGCAATTTCTGCATCTTTAACTTGGTTAATTACATCGCTTGCCATCCTTCACCTCCTACTATATACAGTATTATTATAGCATATTGACCATATAGATATATATTACCCAATTTGAATAATATTTATAGGAATTTAGAAAATTAGATTTTCTTTTTCGAAAATTTTCCATTTTTAATAAATTATTTTTTAAAATTCCCCTGCTATTTTTTTATTCTATTTTAAAATTTTATTCTAATTATGTATTATGTTGACAAAAATTTCTCATTTTATATAATGGAATTGATAATAGTTATCGTTATCTGAAAGGAAATTTTTATGTTTAATTTATCCAATAAAATTTTTAATAAAATAAAAAATAAAAGACAAGTTTTCTACTTATCCTTTTTTATACTTACATATTTTCTAACAGCTCTTAATCATGTTTTTGTGAGAAATTTTTTCTTATCTAAAATTTTTTCTATTTTTTTGGGGATTATTTCTTTATATTTTTTGAATAAAACTTACATAATCCCCAAAAAATCTCATTTTATATTACAAGCCATTCTTTTTATTTTTATAGACCTTTCTCTTTTGTCCTTATTTTTGGTCTAATTTTTGATCAAGTTTATGGACTGAGTCGATATATCTTATTGTTCCTGATGGAAGTCTTAATAAAAGTGATTGGGTTTCTGCCATATTGTTTTTGATATAGGATACGCCTTTTAAAAATGTGCCGTCAGTTATTCCAGTTGCTGCAAATAATACATCTTCGCCCTTTACCAAGTCATCAATGGTATAAACTTTATCAAAATCTACTCCCATTTTTATGCATCTTTTTACTTGTTTTGAATCTGATGGGGCAAATACTCCTTGGAAATCTCCTCCCAAACATTTTAGGGCTGCAGCTGCTATTACTCCTTCTGGAGCTCCACCTATTCCCATTATTAGGTCAATTTTTCCACCTGATAATTCTGTGGCTATGGCTGTTAATACATCGCCGTCTTCTACCATGGAAATTCTTGCTCCAGCTTCTCTTATTTCTTCAACTAATTTTTCGTGTCTTGGTCTGTGCAAAACTGAAACTGTGATATCTGAAACTTTTTTGTTTAAAGCCTTTGCTACATTTTCTATATTTTCTTTTGTAGATTTATTTATGTCTATAACGCCCTTTGCTTTACTTCCTGTGGCAATTTTATTCATATAAACATCTGGAGCGTTTAATAGGCAACCCTCTGGTGCTACTGCTATTACAGAAATTGAATTGCTTGTTCCGTTTGCAAGAGATGCTGTTCCATCGATTGGATCTACAGCTATATCTACAACATCGTCTTGGCTCACATCTCCAATTTCTTCACCTATGTATAACATAGGAGCTTCGTCGATTTCTCCTTCTCCTATTACAACTCTTCCGTTTATGCCCAAATAATTAAACATAGCTCTCATTTGGTCTACTGCAATATTATCAGAATCGTTTTTCTTTCCCTTGCCCAAATATTTCGCGCTTGCAAGAGCTGCTGCTTCGGTTACTCTACATAAGTTGATACCTAAGTCTCTATTCATTTTTTCTCCTTTAAATTTCCTTAATAAGGTGTATCGGAAATAAACCATTTCCTAGTTTAATCATACCAAGAAGTTTGATTTTTTTAAAGAGTTTTTTTATATTTTTTAATACCTATAAAAAAATTTTAATTCATTTTATTTTTACGAATTTATGATATAATCAATGAATAAAACAATTTGGAGTATTTATGAAAAAATTTTTAATTTTTTTATTTATATTAATTTTTTCTTCTTGTGGAAAAAATGAAAATATAAATAAATCAAATCAAAGTAATTTAAAAAATCAAAATATTTCTTCTTCATCCTCAAATGAAAAAGAAAAAAAGAAAAGATTAGAATATAAGCACGATAATATTGAAGGATACAAAAGAGATGACTCTTTGTTTGTTGATAGGATGCTTGGGGATTATCCAGATGATATTTCCACAGATTCTGACGAGCCTTACAAAATTGATGAGCTTAAAAATTTAGATTATAATAAAAATCTTTACATATCAGCCCTAAATATAAGAATTCCAGATAGGTGCAAGCTTTATTCAAAAGATGACCAGTATGTGGTCGATTTTCCAAAATCTGATTTTTATGATTTATCTATAAATATAAAAAAATTATTTAAGGATGGGGAAAAGTCTGAAGACCAAATAAAAGATGAGCTTTATAAAATTTCCGACAAGGAAACTTATAATTCTCATATTGAAAACGCCAATGTGGTCCAAAAACCAATTGTTCTTGAAAGTGAGTCTAAAAAGTCTGCTTATTCAATAATAGAAGACAATAAATTTTCCTACACCAATATTTTTATGGCAACCCCAACAAATGTTTTGGAATTTCAAATTGTAGAAGATAAGGAAAAATCCCAATATTCTCCTTATATAATGGCAGATTTATTATCAACAACCTATCCGGAAAGCGAAGATTTCGATATGGTTGCTAAATCTTTTAAATCTTTTGGTAAAAAAATCGATCTTTATGCAACAAAAGAAGTTGATATGGATGATTTTTCTATGAAATTGCCAGAAAATATGAAAAAAACTCAAAAAAGCGAGTCTTTGACAGTTTTTGAAAATCAATTTTCAGGAAAAACTATAAATCAAATTTTGATTTCAAAAATAAAAAAAGACGACGGCATGGACCTAAAAAAATCCTTCGCCCAAAGTCAAGGCACCCAAATCCCACCAGCTTTTATTAGTCCAATGGGAAAAGTAAAGGAAGAAATGGTTGGTGATAAGCTATTTTTAAAATCAAAAGTGAGAATCTACACCGAACAATTTTCCCTAGAAGGCGACAAAATAGCCTTTGAAACTGATGAGTATTTTGTAAATATAATACTTACAGGTCCATTAAAAAACACAAATAATACAGAACTTATGAATCAAAATATTATTAATTCATTGAGATTTAAATAATACTTTACAAAAAAAGTGAAAATAAATTTAATAGAAAACAAAAAGACAGTAAATTTAGTAGCTGTCTTTTTTTAATTTGAAATCTATTTATTAACCTCGTTAATTTATTAATTTCTTTCTTTAGCCATTATAAAAAGCAGATAATTACCCATCTTGAGCTTGCCGAGAAATCTCTCTAATTCACTTTAATTGATTTTCAAACATAATTCATGAGATCTCTCCACAAGGTCGAGATGGGTGCTTATAAGATTGGTTTTATTGCTAAAGGCTTATAATTTTTATAACAATTTTTTAATTTCTTTAGCAATTATAAAAAGGAAGATCATTACCCATCTCGAGCGTAGTCGAGAGATCTCATAATTTTACTCATATTAATACAAACTTGATTCGTTAGATTTCTCCAACCTATTGCTACTTTCTTTAGACCGATATGGGCTGGTGTAGATTTAATTTTTAATCTCAAAAACTTTGCAAATATTTTTGATAAACTTTCTCAATTTCTGGTAAAATGTTAGGGGGTTTTTATGAAAAAAAATAACTTTATTTCTAAGACAAAGAAAAATCTATTGGTATTTTTTATAATTTTACTTATTTGGGAAATTCTCTATAAAATAAAAATTTTTTCTCCCATTTATTTACCTGGTCCTTTTAAAGTTTTTGAGACTTTTTGTGCCATGGTTTTTGATGGGACAATTTTTACCAATCTTTTGGCAAGTTTATCCAGAGTTTTTGTTGGATATTTTCTGGCCCTTTTTGTGGGATTTTTCTTGGCACTATTCTTTTATTTGAAACCCAAAACCTACCCATATTTTTCTAATCTTTTGGATTTTTTAAAAAATATTCCACCCCTTGGCCTTATTCCTCTTTTGATTTTATGGCTTGGGATTGGGGAAGTTAGTAAAATAACCATAGTTTTTATGGCATCTTTTTTCCCCATTTTTTTGAATATCCAAAAGGGCTTTATGGTAACAGATCCAGATTTGATTGAAATGGCACGCTCTTTTTCTTACAAGGACGGGGAAATTTTTAGAAAAATCATCCTTCCTTCAAGTCTTGTGGATATTTTTGTCGGTGCAAGAATTGGACTTGGCTATGCTTATAGGTCAATTATTGCTGCTGAAATGCTTGCTGCATCAAAGGGGCTTGGTTATTTGATTAATTTTTCAAGGCTAATGTCAAGGACTGACAAGGTTCTTGTGGGAATTATTATGATTGGTTTTGTCGGCATGGTCTCCGATAAAATTTTCGTAAAATTTGTAAGCTTATTTTTGAAGGGAGATCTTAAAAATGAATGGTATAAGTCTAATTGATCTTTGTAAAACTTATAAAATTGAAGATAAAGAAATTAAGGCACTTGATAAAATAAACTTGAAATTAGATCCTCAAAAAAGAAATGTACTTATAGGCCCTTCAGGGTGTGGAAAATCCACCCTGCTCAAAGCTCTTGGTGGACTTTTGGAAATAGATTCTGGGAAAATTTTAAATAATGGCATAAAAACTTCCCTAGTTTTTCAAAATCCTAGACTTTTGCCCTGGTTAAACCTTGAAGAAAATATATTATTTTCAAATCCCGACCAAAAACTTTCCCAAAAATGGATAAAAATAATGGGACTTGAGGGCTTTGAAAAAGCCTATCCTTCTCAGCTTTCTGGTGGGATGAAGGCGAGAGTTTCCCTTGCCCGTGCTCTTATTTTCCCAAATAATTTCATGCTTTTGGATGAACCCTTTGCTTCTTTAGATGAGATTAGCAAGGAAAGATTAGAAATGGAGTTACTTTCATATATGAAAATTAAAAATTCCGGATTTTTATTTGTAAGCCACGACCTAGAAGAAGCCCTCAATTTGGGCCAAAGGCTTATAATAATGAAAAAAGGAAAAATCGTCTCCGATTTCAACTTTGAAGATGAAAAAATCTCCAAGGAAATTTTAAGAGATAAATTTAAAAAAATAATAGGAGAAGGAAATGAAAAATAAATTTTTAAAAATTTTATCAATTTTTTCCCTAGTTTTTGCAATAACAGCTTGCTCAAACAAGGAAAATAAAGAAAATTCAAACGAAATGTCAAATAATTTATCAAATAATCCTTCCCAAAGTGAAGAAAAATTATCAGTTGATGAACTAAATATAACTTACGTAACAGCGCCCTTAAATGTCCCATCAATTATTGAAAAAAATAAGGAAATTTTTAAAAAACACCTACCAGGTGTAAAAATTAATTACAAGGAAATCACAAGTGGTGCCGACCAAACAGCAGCCCTTGCAAGCGGAGATGTTGATGTGCTTTATGCTTTGGGAGGATCTTCTGCAATTCTTGCCAAGGCAAACGGACAAGATATCAAGGTTTTAAATATGTATTCAAGAGCCCCAAAGGCCTTCTCACTTTTTTCTAAAGATGATTCAATAAAAAATCCTAAAGATTTAAAGGGCAAAAAAATCGGTGGACCTGCAGGAACCAACCTTCACCAAGAGCTTTTGGCATATTTAGACAAGGAAAATTTGACTGAAAAAGATGTAGAGTTTTCTAATATGTCAATTCCTGATGCAGCAGCTGCCCTAGATTCAGGAAATTTGGACGTAGCACTTTTGGGAGGACCTGCAGCTTATAAGGCAAAAGAAGCTGGACTACATGAGATAACAAACGGTGAAAATCTTATCGATGCAATAATTTGTGTAGCAAGTTCAGAAAAATTTGCCAAAGACCATCCTGATGTAATCAAAGCCCTTGACGATGCCCAAGCTGAAATTTCTAAATTTATGGAAGATGACAAAGACCAAACAAAAGAAATTGTAAAAAAAGAACTAGACCTAGACGATAAAGCCTACGATTATATGTTTCCAATGTATGATTTTTCAACAAAAATCACAGAAAAAGACAAAGAAGGTTTCGAAAGAACCAAGAAATTTATGTTAGATAATAAGATGATTGAAAAAGATTTTGATATTAATCTTTTATTTAAATAAAATTTTAAGACATACAAACCATCTCGATAAAATCGAGGTGGTTTTTTTATAAAAAATTAAAGATATAATTTAAAATAAGGATAGATTTGCTCAACTTTATACGAATATATAGGCAAAGGAGGAAATAATGGATGATAGAAATTTAATAAAAGGAATCAAAAACAAAGATGAAAAATATTTGATTGAATTCATTAACCTTTATGGGCCTATATTAAAAGGAGTTATTGTAAAAACTATAGGAAATAGGAGAAATATTCTAGATGAAATTTTAAATGATGCTCTCCTTGGAATTTGGGATAATATAAATTCTTATGATCCTAATAGGTCATCTTTTAAAAATTGGTGTGCAGGAGTTGCCAAATACAAGGCAATTGATGCCATTAGAAAAGAAGCAAAACACGACTGCCTTGATCTTGATGATATTTCAGGTTTTATTTATGATAAAAATTTAGAAAATTATGATGAAAGCGAAAAAATTCTTGAAATGTTGTCAAAAAAAGACAGGGAGATTTTCAAAAAATTATTTATAGAAGGCTATTCCTACGATGATTTAGAAAAAATTACAAAAATCCCAAAAGACAGACTCTACAACAAAGTTAGCCGTGCCAAAAAAACTTTAAGGAGCAAATTATGAAAAATATCTATGACAAAATAAATGATATGGATTTTGAAATTGAAAAAATCGAATTAAACGATTTTGAAAAAGAAAAATTAATAAAAACTGCAAAATCCTACAGAAAAAATCAAAAATCAAAAAAATTTTTACCAATAGCGGCTGCATTAATCCTAGTAGCTGGACTTAATATTCCAATTGTAAAAGCCGAAGTTTCAAAATTTACAACAGACATAAAAGTAACAATGATGGAAGCCTTTGGTGCAAGTCCTGATTCCTACAAATATATGGCAGAAATTAATAAACCAGTAACAGTTGGAGAAGATTCATTTGTAATCGGAAATATAGCCTTTGAGGATAATAAAATCTTTATAAATACCCTAAGAAATGGAGAAAATTTTAAAGAAAATACAAAAAACAATTCAAATTTGTATAAGGTGGTAGTTGATGGAAAAGCTTATAAAGCTATTGGCTCATCAGGAAGCGAAGGTTTGTTAGAAGATAAAAAAACATCATCAGAAAATCTTATGATAAATTTTGACAAATCTTTTCCAAAAAAAGATAAGACGAGCGTAGATTTATATTTTGCAGATGCAAATAAAAGCCAAATAATTTCAATAGAATCCCCAATGAATACAATAAACGAAGACAACAAAATTTTCGCTGAAAATTTAAAAATAAAAGGAACAAACGCCACGATTTCATTAATGAAAATAAATCCAATGACCCTTACAGCAACAATAAAAAATCTCGATCAAGCCTATGTTTACGAACTAAAAGGAGTTGACGAAAAAGGAAATAAAATTTCTTTAGATGAAAGAGTCAAAGATGAAAATTCAACAACTTTTATCTACAACAAAGATTTCTCAGACCTAAGCCTAGATGAAATAAAAGACGGAAGAAATTTTAATTTTACTCTAAGCCGTTCAAAAATGAATGAAAATTCTGGCAAAGAAAGTGATGGCAACTTTGAAAAATTTGCAGAATTTACATTAAGTGCAAAATAAAATTTAATTTTAAATAAAAAATTCCTCAAAATGAAATTAATTCATTAAGAGGAATTTTTTATTTTATTTGGCTGATGCCCTTTGAAGTTTCATATTTCTTTTTCTCAATCTTAATACTATATAAGATGCATATATGATAGTATATACAATTATCCCTAACATATTATCCTTCACATTAGCAGAATATAGTACCATAACATGAATATATATGCCTATAAAAAATGGATACGCCATTTTTTGTAAATTTTTCCAACTTTTAGCCTTCATTTTACGACGTACTGCCTTAAAAGAAGTTATAAAAAGAGGAATTAGCATCAACAATAAAAATATTGTTATTATTGATGCAATTAATTGTCTTGTAGGCATAGAACTAGGATTTGTAAATAGGATTGGGAAATAGTGTAAACCAAATATTATATTGTGGCTGAAAACCAATATACTTGCTATTATAGATATTTCCCCACGAATAGCCATCAATTTTTTTGAAAAATCATTGTGCTTTGTAACAGTTCCTAAAAACATTACTATCATAAAAGTCGCTGTAGCAAAAATCCCCCTTGAAAATATCTTCATGAAATATTCATTAAACCAAGCTGGGAAATTTCTATCAAAACCCATATTATAATAATAAACTACAAGTCCTGTCCAAACATATATACCTACATAAAATGCGACAGGATATTTCTTAATCAAATTAGCTGTTAGACTATAAAAAATTATAGTAAACAGGATTCCAGTAATTAAATTCATATTTTTCTCCTTTCTATATATAAAAGCCTATTCTTCTTTTTTAGTAGAATCTTTTGCCTTATCAGCTGCAATTGGCTCTTCTTTATTTTTTAAAGGAGACAACTGAGGATTTTGCGTGCTTTGAATGTTTTTCAAATCAGGTTTTTTTTCGGATTTTTCCAACTCTTTATTGCTAGAGTTTTTATTTGATTCATTCTTATTAGCATCTTTCCTATTTTCTACAGAAGAGTTTGTAGAAGATTTTTCTTGCAATTTCTTAACAGAATTTGCCTTGATCTCTTCCTTTTTCTTTTGAGATTTTTGATTCAAAGACCTAACTTCTTGATTTTCTTTTTTAACAGCTTTTTTCACTACTACCATTACATAAGCTTCTCCTACTTCTTTTGCATTTTTCGTTTTAAATTGTAGGACTACTCTTTGTGGATCTTCGCTTACTTTGCTATAGTCTGGTTCTTTTTTGAAGCCTACTTCTACTGAACCGTCTTTTGGTATATTTGAGAATTTTGCTTTGTATTCTTCTAGGCTTGGAGCTTTGCCGTTAACTATTATTGCTTGTGTGTTAGCTCTTTGTGGTGTAAATTTTTCACCTTTATCATTTTCATCAGCATCTGCTAATCCATCTCTGTCTTTATCTCTATAAACCCAATATTCAATTGTTCTTACTAAAAGCTTGTCGCCTTTTTCTGCCTTGAATTTTAGTTTGATTGTTTTGACACCATTTTCTGGCCATTCTTCGTCACCTATTTCTGGTGTTCCACTTATGGTTTTTCCGTCAAATGTTATACCTTTTGGCAAGCCTTCTATTTCTGGTAGTATATTTGCACCATCTAAAAGACTTGTTACTGTGGCTGGTCTTATTGATCTACCTTCTAACCATTGTTGTCCATTTGATTCCATCAAGCTTGTGTCGATTACTTTTTGGTCTACTTCTATTTCTTTTTTAACAGCTTTCCTTACTATTACCAGTAAATAAGTTTCTCCTACTTCTTTTGAATATTTTGATTTGAATTGTAGGACTACTCTTTGTGGTCTTTCATTTACTTTGCTGTAATCTGGTTCTTTTTTAACGCTTACTTCTACTGAACCGTCTTTTGGTATATTTGAGAATTTTGCTTTGTATTCTTCTAAGCTTGGAGCTTTGCCTTCTACTATTATTGGTTGTCTATTTGAGAATGTAGCTGTGAATTTTTCGCCTTTATCGTATTCTTCGTCATCGGATATGCCATCTCTGTCTTTATCTCTGTACAACCAATATTTGATTGTTCTTACTAAAATCTTATCGCCTTTTTCTGCCTTGAATTTTAGTTTGATTGTTTTGAAGCCACTTCCATCTTCTGGCCATCCTTCGTCACTTCTTTCTGGAGTGCCTGATATGGTTTTTCCGTCAAATGTTATACCTTTTGGCAAGCCTTCTATTTCTGGCAATATATTTGCACCATCTAAACGACTTGTTACTGTTGCTGGTCTTATTGCTTGACCTTCTATCCATTTTTGTCCACTTGATTCCATCAAGCTTGTGTCGATTACTTTTTGGTCTACTTCTATTTCTTCTTTTGCTTGTGGTTTTTCATTTTTAGCAGCTTTTTTTACTACTACCATTACATAAGCTTCTCCTACTTCTTTTGCATTTTTCGCTTTGAATTGTAGGACTACTCTTTGTGGAACTTCGCTTACTTTGCTATAGTCTGGTTCTTTTTTGAAGCTTACTTCTACTGAACCGTCTTTTGGTATATTTGAGAATTTTGCTTTATATTCTTCTATGCTTGGTGCTTTGCCATTAACTATTATTGGTTTTCCATTAGCTCTTTGTGGTGTAAATTTCTCGCCGTGATCTTTATCGTCATCGTCGGATATGCCATCTCTGTCTTTATCTCTGTAAACCCAATATTCAATTGTTCTTACTAAAATCTTGTCGCCTTTTTCTGCCTTGAATTTTAGTTTGATTGTTTTGAAGCCACTTCCATCTTCTGGCCATCCATTATAGCTCGGTTCTATTGTTCCTGATATGGTTTTACCATCAAACGTTAGGCCTTTTGGTAGTCCTTCTATTTTGCCAACTATTTTTGCTTCCGAATCAAGACTTGTTACTGTAACCGGTCTTATTGGCTGACCCTCTATCCATTTTTGTCCGTTTGATTCCATCAGGCTTGTATCGATTACTTTTTGGTCAACTTCTATTTCTTCTTTTACTTGTGGCTTTTCATCTTCTTTTTGTCCATTTTCTTTTTCTTCTACTAAATGTTTATCTGATTCTTTTCCAGATAGTTCGAATTTTGCATATACAATCTTTGGTAAGTTTGGATTATCCCCTTCTAATAATTTATATTGAAGTTCTCTATTTACAGGCAATTTATCTGTTGTATATTCATAGCGATTACCCTTCTTTGATACTAGACGGATTTTAACTTTTTCAAATTCAAATGATTTTGGAGCATCAATTGTTTGGTGGCTTGCTATATTACGACTATCTGCATAATCCATATCAACCTTATCTAACTTGTACCATTTTTTACCGTCAGCACTATATTCTAAGCCGATTATATAATCTTCACTATAGTTTCCAACTAATATTCTGAAGTCATCATAAGATAATGATTTTTCGTGAACTACTTTTGCCTTAATAATTTTAGCATCACCATATTTTTTTAGATTATCTCCATTTTCAATTGTTTTTCCATCTTCATCTTTTATACTGATTCCGTTAGCTTGGAAATCTTTCCATTTTACTTCTTTGAAGCTTCCATCTTTCTTTGTAACTTTTAATTTAAGCTCAGAAAAATCAACACCGTCGCCCTTATTTACTTCTATATTTTTGTTTTTAGGCTTTATTATTGAAATTTCTTTTACGTCAGTATTTGTTTTGTAATCATTTGAAGATTTTTCTGCTGCTTCTCTCGTTGCTGCTGAAATTCCACTTGCACTTACAGTTGCTCCTGAAATGCTATCGAATAATTCTTTTGAACCGTAACGGTTTGACATATATGCTTTTACAATTCTTGAAAGTAAAGTTAAGTCTGATTCTGAATTATCTCCTCTAAATCCTCTTAAATGATCTAGATAAGATCTTCCAAATAATTCAGCTACTTTTTCTTTAGGATTTTTGCTATTTCTAATTGTTTCAAAATATTCTCTATAAAGTCCCATTTTTGCAATATTTAATCTACCTTCTTTGCCCTTTAGGAAGGAAAGTACTTTTTCTGCTTTTTGTCTAAATGGTCCCATATCATCGCCATATTCTGATTTTAAGCCCACCTTGATATTTGAGATTTCTCCATTTTCAACTTTTATATATGTTCTTGTCTTTTTAGTATTAATATAACCAACGCCCCAACCTGTATATTCTCCATCTTTGAGTGGTTCGGTGTTGTAATATTTTTTAAGTGCATCATCTATATTTTCTTCAGGTTTTTTACCTGGTTTATCATCTGGTTTTCTGTCAGGATTTTCATCCGGTTTAACATCTGGTTTTTTATCTGGTTTTGAAGGATTAGTTTCTCCACCAGCTTTTGATACTGCATCGTTTACTGCATTTATTATTCCTCTACTTGAAAATGTTGCTTCTGATACTGTATCTACGCTCTTTCCTGGTTTGCCTAATATTTTTGATATTACGCCTTTTGCCTTGGCAAAGTATGAGCCGTCTTCTTTGTGGGATAGGATTTCTACCTTTGTTATTGAACCCTTTGATATGGTTACTCTAACTTTTATTGGTCCGTTAAAGCCTTCTGATGTTCCTTCGTAAATACCATCTTTTAGCTTTTTATTGTTTTTACCTATTCCAATAGAATTTCCTGTTTTCTTATTTTTGCCCGCTTTATTATTTTTTGAAGGGCTAGGTTTTTTTGTTTTTGTTTGTTTTACCTTTTGATTTTTTGAGCCTGCTTTTGCTATTGCATTGTTTACTGCATCAATTATTCCCCTACTTGAGTATGTTGCACCAGATACTGTATCAACACTTTTTCCTGGTTTGCCTAGGATTCTTGATATAACACCTCTTGCTCGACTAAAGTATGGATTATCATCACTATAAGATAGGATTTCTATATTTTTTATTACTCCATTTGCTATGGTAACTCTTACGCTTATAGGGCCATTGTATCCTTGACCTGAACCCGTATATACTCCGTCTTTAAGGTCTTTGTTTCCTATTGTAACGCTTCCTGCAACATTTCCTCTTCTATTATTAGCATTTGATGAATTGTTTACAGCTTGCACCTTGGCTTGTTGTTTTGAACCAGCCTTTTGGATTGCGTTAGCTACTGCCATTTTTAATGCATTTGATGATATGGTAGCTCCCGAAACTGAATCTACATTCACGCTTCCTGTACTTAGAATTTGATTTATAACTGCATAGGCTCTTCTAAAGTATGCTGGAGTTTCATTTTGAGAAACAACGTTTATTGCACTTATTTTTCCATTTTTTATGGTTACTTTTACAGTTAATGCTCCACCATATCCATTTGCACTACCAAGATATTCACCATCTTTTAAGCCTTCTACTTTTTTGGTGTCTTTCTTTTTGGTTTTTTCTTTTATTTTTTCCTTAGATCCAGCTTTTTGTAGAGCTTTTGCTACAGCATCTTTTATGGCATTTGATGATATGGTAGCTCCTGAAACTGAATCTACATCTACGCTTCCTTTTCTTAAAATTTCATCTATTACTGCTAGGGCTTTCTTGAAATATTCCTCTGTTTCATTTTGGGATATTACTTTAATGTCTGTTAATTTTCCATTTTCAATGGTTATTCTAACAGTCAACAAGCCACCGTAACCTTCTGAACTTGCTTCATATTCTCCGTCTTTCAGATCTTTCGAAACACGGATAGTTTCATGAATATCTTTGTCCTTTTTGCCCTCATTGAGCTTATTATTTTTTTCTAATACAGACATTGACGATCTTATAATAGCTACAGATGCTGCACCTACAATAAAAATTGCCAATACTTTTTTCAAAAATGTATTTTTCATCTTTCCTCTTTATAAAAATATATTTAGGTTATAAGGTACCTACTCCTTTTGATTTTTAGATAAAAAAATCTTAAATATAATTTTCGAGTATAAACTCTTTTTCTTTAAAATAAGTTCATTAACCTATTTTAAAAGTGATGAATTTTTAGAGATTCTTCGAATTTTGTTTTTCAAAAATTCTTCTAAAAAATTCGGTTTTAAGATTTGATATTGGTAAAAATAACTATAACTTTTCTAGTTTTATGGCAAATTTTCAAAAATAACTAAATGGATCTTGTTATTATTAGTCTTTTGCATAAATATTTTTATCTTATCAAAGGTTTTTTCCGAATAAATACAAATCCAAATTATTATAAATAAATCTTTAGCAATTGATTTTATTCGTTTTCAGCTATATTTTATCCTATATCAATTATTTATTTTTTCACATCTACTCCTTTCTAAAAAATTTCTTTTTTCCTAAAACTTTTTGTGAAAAAGTTTTACTTTCAATAATGATAATCACTATCCATTCAATTATACAAAATAGTTTTTAAAAAAACAATATTTCTTATCACTTTTTCTTAGAGTGTATTTTTTTATACAAATCCGTATTTTTCCATACTTTCAAGATAAAATTCATAGAAATTTCAAACAAAAAAACTGACTCAAAAGTTAGTTTTTTTCCTAACTTCTGAGTCAGTTTTAAATAGAAAAATTTATTTTTTTATAGCTTTTAAATTTTATTTTATAAATCATCTTCAATAACTGAAGATTTTGAATAAGCAGAAACTTTTCCTTCAAAAAAGTCAGTTTTTACTTGGTTTGGATCAGAATATTCGCTTACCCATTTCATTGATTGAGGTTCATCTTCATATCCTTCATAAATCTTTCCAAGTCCAAGGCCTTTTGCCCTTAAATTTCCCAAATATTTTATATAATCTTCAATCATTTGTGAATTTAGTCCTTGGATTTCATCTCCAATGGCATATTTCCCCCAGGCAATTTCTTGTTCTACTCCCTCTTTTAGTAATGAGCGATAAAACTCTTTTAATTCGTCTGTAAATAGGTCCGGTCTTTCTGCTTTCAAATCATTAATCATTGACCTAAATAGCCACAAGTGGGTATTTTCATCCCTATTGATATATCTAATTTCTTGGACAGTTCCTGGCATTTTTCCATTTCTTCCAAGATTGTAGAAAAATGAAAAACCTGAATAGAAATAAATTCCTTCAAGAATATAATTTGCAATCAAAACTCTCATCAAATTAAATTCGCTATCATCTTTGATAAATTCATTGTATTGGTCGCCAATAAATTTATTTCTTTTTAAAAGATGATCATCTTCCTTCCACAAATACAAAATTCTAGTCCTCTCATCAGGAGAGCAGATTGTATCAAGTATGTAGGAATAAGATTGAGAATGGATTGCCTCTTGGTAGGTTTGAATAGCAAGGCAAAGATTTATCTCATTTGCTGTTATATAGGTTTGAAGATTTGGCAAATTTGCAGTTTGAATTGAATCAAGATAGGTCAAAAATGACAAAATCCTATCATAAGCCTTTTTTTCAGCCTTGGATAAATTTCTATAATCTTTTATATCTTGGTTTAAATTAATTTCTTCAGGAATCCAAAAGTTATTCATAGCTTGGCGATACCAATCGCTTGTCCATGTATATTTTACATTGTTAAAATCATTAAGATTGGTTGTATTTCCATCGATAATTCTTCTTTTAGAAAGATCAATATCTCCATCTTCATTAAAAATTCCTCTTTTAGAAACTTCTTTATTATATTTTTTTTCCATGTTATCTCCTTTATTAAAATAAGTCCTAGTTCTTATTTACCCAATTTTTTCTATAAAATCTTAAATACTAAGTTGAAAGAAGCGAAGCTTCTTACAAAATCAACCCGCGCAATGATCGATTGCAGGGGGTTAATAAAGTAGGGGCTTGGGGATATAATTAGCTTGAAATTGTGCCAGTGGTACAATTTCAATAATTATACCGCGGACTTTATTCGTAGTTTTAATTTTAAATTGAATTTTGATTTAAGATTTTTTTAATTTTAAAAAGTAAGTTAGCGTGGTAAAAGGGGAGAATCGAAACTCCCCCTTTCTTCCCCCAAATCCGAAGTCATTAATTTTATATTATTTTTAAAATAAATTTATGACGCACAAGAATCACAATCTTCAACTTCAAGAGATTTTCCTCTTACATAATATAGGGATTTTACTCCTGCTTCCCATGCTGTTAGGTAAATATTTAAAATTTGTCTCATTGTGTATTCTGTTGTTATATAAACATTTACTGATTGAGCTTGGTCGATGTGTCTTTGTCTTACTCCACAAGCTCTCATGGAAATATTTTGGTCTATTGTATAGGCGTTTTCGTAAAGCCAGAAGGTTTTTGTGTTTAGTCCTGGGGCAACTCTTGGTACTATCGCTCCCTTTTTTTCTTCTAGGAAATACTTGTTCATTATTGGGTCAACTCCTGCAGATGTTCCTGAAATTATTGAAGTTGATCCTGTTGGAGCCACTGCCAACAAATATCCATTTCTAAGTCCATTTTGGTGAACATCTTCTTTTAATTTTTCCCATCTTTCGCTTTCATATCCTCTTTGTTTGAAATAATCTCCATTATCCCAATCACTTCCTTCAAAACAAGAATATGATCCCTTTTCCTTGGCAATTTCATTTGATGCTTTGATTGCAAAATAATTTATATCTTCATAAACCTTATCTACAAAATCAAGATGAGCGTCTTCTTCTGACCATTTTATGTCATTTTTTACCAGCATATGGTGGTAACCACTTGTTCCAAGGCCGATTGCCCTGTATTTTTTGTTGGTTACTTTTGCATATGGAGTTGGGTAATAATTTAAATCTATTACGTTATCAAGAGCTCTTACAATTGTAGAAACAACTTCTTCCAATTCTTCTTTGTCGTTGACATCAATATTTCCAAGTGTAAGACTTGCGAGATTACACTCTACAAAATCTCCAGGTTTGGTTGTATTTACAACTACAGTTTCCCCATCAATAGTTTTAATTTCCTCATTTACTGTTTCAGATGGGCTCATATTTTGGGCGATTTCTGTACAAAGATTTGAAGAATATATTATTCCCTTGTGTTTGTTTGGATTTGCCTTGTTTACTGCATCTCTATTGAAAACAAAAGGTGTTCCTGTTTCTGTCCATGATTTTATCAAAAGCCTGATCAAATCTTTTATAGCTATAACTCTTTTTGAAATTTCCTTGTCATTTACAAGCTTTTTATAAAATTCTTCAAATTCTTCCCCATAAGTGTCTTCGATTGATTTTCCATATTTTACCAAAACTTCGTGAGGATCAAACATGTACCAATCTCCACCAATATTATCCCTACATTCTTTCCAGAAAAGATCTGGCATGCAAACTGCTGGGAAAATATCGTGGGCCTTCATCCTATCATCACCATTATTTGTTCTTAGGGATAAAAATTCTGGTACATCCTTGTGCCAAACATCCAAATAACAAGCCACAGCTCCTTGTCTTACGCCTAATTGGTCAACGGCTACCGCTGTGTCATTGGCAAGTTTTATCCATCTTATAACTCCACCTGCCACATTTCTAATTCCCCTAATATCAGAACCTTGGGCCCTAACTTTTCCAAAATAAAGTCCCATTCCACCACCGTGTTTTGAAACTTGGGCAAAGTTTGTAATTGAGCGGTAGATTCCCTTCAAGGTATCTGGAACTGTATCTATAAAACATGAAGAAAGTTGGTTAAATGGCTTTCTCGCATTGGTCATGGTTGGTGTTGCCATGGTTGCCTTTAGTTGGGATAAAATATCATATAATTTTTTGGCAAATGAGACTTGATCTTTTTCTCCAATTGCAAGGTGCATGGAAATTCCCATAAACATTTCTTGAACGCTTTCGATATATTCACCTTCAAATGTTTTAATCAAATATCTTTTTGCAACTAAGTCCAAACCTGAATAGGTAAATAATTTATTCCTCTCTTCTTTTAAATATGCTCCCAACTCTTCCAAGTCCTTATTTGTATAGGATTTTAAAATATATTTTCCATAAAGACCAGCTGAAGTTAGGTATTGAACTTTTGACCTAAAATCAACAATCCCATATTTTTCTTCACTGAGACTAATTTTTAAATTAATCAAATGAATCATAAATCTTGCAGCAATAAATTCCCAATCTGGAGCTTCCTTGCTTGTAAGCTCACTTGCAGCCTTGATAAGGGCGTTTAACAAGGCTTCCTTGGTCATATTTTTCTTGGTAAAAGATTCAAATTTTAAATACAAAGACTCGATTGGATATCTTTGGTTGTCATACTCATCATTAATATCTTTGATTATAGAAAGAGTATATTCATCATCAATAAAAGATTCAAAATCAGTTAGGACCTTCCTGTCCATATTGTGCTTGGCCCTATAAAGAATGTAGGATTTAACTTCCTTATAATAATTATTTTCAATAAGCTCAAGCTCAACCAAATCTTGAATTTCTTCAACAGTAACTACATGGTCTTTGGGATATCTTTCTTTGATTGTGTTTTCTATATTAAGAGAAATTTTATCCAAATCTTCATCACTAATAAGAGAATCCACAGACCTAAAAGATTTAAAGATTGCACGATTAATCTTCTCCCTTTCAAAGTCAACAATTTTCCCGTCTCTTTTTTTAACTTCCATATCCACCCCTAAATATTGTTATTTTTATATCTAATCCACTATATATAGTGGTTACTCCAAAATTTCTACCTAACAATCATACCATAATATGGAAATTTTAAAAAGTATAAAACACTTATAATTTTTGAAAATATAATAATATTTTAAAGAAATAAATCCAAAATTTTCCACAAAAAAAGATATATCTTGAAAAATCAAAATATATCTTTATATCTTTATTTAATTTTCAAAAAGATAATCTACCACATCATCTTTTATAACTACAGTATCAACCAACATATCTGCCAAAGATTGTTTATTTGGACTAAAGCCTATGAATAAATACAAAATTTTTATAAAATTTTGAATATATCTTGCAAAAATTTCCCTCACTAAACAGTCAAAAAATGACAACTTTTCATCTTTTAGAGAAATAACTCTAATTCCCATAGCCATTTTTCCTAAAGTTTGACCATTATTCAAATAAGTTAGGATGAAAAAATATAATAAACAAATTCCTATCTCAATCAAAGGATTTATTTCTATATTCATAAAGGTCAAGTCAGTTTTTATTTGAAAAATCTTTATAATAATATTTGAAAAGGAATAAGCAACTATAGAATCTATAGCAAATGCTACAAGTCTTAGGAAAAATCCAGCATAGGCAAATTTGGGTATGGATATTGTTTTTTGGTTGTTCAAAGAATTATTTTCAATTATTTCCATATTTTCCATAATTTCACCTATTTTCCATAATAATACATTGGTAGCGGAGAATCTTTTTCCATCAATTCTTTTAATATTGCAAGATCAGATGATGAATTCTTATCCAAAATATTTTGAGCCTTTGAGAAGAATTTTTTTAATGAATAATCACTTCCTTCGTACTCAAAAACTTCAGGATTATCTAATTTATAATCTTTTTTCATATCTTCAATTGCATTATCAAGATTTCCAATTTTATCTACAAGCCCGTTGTTTTTTGCTTGAGCTCCATCATAAACCCTACCATCAGCAAGTTTTTTGACTTCGTCTTCTTTCATAGACCTTCCTTGAGAAACAACTTTTATAAACCTATCAAAAGAAGAATTTATAAGTTCTTGGAAATATTTTTTTTGCTCATCTGTCATATCTTTTCCAATAGAGCCTGCATCTTTCATCTTTCCTGTTGTTATATTTTGTTCTTTAATTCCATATTTTTCAAACAAACCTTGGAAAGATCTTGATGACATAATTACACCAATAGAGCCTGTTAAGGTTTCGTTTGATGCATAAATTTTATCAGTTGGGGCAGAAATATAATATCCACCGCTTGCTGCCATGGTCTTCATAACAGTAAATACTGGGATTTTTTTCTCACTTTGAATTTCTTTTATCTTATTTGCAATTTGCTCAGAATTATAAACAGCTCCACCTGGAGAATTTACTTGCATAATTACGCCTTTTATAGAATCATCCTTGTATATATCATCAAGTTGTTCCATAAAAGAATCATAAACATCACCATCTCCAATTGCTCCTTCATAAGAAAGAACAGCAATTTTATTTTTCTTGTCCCCTTCTTCCAAAACATTTTTATTTGCGGTCGCAGAAAATGGATTAAATTGATTAAAATATTCATTTGTTAATTTATCAGCTTGTTGATTTTCTATTTTCTCACTCTTATTTGATACAAGAGTTGACGCTACAAACAAAAGTAAGGCTATAGCAACCGCTATCCATCTTTTGCCATTATTTTTTTTCATATTAACTCCTTCAGTGTATTTTTTTATAATTACACTATATTATTTTAAATTTAAAGATTCAAGAAAAAATTTAGTTTTGCTTTTTTTTTACAATTGAGTACAATGAAAAAGCAAGACAATTATCGTTAACACTAGAGAAATTGTTTTTGTATAGTCTCTTAATTGAGGCTATTTACATAGAGGATTTTTACCAAAATTTAAAAGGTAAAAGTCCATTTTTTTTAAATTTTTCAAAAAAAATTGGAGATTTTAAAAATTAATTTTTTCTTAATTTTAAAAAATCTCCAAATTTAATTTTTATTATTATATATTTTTATTTCTTATTTTTCTTTTCAAGTCTTTTTCTTGTTTCATTCAAATTCATGAGTGTAAGGGCTACAAAAACTCCAAAAAAGCTTGAAGAGACTTTCCTCAGTATAAAGTGATTAATCAAAACCACCAATAAAATTGGAATTAAGACCCAAACTAAATTTGATAAATAAGGATGATTTTCATTAAAATTAATAAATTTTTCAACAAATACAATTTGAAAAAATAAAGTGAGCAAAAGAACAAGTAATACTTCCAAAATTAAAAATATAAGCCTATAATTTTGATAAAAATTTCTCAAAAATTCAACCATTTAAAACTCCTAATTCTAAAAGAGCCACGAGGGCTCTTTATTATTTATCTTCTTGATCACTTGGTCCTAGAACTATAGAATCATCTGAATTATCATTTGAAGATTCTTCAGTTTTTATTTCTTTTTGATTTTCTTCTAAATCTTCATTTGAATTTTCACTAGAATTTTCTTTTATATCGTCTGATGTTTTTGTTTCATCTTCGATTGCTTTATCTTCTAATTTATTTTCATTTGAAACTTCTTCTTTAGGATTTTCTATATTTTCTACAGGTTTTCTATTTAATATTTCCATAAATTGCTCACCTGTTATTGTTTCTTCTTTTAAAAGGAAATCTGAAATCTCATGAAGTTTTTCAAGATTATCTTTAAGAATTTCTATGGCTCTCATGTGGGCTTTTGCAATAATTTGTCCAACCTTTTCGTCAATCTTATCTCCAGTTCCATTTGAAACTATCATTGATCTTTGACCTCCAAGATATCTTCCTTGGATTTGTTCTAATTGCATAAAGTCAAAGTCATCATCCATACCATAAATTGTTACCATATTTCTTGCTATGGCTGTGGCTTTTTCTATATCGTTGCTTGCTCCAGTAGTCTTGGCGTTAAAAATTAATTCTTCTGAACTTCTTCCTCCCGCCAAAGTTACTATTTCATCAAACAACTCTTGTTTGGTCATAATAAATTTCTCATCCTTATCGACAGTCATTGTATAACCCAAAGCCCCACCAGTTCTTGGTACAATTGTAATTTTGGTTACTGGGGTTTTTTGTGTTTGAATTGCTGCAACTAGGGCATGTCCTACTTCGTGATAAGCAATGATTTTCTTTTGATCATCTGATATAACTGCATTTTTCTTTTGGGCACCAGCTATAACTGTTTCGATTGATTCTTCAAGGTCTGTTTGACTTAATTTTTTACGTCCTTCCCTAACAGCTCTTAAAGCTCCTTCATTTACAATATTTGCAAGGTCTGCACCAGAAGTTCCTGCTGTTCTTTTTGCTATTTCTTCATAATCAATTTCATCTTCACGTTTAATTTTTTTAGCGTGAACTTTTAATATATCTTCACGACCCTTTAAGTCTGGAAGTTCTACTTGAACTCTTCTGTCAAAACGTCCAGGTCTGGTAAGGGCAGGATCTAGGATTTCTGGTCTGTTGGTTGCAGATAATAAAACTACCCCCTCAGTCGCATCAAATCCGTCCATTTCATTTAACAATTGGTTTAAGGTTTGCTCACGTTCATCATTTCCAGAATATCCAGAAACATCACGTTTTTTACCAATGGCATCTATCTCATCGATAAATACTATACAAGGAGCTTTTTCCTTTGCTTGTTTGAAAAGATCACGAACCTTGCTCGCTCCCATTCCTACAAACATTTCTACAAATTCAGAACCTGAAATTGAGAAAAATGGAACATTAGCCTCACCTGCTACTGCTTTTGCAAGCAAAGTTTTACCGGTTCCTGGAGGTCCTACAAGTAAAACTCCCTTTGGTAAAACTGCACCAATTTCCTTATATTTTTGAGGTCCATGTAGAAAATCTACAACCTCATTTAAACTATCTTTTGCCTCTTCTTGACCTGCAACATCAGCAAAAGTCTTTCCAGTTTTATTTTCCATATAAATTTTGGCATTTGACTTGCCAAAATTCATAAAATCTCCGCCTCCACGGCCTCCCATGGTCTTTGATAGGGACCTGTTTGCCATGTAAAAAATCAAAAGCAAAAATAACAAAGGCAAAATACTTGTTACAAATAAGGTAAGCCATGGGCTCATCTTTGTTTCAACATCTTTTGTAAAAGTTAAATTTTTGTGTTTTTTACTAGCTTCAAGAAGTCTTTCAGTAAGGTCAGTATCTGGCCACAAGCCTGTGATGAAATTTTGTTTGTCACCATCAACTACGGCTGTAAAAGTGTAATTGTAATCGTCTTTTGTTACTTCTCTAACTTGTCCATTATCTATCATTGAGACAAATTGTGAATAAGTTATTTCCTTTGGTTTTCCTTCTGCCCTAATTGGTTGTAAAATTTGTTGAATAACCAAAAAGGCTACTATAGCAATAATCCAGTAATAGACCAGAGGTCTTTTGCCTTTTTTTATTGATGGCATCTATAAACCACTCCTAACAATATAATCATCTAATAAATCATCAAGTGAACCTAGTTCATTAATTATAGTTTTTAAATTAGAATTAATGGATTTTTCTTCAACTTCTGGCTTAATCTTGTCAAAATATTTGCTAACTTTTTCAGCAGCATCAAATCCTTTTTTTGTTAATTTTACATTAACAACTCTTTCATCTTCATCTGATCTATTTCTATCAACAAATCCTTGTTTTTCCAATTTTTTGCAAATATTAGAAATATTTCCGCCATTTACTCCAATTGACTTACCAAGGTTTCCTATAGAAACTGACTCATCAGCTGCTGATAAA
Source organism: Anaerococcus jeddahensis (assembly GCF_001182725.1). Lineage (GTDB taxonomy): Bacteria > Bacillota > Clostridia > Tissierellales > Peptoniphilaceae > Anaerococcus > Anaerococcus jeddahensis. Next base: position 342,494 of record NZ_CWHU01000004.1, read on the forward strand.
GTCATAATCATCTTAAGTTGAAGAGTAGTTACTCCCAACTCTTGAGCTGTCTCTTGTAAAAGCAAATCTATCTTATGTGATATTTCCCTAATCATGGAAAATATAGAGTTATTAAATTCAAAAAAATCTATGTGTCTTTTTGTCATATAAACCTCCTTAAAATTTATAGACTTTAGTCTAAATAGAAAAATCTACTTAGATATTATTCTACATATAATAAGATAATTTTCAAGTAAAAAGAAAGAATATTTTTGATAATTAATTTTAATTATGTATTAATTGTGTTCTTTGCAAATTATCTTTTCAAATTATTTTTTTATATATTAATTTCAAAAAATTAATGCCACACCAAATGGTATGACATTTTTTGTTTCACGTGAAACATTATCTATTTTTACTTATAAAACTTGCAGCATTTAAGCCTGCAATTTGTCCTTGACCTGCAGCCTTATTTATTTGATATGGTCTTCCTGTAATATCTCCACAAGCAAAAAGTCCTTTTATATTTGTAGTCATATCATAATTTACTTTGATATGACCATCTTCAATTTCTACCGATGGAACAAGGCTTTCTGGTTTTGATGAGTTTTTTATTATAAAAAAACCATCAGCCTTTAACTCTTGTCCGTCTTCCAAAATCAAACTTTCCGCCTTTAACTTTCCTGTAAATTTCTCAGGTTTTTTATTTATAATTTCTATACCATCGTCAAGTTTTACATCTTTTTTATTGAGATTTACAAAAATAGTTTGACTTGTCATTTTATTAATGAAATTAGCTTCTTCGATTGCCTCATCATTCATTCCAACTAAAACAACTTTTTTTCCTTTATAAAGACTTGCATCACAAGTTGCACAATAAGAAATCCCCTTGGCAAAAAATTTATCTTCTCCCTCAATGGATTTTCCCATATCAACTCCTGCAGCAATTATACAAGCCTTTGAAGTAAGCATCTTCTCTCCCAAATCAACAGAAAAATACTCTCCCATAGCATAAACTGCCTTTATTTTTTTATCTAAAATTTCTACAGGATAATTTTTGATGTGGTTGGTGAAATTATTGTATAAATCAGAACCTTTTATATCATTAAAGCCCAAATAATTTTTTATTGATGGGCTTTTTTCCAAAGCCTTGGATTTTTTTCCTATTATTAAAACTTTTTTTCTTCTTATACTGGCATTAAGACCTGCAGAAATTCCTGCAGGTCCAAATCCAACTATAATTATATCGTAATCCATTATTTAAGTTTTTCTACTTCAGAGAGAATAACTTCTTTTGCTTGGAAGCCTACTAGAGTATTTTTTAAAACTCCACCTTTAAAAAGCATCATTGATGGAACTGCATTTACATTATATCTTCCTGCAAGCTCTGGACTTTCGTCTACATCAACTGAATATATATCAAAATCAACTTCGCTTTCCATCTCTTCAAGAACTGGTTTTTGCATTTTGCAAGGTCCACACCAAGTTGCTGAAAAATCTACTAAAACAATGCCGTCATTTTCTAAAACGTGTGTATCAAACTCACTTGTATTTATTTCTTTCATAATATCCTCCGTTTATATGTTAATAATTATACCGTCTTAATTTTGGTCAACAAGTCCTCGAACGTCTGAAACTGGAAGAGAAAACATGATTCCCTTTGAATTTTCATCCAAATTCATGGCCTCATAAATTGCTGATTTTATCTTTTCAGATATTTCTTTTTTTATAAGCATTAGGACAATATCTTTTTCAGGCTCAATTGTCATATTCAAAAATACTGATTTTTTTTGAATTCCAGATCCTCTTCCGTGAACAACCGTTGCTCCCTTTGCCCCTTCTTTTTGGGAAATTTCTATAACCTTATCTGCATTAGCCTTGTCAACTATTACATACAAAGCTTCATATTCCATATTGACTTCTCCTTTATAATCTACTGATGTTGTAAACATTATTGATGTATTTTTTTTATCTAATTTATCTTTCAAAAAATCCAACAAATCATCTACCAAATCATCGTTAACTAGGGCTGAAACTATTTCCTTTTTTTGCTTTTCAATTCCCAAAACTTCGAGTATATGAGCATTAGCTGAACCTTCTGCTAAAAGGCAATTTATGGACTTAGCACCTTTTTTATTTAATTGATTCATGATTTTTGATCCGTTAGACCTTGGTGTTATTATTCTTAAATATTTCATTATCCTTCAATAGCCTCCTTATAAAAAGATCCCATTATCATTATAGTAATTACTGGCATTAGAGCTACAAAAGCTATAACTCCAAATCCATCTGAAATATTTCCAGCAACCCCCTGACGAAATCCTAAAATAAAGGTAGCTGTCATCGGTCCTGATGCAAATCCTCCCGAGTCAAAGGCAATTCCTACAAAAAGTTGTGAAACATTTCTTGATAAAATTAGGGCAAGCAAAAATCCTGGTCCTATTACCAGCCACAATTTAAACCCATCTATCTTTATCCTGAACATAGCAAGCATTACTGCAAAGGCAACACCAATTGATAGGGCCTTCATGATTGATGACTTATGGATTGATCCTCCTGTAACTTCTTCGACTTGTTCAGACAAAACAAAAACTGCAGGCTCTGCCAAGACAACCAAAAGCCCCAATATAAAACAGATTAATGGAACAAATTTAAAGGCAGAATAGTTTTCTCCCATAACTCTTGCAAGCTCCATAAATCCGCCTTCAACACTACTTAAAAACAAAATTAAACCTATATAAGTATAAATAAGGCCCAAATATAGATTTTTTTTTATTTTTTATTTTAAAAACTAACTTATCCATAACAAAAAATACCAAACTTATGGGTAAAATTGCAAAAGTCGAAGATTTTAGGCCAGAAATTAAAGCAGACTGGTGAGCTGCTTCTTCTAGAAAAACATTTGTGGAATTTATTGACATTGACATAATAAGGCCAGCAAGAATTGGTCCTGCAGATGCTATTCCTACAAGGCCAAAGGAGTTCTCTTCACCCTTACTCTCTCCCTTTAATTTACTTACTCCAAGACCAAGGGCTATTATGAATGGAGTTGTCATAGCTCCTTTCGTTGCTCCCGACGCATCAAAAGCAATAGCATGGCCCAAATCATTTGAAATAAACATAATAATAAAAATAATTCCATAGATTGCCATCATCAAAGTTGATAATTTTATTTCCTTAAAAATCCTGTAAAGACCAAGGGCAATCATAATCCCTACTCCAATTGAAATTATTGCTACAATCAAAAATGATTTTATTCCAAGAACGCCTGCTACTTGATTTGCTAAAATCAAAAGGTCTGGTTCAGCAATAGATATTGTAAATCCCATAAAAATTCCAAATATTACAACCTTAATTATATTTTCAGATTTTGCTATAAAATCCCCATATAAGATCCAATTTTTGAAATTGAAAGATCTACTCCAATTAAAAATATAGATAAACCAAGTATAACTCCTGCACAACCAAATAAAAATTTTATAATTAATTCGTTTTCTACCGGCCTAAATAAATTTAAAATCATAACCAAAACAGCAATTGGTATAACTGCTTTTGCATTTTGCTTTATTTCTTCTTTAAATATATTTACCACCTCTTTTCTTGTTTTTAAATATTTATATATTTTATAACTAATTTTTTGGTATAACAAAAGAGCCAATCACAAGACTGTCTCTTTTGCTTGATTTTATTAATCTCTAACTTGGTTAGCTGTTAGGATTGTAAGTTTATATACGTCTTCTTCGTTACATCCTCTTGAAAGGTCATTTACTGGTTTGTTTAATCCTTGAAGTATTGGGCCTAAAGCTTCATAACCACCAAGTCTTTGTCCAATTTTATATCCAATATTTGCAGCTTGTAGGTCTGGGAAAATAAATACTTTCGCTCTTCCTGCTACATCTGAATTAGGAATTTTCTTTCTTGCAACTTGTGGTGAAATAGCTGCGTCAAATTGCATTTCTCCATCAACTTTAAGTTCTGGATCCATTTCTTTTGCAAGCTTTGTAGCTTCTTCTACTTTTCTTGCAAGTTCATGTTTTGCAGATCCTTTTGTTGAGAATGATAGCATAGCAACTATTGGATCAATTCCAAATTCTTCAGCTGTTTTTGCGGCTTCTACTGCCACCTCTGCAAGCTCGTTTGATTGAAGTGTAATATTTATTGCTGTATCTGCAAATAATAATTTTTCTCCGTTAGGTCCTAACATAATCATAACACCAGAAACCCTATTTACACCCTTTCTTGTTTTGATAAGTTGAAGGGCTGGTCTTACTGTATCTCCAGTAGGATTTGATGCTCCTGAAACCATTCCGTCTGCCTTGCCAGTTTGAACTAACATTGTACCAAAGTAATTGTTATCTTTCTTTAGTATATATTCACCATCTTCTCTGGTATTTTTGCCTTTTCTGATTTCAACGTATTTATCAACTAATTCATCAAGTAGTTCACTTTCTCTTGGGTTTATGATTTCAATATCACCTAATTTAACCCCTTCATCGTCTGCTACTTTTTGAATTTCTTCTCTATCTCCCAAAAGTATTGGAACTACAAGTCCATCATTATGATGTCTAATAGCTGCTCTTAGGACTCTTGAGTCACAACCTTCTGGAAATACTATTCTGCGGTTTTTACCCTTAATATTTGCAGTAGCAAGCTCCATAACTCCATCTTGTGCCATAATTACCTCCTAATCATAAATCGATATTAGCATATATATTATACCCTAATTAATCAATTTATCTCTATAATTTTGCATTTTTTAAACATTCTTTTTCTCTATCAGAAAGTTCAACTTCACTTTCACCATTTGTAATTTCTTTAAGGTAAGTGTTTGAACCATCTTGAGAATAAAGATTTGTCAAAATTATTCCGTTATGGTAAGAATCCAAAAGAGTAAGAGAAAATGAATTTCTTCCTCTTTGGCTATCAAAGGCATCATAATGAACAACAGCCATTTTGCTAACAGCTCCCATTGTTGTATTTTTTGTATCAGAAGACCTTTGGTCAAGTGACTTTATCTCTCTATTTGATTGTTCTATTTGATCATTTAATTGTAAAATTAATTCTTCAAGATTTATATCGGGATCCTTGCCCCTAAGTAGGTGGTCATATCTTCTTTTTTGTCTTTTTAATTTGTTATTATTGGCCTTAATCATAGAATATTCTAATATAACCAAAATAAACAAGACTACTATAGCTATTATTTGTCCCATTTCTTTTCCCTCTCCTTGATGATTTTCATATTATCCTTATACAATTTATCACAGAAATTTATAATAGATTTGTAATTTGTTTTTTTATAATTTGGATCACTTATATTTTCTTCATTCATAATAAGATTAATAAAGGAAGAATGGATAGCTTCTTTTACAAGCCTAAGACCTATTTCCCCATCGCTGATTGCAGCAATATTACCATGTTTTAAAACAAAATCACAATCTTGCAAAACAATAATCATAAGCTCAATAGTTCTTTTTGGAGCCTTGTTGGCATCAATTATGTACTTATCATAGTCATTGATTTGATCATCTTTATAGGCCTTAATCAAAACATTTACCTTATCAATATCTTCTTGCATTAAATCTTTTAATTCTTCAGCATATTTATTAAATTTTTTCTCAAGTTTTTGTGATTTTTTGTTTAATCTTTCATCGCCATAATCTTTTTTTGCCATCATTAAAATTAAATTCAAACCCAGATTTCCTACAAGGCTTGTCACAGCACCTCCGCCAGGATTAGCTGTTTTTTTTCTAGTATTATCTATGAGTTCCCCCACAGAAAAATCAACCATTCTATTCTTTTCCATTTTTTATTCTCCAATATAAATTTTCTATATCATCAATAGAAACGCAATCTATAGTCACCCTATAATTTTCCTTGTTCTTTTTTATTTCAACTTTTGAATTCAAAAGATCAATAAATTTTTCCTCAAAATCTTCAAATAAAATCCTATCTAGCTTATCTTCCTTATCAGTTATTGTTTTTTTATTCGCAGATATTTTTTCAACTTTTCTAATGTTGGTTTTTTTATTTTTAAAATCATCAAGACTTTTTTTCCTATCCTCTTGATCTTTTATAGAAAGAAGAGTTCTTGCTTGGGATGGTGAAATATTTCCTTCTTCAAGTTCTTTTTTTGAATTTTCATCAAGTTTTAAAAGCCTTAGAGTATTTCCTATATAAGACCTAGACTTTCCTACAGTTTTTGCTATCTCATCTTGGGTCATACCATAATTTTTTGAAAGTTCATTGTAGGCGTTAGCCTCTTCGAGTCCTGATAAGTCCTCTCTTTGAACATTTTCTACTATTGAAAGAATATCTATATCCTTGTTATCAACATTTTTTATTATAGCTTCAATTTCTTTAAGGCCCAATAATTTGCTTGCTCTAAACCTACGTTCACCTGCAATTATTTCATATCTTATCCCATTTTTTCTAAGAACTATAGGATTTAATAAACCGTATTTTTCTATAGATTGGCTTAAGCCCTCAAGAGATTTATCATCAAAATTTTTTCTTGGTTGATCTTCTCTTGGATAAATTTTTTCCATAGGAATTCTAACTATGGCCTTATTTTTTTTGTTATTTTCAGGTATTAGAGATCCAAGTCCTCTGCCCAAAGATTTATTTGTCATAGTTAATCCCTCTTTTCATTATTTACAAGTTTGTTTTGGTCAAATGAAAATTTATTTTTCTTCACTATGCCTTCTTCAAACTTTTTATCTTCATCTTTTTTATCAATTATCTCTTTGCCTTCATCTATTTTCTTATGGTCACCTGAATTTTCATCAATAGATTTATCAGAGCTTTCTTTAATCATTTCTTTATTTTCATCTAAGATTTCAATTCCTTCTTCAGACTCTTTTTTTTCTTCTGTTTTTTCATTTGAGTCTTTTTCTAAATCATTTTCCATAAAAATATTTTCTATAATTTCTTTAGCCAAGGCCATATAAGCTCTTGCCCCTTTTGATTTTTCATCATAAAGAATTACAGATTTTCCAAATGAAGGAGCTTCGGCAAGTTTTATATTTCTTGGAATCATAGTCCTAAAGACTTTTTCTTTGAAAAATCTTTTAACTTCTTCCACAACTTCGTATGATAGATTTGTATTTTTATCAAACATACAAAGCAAAACTCCCTCAATTTCCAAGTCTTCTTTTATAGAGCTTTTTATAGTATTGTAAGTTTTTAATAATTCACTCACCCCTTCAAGGGCGTAATATTCAGTTTGAATAGGAATTATTATAGAATCGCTCGCTACAAGGGCATTTAAAGACAAAAGTCCTAATGATGGTGGGCAGTCAATTAAAATTAAATCGAAGTCATCTTTTATTTCTTTTATAATTTGATCTAGGATTTGAAGTCTTTCCTCTTGATCAAGACTTACAAGTTCAACTTCAAGTCCTGATAGGGAATTTTCACTAGGAATTAAATACGGACCATCTTCACTTTTTACTATGTAATCCTTATAATTTCCTTCCTCATCATAAAACATCTTATAAACTGATTTTTCTTGATTATTTTTATCAAATCCAAGACCAGTAGTTGTGTTTGCTTGAGGATCAAAATCTATAACCAAAACTTTTTTTCCAAATTTTGCTAAGGCTACAGAAAGATTTACAACACTTGTAGTTTTTCCCACTCCACCTTTTTGATTAAATATCGATATTGTCTTCATAGTCACCTCTCATCATTAAAATTGCAAGGTCCAAGGCCCTGTTTTTTGCAAATAACCTTGCCTTATTCCTGTCTTTTGCAAAATGGAATTTCTTAATTATTTTTTGGTCCTTATATTTTATAGCCAAAAAAACAAGTCCCTCATGGGCATATCCTGTTGAAGCTATACATAAATCTGAATTTGTTTTTTCATACAAGCCTTCAACCATTTCATCTGCACACTCAAAACTCACAGCACTATATTTATTAAGTGTTTCACGTGAAACATTTAAAATCTTTTCTTTAATCCTGTCAGAATAAGTTATGTAGGATTCTTCAATTACATCACTTGCTCCACTAATATCAATTATTGATGAAGCAATTAGTCCTCCCGTCACAGATTCTGTTGTTGACACTTTTTGATCTCTTTTTCTAAGTAAATTTATTAAAGTTTCTTCTTTTTTTAGACCATCATCAGATATCAAAAGATTTTTAAAGACTTTTTTTACTTCTTCTTCTTTTTCATATAATAGTTTTTGAGCTTCCTTTTCATTTTTTGCCTTGGCAGTTATTCTTAAAAATCCACCTTCATTATCGAAATAAGGAGAAATAGTTGGATTTGTAGATGACAAATCAATCCTATTTGCCATATCCCATTCACCCAAAAGTCCAATTCTCAAGTTTTTAGATTTTATTATTGCATCTTTTTTCAAATGACCTTCAAGCTTATTTTCAAACATATATTCCATTTCTCTTGGAGGTCCTGGAAGTAAAATTATTTTTGTTTTATCTCCCATTATGCATCCTGGAGCAGTCCCACAATCATTATCTAAAACTATTGCGTCTTTTGGAAATTTTGCTTGCTTTAAATTTACATTCATGGCCTTATTCTTATTATAAAAATAATCTTCAAGCCTTTTTTTAGATCTTTCATCAATTACTACTTGATTTTCTTTTCCTAATACTTTTATAGCTACTTCCTTGCTTATATCATCTTCTGTTGGTCCAAGGCCTCCTGTTACAAATATATAATCAACTTTTCCTAAAGTCTCATTCAAAGCCTCATATAATCTTTCGAAATTATCTCCAACAGTTTCCATTTTAAAAACGTCAATACCAAATTCTGTAAGTTTTCTTGCTATGAATTGTGAATTGGTATCAGTGATGTTTCCTAACAATATTTCCGTACCAACCGAAAAAATTTGTGCTTTCATAAAACCTCTTTTCTTATAATAGTATAACATAAATCAATAAAAAAATGTTTCACGTGAAACATTTTTTCTTTTTATTATAATGGATTTTTTTTCGCTTGATTTTTCCCTCTTGGATATTTTTTTTGTGTTGATCTTACTTTTTTAATCAAAATGTTTTTTCTAGTATTTCCATGTAAATCAATGGTGTCTATATTAATAAGTTCTCCACCCAAAATTTTCAAAGCATTTTGAGCATCTTCATATTCTTCTTCAGCTTTTGGACCCTTCATAGCTATAAAAATTCCACCAACTTTTAAAAATGGTAGGCCGTATTCCAAAAGAGTTGATAAATTAGCAACGGCTCTTGAAATTACTAAATCAAATTCTTCTCTGTGATCTTTGGCATAATCTTCTGCTCTTACATGAATTGCCCTTGTATTGTCTAACCCTAACTCTTCTATAACTTCATTCATAAAGTTTACTTTTTTATTTACAGAATCAATCAAGGTCAAGTCAAAATCATTTTCAATTCTTAGTGGAATTCCCGGAAAACCAGCACCGGAACCAATATCTAAAACTTTCATTCCCTTATTTATATATTTTTTTATGGTAAGGGAGTCCTCGAAGTGTTTTATTTTAATTTCTTTAGGATCATCGATGCTTGTTAGGTTAAATTTTTTGTTTGTTTCAATCAACATTTCTTGATATTTTTCAAATTTATCCATTCAATTCACCCGCTTTTAACCTAATTAGCAAAACATTTATATCCGCAGGAGATACACCAGAAATTCTTGATGCTTGACCTATTGAATCTGGCTTTATTTTGTTTAATTTTTCTGCTGATTCTTTTTTAAGTCCCTTTATTTTGCTGTAATCTAAGTCATGGTCTAATTTTTTATTTTCGAGTTTTTTGAATTTTCCTATGTCTGACATTTGTTTTTTGATATAACCTTGGTATTTTATTTCAGTTTGAACTTGAATTTGTTGGAATTTTGGTAGTTCTGGTCTTTGTGGATCCAAAACTTCAAGTTTTTTATAGGTTAATTCTGGTCTTTTTATTAAATCGTACAAAGTGTAGCCGGTTTTTAGTGGACTAGATCCAATTTTTTCCAAAATTTCATTATTTTCCTTATTTGGACTAATCATTATATTTTTTAGCCTGTTTATTTCTTTATTGATGTTTTCTCTTTTTCTCACCATTTTTTCATAACGTTCATCCGTTACAAGACCAATTTCATGACCTTTTTCTGTAAGCCTAAAGTCAGCATTATCTTGTCTCATGGTAAGTCTATATTCGCACCTTGAAGTCATCATTCTGTAAGGTTCATTTGTTCCCTTAGTAACCAAATCATCAATCAAAACTCCAATATAGGCATCTGACCTATCCAAAATCAAAGGATCCTGTCCCCTTAATTTCAAAGCTGCATTAATTCCTGCAATAAGTCCTTGTCCTGCTGCCTCTTCATAGCCACTTGATCCGTTAATTTGACCTGCAAAAAATAGATTTTCAATTTCTTTTGATTCTAAACTTCTTTTTAAATTTGTAGAATCTAAACAATCATATTCAATTCCATAGGCAGGTCTAATGATTTTACAATTTTCTAGGCCTTCTATGGTTTTATAAAATTCTTTTTGAACTTCTTGTGGCAAAGTTGATGAAACGCCTTGAACATACATTTCATCTGTTGATAAACTTTCTGGTTCTATAAAAACTTGGTGTATATCCCTATCTGGAAATCTTACCATCTTATCTTCAATTGATGGGCAATATCTTGGTCCGATTCCTTTAACAAGTCCCCCATACATAGGAGATCTTTCCAAATTTTTCATAATTATTTCTTTGGTTTTTTCTGTTGTATAGGTCAAATAGCACGCTTCTTGTTTTTTATCTGAAAAATCTTTTTCTTCATTTAAGAAGGAAAAAGCTACTATATTATCATCACCTTTTTGGATTTCAGTTTTTGATAAGTCAAGACTCTTCATATCAACTCTTGCAGGAGTTCCAGTTTTAAAACGTCTTAAAGAAAAACCTAATTCCTCTAGGCTATCTGAAAGATGGGTTGCTGCTGAAAGTCCGTGAGGACCTGAAGTTTTTTGAAAATCTCCCATCAAAATTTTTCCATTCAAATAGGTTCCTGTGCAAACTATACAAGCCTTAGTTGGAAAAATTGCCCCTTGGATTGTTTCAACACTTTTTATTTTTCCATCTTCGATATTTATTTTGTCTACTTCTTGCTCAAATAAATCAAGATTTTCTTGATTTTCAAGAGTTTTTTTCATCTCTTGGTGATATTTAATCTTATCAGCTTGAACTCTTAGTGAGTGAACTGCAGGTCCCTTTGAAGTATTTAACATTCTTGATTGGATAAAGGTCTTATCAATATTTATTGCCATTTCTCCACCCAAAGCGTCAATTTCTCTTACTATATGGCCCTTTCCAGTTCCTCCAATATTTGGATTACAAGGCATATCTCCCACAGATTCCATACTTGTAGTAAGAACTAAAGTTTTAAAACCAAGTCTCGCTGATGCAAGAGATGCCTCGCAACCTGCATGACCTGCGCCCACAACAACTACATCGTAGGCTTCATCAATGTATTTCCTATTTTCTAACTTATTATTTTCCAACACAAAACTCCCTAAATACTTTATCCATTATTTCATCAGAAACAGTTTCTCCAATTATTAGTCCCAAATCATCGTAGGATGCTCTTAAATCAACCTCTACACAATCAATTGGAACATATGCTTTTATATCATTTAATGATGATTTCAAATTTTTCATTGAAGAATTTAATAATCTTTCATGTCTAAGATTTGTAATCATCAATGATTCCTTATTCAATTCCTTTGAATCAAAAATTTCAAAAATCGCCCCTTCCAACTTATCGACCCCATCTCGTGAAATCATAGAAGTTTCTATGATTTTGAAGGATTTATCAAAATCATCTTTTGAAATTTTTCCAACTAAATCTGTCTTATTTAAAATTATTATGGCGTTTTTCCCCTTTAATAAATCCAGAATTATCTTATCTTCATCGTCAAGATTTCTTGATTTGTCGAAAATTGCAATTATAAGATCAGAATCTTTTGCCAAGTCTATTGACCTTTGAACACCAATTTTTTCAACCTCATCGTGGGTTTCTCTAATTCCTGCTGTATCATTTATTTTTAAGGTTAAATTTCCAAGATTTATATATTCAGTTATAGAGTCTCTGGTTGTTCCTGGAATATCTGTAACAATCGCCCTATTTTCATTTAATAAAACATTTAATAAAGAAGATTTTCCAACATTTGGCTTTCCTATTATAGTTGTTTCAATTCCATCTTTTACAAGTTTTCCCTTGTTTGCTGTTGATAAAAGTTTTTTTATCTCATCATAAGCCTTGTCCATATATTCAACAATATTAGCTAAAGGCAAATCTTCCCCATCTTCTGTGAAATTTATAGAATATTCTATTCTTGATAGGGCTTCAAGCTCAATTTTTCTAATTTCTTCAATTTTTTCTCTCAATAATCCAGATAATTGTTTTAAACCTTGTTCTTGAGATAGCTCATTTGTTGAATTTATAATATCAAGAACCGCTTCAGCTTGGGATAAGTCTATTCTTCCGTTAAGAAAAGCTCTTTTGGTAAATTCTCCCCTATCTGCAAGCTCACATCCTAAATCCAAAAGCAAATTTAAAATATCTCTTACAGAAATCATAGAGCCGTGACAGTTTATCTCACAAATATCTTCTCTAGTATAGGTATTTGGTCCCTTCATAAAATTAACCATAACCTCGTCAAAAATACGCCCATCTTTTTCTATATGGCCGTATCTCATCATCCTGTTGTCTTTTTTTATATCTAAAGGCCTATTATTTATTGGCTTAAAAATCTTTTTAATAATGTCAAAAGATTTATCGCCACTCATACGAACTATAGATATACCACCACTTCCTTGAGGTGTAGAAATTGCTGCTATTGTAGATTCACTCATAATTCATCCTTTCTAAAATGACTGCTTACCTTTGACATAAACATTCTTTCCATATTATACATTAATTTTACCAATAAAAAAAGATGTTTCACGTGAAACATCCTTTCGATTAATCTAATTTATAATCAACTACAACGAATCTTTTTGGCTCTTCTCCTTCTGAATGAGAATCAAGCTTGTCATATTTTGAAATTTGCTCGTGAGCAAGTCTTCTTTCATATGAATTCATATATTTTAAATTCCAACTTTTTCTAGTTTTCAAAACTTTTTTACAAGCCTTATCAGCTAGCATTACGATTTTTTCATCGCGTCTTTTTTTGTAGTTATTTATGTCAATATTTAGCTTAACCTTGTTAGATCTAGCCTTGATAATTTTTCTTATTACAGTTTCAATCGCATCAAGAGTCCTGCCGTTTTTGCCTATGACAATACCGGTGTCTTTCGGGTCAATTTTTGCATCAAGCTTAATAATATTATCTTCAAGATTTCCAATAACTTTTATATCTTCAAAGTGCATTTCGTTTAGAATTTCTTCTAACAAATCTTTGGCCTTATAGTAAAGGCTAACTTCATCTTCTTTTTGACCATTATCTTCTGTTTCATCTAATAATTCTTCAATATCTTGGTCAAAAGGTTCATTTATTTCTTCTATATCTAAATCTTCTTTTGAATCATCATCTTCTTTATCGTCGATTTCAAAAGAATTTTCTTCTTCAATTTTTTCTGATAATTTTTCAAGATTAAATTCTTCTTCAAGCTCTTTTTTGCTATCTTCTTCGATTTCTTTCATCAAAGAATCAATGCCTTCTTTTATATCTTCTTCATAAGAAACTCTTACTACAGCATTTTTTTGACCAATTAGTCCCAAAAATCCACTTGATTCTTCTTCTATTACTTCAACATCAACTTCATCGATATTTTTATTAATTTCTTTTAAAGCTAAATTAATAGCTTCATCTTTAGTTTTGGCTGTTTTTACTATTGATTTTTTCATCTTCTTCCTCTTTATCTCTTTTTCTTAGGCCAATCAAATATTGCCCTCCAAGAATTATAAGTCTTGCAAGTGAACTTGTTGTCCAATATAGTGGCAAACCTGCAGGAAGATTTCTAAAAACAAAATAATAAACAACTGGCATAGCCAAGAGCATATTATTCATAGAACCCATACCTGGAGTATTTTGAACTTGACCTTGAGGTGAAGTTTTCATTGTAAATATTTGAACACCTAATTGGCTTATACTTGTCAAAAGTGGCAAACCATAAAATAAAGGATCTGCCTTAGAAAGGGTTGGTACCCACAAAAAATCATCTCTAATTGCATGCATTTTTCCAGCAAAAATAAATTTATCAGGATTTTGAATTACCCTATATAAAGATAAAAGTATTAAAAGTTGAAAAATCATAACCAAGCAAGAAGAAATTCCTGGTCCTACTCCCTCTTCCTTATATAATTGTTGCATTTTTTGTTGCATTATTTGAGGATCGTAGGCATATTTTTTCTTAATTTCTTCAACTTTTGGTTGAATTTCTCCACTTTTTGCTGCTTGTTTTTGTTGGTTCATAGTCATTGGTATTGTGATTAATGATACCAAAACTGTCATTAAAATAATTGAGATAGCATAAAAACTCATATTAGATGGTTCAGTAAAATTATTTACCAAAGAATCATAAATAAGTTTCATTAGGCTACCCAAAATTTGCGCTATAAAACTTAACATTATCTCTCCTAATCTCTAGTGTAAATATAAAAAATCAATTGCTAGGCCGGATCATATCCTCCTTTAGAAAAAGGATTGCACCTTAGAATTCTCCAACAAGCCTTAAAAAAGGCTTTTAAAAAATTATACTTTTTAAAACAGTCAATGGCATATTGGCTACAAGTAGGATAATATTTACATTTTCCAGAGCCTAATAGTGGAGAAATAAACAATTGATAAAATCTAATTAATATTAGAAAAAGTTTATTTAACATATCTAATTTTCTTGTCCTTAAAGGCTTTACTAAGTACGTGTCCCAAAGAAGATTTAAGTTTTTGATAAGTAAAATCTGTGGTGTGTTTTTTCGGAATTATAATTATATCAACATTGTTAATATTTTTATAATTTTCATAAACTATTGCCCTAAGTCTTCTTTTAAGTTTGTTTCTTTGGTTGGCCTTACCTATTTTTTTAGAAATAGAAAAGCCAAACCTTGGCCTATTTACACCGTTATTTTTAATAAAAACGGTAAAATCTCTATTGTAGTAATGCTTAGATTTTTTATAAACTCTTTCAAAGTCTACATTCTTTCTTAAACTAAATTGTTTTTCCATTAGAATAAAACCTAACTTATTATTTACCTACAATATAAAAAAGCCGCAGCTTTTTTATTATGCAGATAATTTCTTTCTTCCCTTTTGTCTTCTGGATTTTAAAACTCTTCTTCCAGCGGGAGTTGACATTCTTTTTCTAAAGCCATGGTCTTTTTTTCTTTTTCTTCTATTTGGTTGATAAGTTCTCTTCATATTATCACCTCCTATTATTTTACGCTGTCTTTTATTATATTTAAATAATGGTATAAAGTCAAGGTTTTAAAGAAAAAAATACAAAAAAATTTAAATAAGAATTTCTTAGCAAAAATAAGAAAAATTTTTTTAAATATAAAAAGTAAGTTTTTGAAATTTTTTAAATTATCAATTTATTAATTCTAAAAAAAATAAAAATAAAATAAGCTTATGCAAATATCAATCGAATTTAAATTTTTATTCCCATGTGGATAAGTATTTTTAATTATATTTTATCCACATGGTCTTTGTATAAGTTTTTAAGTGTATAAATTTTTATATTTTTGAAAAGTATTTTTAACAAATCAATTAAAATAATGATTTATGCATAAAAATATTTACAAGATTACATATTTTATCAAGATATCCACAATATCCACAGGCTTTTAATATTCCTAAATTTAATTTTTTCTATCTTATCCCAAACTTATCAACATTTTGTGGATAACTTTACAAAATGGCTATATTAATGTATAATCTCTTGTGTAAAAGATGAAGATAAGTCGATTTTTTTATTGACTTTAAAAAAATTTTGTGGATAAATTTCTTTAAGTCTATTTTTTAAAAATTTTTACTTTGAAATTATTAGTAAAAATAAAGACTTTTCTTATCCACATTAAACTTATCCACAACTTATCCAAAATTTGTGGATAAGTCGAAAAATATGGAGAACTTATTTGAATTTAAAACTTTGTTTTATGTGGATAATATTTTATGAAAGAGAGCTTGTAAGATGAATCTAGAATACATAACTAATGAATTAAAAGAAAAAATGAAAATGAATGTTCCAGATCTTCAACAATATGAAACTTGGATTGGAATTTTAAAACCTTTAAATAAGTATGAAGATACTATTTATTTGGAAATTCCTAAAAATGATACCAAGTTTATTTTTGACCAAATTTGGGTTCCGCAACTCCAAGCAATATTAAATGATATTAATAAAAGAGAAAACAAGGCTTATAAGCTTGAAATAGTTGCTAAAGACGGACCAAATTATGATGAAATTTTAACTCTTGGCAAAAATGTTGATGAAAATGGCCAGCTTAGGCTTAATAATGTAAACAAGTATCCAAAACCACTTCTTGAAAAAAATAATGTTTTCGAAAATTTTGTTCAGGGAAAATCAAACCAACTAGCCCTTGCAGCAAGCCAATCTGTTGCAGAAAATTTGGCTAATTATAAGGTTTCAAGAGTTTATAATCCTCTTTTTATATATGGAGCAAGTGGACTTGGAAAAACCCACCTTATGCAGGCAATAGCCCATGAGATTCTTGAAAAAAGGGATGATTGCTATGTTATGTATCTTTCTAGCGAGAAATTTACTAATGAAATGATTTCTGCTGTTAGAAATAATACAAATGAAGAATTTAGAAAAAAATACCGTTCGGTTGATATGCTTTTGATTGATGATATTCAATTTATTGCCAATAAAACTGGAACTCAAGAGGAATTTTTCCATACTTTCGAGGACCTCTATAATCAAGGAAAACAAATTGTAATTTCTTCAGATAGGCCTCCAAAGGAAATTAAGCACTTGGAAGATAGGCTTGTTTCAAGATTTGGTTGGGGAATTATAGTTGATATTTCAAAACCTGATTTTGAAACTAGGGTTGCAATTTTACAAAAAAAACAAGATGAGCTTGGTGCTGTTGTAGATTATAAAATTTTGGAATATATTGCAGAAAATATAGAAACAAATATTAGAGATCTTGAGGGAGCCTTGGCAACTTCAATTGCCTGTGCAAAATCAAATAATAGATCTTTTGTAAGTCTTGATGATGCAAGACTTGGTGTAAGTTCTAGAGTTCACAAGGATAGCAAAAAAATAGATGCTGAAGATATACAAAAAAAAGTTTCTGAAAGATATCATGTTAAATTGTCTGATCTTAGAGGAAAATCTAGAAAAAAAGAAATAGTAATGCCAAGGCAAATTGCCATGTATCTTTGTAGAGACCTCTTATCAATTTCTTTGGTAAGTCTTGCCAATGAATTTAACAGAGACCATACAACAATTATGCACGGCCATGATAAAATAAAAGATATGATGGAAGAAGACCAAGATTTTAGACAAGAAATTGAAGAGATAATTAAGGAAATAAAATCCTAGTTATCCACAAATTATGTATAAGTCTGAGGATAAGCTTGTTTATAAGCTTAACTTTAAAAAAATAAAATTTAGGTCTGTGGATTGTGTGAAAAAGTGGATTACTTATAAAAACTTATCCAAAACTTATCATTTGAGATTTTGATTTTAAAATAAAGCTTTATAAGACTTATCCACATATATACACTGCCTAATACTAATACTACTAAGTTTATATAATATTTTAGGAGCAAACATGAAAATAGAAATTCAACAAAAAGATTTATCAAATAAAATCTCCATAGCTATGAAAGCTGTTTCGAGAAAAACCAATATACAAATTCATGAATTAATATACTTTGAAGCTAAAAATGATAGCCTAACTCTTACATCATCTGATGGAGAAATCTCTATTATCACAAAATCAGCTTGTAAAGTTATAGAAGAAGGCGAAATGGCAATAAATGCAAATATAATTGCAAATATTGTAAGAAAACTTCCAGATGAGATGATAAAAATTGAGCTTTGTGATTCAAAAATAAAAATAAAATGCAATGGATCAAACTTTAATATCCTAGCCTTTGACTATTATGAAAAGAAAAATTTCTCTATACCAAGTGTGGATTATTTAGAAATTCAAAATGATAAATTAAAAAGATCAATTTCTCAAACTGAATTTGCAACAAGTTTAGACGAAACAAAACTTGCCCTTACAGGAATTTTGTTCGAATTAAAAGACGGTTATTTAAACTTTGTAGCCCTAGATGGTTATAGAGTTGCCCTCAAAAAATTAAAATTATCCTATCCAACATCAATGGATAAGGCTAGACTTATTATTCCTAGAAAATCTATTTCTGAATGGACAAGAATAATTGATGATGAAAAAATCACAAAAATTTATAAGAACGACAAGGATATAATTTTTGAATCCGGCGACACTACAATGTATTGCAAGGTAATTGATAAAAATTATATTGATTATACAAATATAATTTCAGATATTTCTACAACAAGTCTTTTTGTTGATAGGCAAGAGCTTATAAATTCTTTGGAAAGAGCCCAATTATTAAATAACACCCAAAGGGCAAATCTTATAAAAATAAATATAGAAGATGATAAGTGTATAATCGAATCAAATTCTGAAATTGGGGATTTGAAAGAAGTTTTACAAATTCAAAAAGAAGGCGATGATGTAAAAATTGCCTTTAATGCAAGATATTTAATAGAAGGGGTTAAAGCTTGTGATACACAAACTATAAGGATGCACTTAAAATCATCCCTAAATCCATGCCTAATTTATCCGAATGATTCAAAATATGAAGATGAGGAATTTACTTATCTTGCCCTTCCAGTTAGACTTGCAGAATAGGAGTTTTTATGGAAAAAATAGAATTTGAATGTGAAATGATTACAGCTAAAGACCTTCTAAAGGCAACAGACATAGCCCAAAGTGGAGGAGAAGCCAAACATCTTATAAAAGAATATGGAATTTTGGTAAATGGAGAAGAATTTTTTCAAGCTGGAAAAAAACTTTACAAGGGCGATAAGGTAGAATTTGACCATCAAATTTTAATTAGTCTTGTATAATGTGGATTCAAAATTTAAAACTTAATAAGTTTAGGAATTATCTTTTTCAAAATATAGAATTTAATAAAAATATAAATATATTTTTGGGAGATAATGCCCAAGGAAAAACAAATTTACTTGAAAGCATATATTATTTGGCAAATGCAAAAAGTTTTAAATCTTTTAGGGACAAGGACCTTATCATGTTTAATGAAAAAGAAATGGGCCTTGAAGGGACAATTAGAAAGGGAGAATCTTTCAAAAATGTCCAAATAAGTGTAAAAGAAAATAAAAAAGATATTTTTGTAAATGAAATAAAATATGACAAAAATAAGGATTTAAAATCACTTTTTAAGTTGGTTTTGTTTACCCCAGAAGATTTAAATATAATAAAAGATGGGCCAAATTTTAGAAGAGACTTAATTGATGATATAATAATTAGTGTTAATTTTAGTTACAAGTCTTTGAAAAAAGATTTTGAAAAAATTCTTAGCCAAAGAAATAAATTATTAAAAAATCAAAGATCAAAATATTTTAAAACCGAACTGATGGCCTTTGACCAGCAAATAATTAGGCTAAATTACAAAATTTATAGGTTTAGGGAAAAATATATTTCCCTAATAAATACCTATGCCAATAAAAATCATTTAAATCTTACAGAAAATAAGGAAAATTTAACTATAATTTATAAGCCTAGTATAAGGGCAAATTCTGTGGAAGAATATGGGGAAAAATTTTCTGAAAATATTTTAGATGATTTAAAATATTTTAGGACTACATCAGGCAGCCAAAGAGATGAAATTGATATAATAATAAATGGCAAGGATACAAAAAAATTTGGATCTCAAGGTCAACAAAGATCTGCAATTTTAAATATCAAGCTTGCCAATGTAAATTTAATTGAAAATACCAGCCAAGATAAGGCAATAATCTTATTTGACGATGTTTTTTCAGAACTTGATGAAAAAAGATCTAATTTTTTGTTGGAAAATTTAGGAAAATTTCAAACAATTATTACTGCAACCAACACCAAAAGTTTGGATGGAGTTGATAGGAGTAAAATTAGAAAAATAAAAGATGGTCACATTAAATAATAGAAAGGAAGCTTATGGCAAATACAGAATATAATGCATCGAACATTAGGGTCCTCAAAGGGCTTGAACCAGTAAGACTTAGACCTGGTATGTATATAGGATCAACAAGTGAAAGGGGACTTCACCACCTAGTTTACGAAGTTGTAGATAACTCAGTAGATGAAGCTCTTGCAGGTCGTTGTGACTACATAAAAATAAGTATAGATGAAAATAATATAGTAACAGTAGAAGATGATGGGTCAGGAATCCCTATTGAAAAACATCCACAAACTGGAAAATCAACTCTAGAAACAGTTCTTACAGTTTTACACGCTGGAGGAAAATTTGACGATAAGGCCTACAAGGTTTCAGGAGGTCTTCACGGAGTAGGAGTTTCAGTTGTAAATGCCCTAAGTGAATATTTGATTGCAGAAGTAAAAAGAGAAGGTCATATTCACAGGATGGTTTTTGAAAGAGGAAAGCCTACAACAGACCTTGAAATTATTGGAGATACAAAAGAAACTGGAACAAAAATAACTTTCAAGGCGGATCCAGAAATTTTTGATGTGACAGTTTATGATAAACACACTTTAGAAAATAGGTTTAGGGAAATGGCCTTTTTAAATAAGGGAGTAAGACTTATTTTTGAAGATAAAAGAGATGGGTCAGAAGTTGAATTTAAATATGATGGTGGAATAAAAGAATTTGTAAAATATTTAAACAGGAATAAAAGTCCACTATTTAAAGAAATTCCATATTTTGAAGGTAGTCAAGAATCTACAGAAGTTGAAGTTTCTTTCCAATACACAGATTCTTATAGTGAAAATATCCTAACATTTGCAAATAATATTTACACAGTAGAAGGCGGAACTCATCTTTCAGGATTTAGGTCAGCCTTAACCAGAAGCGTAAATGATTATGCTAGAAAATATAATTTATTAAAAGAAAATGAAGATAACCTCCAAGGTGATGATGCCAGAGAGGGAATTACTGCAATTATTTCAGTAAAAATTTCAAATCCTCAATTTGAAGGACAAACAAAGGGAAAACTTGGAAATAGTGAGGTAAGAGGAGCTGTAGATGCATTTTTCTCAGAACATATGGGAAATTTCTTGGAAGAAAATCCAAAAATTGCCAAAACTATAATTCAAAAAGCCCTAGCTTCAAGAAGGGCAAGAGAGGCTGCAAGAAAGGCTAGAGATTTAACAAGAAAAAGATCAATTCTTGATTCAACAACTCTTCCTGGAAAACTTGCTGATTGCCAATCCCAAGATATTGGAGAAAATGAAATCTTTATAGTCGAGGGTAATTCAGCTGGTGGATCTGCAAAAGGTGGACGTGATAACAGGATTCAAGCAATTCTTCCTTTGAGAGGAAAAATAATGAATGTAGAAAAGGCAAATCTTGATAGGATTTTAAATTATGAAGAAATAAAATCAATGATTACAGCCTTTGGTACAGGAATTGGATCAGAATTTGATATAAGTAAACTTCGCTATGGAAAAATTATTATCATGACAGATGCCGATGTAGACGGAGCTCATATTAGAACCTTGCTTTTAACATTTTTCTATAGGTATATGAAACCACTTGTAGATGGGGGTCATATTTATATAGCCCAACCACCACTTTATAAATTATCTAGCGGCAAAAAAGAAAGATATTGCTATACAGAGAAAGAATTAGATGAAATCATAAAAGCGTGGGAAACTGACAATTATAAAATTTCTAGATATAAGGGTCTTGGTGAGATGAACGCAGAACAATTGTGGGAGACAACCATGGATCCAGAAAATAGGGTCTTACTTCAAGTATATGAAAAAGAAGATTCACAAATGTCAACAGACGCAACATTTTCAATGCTAATGGGTGAGAAGGTAGAACCTAGAAGAGAATTTATCGAAGAAAACGCCCAATATGTTGAAAACTTAGATGTCTAGGAGGATAAATGACAGAAGAAAATTATAAAAACGTCATAGAGGTAGATCTTGAAAATCAAATGAAAAGTGCCTACTTGGAATATTCCATGTCTGTAATTGTTTCTAGGGCCCTACCTGATGTACGTGATGGATTAAAACCAGTTCATAGAAGAATTTTATACGGAATGGAAGGACTTGGACTTGATCCAAGTAAGCCTACCAGAAAATCAGCCAGAGTTGTCGGTGAGGTTATGGGTAAATTCCACCCTCATGGAGACTCTGCAATCTACGATGCCCTTGTAAGACTTGCTCAAGATTTTTCAACTAGGTATCCTTTGGCAAGCGGCCAAGGAAACTTTGGTTCAATAGACGGAGATGACGCAGCGGCTATGCGTTATACAGAAGTTAAAATGAGTAAGATTGCCAAGGAAATGCTTAGAGATATCAACAAAGATACAGTTGACTTCATGCCAAACTTTGATGAAGAAGAAAAAGAACCAACAGTTCTTCCATCAAGATTTCCAAATCTTTTGGTAAATGGATCAAATGGTATAGCAGTAGGAATGGCAACAAATATGGCTCCTCATAATTTGGGAGATTCTATTGATGCTTGTATTGCCTATATGAATAATCCGGAAATTTCCGTAAAAGAATTGGCAGATATTATAAAGGGACCAGATTTTCCAACAGGAGCACAAATTCTAGGAAAAGCTGGAATCAAAAAAGCCTACAAGACTGGACGTGGAAAATTAAAACTTCGTGCAGTTGCAAGAATTGAATCTTTCAAAAAAAATAGGGAAAGAATAATTGTTACAGAAATTCCTTACCAAGTAAACAAGGCAAATTTAATTAAAAAAATTGCTGAATATGTTAAAGATAAAAAACTCGAAGGAATTTCAGATATTAGAGATGAATCCGACAGAAAGGGAATGAGAATTGTAATTGAGGTAAAAAGGGATTCTAATGCAAATATAGTCCTCAATAATCTCTACAAACAAACTCAACTTGAAACAACTTTCGGAATTATAAATCTTGCCCTTGTTGATGGAGTTCCAAAAATTCTTGATTTAAAAGAGCTTATTAAATACTATATTAAACATCAAAAAGATGTAGTAAGAAGAAGGACAAGATTTGACCTTGACAAGGCTCAAAAGAGAAAACATATAGTTGAAGGTTTGATTATTGCCATTGACAATATCGATGAAATTATAAAAATAATCAGATCATCTTATGATAATGACCAAATCAAGAAAATATTTAATGAAAAATTTGGCCTAACAGATCCTCAATCTCAAGCTATCCTTGATATGCAATTAAAAAGACTATCAGGTCTTGAAATTGAAAAATTGCAAGCTGAAGATAAGGACTTGGCTGAAAAAATTGAATATTTTACATCAATTTTAAATGATGAAGAAAAATTAATTGGCGTAATTGAAGAAGAAATTTTAGAAATAAAAGAAAAATTTGCCGATGATAGGAGAACAAAAATTGTTCCAGATGAGGGAGAATTTGATATAGAGGAATTGATTGAAAAAGAAGATGTATTAATTTCCTTAACTCACGATGGTTATATAAAAAGACTTCCTATAAATACCTATAGGGTTCAAAATAGGGGTGGTAAGGGAATTTCTGCTGGAAATACAAAAGAAAATGACTTTATCCAAAAAATTCTTACAACCAATACCCACGAATCCCTTCTTTGCTTCACTAATCTTGGAAGAGTTTATTCATTAAAATGCTATGAAATTCCAGAAGCAAGCAGGCAATCAAGAGGACAAGCCATAATAAATTTAATTTCTCTTGCAAGCGATGAGAAAATCACAGATATTATGGAATTGTCAGATTTAAACGAAAATAGCCAACTAGTTTTCCAAACTGAAAATGGAAAAATTAAAAAAACTGATGCAGAATTATTTACAAATATCCAAAGAAATGGAATTATAGCAATTTCACTTGAAGATGGAGACAAGCTTGTTTCAATTAGGCAAATAGATCATCCTTGTGATATAATTGTTACAACCAAAAAGGGAATGGCAATAAAATTTGCCTCATCAGATATCAGGTCTATGGGAAGAAATGCTCAAGGAGTAAGAGGAATTAGACTTGGAGATGATGATAAGGTTGTGTCAATGAACATAGTTGAGGATGAAGTTTATTTGGTAGTTGTTACTGCAAATGGTTTTGGTAAAAAAACATCCTTTAATAATTTTAACAACCAAAATAGGGGAGGAAAGGGAGTAAGATGCCATAAAATCACAGAAAAAACTGGAGATTTGGTAGCTACCCTTCCTGCTAATTTAGATGATGACATAATGATGGTTTCCTTAAAAGGAGATATGATTAGAATATCAGCAAGAGATATTTCAACCACAGGAAGAAGTACCCTTGGTGTAAAATTAAAGAATTTAGAAAACACTGAAGACTTTATTGTTTCTGTAACCAAGTATTATGAAGAAAACAGCGAGGACTAAAATGTTTAAAGCAAATATTGAAGAAAAAAATGATCACATATTGGTAGGGCTTGTTGGAGATTTGGATGTTTATTCAAAAGAAGATTTTTCTAAATTTTGCGAAGAATCTTTAAAAAATACTAATACAGATTTTATAATTGACCTTGAAAAATTGGACTATATAGATTCAACAGGTCTTGGTATGTTTATAAATATTTATAAGGACCAAAAAGAAAAAGATAAAAGTGTAAAAATAATTAATCCAAAAGAAAACATCAAAAAATTATTTAAAATTACCGATATAAGTGATTTATTTGAGATGGAGGAATAATGGATACCATAAGTTTAATAATTCCACCAAAAACTATCTATCTAAAATCAATGAGGCTTTTGGCAGCAAGTCTTGCAAGCGATATGGGCTTTGATATAGAAGAAGTCGAAGATATAAGAGTTGTTGTATCAGAGGCAATAAATTATAAAATGAGCGATAGGGATATAAAAATAAATTTCTATATAAAAGAAAATCTAATGAAAGTAGAAGTAATAGGAAAAGATAGGGAAATTGAAGAGGAAAATCTAAAAATCAAACAAATTATCCTTGAACAATTGGCAGACAAGGTAGAAGTTGTTGAAGATAAGATTATACTTACAAAAGAGAAATAATTATGGCAGACACAAAAGCTTCTCTTGAAAGAAAAAAAGAGATCAAAGAAAAATTTGAACAATTTTATAAAACAAGGGACAAGGACCTAAGAAATGAACTTATAGAAGATCATATGTATATAGTCGATATACTTTCCAACAAATACGTTGGAAAAGGAATCGAAAAAGATGACCTTTATCAAGTGGCATCTCTTGGCCTAATCTATGCCATTGATAGGTATGATCCGTCAAAAGGATACGAATTTTCATCCTTTGCGACCCCAACTATAATGGGGGAGCTAAAAAGATATTTTAGGGATAAGGGCTGGGTAATAAGAGTTCCAAGAAGAATTCAAAATCTCTACAAAAAAATAAATGTAGCCAAAAAAATTCTTCCTCAAGAACTCCAGAGAACCCCAACAATCAAGGACATAGCATCTTATCTTGGAGAAGATGAAGAAACAATTCTTGAAACAATAGAGGCAAGCAAGGTCTATACTCCTCAAAGTTTGGATATGAAATATCAAGTCCAAAAAGGAGAAAATTCAGTAGATTTATCCGATATGATAGGAGAAGACGACAAAAATTTTGATTCAGTAGAATTAAAAGATTTGATAGATAAGTCAACAGAAAGACTAAACGATCTAGAAAAACAAATCCTAGAATTAAGATACTACGAGGGAAGAACCCAAGTAGATATAGCAAACAAACTATCAATATCCCAAATGACAGTATCAAGAATAGAGAAAAAAATTCTACAAAAATTCACAATAGAAATGCAAAAAATGCAATAAGAACTAGCAGGTTTCTGCTAGTCATACTGTTGACAAACTAAAAAGTTGTACATTTCGACCGAGTGCAACGAGCGGAGAAATCTCATGAGATCTCTCCATGCGTTCGTTTCACTCACTTAGTCGAGATGGGTCAAAGATTAATTTAATTCTAATTACTAATAATTTTTTATAATTAGACTTTGTCTACGCTCTGACTAGCAGTTTTCTGCTAGTTTTTTTATTTATATAAAATGAATTGACTATGAATTAAAATTAGAAAAATAATTTTTTTAATATTTAAGTATAAAAATAATTAAAAAAAATTTTAAAATTTTAACAAACTAAGCAAAAACAACCCATCTCGAGTAAAGTCAAGATGGGATGGTATTTTTTTACTTGTCATCTCCTGGATACATTGTTGATGCGCCTGGATACATTTTTGCTATTTCATTTATGACTAAGCCTATATCGCCATAGCCTGTTTCTTCTAATTTTTTTTGGGCCCTATAGTTTGCAAGGTCTATATCTTCATTACTTATTTTTTCTACAGATTCTTTAGAAAATCCATATTGGTCTACTAATTCTTTTCTAAACTCATCGTAGTCTTCATTTTTTTCTGCAAATTTTTTCATTTTTCCACTTTCTTTACTTTGATTATTATTTTGTGAATTTTTATTTTCATTTGTGCTTGTTTCTTTTTTTGATGAATTTTCAACATATCCATTTGGATATTTTTCTTTTAATTTTTCATAAGCCTTGTCAATTTGTTCTTCATAGCTTGCAAGTTTATTTTCATCGTAAACTTTGAAAAATATTTCTCTTAAAATTCCATTTGGAACTTTTGTTGCATCGAATCCTCTTTGTTTTAGATATCTTCTGGCATTTTTGTAATTATCTGTATTTTCATCTCCGCTATAAACCCAAGTTTCAACTTCATCTACTGAAACATCTGGGTAAATTTTTGAGGAATTTTTATTGTCTTTGGCAACTTGGCTAAAAAATAGGGTTAATTTATTCCAAAATCCTGTTTTTTCTCTTAATTCGTCAGCTTTTTTCTCGTATTTTTTTATATCTTTTTCTTTAAAATTGTCGACAAATTTTTTGTTAAATCCACCAATATCAACCATGGCTTTTTTTATTTCAGCGCTTGATAATTTTTTGGATTTTTTTTCTTTATTTTTTTCATTTGATATATTTTCAGAATTTTTTTCTTCTCCTACTGTCAAATTATTTTCTTGGTTTGATTTTGCTGTAATATTTTGATTACTTGAAGAGTTTTCTTGCTTATTTTTTTTATCTTTTGCACATCCTGTAAAAATTAAAGATAGGCTTAGGGCCAAAATTAATATTTTTTTCATAATTCCTCCATTTTTTTCTTATTAAATATTTTTACCCATTTTAAATATTTAATAATTTATTTTCATATATTTTTAAATTTTAATTTTTTTAATTTCATATTTTACAATTTAGTCTATTAATATGCAAAATAGTTAAACGTTATCATTTCAACAATTTACCTTAATAAATTGCAAAAAACTTGTAAAAAATTTTAAAATATCTCCTTAAATTTTGTATATTTATAAATAAATAAAAAATATTTTTTTCTCAAAATCTCTTTAAGTATTGAAATTATCAGTAATAAAAAGAATTTGACAGAAACATAAATATAAACTATAATGAATTCATATAAAGAAAAAATAAAAGAAAAGAGGAGAGAAGGATGAATGTAAAAAAAGTTTTCTCACAAGCTTTTGCGCTTGGCTTAGTTTTAACTCTTACTGCTTGCGGTAGTGGTGGAAACAAAGATAACAACGGATCAAATGCTGGAGACAACAATGCTAGTAACGAACAAGCTAATGAAAAATTTGAAAAACAAACCGATGATAATACACTTGTAGTAGGTGTTGATTCACTTGGTGGAGAATTTATTCAAGGCTTTAATAACAGTGCAAACGACGTAAGAGCTAGAGAGTTTATGGGAATTCAAGGTGCTGTTGGTTATGACACTTATGTAAAAGACAGAAGTGGAAAATATGTAATTAATAAAACTGTCCTTGATGGTGAACCTAAATCAAAAGAAAATGAAGATGGATCAAAAACATTTACTTTTAAAATCAAAAAAGATCTTAAATGGTCTGATGGTAAGCCAGTAACAGCTGACGATTATTTGTTCTCAGCACTTTTACACTCACCACAAGATTATTCTCTTATTACAGGATCTACTGAAATAGGTGGAGATTCCCTAAAAGGATACAATGACTTTAGAGAAGGAAAAACTGATGAACTTGCTGGTCTAAAGAAAATTGACGACCAAACTTTCGAGATTACAGTTGATAAAGATTTCTTACCATACTATGAAGAAGAATCTCTAAAAGCAATGAATCCAAGACCAATTCACTATATAGCTCCAAACTTAACAGTTGATGGATCTAAATTTGCTTTAAAAGATGGCTACAAATTATCTGACGATGATAAAAAAGCTTTCATTGAATCTCTTGACAAACAAATCGAAACAGAAAAATCTGATTACGATGCTGCTGTAAAAGAAGCAGGTGAAGAAGATCCAGATGCTAAAAAAGAGCACGAAGATAAACTAAAAACTCTTGAAGATAAGAAAAAATCTGCTGAAAGCGGAAAAGATATAGATCCAACAGAAATGCTTGTTGAACAAGCTATGCTTTTTGATGCAAATGACTACAGAAAAGCACCAAAGGTTACATGTGGACCTTACAAATTTGTTTCATTCAAAAACAACATGGTTAAAATGGAACTTAATGATCAATATGCTGGAGATTTTGAAGGACACAAAGCTACAATTCCAAATGTTATAATCCAAGCAGTTAACCCAGAAATATCTGTAGACCTTGTTAAAAATGGGGATATAGATGTATTTGAAAATGAAATGAATGGTTCAAGAATTGACCAAATGAGAAAAGCTGCAGATGAAAAGAAATTACAATATGTAGCATTCGACAGAAATGGTTATGGATGTTTAACATTCTTAGACGACAGGGGTCCAACTCAATATAAAGAAGTTAGACAAGCTATAGCATTTTTAATGAACAGAGATGACTTCGTACAAAACTTTGCAGGTGGATATGCAGTAGTAACAAACGGAATGTACGGTTCAAGTCAATGGATGTATAAAGAAAGAGGAGCTGACGTAGAAGCTAAACTTACAAAATATACATTAAACGTAGAAGAAGCAAACAAGAGATTAGACCAATCTCCATACAAATTTGAAAAAGATGGAAAAACTGCTTGGGATGCTAAAAAAGCAGCTGAAGAATACAAAAATAACGCTGACAAATTTGATTATTACAGATACGATGAAAATGGAAAGAAATTACAAATCAACCAATTTGGTGCAAAAGAATCTGAAATAACAACACTTCTTTCAAACCAATTACCAGACAATGCTAAACAAGCAGGACTTGAATACAACGTTCAAGCAGGTGACTTTAATACCCTTCTAAACTATAGAGAAAATCCAAAAGAAGGAGATAAAGCAGAATATACAGCATTCAATATGGGACTTGAATTTGGAACACCATTTGATCCTTACTACCAATACAACAGTAAAGGAAATGACAACAAAACAAAGACAAATGATCCAAAAGTTGATAAAATTACAGAAGAATTAAGACAAGTAAAACCTGGTGATAAAGAAGCTTACCTAGATAAATGGGAAGAATTCCAAGAATGGTACAATGACTACCTACCAGAAATTCCACTTTATTCAAACCAAATCCACTCATCAGCATCCACAAGAGTTAAAGGATTTGAAGGCTTAACACCAGAATGGGCAACATCTTGCCAAATCAACCAAATGAGTCTTAAATAAGATTAAAAATTAATAAGATTATAAAAAAGAAGCCATAATTTGGCTTCTTTTTAAGTTGAATATATGAAAAAAATTTATTTTTAAGAAGAACTTTCAAATATAATGCATATAATTACTAAATAACAGAGATCTCTTTTATTAAATTCTTTTTTAATATTTAGTTTTTTAAAAAATTAGATTTTTCTAATGGACTTAATTAAAATTTATAAAATTCATTGGAGTGTTTTTTATTTTTTTAGCTTATTTTTTATTACTTAATGCAAGCCTTATCATTTTATTTATTTTCGATTAATTCATCGTATTTATTTTTTAAATTCAAATTTCTCTTTATATTTTTAGTTTTATCGATGAAAACATTAGAGCTTTAATGTGCTATATATGATTTTTTATTAATATTCATCAATGTAAAAAAATCCTCATAAATTGTGAATTTTTAAAAATAAATATCAATCTTTATAAGTTTATGACAAATTTTACATTGACAAATTCGAACTTTTATATTAATATTATGGTTATGATATTGTAAGTTTACTCTATGAAAAATTTTTATGTTTATTTTTTATTTTTATATGAAATTTTTTCTTTGAATTTTTTTTATTTTTCAAAGTTTAATTTTATTTATATTTAATTAATTAAAGTGTGAAATTTTTTGAGTAAACTTAATAAATACAAGGAAGGGATAGACATGTTAAAATACATAGTAAAAAGAATCATTAATTTGATTCCTGTAGCCATAATTATTTCTATATTGGTTTTTGCACTTTCTAAATCTATGCCTGGTGATCCTATTTTGGCAATGATGCCTAAGAACGGAAGAATGACCAAGGCTCAACAAGAACAAATGTATAAAAATCTTGAGAAACGTTATGGTTATGATAAATCGTTACCAGAACAATATTTTATGTGGATGGGAAGAAGTTTGAAGGGAGATTATGGTGAATCTACTCAAGCTAAAAGACCTGTTAAGGAATATCTTTCTGAGCCACTTAAAAATACAATTTTATTAAATATCGGTTCGACTCTTGTTTCTTTTGTACTTTCGGTTCTTATTGGAATAAGGTCGGCTGTTCACAAGGGAGGAGTTTTTGATAAGTTCTTCCAGGTATTTACCTTGGTTGGAATTTCCTTGCCTACATTTTTTATAGGTTTATTTTTGATATTCTTATTTGCCTTTAGGTTAGGATGGTTCCCTGCTAATGGTATGCCTAGAAATAATACTTTTGGTGAGTGGGTTAAGTATTTGATTTTACCTACTTTAACTTTAACTTTTGGTTCTATGGCTTCAATTTCTAGATATGTTAGAAACTCTATGCTAGATTCTCTTAATGAGGATTATATTAGAACTGCAAGGGCCAAGGGTTTGAAAGAAAAAACTGTTATTTATTCTCACGCTTTTAGAAACGCCCTAATTCCTGTTGTAACTGCTATGACTTGGGCAATTCTTTCAATGTTTTCAGGTTCTGCTATAACTGAAACTATCTTTGCTTACAGGGGAATTGGAAATATTCTCATAAAATCAGTTTTGGCTCAAGATTATAATGTTATTCTTGCTCTAACTATGTTTTATGCAATTTTAACTCTTCTTGGAAACTTGATTATGGATATTGCCTATGCACTTGTAGATCCTAGAGTAAAATTGGAGGCTTAATATGAAAGATGAATTAAAAAAATCATTTAAATCTTTTGGTAGATTAGTTCTTTCCTTGTTTACTTTTGGAACTAATGCAAATGAAGAGAATTTGGGAGATCTTAATCCAAAAAATGAAAATGAAGCCTTAAAGGAAGATGCAATTACTTCTCCTGGAAAAATGGCTGTTAAAAATTATTTTAGAAGTCCTCTTGGAGTTTTGGGCCTTGTTTTGATGCTTGGAATTATCCTTGTAGTTTTTATAGGATCTGCTATAATTCCATTTAATCCTTACCAATCTGAGGGTACTCTTATAAATGTTTCCCCAGGTTCAGGCTATATGAAATACCCTTCTGAAATGGAAAAGGAGGGTGTTGAAAGAATTTCTGTTGGAAATACTTTTGGTGTTGGCCTAACTAAGGAGAAAAATTTCTATTTTTGGGGCAAAAATAACGAAGATAATGTTATGAAAATGCCTGAAGATATAAAGGAAAAACTTAAGGGTAAAAAAATAAAAGATGTTGCAGCTGGAGATAGACATATTCTTGTTGCAACTGAAGATAATGAAGTTTATGGTTGGGGTAATGATTCTTTCCAACAAACAAAACTTCCACCAATGCAAGAAAGCCAAATAAAACAAGAAGGCATTAAAAAACTTGGTGGTGGAGTTCAATATTCTGTTGTTTTGACTGAAAAAAATAATATATATGTTTGGGGTTCAACAATGAACTCAAGACTTGACCTTATCCCAAAAGAAGTTCAAGGAAAAATTGTAGACTTTGATACAAGTGGTTCAAATATTCTTGCTGTATTAAAAGACGGAACTACAAAGCTTCTTGGTGTAAGGGGAGCTGAGATTGATGTTGGAGCACCTGACGAGATTAAAAATGATAAGCTTAAAATTTCAAAAGTTGCCCTTACTTCAAATTCTGCAGCAGCCCTTGATGAAAATGGAAAACTTTATGTTTGGGGTCCATCTAGGGACAATTTATCAGGAGAAAATGTTCCGAAATTTAAAGGAAAAGTTAAGGATATAGTTGCAGGAACCAATCACTTTACTGCCCTTGATGAAGATGGAAAAATTTATTCATGGGGAAATAATGTTTATGGTGAAGCCGACAGTCCTAGTGGAAAATATGAAAAAATATTTTCTGGATATTTTAACAATTATGCTGTAAATAAAGACAATAAAATTGATACTTGGGGACTTAAAGGTTTTAGATTTGGATCAGATGACCAAGGTCGTGATATTTATACAAGATTAATTCACGGTGGAAAAATGACTATAATTATTTCTTTCGTCTCAGTTATTATCCAAGTGGTTCTTGGTGTAATTATTGGTATGGTTTCAGGTTATGCTGGAGGAAAAGTTGACAATGTTTTGATGAGAATTACAGAAATTGTTCAATCATTCCCATTTTATCCTTTAATAATAACTTTATCAGCCCTTCTTCCTGTAAATACCAGTCAAAATACAAGACTTATGATGATCATGGTTTTACTTGGAGTTATTGGATGGACAGGAATTGCAAGGCTTGTTCGTGGTCAAATTTTGGCTGAAAGAGAAAGAGATTATGTAATAGCTGCTAAGGCTTTGGGTGTTACAAATTCTTCAATTCTTGTAAGACACATCCTTCCAAATATTCTTTCAATAATAATTGTAAATGCGACCCTTGGTTTTGCAGGAAACCTCCTTACAGAAGCAGGTTTATCATTTTTAGGATTTGGTGTCCAAGAGCCAATGCCATCATGGGGTAATATGATGACAAGTGCCCAATCATCAGATGTAATTAATATTTACTGGTGGAGATGGGTAGTTCCAGCTCTTGCAGTATTTTTGGCAGCATTTTCAGTAAACTTAATTGGAGATGCCCTAAGAGATGCTATCGACCCAAGATCAAATGAGAGATAGGTGTAAAAATGAAAAATTTACTAGAAATAAAAAAACTCCATACCTACTTTGAAACAAGACGTGGTCTTATAAAAGCAGTAAATGGAGTATCATGCACAATTGAAGAAGGAAAAACTTTGGGCCTTGTTGGAGAAAGTGGTTCTGGAAAAAGTCAAACTGCAATGAGCATCTTGCAACTTTTTGAACCAAACCAAAAAATTTATAGCGGAGAAATAATTTTTGACGGCAAAAAGATTTCTGACTTTAATAGGTCTCAAATGGAAAAAATAAGGGGAAATGATATTTCTATGATTTTCCAAGAGCCTATGAGTTCACTTAACCCAGTTTTTACAGTAGAAAAACAAATTTCAGAAGTTTTAATCCTTCACAAAAATATGAACAAAAAAGAGGCAGCAAAAAGAGTTGAGGAACTACTTGCTCAAGTAAAGATTCCAAACCCTCATGTTGTTGCCAAACAATATCCTTTCGAGCTTTCTGGTGGTATGAACCAAAGGGTTATGATTGCTATGGCCCTTGCTTGTGAGCCAAAATTATTAATTGCAGATGAGCCAACAACAGCTCTTGACGTTACAATCCAAGCTCAAATTCTAAAATTAATGAATGAATTAAAGGAGAAACAAAATACTTCAATTTTATTTATAACCCATGATTTGGGAGTAATAAATCAAATGGCAGACGAGGTTGCTGTAATGTATTGTGGACAAATTGTTGAACAATCACCAGTTGATTATATTTTCAAACACGATATTACAAAATACAACCATCCTTACACAGTTGCTCTTTTAAATTCTATTCCAGCAATAACAAGTGATAGAAATGAAAGACTTGATATAATCCCAGGCTCTGTTCCACATCCACTTAACCTTCCTGATGGATGTAAATTTGCAGATAGGTGTAAGTATGCTACTGAAAAATGTAGGAAAGAAATGCCAGAGCTTGTAGCAGTAAACGAAAATCAAAAAATTAGATGCCACTACCCAAATAGAGAGGAGAGGGAAAATGGAGAACAATAATAAAAAAGTCTTATTTAAAATAAGAAATCTCAAAAAATATTTCCCAATCAAGAAAAAATCTATCTTTTCTAGGGGAGCGAATGAATATGTCCACGCCAATGAAAATATTTCAATAGATATATTTGAAGGCGAAACCTTTGGTTTGGTTGGAGAAAGTGGTTGTGGAAAATCTACTTTTGGTAGGACAATCCTACAAATTTATGAGCAAACAGAAGGAACAACTCTATATTATGGAACAACTTTAGATAAGCTTGCTCCAGCTTATATGGGAAAAGATATAAAGGATATTCCAAAAATATTTCCTTCATATGATACAGAAGTAGAAAAACTTCAAAAAATTTATGATGAGCTAGAAAAAACTGAAGATGAAGAAAAAAAAGCTGAGCTAAACGAAGCTGCTATGCATCAAAGAAGACTTCTCCAAGAAGAATATGAAAATATGATGAGAATAGCGGGAGGACTTCTTGCAAGCGATAATTTGTCAGAAATTTCTTCAATTCTTGATGATTATTACAAAAAAATCAAAGAAAGATCCAAAGTTTTACTAGATATCAAAAAAATCGAAGAAAAAGACCAAGTAAGAATTAGGGATAAAAAAGAGTTAAAAGATGCCATTTTAAATGATCCAAAATACAAGGAACTTTTGAGCAAAAAAGAAAAACTCGATAAAGAAGTTTTGGAAAAAGAAGAAAAAATAAAGGCAAAAAAAGAAGAATTAAAATCAAAAGAAGATTTTGAAAAATTTGAAAGTTTTGTAGATGATGGAATCGACCTATCAAGACTTACAAACGAAGAAATGAGAGAGCTTAGAAAAGATCTTCAAATAATTTTCCAAGATCCTTATGGTTCTTTGGATACAAAAATGACAGTTGGAAATATAATTGGAGAGGGAGTTTTAGGCCACGGACTTTTCAAATCAAGAAGTGAGGCTGGCTACAACGAATATATCCAAGATGTAATGAACCAATGTGGACTAGCTCCATATTTTATTCACAGATATCCTCACCAATTTTCCGGCGGACAAAGACAAAGAATAGGAATTGCCAGAGCCCTTGCCCTAAACCCAACTTTTATAGTTTGTGATGAGGCAGTTTCAGCCCTTGACGTTTCAATCCAATCACAAATTATAAATCTACTTCAAGATTTAAAAACAGAATTGAACCTAACCTATCTTTTCATAACCCACGACCTTTCAGTTGTAAAATATATTTCAGATAGGATTGGAGTAATGTATTTGGGAGTTATGGTTGAGCTTTCAGATTCAGATAGGATTTTCAAAAATCCACAACACCCTTACACAAAAGCTCTTTTACAAGCAATACCAAGAACAGACGTTGATAAGGGACAAGAATTACAAACAATCGATGGAGATATTCCATCAGCAGTAAGACCACCAAAGGGTTGTCGTTTCCACACAAGATGTAAATATTGTATGGATATATGCAAACAATTTGAGCCAGAGCTTAAAGAAGTAGAAGATGGTCATTTTGTAGCTTGCCACTTGATGGACGTTTCAGAAGAAACAAAAATGAAAGCTTTCGAAAAAAACGAAGAAGAAAGACTCAAAAAAGAACACGAGTTGGCCAAGGAAGCTAACCTATGAAAAGACCAATAGATCCCTTCAAAAACAAAACAAAAGAAGAAATCTATGAAAAAGAAGAGCTTTTAGAAGAAGATAATCTAGAAAAACACGACAGATTTGCCATGTTTTTGGCAGCTATGAAAGTTTTTTTACCGCCGGTTTTACTAATACTTTTAATATTTACCTCCCTAATATTTTTCTTTTAAGTTTTAAAAATAAATTTAAGGGTAGAAAATTATTAGAGAAAAAGAAAGGAAGTATTATGAGTAAATTTGACTTATATTTTAAACCTGAATGCCCATATTGCCTAAAAGTTTTAAACTTTATGCACGAAAATAAAATTTTGGATTTCACATCCTACAATGTAAAAGATGGCAGAAGTGGAGAAGAAAACACCAAAGAATTAATAGAGCTTGGTGGCAAAGATCAAATTCCATTTATGGTATTTGGCGATAAAAAAATGTACGAATCTGACGATATTATCGAATATCTAAAAGAAAATTATTAAAACAAAGCCAGTAGGAAATCCTGCTGGTTTTTTTGTGAGGAAAAAATGAAAAAATTACAATATAAAGAAGGAAAAATTTTTGAAATAGAAAGAATGACCTATAAACTAGAAGGTAAGTACAATGTATTGCGTCCTAGTGGGAAATTGGTGGCAAGATTTAAAATAAAAAACCTATTTAGTCTAAGAGGAAAAAAAACAAGCTGTAATAGGAAATCTAAAAATAGAAAAAATGAAAGATGATCCTATAAGCGAGGCGAAAATTATAAACAGGCAAATGCAACTAATAAGCCATGAAAATTTAATTTCTCTAATAAAAGACGACGAATTTCTAGCAAGTTATGACTTTGAAAATAACACAATGGAAGTAGCAGAAGACGAAGGACTTGTAGTAAGCGTATTTTTTGCCTTGAAAAAATTGGAGGAAAAATAAAAATTATAAATTAAGCTTAAAACACAATTTCCATCTCGACCAGATTAAAAACCGTTAATTTCAATTGTTTATCCCGATTTATCGTACTTAGGAGTGGAGAAATCTCATAGGAAAATAAGTATTTAGAAAAATATAAACGTAGATAATTCAATGGAGAAAATAAATTAATATCTAAAATTAATAAGGAGATCTCTCGACAAGCTCGAGATGGGTTTAACTTCGTTTTGGTATTTGAATTTAATTTATTTAATAGAATAAAAGTAAGAAATTTATATGTGCCAGCTTTCCTGTCTTAATAAATTAAAAATAAAAAAATTTAGAAATAAAATTATAAATATATAACTTCAGTAATAAATTCAATCCAATAATAACCCATCTCGACCAGATGATTGTGCCTTGATTTGGCACAATCATCCCTAAAACTGAGTGCAGATTTATAACCGTTGATTTCGGTTATAAATCCTGAAAACTAGTACGAGAGCACGGAAGAATTTACGAAGTAAATGAGTTTTCATAAGCACGAGAAAGTTTGCCTAGCAAACGGGTTTTAGTATGAGCGAAGCGACTGAGTGGAGAGATCTAATGAATTGATTAAATACAAATAAAACAGTAAATAAGGAGATTTCTCGACAAGCTCGAGATGGGTTTTGTTTCGTTTAAGCTTATGATTTAATTTATTAAATCTAATATAGAAAACAATAAATTTATTATTGCATCTTTTCAAGCTTAAAAAACTCTATTATCTTTCAATATTTTTAAAATATGAAATTTGTAAAAAATTTGTGTTTTTATGGAATTATAATTATTGCTATGATATAATAATAATATATTATTTATTTACAGGAAGAAAGGAATTCGATGAGGAAAAAACTTAAAGATTTAATATACTTTATGCTAGCTATAGTAATATTTTATGGGTTATTATTTTTCTTTGGCTATACTTGTCCAATCAAGGCTCTAACAGGTGTTTCTTGTCCTGGCTGTGGGATGACTAGAGCATATATTTCCATTTTTAAGCTTAATCCTCGCTTGGCATTTTATTACCATCCACTTTTTCCATTACCTGCCTTAATATTTTTGATGTATCTATTCGAAGATAGAATACCTCAAAGGGTAAAAAAAATTGGAATAATTCTTGTAATTGGCCTGTTTTTTCTGGTTTATATAGTTAGAATGATAGATCCAGAAGATAATATAGTTGTTTTTAGACCGAAAGATTCAATAATTTACATGGTCTATAAAGAAATTAATGGAGTAGTAAGAAAGAGGTAATCTATGAAGTGCACTAAATGTGGAGCGGAATTAGATCAAAATGCTAATTTTTGTTACAAATGTGGCAATCCAGTAAATTCAAATCAAGATTCTTCTAATGATTCTTTTGAATCTCAAGACTTAAAAGAAGAAAATAATTTGGGACAAGAAAGACTGGAAGAAGTAAAAAAAGAAGTAGAAGAAGACCAAGAAAAAATTGAAAAAAACATTGACCAAACTGTGGAAAATGTTAAAGAAAAAATCAAAATTGATGAAGAAGAAATCATTTCTAGCGCAAAAAGAGAAACTGAACAATTCAAGGAAAGTACAAAAGAAAAAGCTCAAGAAGTGAAAAAAGACTTTCAAAATTTTCTAGGCAATGATGAAGTAAGTGGAAACGGAGAAAATTTCAATTTTAATAATAATGAAGTTGATAGTGTAGAAGTTAAGCCTAGTGATTTAATAAAATTCTTTTCTATAGGAGCGACAGTCCTTATGGTGATTTTCGCAATAGTTTATTTGATAGACCTACTTGGTATAATTTTTAATACAATAGGAGGTATATTCTAATGCTTGGATATTTATTTGTGTCATTATTTAATATTTTAGCCAGTGGTCTAAGCTTATTTTCTATAGTTTTTGTGGCTTACAGTTATTTTACAGTTTCAAAACAATGGAATAAGGGGAATAACCAAGATTTATTCAATTTGATTGTAATAAGTGGACTTTTTTTAATTATAATTAGAATTTTTGATCTTATTGCTAAATCTATTAGTGAAGTATATGAATTTAGACCAATTATAAGTATTATTTTAATTTTGATTTCAATCTTAGTTCCTGTTGTTGTATATTTTATTTCTAAATCTTCATCAGATACAATATATGAAGAAGGATATTTTGATAAATTAAAAGATACTAACTTCTTGAAAGCTGAAGTAATGTCAGCATTTGGATTATTTTTAAAACAATTCGAAAAAATTAGCTCTAAAGTTTCAAAAGAATCAAATACTACAAAGAGTCAAAGCAATCAAAATAATCGAAGAAGTCAAAATAGTCAAAGCAATCAAAATAATCGAAGAAGTCAAAATAGTCAAA
The DNA here is from genome assembly GCF_001182725.1 of Anaerococcus jeddahensis. Taxonomy (GTDB): domain Bacteria; phylum Bacillota; class Clostridia; order Tissierellales; family Peptoniphilaceae; genus Anaerococcus; species Anaerococcus jeddahensis. The sequence goes on from NZ_CWHU01000004.1 coordinate 381,612, forward strand.
GTAATCAATATAATCAAAGTAGTCAAAACAATCAAGCTAAGGATCTTGATGCCTACAAATATACAGAAGATACAGGAGATTTTAAAGGTATGTTAAATGAAAAAAGATCATTATTATTATTCGTGTTGCTAAATATAATAACTTGTGGATTTTATACTTTCTACTTTGTTCACACTGCTTCAAGAGATGTGAATATAGCATGTGAAGGAGATGGAGAGTACACAAGTGGATTATTAAAATATATAATCCTATCTATACTTACTTGTGGAATTTATAGCGTATATTGGAATTATGCCTTGGCAAATAGACTTGCATCTAACGGACAAAGATATGGATACACTATCCAAGAAAATGGTTCAAGCTTCCTACTTTGGTTAATACTAGGTTGGTGGGTATGTGGACTTGGTTATTTTGTAGCTAGAAATATAATAATCAAAAATTTAAATAAAATATGTAGAGGATACAATCAACAAAACCCTATATTCTAACTTGTTTAAGACGGTTAATTTCAAATAAGAAATTGACTGTCTTTTTTTTATAAAAAAAGATTAAGAGCTTTTATTAATAAATAAAAATACTTAAAAATTTTAAAAAATACCACAAGTTGCCCTATAGTTGCAAGCTTTTTTAAAAGATATTTTTTTACGATAATAAAAAAGAAAGAAGGTTGAGCAATTTAGGATGTTTATAAAATTTTAAGCAAAAAAAATAATGGGAATGTTACAAAATTATGAATAATTATCTTCCATAGTTAGAGATTTTTTTGAAGATTTTTAATATCACTCTTCTAATTGAATCAAAATCTTCATAAAATTTACTTTAACAAATTGGGATGATTATTCATTTTGCAAGATTCCCATATTTTTTATTTTTACTTTCTTATTAAATAGTTAAAGGCTGATAGGGCTGCTGTTGCTCCTGAGCCTGCTGCTATTATTATTTGTTTATAAAGGGAATTTATTGCATCGCCTGCTGCAAATATTCCTTCTATATTTGTTGAACCGTCTTTTTCTACTTCTATTTCGCCTCTATCTGTGAGTTTTATTTTTCCTTCTAGCCATTCTGTATTTGGAATTTGACCGATTTGGATGAAAACTCCGGCAAGATCAATTGTTTTTTCTTCTTTTGTATTTCTATCTATATATTTAAGACCTGTTAGTTTTTTATCACCAAGGAGTTTTGTTGTTTGGGCAGAGGTTATAACTTTTACGTTTTGAAAGGATTCTAATTTTGATTGTAATATTTTATCTGCCTTTAATTCTGGTAAAAATTCAAGAACTGTAACGGTTTTTGCTATTGATGCAAGGTCTATTGCCGCTTCTATTCCTGAATTTCCTCCTCCTATAACTGCTACGTCTTTTCCTTTAAATAGGGGTCCGTCGCAATGGGTGCAAAAAGCTACGCCCTTGTTTTTGAATTTTTCTTCTCCATCTATTCCAAGAAGTCTCCATCTTGTTCCTGTTGCAAAAATTAGACTTTTACTATTTATTTTTGCTCCATCTTCTAGGATAATATTAAATTCATGGTCATTTTTTTCGAAATCGACAGCTCTTACTCCCTCTATTATGTCTACACCAAGATTTTCTACTTGGTTTTTGACTGATAGCATATATTTAGGTCCTTCTGTTTTTAGGATTCCTGTTATATTTTCTATATCGAGAGTTTCGTTTACTTGTCCACCAAATTCGTCTGCAACTATTGCAATTTTTAGTCCTTTTCTTGCTCCATAAATTGCAGCTGTAGCACTACTTGGTCCTGCTCCGACTATTAGGATATCGTAATTTTTGAAATTGGATAAATCTTTTTGAACTTTTTCTGCTACAAGGTCTAAAAGACTTGCCATAGTTTTTTTGCCCCCGTCAAGAAATTCTCCATTTTCAAAAATTGCTGGTACAGCCATAACATCTCTTTTATCACATATATCTTGGTTTATTGAACCTTCAATCATTGTGTGAGAAATATTTTTGTTTAAAACTGCCATAATATTGAATGCTTGCACAACTTCAGGGCAGTTGTGGCAGGAAAGGGAAACTATTGTTTCAAAATTTCTTTTTTCCTTTATAGACCTTATTCTTTCTTTTTCCTCCTTGGATATTTTTGGTTCGATTCCACCAACTTGTAAAAGTGCAAGAACAAATGATTCAAACTCGTGTCCCAAAGGAATTCCTGCAAAAACAATTTTTCCGTGTTCAAATTCTCCATTTAGGCTAAAAGCAGGGGTGAAATTTAAATTTTCTTCTTCTATTTTTATCTTATCAGATAAAGACTCCACTTCTTCTATAAAAGATTTTAATTTTTTTGAATTTTCATCTTCATTTAGCGAAAGTCCAATTGTTACATTGGACTTTAGCATTTTAAGATAAGCCTTTAGCTGATCTTTTAATTTATTGTCTAACATTAGATTTTTCCAACAAGGTCAAGTCCTGGAGTTAGTGTATCATCTTCTTCAGAATTCCATTTAGCAGGACATACTTGGTCTGGATGTTTTCTTACATATTGACCAGCTTTAACTTTGTAGATATTATTTTCTGCTTTTCTTCCTATTCCACCCGCATTTATTTCTAATGCTTGGATAACATTATCAGGGTCTATAACAAAAGTTGCTCTGTCAGCTTTTCCATCTTCTGTTAAAATATCTAAAGCTTTTGTAAGTTCTTTGTTTGAATCGCCAATCATTTTGTATTGGATTTTTCCTATAGCTTCACTTTCATCATGCCAAGCCTTGTGTACAAAATGTGTATCAACGCTTACAGAATAAACTTCTGCACCCATCTCTTTTAATTGCCCATATTTTTCTTGCAAATCTTCAAGCTCTGTAGGGCATACAAAGGTAAAGTCTGCTGGATAAAACATCAAAACTTTCCATTCACCTTCAAGGTCCTTATCACTTATCTTTACAAATTCATTTGTTTTTGGATCATAAGCATCCAAATTAAATTCAGGTAATTTTTTTCCTATTAGTGACATAATATCCTCCATATTTTTAAAAAATTACTTCATTTTAAATAAAAAACAAAGTATATGATAATTATACTCATTATAAATTTTGAATCAATATCACAAATTTTCAAAATAAAAAAATGCCTTCCAAAATTTATGGAAAGGCATTTTAAAAAGCCACTTATAAGTTTTTAAGTGGCTCTTTGATGGGCGAAATCTTTTTTAAAAGATTTCCATGAGTTAAACAGTAAAAGTTTATTTTATAAACTTTCCACTTAATTATATCATTGAATTTGCAATTGGTAAAGATAATTAATGATTTATTTGGAAAAGATAATTAATAATTTGTCCACATAGTTTGGGTATAATTTAATTGAGGTGAATTATGAATATATTACTAGCTTTAGATTCAATTAAAGATTTTGAAAATTCTATCGAAATTGGAAATTATTTTAAAGAAGAGTTAGAAAGTGAAAATAAAAATAACAAGGTTTCTATTCTTCCATTTTTGGATGGAGGACTGGGGACTGTTGAAAGTCTTAAGGAAGTTATTGGTGGAGATTTTTCTTATGTAAATGTCCATGATCCTATAGGCGAGGCTTCGACTGCAAGGTATATTATCAAAAAAAATTTGTGTGCTATGGAGATGGCCCAAGCTTGTGGTCTTAGGCTTTTGTATAAGGATAATTTAAATGTTATGGAATCTTCTTCAATTGGTCTTGGCGAGATGATTGTCGATGGTTTGAATAACGGCTGCGAGGATTTTTTTATAGGAATTGGAGATACGGCCACAAATGATATGGGCATGGGCATGCTCTATGCTTTGGGAGTTAGATTTTTTGATAAAAATCTTAATTCTTTAAATCCGGTTGCAAAAAATATGATTAAGGTCGATTCTATTGACACATCTGGTCTTGATAAGAGGGTTTTGGATGCAAATTTTGAAATTGCTACAAGTCTTCCTCTTACTCTTTTTCAAAAAAATTCTTTTTTGGACAAAAGACCAATCAGAAAGGGTGCAAGTCCTGAGGAAATTTTACAACTTGAGAAAGCCTGCAGGCACTTTTCTAAAAAAGTTTCTGATTTTTTGGGAGCAAGCGAGATAGATTTTCCTTATCTTGGTGCAGGAGGAGGAGTAGCTTGGGCTCTTTATATATTTTTTAAGGCTAAAATTTCTAATTCTATGGAACTTGTTTTGTCTCTCGTTGATTTTGAAAAAGAGGTAAAGGACAAAGACCTTTTAATTATTAGTGAAAATGTTGATGAATTTAATGGGGAAAATTCTATTAATCTTTCTAAATTTGCCAAAAGGTATAATGAGAATATAAAAATAATTTTCTTGCAAGATGAAGATTATCAAAGTTTGAGGGATAATCCTTATATAGATGAAGTTTATAAATTTAAAATTAAAGCAAATCTTGAGAGGGGAGATTATAAAAGGGAAATAAAATCTATTGCAAGAAATTTTATTTCTGATAATCTTTCTATAAAAATTTAAGAAAGAGGAGTTATGGCGAAGGGAAAAATGACTAGAATATTAATGGCGATTAATGTCATAGTTTTTATTTTTATGACTGTCACAGGCGGCAGCGAAAATATTGAAAATCTTTTGAGATTTAATGCTATGAGCAAAATTCACGTTTATCAGGGCGAGTGGTGGAGATTATTTTGCCCGATTTTTATCCACATTGGAGTTTTTCATCTTTTGATGAATATGTATTTTTTAAATAGTGTTGGTGATACTTTTGAATCCTTGTACGGGTCAAGAAATTTTCTAATTATTTATTTACTAACTGGAGTAATGGGAAATTTATTTACCTATGCTTTTGGGGAAATTACAAGTGTATCAGCGGGAGCATCCACATCTCTTTATGGACTTTTTGGCCTTGCTCTTGGAATTATGTTTAATTACAGGGACAATGAATTTCTAAGGCAATTTGGCTCAAGTTTTATAGGAATAGTGGCTATAAATATTATTTATTCTTTTATGGTTCCAGGAATTGGAATAACTGGACACATTGGTGGACTTTTGGGAGGCTTTATCCTTGCAGGATATTTCCCAATAATGAATATGACCCTACCAACCAGCACAAAGATTATTGCAATAATTGCCTTCGGCTTAATAGCTATGGGCTTTATATATATAGGAAATAAATCAGTTGCACAAGCTTTATAAGGAGAAAAAATGGATAGAAAAGATATAGACAAGTCCCTAAAATGGGACACAGAAAAAATTTATAAGACAGACGAAGATTTCTACAAAGACGTAGAAGAAGTAAAAAATCTAATCGAAAAAACAAAGACATATAAAGGAAGGATTTTACAATCAGCCGACAGTCTTTACGATTTTTTAAAAACAAGCGAAAAATTAGAAAGAAAATTTTCAAAACTTGGAGTATATGCCTCATTAAAATCTGACGAAGATACAAGAGTTGCCAAATACCAAGAAATGACAAAAATTGCAGACAACTTATTTGCAAGCCTTGCCCAAGAACTTTCCTTTATAACACCAGAAATTTTATCTGAAGACTACGAAAAAGTACAAAAATATATAGAAGAAAAAGAAGATCTAAAAATTTACGCTCATTATTTCGAAGATTTATTTAGAAATAAAGACCACACCTTGGCAGAAAATGAAGAAAAAATTATAGCTTCATTTTCAAAACTATCCCAAAACCCACAAAATACCTATATGATTTTTTCAAACGCCGACCTAAAATTTCCAAAAGTAAAAAAGGGCGATGAAGAAATCCAAATCACAGATGCAAACTTCACAAACCTAGAGCTAGATCCAAATCGTGACTTTAGAAAAGAAGTTTACGAAAAATATTATACAGTTTACAAACAATTCGAAAATACAGCAGCCTCCCTTCTTGATGGAGAAATGACAGCAAATAACACCATAGCAAAACTCAAAAAATTCGATTCAGCAAGAAAGATGAGCTTGTTTGCAAATAACCTTGACGAAAAAGTTTACGATAATCTAATAGAAGTAATCCACGATAATATAGAAATTCACAGAGACTACACCAGTCTAAGAAAAAAAGTTTTAGGCCTAGATGATTTAGGATTTTACGATATTTACCTACCATTAGTAGAAGACTATAATAAAACCTACACATTCGACGAGGCGAAAGAATTAATCCTAAAAGCCCTAGAGCCACTTGGAGAAGACTACATTAAAAAAGCAAGAGAAGGATTTGACGACAGGTGGTTTGATGTAATGGAAAACGAAGGAAAAAGATCAGGAGGATATTCATCCGGATCCTACGATACAGAACCATACATCTTATTAAATTACAATGATTCCCTAGATTCACTTTTCACAACAGCCCATGAGCTTGGACATTCCATGCACTCATATTACACAAGAAAAACCCAACCATATATCTATGGAGACTATTCAATATTTTTGGCAGAAATAGCATCAACAACAAACGAGCTATTACTATTAAATTACATGATAGACCATGCAAAAGACGAAAAAGAAAAAGCCTACCTATTAAATCACTACGTAAATTCATTCAAGTCAACCGTATTTAGACAAACAATGTTTGCAGAATTTGAACTAGAAGCAAACAAGCTAGTAGAAAATTCAATGCCAGTAACAGCAGAAAAATTAAACCAAATCTACCACGATCTAAATGTGGATTATTTTGGAGATGATATAGAAGTAGACAAATATATATCAACAGAATGGGCAAGAATCCCACACTTTTATATGTTCTACTACGTCTTCCAATACGCAACAGGCTTCTCATCAGCGGTAAGCCTATCAGAAAAAATCCTCCATGGAGACAAAAAAGATTTAGAAAAATACCTTAACTTCTTAAAAGCAGGAAAAAGCAAATACCCAATAGAAGTATTAAAAGAAGCTGGAGTAGACATGACCAAAAAAGATTCACTCCAAAAAGCCATGGACGCTTGCAAAGAAAAACTAGAAGAATTAAAAAAATCACTAGAAAAATAAAAAAATTTAAAAAATAAAATCAAAAAAGAGTCCAACAAGCAAAAATAAAAAGAAAAAAGCTTGAAAAACAGGACTCTTTTAAAATTTAAAAAAATTGCAAAAAAAATTTGACAAAGCAAAAAAATCCTAGTATTATATAAAGGCACTGTTAAAGAAGCAAGTCAAATATGAAAAATAAATTTTCAAAAAAATTTGACAAGCGAAAAAGAATAGTGTATTATATATTCAATGCTACTTCATACAAATAATCTGAAAAGTAAGTTTTTAATAAAAAAATTAAAAAAATACTTGACAAGATAAAATGAACGTGGTATTATATAATAGTCGTTACGAGATAGCGACATTGAACCTCAAAAAAATATATAGAAACTACAAAAAAAGTAAAGTGAATTACTTTGAGTAAACCAAACGAAAAATGACAATAGTCAAGATCAAACTTTAAATGAGAGTTTGATCCTGGCTCAGGATAAACGCTGGCGGCGTGCATAACACATGCAAGTCGAACGATGAAACTTAGTTGATTTCTTCGGAATGATTTTAAGTGGATTAGTGGCGAACGGGTGAGTAACACGTGAGTAACCTGCCTTACACAAGGGGATAGCCTTTGGAAACGAAGAATAATACCCTATAAAGTCAATTTATCGCATGATAGAGTGACCAAAGATTTATCGGTGTAAGATGGACTTGCGTCTGATTAGCTAGTTGGTGAGATAAAAGCTCACCAAGGCGACGATCAGTAGCCGGCTTGAGAGAGTGTACGGCCACATTGGGACTGAGACACGGCCCAAACTCCTACGGGAGGCAGCAGTGGGGAATTTTGCACAATGGGGGGAACCCTGATGCAGCGACGCCGCGTGATTTAGAAGGCCTTCGGGTTGTAAAAATCTTTTTTACGGGATGAAAATGACAGTACCGTAAGAATAAGGTCCGGCTAAATACGTGCCAGCAGCCGCGGTAATACGTATGGACCGAGCGTTGTCCGGAATCATTGGGCGTAAAGGGTACGTAGGCGGCCTAGTAAGTTAGAAGTGAAATAATATAGCTCAACTATATAAAGCTTTTAAAACTGCTAGGCTTGAGAGATGGAAGGGAAAGTGGAATTCCTAGTGTAGCGGTGAAATGCGCAGATATTAGGAAGAATACCGGTGGCGAAGGCGACTTTCTGGTCATCATCTGACGCTGAGGTACGAAAGCGTGGGTAGCAAACAGGATTAGATACCCTGGTAGTCCACGCTGTAAACGATGAGTGTTAGGTTCTTGGAATAATCTGGGAGCCGCAGCTAACGCATTAAACACTCCGCCTGGGGAGTACGCACGCAAGTGTGAAACTCAAAGGAATTGACGGGGACCCGCACAAGCAGCGGAGCATGTGGTTTAATTCGACGCAACGCGAAGAACCTTACCAAGTCTTGACATATTTCGGAGGGAATTAGAGATGATTCCTTACGACTTCGGTCGACTGAAATACAGGTGGTGCATGGTTGTCGTCAGCTCGTGTCGTGAGATGTTGGGTTAAGTCCCATAACGAGCGCAACCCCTATCGTTAGTTACCATCATTAAGTTGGGGACTCTAGCGATACTGCCGGTGATAAACCGGAGGAAGGTGGGGACGACGTCAAATCATCATGCCCTTTATGACTTGGGCTACACACGTGCTACAATGGCAGATACAGAGGGCAGCGAAAGAGCGATCTGAAGCGAAACTCACAAAATCTGTCCCAGTTCGGATTGTACTCTGCAACTCGAGTACATGAAGTTGGAGTTGCTAGTAATCGCGAATCAGAATGTCGCGGTGAATGCGTTCCCGGGTCTTGTACACACCGCCCGTCACACCATGGGAGTTGGCAATACCCGAAGCCTGTGAGCGAACCTTTTAGGACGCAGCAGTCGAAGGTAGGGTCAGTAACTGGGGTGAAGTCGTAACAAGGTAGCCGTATCGGAAGGTGCGGCTGGATCACCTCCTTTCTAAGAGTAAAAAGTCGGTACGCTGACTTTTACCAAAGAAAATTAATAAAAAAACTTTGTTTGGGCAAAGTAAGCTTTGTAGTAAATTTAAAGGTTACATGGGGGTGTAGCTCAGTTGGGAGAGCACCTGCCTTGCACGCAGGGGGTCAAGAGTTCGAATCTCTTCATCTCCACCATGAAAAAACCTGACGGTTTTTTCACTAGAACCTAATAAAATTAAATAGCTATAAATATTTCCAGTCAAGAAAGAAAGGGCACAAGGTGGATGCCTTGGCACATGAAGGCGAAAAAGGACGTAAGTGAACGAAAACTAGGGTAAGCTCACAAAAAGCACTGACCCCTAGGTCTCCGAATGGGGCAACCCGGTTGTGGAAGACACAATCATTACTAAGTGAATACATAGCTTAGTAAGGCGACACCCTGCGAACTGAAACATCTAAGTAGCAGGAGGAAAAGNAACACTGACCCCTAGGTCTCCGAATGGGGCAACCCGGTTGTGGAAGACACAATCATTACTAAGTGAATACATAGCTTAGTAAGGCGACACCCTGCGAACTGAAACATCTAAGTAGCAGGAGGAAAAGAAAGAAAATTCGATTTTCTAAGTAGCGGCGAGCGAAAGGAAAAGAGCCTAACTCAATAGCGATTTGGTAATGCTAGTCAAATTATCTGAAAAGATAAACCAAAGAAAGTGAAAGTCTTGTAGACGAAAGCATTACTAAACGAGAGGGAAAGTATCACCGGGCACGAGTAACCCGGTGTGAAGATAGGGGGCCCATCCCCTAAGGCTAAATACTAACATGTGACCGATAGTGAACAAGTACCGTGAGGGAAAGGTGAAAAGAACCCCGAAAGGGGAGTGAAATAGAACCTGAAACCTAGTGCCTACAAGCAGACAGAGCGTGAGAGAACGTGATGTCGTACCTTTTGTAGAATGGGCCAGCGAGTTATTCTAAATTGCGAGGTTAATGATTTAAGATCAGAAGCCGTAGCGAAAGCGAGTCTTAATAGGGCAAAAGTAAGTTAGAATAGACCCGAAACCGGGTGATCTATCCATGGTCAGAGTGAAGTTGAAGTAAAATTCAATGGAGGCTCGAACCGGGTGCGGTTTAAAACGCATCGGATGAACTGTGGATAGGGGCGAAAAACCAAACGAACCCGGAGATAGCTGGTTCTCCTCGAAATAGCTTTAGGGCTAGCCTCTGACCTAAGATTTTAGGGGGTAGAGCACTGAATGGTCTAGGGCGGATTACCGTACCAAAACCTATCAAACTCCGAATACCAAAAAATCAAGTCAGGGAGTCAGACTTAGGGGGATAAGCTTCTAAGTCGAAAGGGAAACAGCCCAGACCGACAGCTAAGGTCCCAAAATTTGAATTAAGTGGAAAAGGATGTGAATCTACTAAGACAACCAGGACGTTGGCTTAGAAGCAGCCATGCATTTAAAGAATGCGTAATAGCTCACTGGTCAAGTGGGTTTGCGCCGAAAATGAACGGGGCTAAATTCAATACCGAAGCTTCGGATTAATAGAGGGATTAAGTTTACAAATGAGACTAGGAAATATTTAACAAAAACAATAACAGAAGAGATTAAAAAAGAAATACAAATTTCAGACGCAGACATAAAAGATAGGATATTAAAGATAAGATATTCAAAAAACACAAGTCTAAAGTCAAAGTAGGTATCATAAGAAATTATGAACTAACAATCACTGGTTAAGAGTTAAAAAAACTAGGACTCATAGCTAAACTTAATACCTCTATTAGTGGTAGAGGAGCATTGTATTAGAGACGAAGCCAAGGCGAAAGCAAAAGTGGATTTAATACAAGAGAGAATGCTGGCATGAGTAGCGAGAAGGGATGTGAGAATCATCCCCGTCGAAACCCTAAGGACTCCTGAGCAAGGCTCGTCCCCTCAGGGAAAGTCGGGACCTAAGCCAAGGCCGAAAGGCGTAGGCGATGGATAACAGGTTTATATTCCTGTACCGCTTGAAGTCGTTAAGAGAGATGTGATGACGCAAAAGGATAATCAAAGCCATCCGATGGATGATGGTCTAAAGCCGTAGGAAGAAAAGTAGGCAAATCCGCTTTTCACAAATTCTGAAAGCCGATAGGTATCGAAAACATAAGTAGAGAAGTTGATGACTCCATGTTGCCAAGAAAAGTCACTATCCAGACCAAAGCGCCCGTACCAAAACCGACACAGGTAGGGAGGTAGAGAATACCAAGACGCGCGGAAGAACCTTTGTTAAGGAACTCGGCAAAATGTCCCCGTAACTTCGGGAGAAGGGGAGCCTGAGAAATCAGGCCACAGAAACCAGGCCCAAGCGACTGTTTACCAAAAACACAAGTTTCTGCAAAATCGCAAGATGAAGTATAGGAGCTGACACCTGCCCGGTGCTGGAAGGTTAAGGGGAAGGCTTAGAGCAATCGAAGGCTAGAACTTAAGCCCCAGTAAACGGCGGCCGTAACTATAACGGTCCTAAGGTAGCGAAATTCCTTGTCGGGTAAGTTCCGACCCGCACGAAAGGTGTAACGATTTGGGCACTGTCTCAACAAAGGATCCGGTGAAATTGTAGTAGTCGTGAAGATGCGACTTACCCACGCTAGGACGGAAAGACCCCGTGGAGCTTTACTGTAGGCTGATATTGGATTTTGAGATTAAATGTACAGGATAGTTGGGAGACTTGGAAATCTGGATGCCAATCTAGATGGAGTCACTGGTGGGATACCAACCTTTTAATATCAAAGTTCTAACCATAGCCCTTGAATCAGGGCATGGGACATTGTCAGTTGGGCAGTTTGACTGGGGCGGTCGCCTCCTAAAAAGTAACGGAGGCGTTCAAAGGTTCGCTCAGAATGGACGGAAACCATTCGTAGAGTATAAAGGCAAAAGCGAGCTTAACTGCGAGAGCTACAACTCAAGCAGAGTCGAAAGACGGACTTAGTGATCCGGTGGTACCGCATGGAAGGGCCATCGCTCAACGGATAAAAGCTACCCCGGGGATAACAGGCTTATCTCCCCCAAGAGTCCACATCGACGGGGAGGTTTGGCACCTCGATGTCGGCTCGTCTCATCCTGGGGCTGGAGTAGGTCCCAAGGGTTGGGCTGTTCGCCCATTAAAGAGGCACGCGAGCTGGGTTCAGAACGTCGTGAGACAGTTCGGTCCCTATCCAGCGTGGGCGTAAGAAATTTGAGAGGAGCTGTCCTTAGTACGAGAGGACCGGGATGGACGCACCAATGGTGTACGAGTTGTTAGGCCACTAGCATGGCTCGGTAGCTAAGTGCGGAATTGATAAGTACTGAAAGCATCTAAGTACGAAGCAACCCTCAAGATAAGATTTCTCAGAGTAGGTAAAGAAAATACCTTAGATAGGTCCAAGGTGTAAGTGCAGTAATGTATTAAGCTAATGGATACTAAACTTTA